>NZ_JBFOHM010000003.1:213651-427147 GCF_040812005.1 Arthrobacter sp. HS15c
TGACCTGGCCGCAAGCACGACGTACACGGCCACGATCAAGAGCGGCTCCGCTGGGGTGAAGGATGTTGCCGGCAACGCGCTGGCGACGGACAAGACCTGGACATTCACCACGGCTCCCGCGGGCGGTGGGACAGGGATTCAGCGCCAAGGCACGAGCACAGTGGTTAACACCACGAGTACCACGAGCCACACGATTACCAAGCCCGCTTCCGCCACGGCAGGCCAGGTCTGTGTCGCCTCCTTGGCGCTCAACGGCTCGACGGTTTCAGCGGCCCCGACCGGCTGGACGCAGTTCGCCGCAAGTACGTCGATCTCCAACCCACACCTGTATGGCTACTACCACGTCATGGGTGCCTCCGAACCTGCCAGCTACACCTGGACCACCGCAGGGTCTGTCGCCAGTGGTGGCGGCATCAGCTGCTACTCCGGCGTGAACACCACAACTCCCTTGGACACAGCAGCCTCGGTAGCCGCGTCTGCCACCGCTGCAACTACGGGCTCGGTTTCCGGAGTCACCACAACGACCGCCGGAGCCATGCTCGTTGGCGCAATCGCCATCAACTCAAGCAACACCACTATCGTCATCGCTGGCCCGTCAGACATGGCGGAAGTGTATGACCTCGGTGGTAAGCGCACTGAGCTTGACGATGGCCTTCAGGCAGCCGCCGGTTCCTCGGGCAGCAAGTCCTGGGTATGGAGCAGCGGTTCGGCGCGCGAATGGGCCGGCTGGCTCGTCGCCCTCCGCGCTCAATAACCCCAGCGCCACAGCCCGCCACCCCAAAACCCCATCCGACCCAGACAACCCAGACAGGGGACGATCATGAAGACAAGGACCAAGACGAAGGCATTGCACTTCGACATTCACGGCCGCGTGACGATCCGCGTTGACGCGGAGGCGCCGGCGGCGGCCCAGCTGCAGAGCATGCTGGCGTGTTTCGCCACGGATACGGAGCGGCCCGCGGACATCGTCGTGGATGATCGGTTGGAGTCGATGCCGGATGCGGGTCTGCTTGAGCATGAGCTCGCGTATACGGGGAGCAGCGTGCGTTTCCAGGCCGATCGGGTCCAGGTTGTGAGGGATGCGGAGCAGTGGCGTATTCATGGGCCGGGTGAGTTGTTGACTTCCGTGGTCCCTGTTCTGGATGCTGCGATGGTCGGTCAAGGGGCCGGCATGATCCACGCGGCCACGATGGCGTACCGGGGTCACGCGATTGCGCTTCCGGCGGCTGGAGGGACGGGTAAGACGAGCACTGCCGCCAAGCTGATGCGGCGCGAGGGGTGGTCGTTCATGGGTGACGACTGGGCCTTCCTCGCCGAGGACGCCATGCTGCTCGGCTACGCAAAGCCGATGTTCATCAAGCCGCACCACCGGACTATCTACCCGCACCTGTTCGAAGGTGTCCGGAAGCCACTCGTCCCCTCAGCGCTCTCGGGGAGCGTCGGCCGTCTCACGACAGTGGTGCACCCCTACGTCATCCGCTATCCGCGCCTCGCAGACTTCTCCCGGCGATGGTCGCCGGAGCACCGCATGGTTGTGCCGGAGACCGCGTTTCCGGGGCGGGCAGTGACGACCTCGGCCCCGCTCGCGGCCGCCGTCTATGTCGAGCGTTACGAGGGCGCCCGGTCCCGGATCGTTGAGCGGACGAGTGATTGGATGGTGGACCGCATGATCGGCAACTTCCACATCGAGATGGCGGGCTTCTCGCAGCGGGTCGTGACCGGGCTGGCGGCCACGTCCGTTCTCCCGTGGCGCGAGCACTTCGACGCGAAGGGGCTCGTGCTCAGCAAGGCACTCGACGGTCGTCCCTGCCATTTGCTGCAGGTGCCCTCCGCCTTCTCGGCGGACGAGGCGTCGGATGACATTGTCCGGTTTCTTGAACAGCTTCTGCCGTCGGTCCTCGGCGAGCAGATCTGAGGGGGTGGACCCAGTGGTTCACAGCCCTGCCGAAGTCACCGCGGTCGTTCCGGCCCGCAACGCGGAGCCTCTGCTCCCGCGCTGTCTGGAGGCCCTGAGTCAATCCGGTGTCGCCGAGATCATCGTGGTGGACGGATGCTCCACCGACCGCACCGTCGAGCTCGCCCTGGCGGCCGGTGCCCGGGTCCTGAGTGATGAGGGCCGCGGCCTGCCATGGGCTCGAACACTCGGTGTGCGGAGCAGCAGCACCCGTTGGGTCCTGCTCGTCGACGCCGACGTCGTGTTCGGGCCAATGGGGGTCGCCAATCTGCTCACGGAGCTGGTGGAGGGCCGCTACGATGCCCTCCAGGCCGGTCTGGAGAGTGTCGCTGGACCGGGCTACTGGGGGCAGGCGCTGGCACATCACCATCGCACGGGCCGCAGCCGGAACTGGTTCGGGCTCGTGGCGACGATCGCCGACCGGGAGCTGATGCTGGGCGTGGGTTTCGACGACTCGTTCAAGTCGGGGGAGGACATCGAGCTGCGTTGGCGGATGCGGGAGTCAGGGCTGCGAACGGCGGTGTCACGCCGGGTCTTCGTGGAACACCGGTTCGCCGCAGACGACTTCGAGTTTGCGCTTGACCAGTTCCTGATGGACGGAACGGGACTGGGACGGATGATCCGAAAACACGGCTGGCGCGGTGCGAGGTTGGCGCTGCTGCCAGCCGCCGCGGCGGTCCGGGGCAGCGCCTTGAGCCTGGCCGCAGGCCAGCCCCGGTGGCTGCGCTACTACGTCGCTTTCTGTTGGTATAACTACGCCGCTATGGCAAGGGGGTTGCGTCATGAGCGCTAAGTCGGGGGCTGTCGTTACGGGCGCCTTGACCGTCCGGCATTCCGCCTTGCGCAGCTCGCTCGGCCTCGTCGTGGGCAAGGCTGCCCAGACCGGCGCGGGTTTCGCCTTCTGGGTCGTGGCCGCGCGCGCGACGTCCGACCGTGAGGTCGGGCTCACCATGGCCGCGGTCGCGGCCGTCATGATCTGCACGCAGCTCGCAGGGCTGGGCGCCGGGTCGGCGGTGATCCTTTCGGTGGGGCGGGGGGAGCCGCCCGCGAGGGTGCTGGACGCGGCGTTCGCCATCGTGGCGGTCGCCGGCACCGTGCTGGCCCTCGGCTACCTCGTGCTGCAGTCGGCAGTGACGCCGGACACGGCCGTGGTATCGGTTCTCTTTTGGCTCACGTTCCTCGTGGCTGCCGTCACCGGCACCCTGGTCATCGTGCTCGACCAGGCGCTCGTGGCGTTGGGACGCGGTGCCAGCGCGACCTCAAGGTACGCGTTGGGCGGCGTCGTCTCACTCGGGGCTGCGGTGCTCGTGGCCTGGCAGGCGCATGGCGCCGCCGCCGACGTGATGATGGCCTGCTGGACCCTCGGGACGATCGTGGCGTGCGTCGTCGGCGCGGTCCAGCTGCGAAGACTTGTCGGCTATCGGCCGCGACCATCCTTGACCTCGGCGCGCGGCCGTCCACTGCTGGCGGTGGGAATTCCATACCAGCTCCTCACCCTCACCGAGCGCGCCCCCGGGCTGGTGCTGCCGCTCCTGCTCGCGCACATGGTGGCACCGGAGGCCGCTGCCTACTGGTATCCCGCATGGATGATGGCCTGGGCCGCCTACTCCGCTCCGATGCTGATGGGTATCGTCCAGTTCTCCGAGGGTGTCCGCGACCCGGACCGCCTGGTATCGACCACCTGGGCGAGTCTCCGTTTGTCTCTCGCCGTAGGAGGTCTGGCTGCCGCCGTCCTCATCGTCCTCGCTCACCCGCTGCTCAGTCTGCTGGGGGAGCGGTACGCCGACTCCTCAGCCGGCGCCCTGCGGTGGTTGGCGGCCGGACTGGTGCCGTACGCGGTGCTGCAGGCCTACAACGCCGTGTGCCGGGCCCGCGGTCGCTATACGGAGGCGATCGTGGTCGGCGTGACGCTCGGAGTCGCCCTCTGCGCCTCAGCGCTGTGGGCCGCCGACAGCGGCCCCAGCGCCATGGCCCTTTCGTGGCTGGTGGTGCTCTCCATCGGGGCCGCGGCGGTCGGCCTCCGGCTGGTCGCCGTCCTTCGGCGCGTCACTAAGGACGCGCGATGACCAGGGCGATGGATGTAGCCATCCGCACCCAGGGACGCTGGAATGCCCGTGACGTGGGGTGCGCACTGGCGGGAGCCGTGTCGCTGGCACTTGTCGTGTGGGCCGCCTCCACGGTGGCCTTGCCCGTGAACAGCGACGTGGGGCTAGTCGCTGTACTGCCCTACCCGTTCTGGATCGGGGTCCTGCTTCTGAACGTCGCCTTCGTCGTTGCGCTGCGAGGGGATGCCGCGGGCCCGGCGCGCCTTCCGGTCATGATGTGGCTCGTCGTTGTGCTTGTGCTCGTGCTCTTCGGAACCGCAGCCTTCGTGACGGACGTACCGCGGGGTGAGGTGGCGTTCCGTCACCTCGGCATCGCCGACGCCCTCTCGGGCAGCCAGGGGATCGACCCGGGTATCGACGCGTACTTCAACTGGCCGGGGTTCTTTGCGCTCCTGGCAACGGTGCTCCGGGCGACCGGTCTCGACCCGGTGGCCCTTGCCCTCTGGGCGCCGGTGCTCAATATGGGTCTGTGGCTTGCGGCCTTGGGCGTGCTGACGCGCTATCTGACAAGCGATCCGCGACGGCGTTGGCTCGTGCTCTGGATCTTCTGCCTCGGCAACTGGCAGGACCAGGACTACTTGTCTCCGCAGGCCTTCGGCTTCTTCCTGTACCTCGTCGTGATCGCGCTGCTCCTCGGTCCGTTGGCCGCGCGGCCCCCCAAGTTCCGCGGCTTCCGGGACACCGACCTGGCGGCATGGTGGCAAGGACGGTCGCCCGCGGAGTCCCGGCCGGGGCATCGGGTGAGTGCCCTCGTGGTGACCCTCCTGCTCGTCACGGTCATCTGCGCGAGCCATCAACTGACGCCGTTCCTGATGCTCATCGCCATCACCGCACTCACTCTGAGCGGACGTGTCTGGCCCAGTTGGCTGCCCCTGATCACTGCCGTGGTGCTGGCGCTCTGGCTCGCGTACCCCGCCAGTGCATACCTCGCCGCGAACCCACCCCTGGCGGAAGGAGGACTGCTGGCCGCGATCGAGGCGAACGTCGTCGACCGCGTGAGCGGAACCCCTGGTCACGTGCTCGTGGTGCAGGCCCGGGTCGCTCTCACCCTCGTGTTGTGGGCCCTGGCCGTGGCGGGGGCGGTGCGCGACCGGCGCAGAGGGCGTCTCGACATCCGGGTGGTCCTCCTCGCTGTTAGCCCACTGGTGCTCTTCCCCGTGCAGTTGTACGGCGGGGAGATGCTCATCCGTGTCTCGCTGTTCGCGCTGCCCTTCATCGCCCTGCAGGCGTGCTCGATACTGCTTCCGACGGACGGCAGCACACGTCTCCCCTCCTCCCGCACCGCGGGCGGCCTGGTGCTCACCTGCATGCTGTTGGCCGTGCTGACCGTGACAGGCCGGTTCGGAAACGCCCAGTATGACGTCTTCACCGACGGTGAGATCGCCGCTGTCGCCGCTGCAAGGGATCTCGCGCCTCCCGGGTCGACGATCATTTCGGCAGCCCCCCCGACGCCGTGGCGCAGCGAGGGCTACCTTGACCACCGGTACCGGACGATCGACTACATATGCCGATCCGACCTGTCGACGGCGACGTGCGGCCCGCTCGTCTACGAAGACGCCCGGCGAAACCCGGCTGGTGCCGTCGTGCTGCTCACGCGCTCGTCGGAGGCGAGTCTCGTGCTCCAGGGCGAAAGCAGCGCGGGCGGCTTCGCCGAACTGGAGAAGTGGCTGAGCACTCAGGCCGGCGTGGAGCTCGCGTTCCGCAACGACGACGCACGCGCGTACCGGGTGACGCCATGAACGGCGTCAGCAGGCCCACCATGGTGCTCGGCCTCGCGGCCGTCGCGCTGTCGCTGGTGACGCTCGTCGGGCTGCCGACACCCCTGCAGGCGGTCGCCGCGATAGCCGTCCTCGTCCTGCTCCCGGGGCAGGCACTCGTCCGGCTCACGCCGGTGACCGACCTCGCGCTCGGCACGCTGCTTGTCCTGGCGCTGGGCCTCGCCACGCTCACGGCGGTGTCCACGACGATGTTCTACCTCGCTGTGTGGTCGTGGCAGGCGTGCGTCGTCACGATGGGCGTCATCACCATCCTCGCGTGCCTGGCACGCGCACGACAGGAGGCCGCGTCATGATCGACGTCATGATCAACCTGGCGGGACTGCTGGCGACTGCCGCCCTGCTCATCACCCTTATCGCCCTCGAGGTCCGACGCGCCGGACCCGATGCCGGGCAGCCCACCAGCCTGCGGCTCCTCGGCCTAACGGTGAGCCGCAGGGTCGTCGTCGTCATGTGGGTGGCGTACGTGCTCCTCTTCCTTCCACGCGTATTGGGACTGCTGACGTGAGCGGTGCGGCGCGGTGGTGGCTCCTCAGCGACCTCCACTTGGGCGTGTCGGACGACGACCCCCGGCGCCCCGGCAGTGTGCTGCCCGAGTTCCTGCGCCGCGAGGTGCTCGCAGCACCCGGTCCGCAGCAGCACGTCGCCTTCGTCGGTGACACGTTCGAGCTGGTTGGGTTCGTCGAGGATGAGAGCCTGGCCCGGCTCGAGTCCATTCTTGCCCGTCACAGCGACACGTTCTCGGCGCTGAAGGCGTGTGCGGCGCGCGGCGTCCAGCTGCACTTCGTCTGCGGCAACCACGACGTGGAGCTGGCCCGGCCCGCCGTTGCAGCCCGTCTGTCAGCGTTGCTGTCACCCAGCGAGCCCTCGGGGGTCCGGGTGCACCCGTGGTTCCTGCACGTGCCCGACGTGCTCGTGGCTGAGCACGGGCACCAGCACCACGCGCTGCACCGGATGCCAGAGGTGCTCCGCACGGCGGTCAACGGCACCGACGAGCTGGACTTACCACCGCTGGCCGCCTGGAACGCCCATCCGTCGAGGTCGCGACTGAGCCGTGCCGGGGCCGTTGCGCGGGCCTGTCTTGCGTCCGAGCGGGCGGAACGCCGCGTCCGGGAGCCCGCGTACGACAAGCTGTTGCAGTCCGAGTCACGGCGGCTCGCGCTCGACGGGGTGGCCGTTCGGGACCTGGCGCGCCTGTCCCGGTTCCGGACGGTGTCGGCGCTCCCGGTCGCCGCGACTCGCATGGTGCTCGCGGCCGCCGGGCGCAGAGTCACCGGCGAGGGGGCGCCTGCTGCAGCGGGCAGGTTCGCACGTACCCTCGAGGCGCACGGTTCCGGGGTGGCCTGGTACGTCTCGGGCCACACCCATCGGGCCCTCGAGTCGGCGCTCGAGGCGTGCCCCACCCGGTACGTCAACACCGGCACCTGGTGTTCGGACGTCCGCGGCCGCGGACCTGACCAATCGGACCGTCGGGCGTTCCCATACGCCGTGGTCGACGTCGCCCGCGACGGCACCACCAGCGGCGGGCTGCGGTACTGGCGTCCGGACGGTGTCTGACCCGTCTGGTGTCAGCTTCGAGACCCGCTGTCAGTCTGCATTCCGCCGGAAACGGGACGGAATTCCCAGGTGTAGGAGCCGTCAGGCTTGAGGCTCATCCGTAGGTGCCCCCATGTGTCGCTAAATTTCCGCTGCACATAAGAGGGGTTGCTGGTGAACTCCCGGAGGCCGATTCCCCCAGTGGACACCTGGAATTGTTGCATCCCGTCCGCAACGCACTGGTCCGCGTTGTTGATCGGGCAGGTCCGCTCGTAATTGTGCTGAGAGCCGGACAGGAGCACACGAACGCGGTTCTCCCAGAACACGTCGATCCACGGCTTCGCCTGGGAGAAGCGCGTATGGCTCGACGTGTTGCTGGTGAAATACGGATCATGGTAAATAACCGCCAGATGCTTTCCAGCGGTCTTCGCCGCTTTCAGGTTGGCATCCATCTCAGAGGTCATCGCCTTCGCCCGCTTAGCGTCATAACGCCATGTGGCCGTAGGCGCTACGAGAATGTGCCAGTTGCCCTTGTCGAACGAATACCAGTCAAGAGCGTCTTGGAACCGTCCTAGGTCGGAGCTTGTCGCACTCTTCATCGTGGACACGCATTGCCCATCCATGTACCGGTCAACGTCGTCATTTTCGCCGGGTGCAACATCATGGTTCGGGCCAGCGGCCCAGTACGTCTTGGCCTTGGCCGGACCCCACAACTGGTTGTATGCCCCGAGCGCGGAACAGGTGCCCTCGTCATACTGGAAATCGCCGAGCGCAAGGAAGTTGTCCAGCGAACCGTCGTTGAGACTGGCGATGATGCTAGCCGCGTTCTTACCACTGTGCGACGTGGCCGACGTGTTACCCGCAGGGTTCATATCCCCGGTGGCGGCGAAATCAAACGACTCACCTGCGGCCGCCGGCGTGGGAGCATCACTGGCGGCCGCATAGACACGAACCCAATCGACTCGCATCTCGGCAGCGCCGTTAGCAGTGTCGTCTGGGAGCCAGTCCAGTTGTAGCGTCTGGTGCATCGGACCGGGAGGCTGGTGCCCGGGGTCGTTGTCCTCAAACCACTTAACCCCATCGACGTAGCCGACCATCCCGTTCGGGGACCAGTCAACCGCGTAGTTGTGGAACTGGCTAACGTCCAGATCCTTGGCCGCCGACGTCTGCGAGTTCGAACAGCTGTAGTGGTAGAAGAATTTGATGAGGTTCCAGACGCCCGTCGTCTCCGCGTAGTTAACTTCGCCGTCGCACGGCCAATTCCCACTGTCCGGCCACAGGAGCGACACCATGTGGTACTCGTTGTCGCCCGAACCCGCCGCCCGGACCTCCCACCGGCCGTACTTCTGGCGCCCAAACTTCGCGCTCATCCCAGCGGTCGTGCCGTCCGGTGTCCCAGTAATGACCAGTTGGGAACCGTCCACAGTGACCTGCTGGGGACTCCGGATGCCTTGCCCCGCGTGCCCCACACTGTTGTACACGGACCACTTCGAGGCG
The DNA here is from genome assembly GCF_040812005.1 of Arthrobacter sp. HS15c. Taxonomy (NCBI): domain Bacteria; kingdom Bacillati; phylum Actinomycetota; class Actinomycetes; order Micrococcales; family Micrococcaceae; genus Arthrobacter; species Arthrobacter sp. HS15c. The sequence continues at coordinate 222,519 of NZ_JBFOHM010000003.1, forward strand.
TCCGGTGCGCCGGTGTAGTTGAACTCATCGCCAGCGGCCGGCGTGCCCCAGTTCTGATTTGTGGCGATCGAGTCTGTCGCTGGCGTCGGCGTGGCTGATGCTGATGTGGGGCCCGGCGCCGCCGTCGTTACGTCCGGTTGAGGTGGAGGTGCCGTGCAGCCGGCCAGGAAGATTGCCGCCACCCCAAGGGCCACCACTTGTTTACGCATACTCAGATGATAGGGGCATCGCGCAACGAGGAAGCCTCACCACAAAGCTGGTGCGGATACCCACATAGTCGCCCGGCTCGCCTAGTGGATAGGAGCGGCCCCGCCTACGGTTGAAAAATACGGATGCCCGGTGGGCATGCGGTCCCAGGTTCCGGGCCGCATGGCGGAGAGACTCGACTGTCTCGCCACCCGCAGGACACCGGTAACAACTAACTGAACGCGACAGTAAGGCCCGGGAAGCCGGTGCCGCTGGCAGGACAGGGGAGTGCAGACCCCCGGAGCCTGCCGCTGCGTGGTTGTGCCGCGACTATGGAGCCGAAAATGAAGTCTGCACCTGGATTGTTCTCCCGGCGGATCCTCAAGCAGGGTGTCCCTGCGCTGATCCTTGCGTTGATCGTCTCCACCCTCTCCATCGCGGCCGATCCGTCGCTGCTGGCTCCTGCCCGCGCCGCAGGTCCATGCGATGCACCGGTGGTCAGTAAGGTCGCGTGTGAGAACACCCAGCCCGGCAGCCCTCCCTCTGAGTGGCAGGTAGCTGGTGCCGGCAACAGCACGATCCAGGGCTACGCCACGTCGATGAGCGTGAACGTCGGCCAAACGGTGACTTTCAAGGTCAAGACGACGGCGTCGGCGTACCGCGTCGATATCTACCGGCTAGGTTTCTACCAAGGGCTCGGCGCCCGCAAAGTCGCTGCAAACATCCTCCCGTCGGTACCGCTGCCTCAGTCACAGCCGAACTGTGCCACGTTCTCCGCCACCGGGTTGATTGACTGTGGAAACTGGGCTGTCTCCGCGTCCTGGCCTGTGCCGGCGTCGGCCGTTTCTGGGGTCTACCTGGCGCGCCTTGTCCGGACGGACAACAGCGCTGCCAGCGTCATTCCGTTCGTTGTCCGCGATGATGCGGCACACTCCGACATGCTGTTTCAGACATCAGACACCACCTGGCAGGCCTACAACACCTACGGCGGAAACAGCCTCTACCAGTGCACGGTTGCTTGCCCGGCTGGCAACCCACTCGCATACAAGGCAGCATTCAAGGTTTCTTATAACAGGCCCTTTAATTCAGCGCTGGATGACCAGGGCCGAAGTTGGCTGATGTATGCCGAGTATCCAATGATCCGCTTCATGGAGGCCAACGGCTACGACGTCAGCTACATGAGCGGTCTGGATGTGGCCACCAAAGCGCCACTTTTGCTTAACCACAAAGCTTTCATGTCGGTTGGCCACGACGAATACTGGTCCGCTGACCAACGCGCCAATGTTGAGGCAGCGCGCGACGCCGGAGTGGATCTTGCCTTTTTCAGCGGTAACGAGATGTTTTGGAAGACTCGGTGGGAGCCGAGTTCGGACGGCACGAACACGGCCGGCCGGACTCTAGTTTCGTACAAGGACACCCACTTCGACGCTCCAACTGATCCCGTGACTTGGACCGGAACCTGGAGGGATCCCCGATATGGCACATCCACCGGGGGAGGAAATCCCGAAAATTCCGTCACCGGTCAACTGTTCCTCGTGAATTCGGGGACTACGGACATTGTTGTGCCCGCCGCATATAAGCAACTTCGCCTGTGGCGAGGTACTTCCATTCCCAACCTGGCAAACGGTGCGTCGGCAACGCTGGGCGCAGGTCTCGGGACGCTGGGTTACGAATGGGACATCGATGCCGATAACGGCTTCCGCCCGCCCGGCACGTTCCGTCTTTCTCAAACAACCAGCACGTCAGCTGAGATCTTCACAGATTACGGGTCGCGGACCCTGGGAGGACAAGCAGCGACTCATAACCTGACCATGTACAAGGCCGCCAGCGGTGCTCTCGTGTTCGGTTCAGGAACGGTGCAGTGGTCATGGGGCCTCGACACCTACACCACGGGTAAGACCGTGGACCGCAACATGCAACAGGCAACTGTAAATCTATTTGCAGATATGGGCTCGCAACCGACCACGCTGATAACAGGCCTTGCCGCTGCCCAAGCATCAGCAGATGGGACAGCCCCGACATCGGCTGTGACCTCCCCTACAACCGGAGCAACGATCGCAGACGGAACACTAGTGACGGTGTCAGGGACTGCCTCAGATGTGGGAGGCGTTGTAGCCGGCGTGGAAGTATCCACCGATGGTGGAACAACTTGGCGCCGTGCCGACGGAACCACCAACTGGACCTTCACATGGAACGCCCATGGCAGCCCGACATCGGTACTGCGGTCCCGGGCAGTGGACGACAGCGGGAATCTGGAATCGGGCTCCGCTGGCATCGTTGCGAATGTTACCTGCCCATGTTCCATTGCGGGCGCGAATATTGCGCCAGCCGTTCCAGACGCTGGCGACTCGGGTTCCATAGAAGTGGGTGCGAAGTTCTACTCGGACGTACCTGGAACGATCAGTGGCGTTCGTTTTTTCAAATCCACCAGAAACACAGGAACCCACATCGGAAGCGTGTGGAGTGAATCCGGGCAAAGGCTGGCAACTGCGACCTTCACCGGGGAATCGGCCACTGGGTGGCAAACCGCTACGTTGTCCCCGCCGCTTGCCATCACGGCGAATACCAAATATGTGGTGTCCTACTTCGCTCCCCAAAGCCACTACGCCCAGGACGCAGGCTATTTTTACAACAACCCCTCGCCTTCAGGGGGGATGAACGTTACGGACAGCGCGCCCCTGCACTTCACGCGCAGCGTCCCGGGCGCGCCCAATGGCTTCTACAGGTACGGGTCAGTCTCAAGCTTCCCGGACCAGATCTATGACGCCGAGTACTACTGGGTGGACGCCCTCTTCACTCCCACAGGGACTGTAGCGCCTACGGTCTCGTCCGTATCACCAGCAAGCGGAGCCACCGGGGTTGCCCTGACCGCCAAGCCTTCGGTGACCTTCAACCAAGCTGTGACTGCGTCCTCAATCGCTTTCACACTCAAGAACTCGGCGGGCGCCGCGGTGGCCGGTTCGTTGGCGTATGACTCTCCCACAAACACGGCCGTCTTCACCCCGGCAAGTTCACTGGCGTACGACACCGCCTATACGGCCACTGTCAGCGGCGCCAGGAATGCGGCAGGGCAGACCATGGCAGCGCCCTACTCGTGGACGTTCGCTACGGCCGCTGCTCCGGCAGCGCCGACAGTGTTGTCGGTGTCTCCGGTGAACAATGGAACGGGCGTGGCCCGTGATGTGAAACCCGCCGCAACGTTCAACCAGGCAGTCGCCGGCTCGTCCGTGGTGTTCGGACTGAGGGATGCTGCAAATAACGCTGTCGCTGGCTCCAATGCCTACGACGCCGCTTCCAGTACGGCCACTTTCACGCCGTCGGCAGCCCTGGCTTACGGCGTGGCCTACACGGCGACGGTCAGCGGCGCCACGAATAGTTCGGGCCAGACGATGACGACACCGTACTCCTGGACCTTCACTACAGCGGCGGCTCCAGCCCCGTGCCCGTGCACGGTATTTAGCGCGACGTCCGTTCCGTCCGTTGCGGCCGAGAACGACATCAACGCTGTGGAAGTGGGAATGAAGTTCCGCTCCGACATCGCAGGCACCGTCACAGGAGTCCGCTTCTACAAGGGAACCAGCAATACTGGCACCCATACCGGGCATCTCTGGTCCGCCACCGGGACGCTGCTTGCCTCCGTCACCTTTGCAGGCGAGACGGCTTCCGGCTGGCAGCAGGCGAACTTCTCCGCCCCAGTGAATATCACGGCTAATACCACGTATGTAGTTTCATACCACGCACCGAGCGGCCACTACGCGGCGGACAGCGGGTACTTCGGCAGTTCGACCGACAGGCCGCCGCTGCATGGTCTGGCGAGCGGCGTTGATGGGCCCAACGGCGTCTACCGCTACGGCACTTCCGCGTTCCCGACCGATAGCTACAACAACACGAATTACTGGGTGGATGTAGTCTTCAATACGTCGACGGCCCCTGCTGCCCCTGCCGTCACAGCAGTGACGCCGGCGAACAATGCCACGGGGGTTGCCGTGGCGGTGAAGCCGACGGCTGCCTTCAACCAGGCGGTGACCGCATCCTCCGTGGTGTTCACCCTCAAGGACGGCGCCAACGCGAATGTTGCCGGTGCCACGGCGTACGACGCAGCCACGAACACGGCAACGTTCACGCCCTCCGCCTCTTTGTCGTATAACAGCACGTTCACGGCGACGGTCAGCGGTGCCACGAATTCCACCGGGCAGACCATGGGCGCGCCCTATTCCTGGGCCTTTACCACCACTGCAGCTGCGGTGCTTCCGGCTGTCTCTCAGGCGACGCCACCAAATAACGCCACCAACGTGGCTGTTGCAACAAAACCTACCGCGACGTTCAACCAGGCAGTGACTGCGTCCTCGGTGGTCTTCACTATGAAGGACGCCGCCAACGTGGCCGTACCAGGGACGGTCGCCTATGACCAGGCAACAACAACCGCCACGTTTACCCCGGGCGCCGCACTCAAATACAGCACCAGCTACACGGCAACGGTCAGCGGCGTCACGAACTCGACCGGACAGAGCATGAGCGCGCCATTCTCGTGGATGTTTACGACGGCGGCAACACCCGCCACCTGTCCGTGCACGGTGTTCACTCCGGACTCCCTACCCGCTACGGTCTCGACGGCGGACGACAACGCTGTGGAGCTCGGAATGAAGTTCCGCTCCGATGCCTCCGGCACCGTTACGGGCGTGCGTTTCTACAAGGGCGAGTCAAACACGGGGACGCACACAGGCCAACTCTGGTCAGCAACGGGGGCGCTCCTCGCTTCTGTTACCTTTGCCGGAGAGACGGCTAACGGCTGGCAGCAGGCCCTCTTCTCGTCGCCGGTTCCCATTGCCGCGAATACCACCTATGTTGTGTCCTACTTTGCACCTGACGGGTTCTATTCCTCAAGCAGCGGATACTTCTCCTCCGCCATTGACCGTGCGCCCTTGCACGGCCTGGCCAATGGAACCGACGGACCAAATGGCGTTTTTCGGTATGGTGCGACAGCCTTCCCGACTGACAGTTTCAACAGCACTAATTACTGGGTGGACGTCGTATTTAGCGCCAGCGCGGCTGGAGGGGCACCGGCCGTCACCGCTGTTTCGCCAGCAAACAACGCTCCGGCCGTATCAGAGGGAGTGAAGCCCACCGCAACGTTTAACCAAGCAGTTAATGGATCGTCCGTGGCCTTCGGCCTGAAAGATGCCGCAGGAACCGTCGTAGCCGGGTCGACCGTCTATGAATCAGCGACCAATACAGCCACGTTCTCGCCGGCAGCGGCTCTGGCGTTCAGCACGACGTATACGGCCACAGTGAGCGGTGCGACGAACGCTGCCGGCACGGCTATGACTACGCCTTATTCATGGAGTTTCACGACCAAGGCTGCCCCAGCGGCCTGTCCCTGCAGCATCTTTAGTCCCACGGCAGCACCTGCGACGGCAAACACCAATGACCGAAAAGCAGTCGAAGTAGGGATGAAGTTCCGTTCCGATGTAGCCGGCATGGTGACAGGCGTCAGATTCTTCAAGGGCAGCTCCAACACGGGCACGCACGTGGGGCATGTCTGGTCGTCAACGGGAACGCTTCTTGCGTCCGTCACCTTTGTGGGCGAGACCGCCTCGGGCTGGCAGCAGGCTATCTTCTCATCGCCTGTCCCCATCTCAGCCAACACAACCTACGTCGTGTCCTATTTCGCTCCCGTGGGCTTCTATTCGTCGACAAAGGACTACTTCAGTGGCTCCTCCACCGACAATCCGCCTCTCCACGGTCTTGCCAGCGGAATCGACGGACCCAACGGTGTCTACCGATACGGAACCACGGCGTTCCCAACAGACAGTTTCAAGAACACTAACTACTGGGTCGACGTCGTTTTCAACCGTTCGTAGCCAGATATGGGGAAGCAGGAGCAGCGAATGAGTCTGGCTGAGAGGTTGGTGGCCCTGGCGCTCGCGTATGTCTTGGCTGTCACCGCGGCGGGTTGCTCGTCCGGCCCAAACGACGCCGGCGCACAGACAACGCTAAGCCCGTCTCCGTTCGCATCATCCTCGTACACCAGCGGGACCCGCCTGGCCCCGCGCACGGAACCGGCAGACCCGGGTGATGAATTCCAAGTGATGTCCGGCCTGGGAGTGAACGCCAATGTCCACAGCTGGAACAACGGGGAACTAAAACCAGCCATCGACAAAATTGCGGACCTGGGCGAGGTGACCTGGCGGGTAATTATCGACAAAGCGGACTGGGAAATGGAGGAGATCCCTGGTGGTACGGAAACCATCGACTGGGCCCTCTATTCGCCCATCTATGAGAACGGAAAGATGGCGGACCTTTGGGACACCGTCGAGTACATCAATTCCAAGGCAGACCAGCAGGTCATGGTCAACGTCATGGGCGGCGTGCCCGGCTGGATGGGCGGCAACCGGATCGATGAATCCCGCGAAGACCACTGGGTGCGGATGATCGCTTCGATGGTGGAATACGGCCGTGAAGTCCGGGGCCTGGACTTCACGCTCCTCGGCCCGATGAATGAGACCGACTGGAACGGCATCGAGGGACCCCAAGTGGGACCTGAACAATACGTAAGGCTGCTCCACAAACTCATTGTTCGACTGGACGGTCTGGGTCTTTCTGACATCCGCCTTGTGGGACCAGATACTGCCTCTGCACCCAAGGGGGTTGAGGAGTATCTTCCGGCGTTAGCCAAGGACTCCCTCGTCGTGTCGCGTCTGGCCCACTTCGGCATCCATACGTACGACGGTGAAGCGGCTGGGACAAACGATGCCTTGTCGGGGGCAATAAAAACGGGGCTTGATTTCTGGGTTACTGAATTCTCCGGGCCTTGCCCCGGCTGCGATTCAGGATCGCCTAACCCCACCGACTGGACTTCTGCTGCTGCAACTGCCGAACATGCGATCGATCTCCTGGAACAAGGCGCATCGGGCCTGCAGCAGTACGACGCCTGGGATGGCTATTACGAGCATCACGAAAGCATGGGCTATTGGGGCCTGCTGGCGTACGACTCCCGGACAGGAACCTACAGCCCCCGCAAGACGTACTTCATCCTCCAGCAACTGATTCGCCACACGCCCCGGAATTCGGTTCGTATGGCGGCGTCATCCGATCAGGAAGCAGTCCGCGTAGTGGCCTTCCATGACAAGGCTTCAGGCCGGGTCACCCTGTTCGGCCGGAACTCGTCCAACAAGCCCGTGGAGGCCGTTCTTCAGGCCCCCGGAGTTGCCCAAACGGTGCAGTTTTCGAGCAAGGTCACCGATGCCGTCCAGGACATGCAATCCGGCGAAAGCGCGGTCATGGAGCACGGGACTGTCCGCTATGCAGCTCCACCCGGTTCCGTCTTCACTTTGACCGGCATTCCATCGAAAGGTTAGGCCACATGACACTCACAGGTTCTCTGCGAAGCTTCGTGCAGCCGGCTGCTCTGCTCCGGCCCGCCCGTCAACGACCTGTTCTAACTCGGGAAACCGACCTCGCGACACAACGCAGTGCGGGCGATTGGGTAACTCTCGGCGGAATACCGGTTAGGCTTTTGGACTTTGACGAAGCCCTGAACTCTATTGTTGATCGGGCCACAAACGGAGGAACGCTGCCGTTGGCTATCGCATCGGCCAATCTTGACCACGTTAAACATTTCGGTGAGGGAAACCGTTGGGCAGGCACACTGGAGCGCCAGTCCACCGTCGAATGGCTCACCCTTCTCGACGGAGCGCCACTGGTATCAGAGGCAAGGAGGATCACCCGGCGTCCGTGGCCTCGGCTCGCCGGGAGCGATCTGATCTGGCCGGTCCTTGATGCTGCCGGGGCTGCGGGGCTGCGGGTCGGTTTTCTTGGTGGGACCGCGGACACACATGCTCTCATCAGAGAAAAATTTGCCACCCTGCACCCCGATCTGGCGGTGGCGGGGTGGTGGGCGCCGGAGCGAAGTTCGCTCACAGATCCTCAGGCCTCTTTGGCCCTGGCGGCCGAGATATCTGCGTCGGGAACCGACATACTGGTGGTTTGCCTCGGGAAGCCACGGCAGGAACTCTGGATTTCAGAGTTTGGACACCTGACGGGTGCAAGCGTGATGCTGGCGTTTGGTGCCGTCGTCGATTTCCTGGCAGGTCGGGTAAGGAGGGCTCCCACTCCGGTACGCGATCTCGGTTTGGAATGGGCGTGGCGCCTCGCTCTGGAACCACGGCGTCTTGCGAACAGATATCTGGTGGACGGGCCAGAGGCATACCTTAAACTCCGGCGGTTCAGCGGAGCCGGTCGAATACTTGGCGACACGCTCGGCGTCTACGGTCCTAAGAACCTCCAAAAGCAAAATTTGCGTTCGCGTCCCGAGCGAGAGGAAGGCTTTTCCCCCCGTGAAGAACGGACTGACGTCGCCGTGCTCGTCGTGACGTATAACAGCGAAAACGACTTGCCACTTCTCTTGGATAGTCTCAAGCCGGAGACGAGGGAACAGTCCATCAAAGTCATTGTGGCTGATAACTCACCGACTCCGGCCACTCTTCTGGCGTTGAGGCACCGAACGGACGTGCACGCCTTTCCCACGGGGGGAAATTTGGGATACGCCGCCGGGATCAATGCGGCCATGAAACGGGCGGGCGCGGCCGATTCATACTTAGTTCTCAACCCGGACATTCGGGTCGAGCCTGGCTCAGTCCGGGCATTGAGGGAAAGAATGACTTCGTCTGGAGCAGGCGCGGTGGTGCCGCTACTGGTTGATCACGATGGGTCTGTGTACCCCTCGTTGCGCCGCGAGCCCAGTGTTTCCCGGGCATTAGGGGACGCGGTCATGGGCAGTATGCTCCCGGGACGTCCCGCGTGGCTGTCGGAGATGGATTTTGATACCGAAAGCTATCAGCACCCGCACCAGGTCGATTGGGCCACCGGTGCGGCCATTCTCATTCGTCCAGAAATCGTGGAACAAGTTGGTGACTGGGACGAGTCCTTCTTCCTCTACTCGGAAGAAACGGATTACCTGCACCGAATCCGCGAATTGGGGGCAACCGTATGGTTCGAGCCAAGGGCCCGACTGCACCACAGCCGGGGGGGCTCAGGCGCCTCTCCAATACTTGATGCCCTCATGGCCACCAACCGGATCAGGTACGTTCGCAAGTACCACCCCGTGAACTATGCGCGGGCTTTCCGTGCCGCCGTGGTTCTTTCCGCACTTCTGCGGGCACCACTGGCGCACCATAAGAACATCCTGGCCGTAGTGCGTAGTGAAAAATGCTGGGACGAGTTGCCCCATGGCTTCTTGCACGCAGAGGAGGCCACTCCTGCCATGGGCTTGCCAAGGGGAAGCATCATTATTCCCGCACACAATGAGGCGAGCGTCATAGCGCGGACCTTGTCCCACCTTGTGGAGTTAGCGGCACTCGAGCAAGTCCACGTGATCGTTGCCTGTAACGGATGCACTGACGGCACGGAAGACGTACTTGCGGCGTTTCCTGATATCAGCGTCATCTCAATCGCAGAGTCGTCTAAGACGGAGGCGCTTAATGCTGCTGATGCCCTTGCTAGATATTGGCCGCGACTTTATTTGGATGCTGACATTGAAATCGACGAGTCTGCAGTGCGTATGTTGCTTCGTGCGCTTAATGGCGGCGGGCTACTCGCCGCCAGACCAGCTTCACGGTATGTGACTGACGATGCATCATTCTTTGTTCGCGCCTATTACAGAGCCCGTTCCCGCATCCCTGCACTCAACAACTGCTTGTGGGGTGGTGGCGTCTATGGACTGAGTGAAATCGGGCATGCGCGAATGGGACAGTTCCCCTTGGTGACAGCCGATGACTACTTCGTAGATCGGTTGTTCGGCCAAAAGGAAAAGCAAGTTCTCCCAACCGAACCTGTCCTGGTCCGCACACCGCTGACAGTGAAAGCTCTTGTAGGAACGCTTCGTCGCGTCTATGGAGGTGTGAAGGAACAGACCGGCCTGGCCAAAAGTGCCCACATCACGGTCTCTCAGTTGCTGGCTTCAGTGCGCGGGCCGCTCAGTACCTTCGATGCGTGTGTCTATGCAGCGTTTGCCATTGCTGGACGGATACGTCGTGCAAAGCCACTGCGCTGGGAGCGGGATGAGAGCAGCAGACGTCCCGGGGACCCTTCACAAGGATCGGCCGCACCGGTGAAGAGAGGGCTGCGACATGGATGAAATAGTGGACCACGTTTTCCTGACTCGGTTTAATGTCCCGTCGGCCGGCTACGAAAGCCTTATCCGTGCTACGGATGGCTGGCTGGAGATGAGGCTCGCATTGTTCGAGAAGTTTTGTCTCCCCTCTGTGCGGAATCAACACGACCGCCGATTTATGTGGATCATTTACTTTGATCCGGAAAGCCCCGGCTGGCTAATGGATCGCATCGGCAGCGCCAACTTCGACGGAATTTTTGCTGTGCGTTTCCGTGCTGAAATTTCTCGGCAAGATCTTATAGACGACATCCGGGGCGTCGTGCAGCACCCGGGTACGCATCTACTGACGACAAATCTCGACAATGACGACGGCTTGGCGGCTGACTTCACGGAACGGCTGCGTGGAGTTGGTCCGACCCGCACAAGTACTGCGGTATACCTCGCGAATGGCCTCATTCGAAGTGGTGCGGCCCTTTTCAGCTACAGGGATCCGCATAATGCGTTTTGTTCAGTGCTTTCCCCTTGGGAAGTCCCAGAGACGTGTTGGGCTGACTGGCATAACCGACTGGCGGAGTCCATGCCGGTCGTGAAACTAGCGGGATCACCTGCTTGGCTTCAGGTCGTTCATGGTTCGAACGTAAGCAATAGAGTCCATGGTCGTCAGATTCCACCTGGAGCTTTTCGACGCACATTCCCTGCTCTCCTTGACGACTTGCCAGAACCGTCGACATCGTATCTGGTTGGCGACGCACTAGTTCGAGCTCCTGGCCGGATGGTTCGGGAGGTTGCAAGGTCCGCCGCCAAAAGACTGATAAATAGTGTTTCCGGGCAGGACGGAACGGATGACTTCAAGGCATGGGCGCTCCGGCACCGTCTCAGAGGCGCGAAGCTCCGAAAAGGCAGAGGAGTCCGAAACGGATTCCTATAGCCTCGGTGACCCTATACTGAACACCACACACGCCGTCGAGGGAGAGCGGTACCAGCATATGTGGTTGCGCGACATGATTCGAAGCCTCATGCGGCGATGGTACGTTTTGCTCGTCTGTCTTCTGGCAGCCGGAGTTGCATCTTATGTTGTGTATCAGTCCGTCCCAGTCGCTTACAGCGCAAAGGGAAGCCTTGTCCTGATGCCGCCGCGTTCAACGGTTGGTCCCGACGGCAATCCTTATCTTTTCCTTGGCGGCATGGGCCAGGCCTTGGATGTGCTCGCCAGTAAGCTGTCTGCTGAGGATAACCAGGCGCCCATTCTCGAAGCGTACCCCGGGGTTGCCTACACCGCGGAGCCTGACAGGACGAGTAGCGGTTCGGTGGTTCTTGCAACGGTCCGTGGTGCAGACGGTAACCAAGTGATGGATGCCCTCGGTTCCGTTGTGGCTGCTGTCCCAACAACGTTGGCGGCCATGCAGGAAAGCCAGTCAGTACCGGAGGACTCGCGGATCAGCCTGATGACACTCGTTGTGGATAGTCAGCCGACAGTTGATTCCAAGACTCGGACTGTTTCGGTCTTGGTTACGGCCGGCGGTGGGGTGGCTCTGGGGATTCTCCTGACGGGTCTCATCGATGGACGGCTGTTGGCCAGGGCGGGGCGCCTCGTGGCTACACGGCAGGCGGCCAGGGTTAGCACCAGACCGAGTGGCAAGCGGAGCGCAAAAGATATCCCGCGGTCGGGCGCTGTCGTCGCGGAGTCTGATGTTCTGGAGGCGTCGCAAGAGCGAACGCCGGCCAAATCCAAAGGATAGCCGGTGCACTGGAACTGCTTTGAACCGGACGTGAGTCAGTTGTGACCGCGGGCACTCTTTTGCAGATCATCCTTCGACGCTGGTACGTGGCCGTCGCGTGCCTTGCTGCGGTGATATGGGCTTGCATTGTCTTGGGCCAGACGGGCCGGACGTATTGGGTACAGGCGCAAATAGTATTTGTCGAGCCCGGTGGCGGGTCAGTTTCAAATGTGAATGATGGTGTGGCTCCTTCCCTAATCAACTTTGCCGGGATCGTGCAGCGAAAGGTGAGTGGTGAAGGAGAACCCGTTGAGCTTCCCTCCAGCAATGCCACTTTGTACGGTAGTGGCATTCGCCGAGGCTATTCCATCACTCTCCCCAACACTGGAAATCAATGGGCCACCAGTTTTTCCAAACCGATGCTGGCCATTCAAGTAACGGGCGACAGCCCCGAAGACGTAAATCAGACCCTCGCCGACGTCGTTGGGCAAGTCAAACAGGCAGCCTTCGACTTACAGGCGGATGCCGGCGCTCGTCCGAATTCGTTTATTGGTGTCGATGCCTCGCCTGCAGCGCCGGACGTCGTTGACGTTGGCAGTACACCCCTGGGGAGAGGAAAGGGCTTGGCCGTCATGGCGGGCATCGGCATAATCCTCTCCGGCTGCGCGGCTTATGGTGTGGAAAAAATTGCCGTTGGTTGGTTGAGACGGCGATCGGGCGATCGGAGGTCGCAAGCGTGAGTAAACATCTAAAGTCGGCGGAGACCGCGCCGCGAATTGCAGTGGCGCGACCCAGAGGCTGGGATGCGACTTCGGTTCTTACGGCCGGGTTGATCTTGACGTGCGCTGTGCCTTCGTATCTCACGATCCCGGCCCTCGGGCCGGCGGGAAAGCCCGCAACCTTGTGGTTTCTTGGCGCGCTGTTGTGGTGGGTTTGGTCTCGGCTCCAGCGGCCGTTCCCGGTGAGTACGCAGCAGCACCCGGTTAGGCTCATGTTCTTCCTTGTGCTGGGCGTAATACTTGTAAGCTACTCCCTCAGCAATTTCGTCGGCATACCTACGCGAGAGGCAGGGCTGGCAGATGGTGGCGTGCTTAAGGCATTCAGTTGGGCGGGAGTTCTGCTCATAGCCAATGACGGAACGGCTGACCGAGAACGGCTGCTTACGATGTTGCGGAGGGTGGCTCTCATCGGCGCATTGATGGCCACGCTGGGGCTAGTGCAGTTTTGGTCTGGTCTCTCACTGGTCTCCTCAATCTACATTCCTGGACTGACCGCGGATACGGATTTTGACAATGTCCAGACTCGTTCCGGCTTCACGAGGGCGGCGGCCACAGCATCTCATCCGTTGGAGTACGGAACCGTGCTGTGCATGTCCCTCCCCATTGCAATCGCGCTTGCCCTCAACGACGCACACCGCAGCCGTCTAGCGCGCTGGTACCCTGTAGCCGCCATCTCCGCCGCGGCACTTCTGTCAATTTCCAGATCCGCTTTGATCGGCGTCATCGCTGGCGTCGCCATCCTTGCCTTGAGTTGGTCCAGGGCAGCGCGAATCAGGGCTGTCCTTTTGGCCGCGGCGGCCCTTACAGTCACGTACCTCTTCGTGCCCGGCATGGTCGGCACGATTAAAGGCCTCTTTGTGGGATTGAGCGAGGACACCAGCGCCGCGTCCCGGACCAGCAGTTACGCCGTGGCCCTGGAGATGGCCGGGAGGACCCCTCTCGTTGGCCGTGGGTTCGGAACCTTCCTGCCCGAGTACCGGATATTGGATAATCAGTACCTGGGTCTGCTGATTGAGATTGGCACGATTGGTCTAGTCGCATTTCTGGCCATGATTCTTACCGGCCTCGCGTGTTGCCTGCTTGCCAGACGCAACCTCAGAGATCCACTACTCCGCCATCTAAGCTACGCGGTGTTTGCGTCGCTGACAGCCGGGGCTGTCACCTTTGCGTTCTTTGATGCGTTGACGTTTCCTATGGCGGCAGTTTTTATGTTTTTCCTGTTGGGTATTTCGGGAGCCATCTGGAAACTGTCTAAGCAGGAGGCGCCAATCTCAGTGAGCCTCACAATTTTGCAATAGACGCTAGCCTCCGGGCCATTGATGATTCTGAGTGGCACTCGCGTACGTGGGCAGCGGCTGCGGATCCCATCGTGCTCAGCATCTCTCGCGCGGAGAGTAATTCCACCATCGCGTCGGCCATGGCTTGAGCATCTCCAGGAAGCACCAAGCGACCGGTTCTGCCGTCCCTCACGTAGTCCTCTGCTCCTGGCGTCCCGCTGAGCACCACGGGCCGCCCCATCGACATGGCTTCCAGAGCCGTTGTCATCCCAGACACGTGTAGGTTGTGCCGGGTGGCGACGGCGACGATGCTTGCTTGCGCATAAAGACCCTTTACCTCTGTGCCGCTAAGCCCACGAATCAATTCGATGCCGCGCGGGGCAGTCGAAACCGACCGGGATTGGACAACCACACGAATATCGGGCAACTGCGACTGCAATATCCGCATCGCCTCGAAAAGCGTGGCAGGGTCTCTGTCCCGATCGTTGCCCATGCTTAGTACCATTGGACGCTCGGGCAGTTGGCTCTCTGGAAAGAAATCAGTGTCAATACCCAAGGGAACGAAGTGAAGTCGGTCGGCAGGTATGCCGAGCCACTCCCGCAAGATGGGAAGTTGTCCGCGGGAAAGTACCCACACTGCATCCAGGTGGCGGTAAACCTGCCGCAGTAGTCCTAAGTGCGGTGAAAAGCGGGCGCTAGCCGCTGCCGCATCGGTGGCCCAGATTACGCCTGCCATAAGTTTTCGGTCGCCTCTAGCATGACGAATAAGCATGGGCACAGCCGTTGATTCGTCCCAAGCAATAACCGCGCCCGTTTGGGGCTTCACATGCCGCGGAAGCCATAGACGTGGATCAACAAGCCCTATCCACTCCCGCGGATTGCGCCCGGCGCGGCGAACGACTTCGGCCTCGACGCGAAATCCGGACTCGGCGAGTCGGTCGAGTCCGTACGGGAAGCGGCCGGGAACTTCGCCGCGCAGGTGGCGATCGAGCCAACGCCCCGGGTCAAGGTCCAACGTGTAGACCAGGGATGCCAGTGGGTCAGCCGTGGTCGCCTTCGTCATGAGACATTCCGGCCAGGCTTATTGGCCACAAGCACGCGCAGTAACTCGCCAATTCGGGCAGGTTTCTGTATGAGTCTGGTGAATATCCGGGCGAACCCCAAAGACATCTCAAGCACCAGTCTCCCGTAATTATCATCAAACCGCAGCTCACAGCCGAAATGACTGGCCAGCCGTTGCCCGGGTACACGAAGTCCCACCACTTCATTGAGAATGTTTCCACCGTGGATTATCTGCAGCCACATTGGATGGGCCGTGCGAACATTCCTGACTGGTCCCATCTCGTTCACGCGATAGTGGTGTTCGATGAAGACGGTCGATGGAGGATCAGCCGTTATTTTCTCAACGAGAGTTAGGAACGGGTTCTTTGTATATGGCCGGAGATAAGCCTTGCCGGTCGCATATTGAGCGCCATTGACGAGATTCAGAAACTCGAATTCCTGACCCGTGAAACACGCTTGAATTGTTTCGATAAAATCCTTCGACACGGCGTCATCATTATCCACGCGCGTGGTGAGAATGTAGGCAGTACTCGTTCTTAGAGTGATTTCGGCAGAAACGGCTGCGGATGTAAAGGGGCCATGGATGGGAACCGTCTCGAATATGCCATTACCAAGTTGCTGGATTTCTTTTAGGAACCATTTGGGGCTCAAGCTATCGACGAAAACAAGCCAAGTGAAGCGACTACTTGTCTGATGCGTTAGACATGGAAGGCAATATTCTCGGAATAGATCCAGTCTCGTGTGCAGCCACTCATCCGTTGGTTCGGCTGTATGGTAAAAACTTCGAACATTGAAACGCGTCAATACAAAATGACTCGCATTTCCAGTCCTTCGACCTGGAGATCGTGTCTTACTGTCCATTGCGGCCATCCATCTCAGCATTTTGCCCTCCGGTGCTAATAGCCCTTGAACATATTTCTTCGATTTCCTTGGCGACCAGGCGTTGAGCTGGTTCCCAGCCAGCCCTAACGCTGGTTGCGATGCGAGCCATCTCGTTGGCCTCCAGTGGGGATTCAATCGCGCGAGAGAGTGCATCTGCTAGTCCGCCCGGCGTTGCTGGAGCCCAGATTATGTGCTCATTTGAAAGCCCCATGCGGGCAAGGGGTGACTCATTGACGACCGGCCGCATGCCTGCTGCTAGCATTTCCTCAGGCACTAAGGACACGTTAGTGAAGGACATAGCCAGTCCTGTCGCTGAGTGGTTGTATAAATGATTGAGTTGTGCAGGCGAGAGCCGACCGGCATAGCGGTGGGGTACGTCCCAGTTGAGTATCTGATCTCCATAGACGGTTATGGGTTGTTCAGGGTGGCGCCGGTGAAATTCGGCCAAGGCGAGCTTGCCAAGTATGGAACCGCGACGGTCCACACCTGGACGGGCAAAGAACGCTACTCCTGATCTTGGACCACGGTTCTCGAGTTTGTAGACGTCCGTGTCGCAACCGAATGGAACGACCGTTGCGGAGGTTCCAGTTTCGCGTCCGAGAATCTCTTGGACCATCTGTCCCACGGCAAGATGCCGGAACCCGAATCTGTACGTGTCCTCGGCCAAGGCGTAAAGACTTCCGTGCGGATAAAAGAACGGCTCGTAGTCCTGGATGAAGTAGAACTTGGGATATTCGGAGTCGCCTCTCGCGGCCAACACATGCGCGGTTTCCCATGAGCTCGCCACGCAAGCGTCGAAACCCGTGATCCGTGAAGGGGCGTAGCAAATTTCCGCCGCTAGCTCTGGCCAATGGCTGCGGATAACTCCTGAGTCGAACTGAAGCTCTGAACCGTGGCGGTTGTAAAGAAGTATGGTGCATCGATGGCCACGTTTTTCCAGACCTTCGATCATTCTGAAAAGGGTCGTGTGGCCGCCGCTTCCTGGGCTCGGAGGGACGCAGAGCCACGCGATGTGCAGGGGCCCTTCACTCCTCTGAGCCGGTGCGCTTGCAACCCCTAACCTAGTCGAATCGGCGATGTCATTCGGTAGCAACGGGAAGTCCAGATCTGCAGTCTTGAATTCGCCCGCGATCCAGCGGACGGTCCGCCTAGCTATTCGCTGGGCGACATCCCGGGCACCATTGGAACGCAACCGTGAGATTACCCGAGCAGGCAGGTTCGACGAGAATGCCATGTCAGAACACCCCATTCCGCCGCCAGCGGTACCAGGTCAACTCAGACCTGACCCTGCTGTGAACGCGTCGGACGACCGATGACGGACGCCATTGGCTTCCTGAAGTGGCCCTATCTGCGCGCGTGCTGAGGTGCGTCCACTCCGTCGAATTTTCGACACCAGGATTTACTTGTCTGGCGAAGCTAAGATAAGCGTCCATCAACTCCGGATGACGCAGCCCACGGTCCAGTTCAAGTCCCGCGGTAAAGAGTGCCTCGCGGACTAACGCCCGCTTGGCTACGCCGAGGAGTCCAGAAGTTCCTGAAACCCTCCCAGCTACGCCACCGAAAAGGGCTTCGAATGCTTCAAGCCGCTCACCGAGATCATTCACCCCGTCAACTTCACGTGCCGACATACTGTCGGGGTGGTCGCGGTGCCAAGCCTGGTCGGCCCCGTGGATGTAGGCCACGTCTGCGAATGCCGACATACGGAGCCAAAATTCCATATCCGGCGTGTGTCGCAAATTTGCTTGGTACCCAATGGATTCCACAACTGACCTGCGCATTAATGCTTCCGGTGAGGTGATCACATTTTGCCCGGAACGGCACCTGTCGCTTAGCCAGTTCAAGCCGGGCCAAATAGTCCATAATGACGGGATCACGTGAGATACCGGTGGAGATTCCGTGGAGAAATGGATTGGGTGGCCGTACACGAGTCCAACGGACGGGCAATTCTGGGCCACGAGCGTGGCGCGGGACAGCGATCCCGGTGTAAGCAAGTCGTCCGCATCCAAGCGGACCAGGAACTCTCCGGTGGCAACCTTTGCGCCGTCATTGAACGTCTCCACCATGCCTTTGTTCTGGCTGTGCGTCACGACCGCGACGTTGGCGTGGGCACGAGACAAGCCTTCGGCGACCGCGAGGCTGTCATCCGTGGATGCGTCGTCCACAATGATGACGTCGACGTCCACATCCCGCTGACTGATGCAGCTCTGGACCGCCTGGGGCAGGTAATGGGCGTAGTTGTAGCAGGAAATGACCACTGTCACAGTGGGTCGGTACGGCCGTTCAAGCAGAGGCCTGACTCTGATTCGCCGATGCAAACGTGCGGAGGTGTTGTCCATGACCTCAGCCCCTCAACGCGGACCGGAGCGCGTCAGCGACGATCTCCTGCTGTGATGGCGTGATTCCGGGGTATAGAGGCAAAGACAATATGTCGCGGGATAGGGATTCGGCGACTGGAAATGATCCCTTCCGGTGTCCGAGGAAGGCGTACGCGGGCAGCAGGTGCACGGGACTCGGATAATGAATCCCGGCTCCGATTCCGCCCCTGTTTAGCTCATGGACAACGCGGTCCCGCTCCTGAACCCGGACAACGTACAGATGGAAGACGTGGTCATTGCCTGGAATACATCGGGGCAAAACAACGCCGTCCAGGTCCCGAAGCAGTTCCCGGTACCGGGCGGCAGCATCCACACGTTGCTGGTTCCATTGATCCAGTAGCCCGAGTTTGGCATTGAGGACCACGGCCTGAAGTGTATCCAGCCGTGAATTGAAGCCTATGTCCAAATGCTCGTAGCGTGCCTTCCCGCCATGGTTGCGCAGCTCGCGGAGCCGAGTGGCGACGGCCTCCGAGTCAGTCATGATGGCCCCGGCATCGCCGTAGGCTCCAAGGTTCTTGCCCGGATAGAAACTCGTCGCGGCAACATGGCCGAGCCCGCCGGCACGAACGCCAAATCTCCTGGCCCCCTGGGCCTGTGCCATGTCCTCGATCAACGCAACGCCCGGCGGCACGCTGCTGCTGATGTCTTCCATGGCAGCGGCCTGTCCGAAGAGATGGACGCCAATAACAGCCTTCGTCCTCGGCGTGAGCTTCGCGGCCACTTCCCGGGAGTCCAGGAGGAAATCCTCGTTGCAGTCGGCGAGCACGAGGTTTGCCCCTGCCCGAAGAGCTGCCCCGGCAGTCGCAACAAAGGTGTTGGCGGGGACGATGACTTCATCCCCGGGACCAACGCCGATGGACCGAAGTGCAAGCTCGATCGCATCGGTCCCGTTTCCCACGCCTATCGCATACTTCACGCCGCAGTAATTCGCCCAGGCGTCTTCAAACTCGCCGACCTGCGGCCCCATGATGAAGCTGGATTCCGCGATGACGCGGTTGAATCCTTCACGAATGGCATCGTTGATCTGCAGTTGCTGGTGGGACAGATCAACCAGTGGCACATGTTGTTGTGTCATGGCATACCCCCTGACGGTGCGGCCAACCTTTGGTTAGCATTGGATTCGGTGTTGATTTGGACGTCACTGCCTGGCATCCACCTGATGGCCTCACGGATCTGGCGGCGGAACCAAGCAAAAAGCAGCAGTGCGTAGACACAAGTACCTGCGGCGCCGCCCGCGAAAAGAGAAGCCAAAGGTGTCGGCTGCAGTGCCATAACGCCGATTGCTGCCCCTGCGGCGGGTACGGCAGCAGCAAGCGGAGGCCAAAGCCGGGCGCCGATGGCCAGGAGGTTTGCGCCGCTGGCTCGAAGGGCAAAAGCGTAAGCCGGGCAGACGATCAGGAGTGCTGTTCCCAAGTGTGCGATCGCTGCCCCGGCAGATCCCACCGCTCCCACACCGGAGAACACCGCCGGGACCAAGGCTGCAATCCAGGCAACCTGGACTAAAAAGGTTGCCTTGGAGGCGCCCCTGGCCAGCAGGTAGGAGGCGGAAAGGTCAAAAAGCGTGCGCAGGGCACCGAAAAGCCCCAGCCAGGCAAGGATCACGGCCGCGGGCAGCCACTTTTCGCCGTACACGAGTTCAACGACGGGATCCGAAAGTACGGCGAGCATCAATCCGGCAAGGAGCGAAACCGCCCAGACCGGACCCACGACAGCGGAGAGGCTTTGGTCAGAGCGTCCTGAGGACAGCCGGGCGAACGCCGGTATCGAAACTGACCTGACTACCTGGCCGAGTGCGCTCATTGGCCAGTTGGAAATGTTGAACGCCAGGAAGTAGAAGCCCAGTGCCACGGGTCCTGCCAGTCGCGCGATCGCCACGTTATCCACATTTAAGAGCGCCCACGAGAGCATATTCGCGCCAGCGACGGGGATTCCGTATCTGAGGATTCCGGGTGCAAGGGCCGGATCAAAGCCGAAGCGGACGTGTTCCCCGGACAGGATGAACTGAAGGACAAGGGTCAGGAGCTGGGACGCTATCCTGGCGACCGCGAGGCCCATGACTCCCCAACCACCAAGGACCAGGCTGATTGTCACGGCGGTGCCAACGACAAACTCCACGAACGCGATGATGAAGAGCTTCTTCTGGGCAAATTGGCGCTGAAGGGAGGCATAGGGAACAACGCCGGCGCCAGCGAGCATCATGGATAGCGCCATCACGGCTATGACAGGTCCGGCCGCGCTGCTGCCTAAGAGATCGGCAAGGCTTTGGGCGGACGCAGCCATGACGCCTGTCAGCGCCGTTCCTGACACCAGCGCCAGCGTTGCAACTGTGGGGGCTTTTTCCTTGGAGTTTTCTGAGCGGATCAGGTCCGTGCTCATTCCCAGGTCTGCCAGCGTCATGAGAACGGCCTGGACAGTCAGGGCAACGGCAAACACCCCGAATTGCTCGGGTGCCAGCAGCCGTGCCAGGACGATGCCCACAGCGAAGCTGCCCAGTCGGAGAACGAGGCTGTTTACGGTGCTCCACGCCAGACCCGTCCCGATCCGGCTCCGCAGGCTGGTTGATGCTGTTGCCTTCATATGCCGGCCCGCCGCCAGCGCCGCCACTGAAGGGACCAGCGCCAGCGATACAGAAGCTCCGAAAGCGATCTTTCGGCAATGGAAGAGCCGCCGTTTGACCGACGAAGATAGGAGGCCCAGAGACGGGAGGTCGTGATGGCCGGATCGGTTTGCGCAGCGAAATCGGCCAGGACGGTGGCGCCGCCCAGCTGTCCATTCTCAGTGTCGGCAAGATGGATCGCGGCTCGGACGGCCTCGATCGCGAGTGCCTTTCGGGCGGCATTCAGGAGCTGGTGTGGCCGGGTGAGGGCAGGGACGGAAATTGTGCAGATTTCATCGAAAACCTCACGTCGGGCCCGGATATCATCGAGAGTCGCGCTGAAGTCCGTGAGGTGCATGTTCTGTCCGTGCACGCGGTAGTAAGCTTGAACGGGCCCGTTGATCCGGCCCACGCCACTGATTGCGGCGGCGCGAAGCCACAGATCCATGTCTGCGGCGTGGGGCATGTTGGCGCGATAACCGGAAAGCTGTTCCATCACCGACCGTCTGAGGACTGCCTCCGGATTCATGATGATGTTGGATCCGCGCCGGCACATGACCCCGATCCAATCTTCTCCCTGCCATACAGACCAAGAGGCCCGCTTGCCGGGTGAGAACGGTACGATCTCGGAGAACTCCTGGGCAAACCCGTAAACGAGTCCTACGTTGGGGTGGCTTTCCATCAAGGCGGTGGAGCGGGCCAGGGAGCCCGGTGCCAGCACGTCGTCCGCTGACAGGAGAACCACGTAGTCGCCGGTGGTACGGGACAGACCGTCGTTGTAGGTGGCGATGTGCCCCATATTCTTGCCGTGCAGGATGGGCCGGATACGGGGATCGGCTGACGCAAGATCCAGGGCGAGTTGCCCACCTCCGTCGGTCGACGCGTCATCGACGATAACAACGTCCACCTCCACATCTGCTTGCTCCAGGGCAGAGTTCACAGCTTCAGGAAGGAAGCGCGCGTAGTTGTAGCAGGGGATGACTACCGAGACCGAGGGACGACGCTGCAGCCGCGCGGCCGCCATCTGCTGTCCCGCCGAATTCCGGATCTCCATCCCCGCGCTCATCGCCCGCCCCCGAAGCAGAAAGTCTCCCGGTCGATTTCGTGGGCCGGAACGCCCACCCAGGTCTCGCCGTCGGGCACGTTGCTGAGGACCGCGGCACCCATCCCCACGGTGGCGTAGGCGCCCACCGACGTCCGTTCCCGGACGCTGGAATTCATGCCCAGGTACGCGGCACGGCCAACCCGGACCCCGCCGCCCAGCGACACACCCGCGGCGAACGTCGCGAAGTCCGCCACGTCGTCGTCGTGCGTGAACGTCACCGACGGCATGGCAACCACATGCGAACCCAGGGTGACCGACGCCGTCAGCGTCACGTTGCGCAGCAGGATGCTGCCCCGCCCGATCCGGCACCCCTCCGGGCACTGGACCGACGGGTCGATCGCGGTGGCGTACCGCGCCTCATGCAACCCCATGGCCGTGAGCCGCTCCACCACCGCTTCCCGCGACTTTCCGGAGCCCAGGCACACCAGCACAAACGCGTGCGTGTACTTCGGTGCATCATCGATCGTCCCCAGGACAGGCGCCCCGTCCACGGTGACACCCGCCATCTCCTTATCGTCATCGAGCAGCCCCACAACGTCGTACTGGCCGCTGCTGCGCACCATCGCCAGGACTTCGCGGGCCAGCCCGCTCGCGGCAATCAGTATCAGCTCGCTCACCTGCCCACCCCGTTGGCGGCGGCACGGATCGTGTTCATGACACGGTTCATGCTGACGGTGTCCAGCTCGTGGAAGACGGGCAGGATGAGTGTCCGGTCGGTGAGGCGCTCCGTGTGCTGCAGCCCGGCGTTTCCGGTGTCGCGCCAACGGTAGGCCGGCTGCCGGTGTGCCGCCATAATGCCTCGCCGCGCCGAGATTCCGGCGTCAGCCAGCCGGGCCAGCAGTTCCTCGCGGCTGACCGGAAACCCTGGCAGGACCTCAACCCAGAACGACTGGAAGTTGCTGGTGCCGTACGGCGGGTCCGCCACGAACCGCAGGCCCTGGAGGCCCGCCAGTCCGGCAACGTAGGCCGCAGCGATTTCCCGGCGCCGTTCCACGATTTCCGCCAGCCGCCGCAACTGCACAATCCCGACGGCGGCTTGCAGGTCAGTCATCCGGTAGTTGAACCCGATCTCGAGGTAGACCTCGGGCGGGGCCAGCAATGATCCGTGCCGGTCGGTCGCGGAGACACTCATGGAATGCTCCCGGAGCGTCCGCGCCCGCGCCGCCCAGTCCGCCCGGTGCGTGGTGAGCATGCCGCCCTCGCCGGTGGTGAGGATCTTGCGCGGGTGGAACGACCAGACGGACACGTCCGCCCCGGTGCCGACCGGCCGGCCCTTGTACTGGGAGCCTACGCCGCAGGCGGCGTCCTCAATCACCGTGATCTCGTGCCGGTCGCAGAGTTCGCGGATGGGGTCCAGGTCCACGGGCACCCCGCCCTGGTCCACCACAATCACCGCGCGCGTGTCCAGGGTCAGAGCGGCGTGGATCGTCTCCGCGGTCACGTTGCCTGTGACCGGATCCACGTCGCAGAACACGGGCCGCGCCCCCACGTAAGTCACGGCGTTGGCGGTGGCAATGAAGGACAGGGAGGGCACCACAACGTCATCGCCGGGGCCGATGCCCGCCACGATCAGTGCCAGGTGCAGTGCCGTCGTACAGCTGGACGTCGCGACGGCGTGACGCACCTCCTGCGCGGCGCTGAAGTCGGACTCGAACGCCTTGACCTTGGGCCCCTGCGCCACCCAGCCGGAGGCAACAACTTCCGCGAGAGCCTGTGCTTCTTCATCACCGAGCCAAGGCTTCATGACGTTGATCCGGGCAAGGACTGTTTCCGCAGTCACGGGGCACCAACTTTCCTTGTCGCGGCGATCTCCTCGCGCAGCGGCTTCCACCAGCTGACGAGCTCGCGGAGTCCCTCTTCGAGTTCAACTTCCGCTTTGAAGCCCAGGTCCTGCCGCGCGGCTGAGGTGTCAGCCAGCCGGCGGACCACGCTGTTCACCAGCCGGGCCGGTCCGTGCTCCACCTCCAGGTCCGAGTCCATGACGCGGAGCAGCGCCTGCGCCATTTCCAGCAGGCTCGTCTCCGTTCCGCTGGCGATGTTGTAGACGCCGTGGCTGACGTCGCTCGCGGCCGCCAGCACGTTGGCCCTCGCAACATCCGAGGTGTAAACGAAGTCCATGGTCTGCAGGCCATCGCCGAAGATCAGCGGCGGCTGTCCGTCCATGATCCGTTCCATCCACCGCACCAGGACTTCGGTGTACAGCCCGTGGACGTCCATCCGGGGCCCGTAGACGTTGAAGTAGCGCAGCATCACGTAGTCCAGGCCGGTCATGGCGTGGAAGCTCCGGGCCATGCCTTCGTTGAACGATTTGGCCGCGCCGTAGAACGTGTCATTGTTGGCGTGGTGGTGGCGTTCCGTGGTGGGGAACTCTTCCGCCATGCCGTAGACCGAAGCGCTGGAGGCGGCAATCAGTTTGTCCACCCGGTGTTCGGCCGCGGCCTCCAGGATGTTGAACGTCCCGTCCACCAGGACCTCGAGCGCGAGGCGCGGTTCCTCGGCGCACTGCGTAATCCGGATCGCTGCCTGATGGAACACCAGGTCCTTGCCTTTGGTCAGGTCGTGCACCAGGTCCCGGTTTCCGATGTTCCCCGTGATCATCTCCACCTGGCCGCTTTCCAGCGCCCCGTCCAGGTTGCCCAGCCGGCCGCGGACCATGTTGTCCAGCACATCAACGCGGTTCACTCCGGCGCTGAGCAGGGCATCGATAAGGGTGGAGCCGATGGTCCCGGCCCCGCCGGTCACCAGGACGTTGGCCCCTCCCAACTCACTCACAGCGCACGCTCCAGCCGGACTCCGGCACCGGCCAGCTCGGACCCCTCCACCGGTGACGACTGGCCGTCATTGCTCAGGCTGCGGGTGACCGCTTCCAAAACTGACAGGACACGCAGCCCGGATGCGCCGCCTGTGCGCGCCTCGCGTTTGTTATGGATGCAATAGGCCAGCTCCTCCACCACCTGCGCCAGCGCCTCACGCTCCGGCAGGGCCGGCGACCACGTATCCCCCAGCCGGTAGGAGACCGCGGAGGTCTTCTTCTCACCGGCCGATTTTGGCTGCCGTTCCAGGCTCACGCCGCGGTCGTACACGCTCAGCCGCTGCTGGGGATTCAGGTCGTCCCACACCAGCGTCCGCAGCGAGCCGCCTATCACCATCTGCCGGATCTTGGTGGGACTCAGCCAGTTCACGTGCACGTGCGCGGTGGCGTCGTTGGGCAGCCGGAAATTCAGGTGCCCCACACAGTCCCTGCCGGTCCCCAGCGGGTCCGCACCGAAGGCCGAGACTTCGGTGGGGTTCAGGCCGCCGGGAAGGACAAAGTCGAGGATCGCGAGGTCGTGCGGTGCCAGGTCCCAGAACACATCCACGTCGGGCTGTACCAGTCCCAGGTTGATCCTGGTGGAGTCCACAAAGAGGATTTCACCCAGCGACCCCGCCTGCACCAGCTCCTGCATCTTGAGCACCGCCGGTGTGTAGCAGTACGTGTGGTCCGCCATCAGCACCAGGCCGTTCGCCTCGGCCTCGGCCACCATTTCCACCCCGTGCGCGCGGCTGTCTGCCAGCGGCTTCTCCACCAGGACGTGCTTACCGGCGCGCAGCGCCGTCATGACCGTCCCGTGGTGGGTGCGGGCCGGCGTCGCAATCGCTACGGCGTCCACGTCAAACGTGTCCAGCAACTCATCCAGGGACTCGACGACGGGAATGTCACCCAGCGTCGCCGCGAGCTTGGCCGCGCGCCCAACATCAAGGTCACAGATGGCCAGGAGGTCCCAGGCCGG
Organism: Arthrobacter sp. HS15c; assembly: GCF_040812005.1. Taxonomy (NCBI): domain Bacteria; kingdom Bacillati; phylum Actinomycetota; class Actinomycetes; order Micrococcales; family Micrococcaceae; genus Arthrobacter; species Arthrobacter sp. HS15c. The sequence goes on from NZ_JBFOHM010000003.1 coordinate 248,380, forward strand.
ACTGGCCTGCAGGTTGCGGGCCAGGTTTGGCCCCCAGTACCCGGCCCCGACGACGGCGATCTTCAGTTTCGGCGTCGGCTGGCGGTGTGTGGGGACGTGGAACGGATTGGCGAAGGTTCTCATGTCACTTTCTTTCCCGGGTGAGGTGGTTAGTAGGCGCCGGAGGGCTTGATGACTGCCCGGAAGGTCCGCCACAGGATCAGGAGGTCCCCGGCGATGGACCAGTTCTCGACGTAGTACAGGTCCAGCCGCACTGCCTCATCCCAGGAAAGGTCCGAGCGGCCATTGATTTGCCAGAGGCCGGTGATTCCCGGCTTGATGAGCAGTCGGCGGTGGGTGTGGCGTTCGTAGCCGCTGACTTCCCGGTCCAGCGGAGGGCGCGGCCCCACCATGCTCATGTTGCCCAGCAGAACGTTCCAGAGCTGCGGCAGTTCATCGAGGGAGTACTTCCGCATCCAGCGCCCGCACCGCGTGACGCGTGGATCGTCGCGGAGCTTGAACAGCACTCCCGCGCCTTCGTTCTGCTGGTTCAGTGCCGCCAGCCGGGCTTCGGCGTCCACCACCATGGACCGGAACTTCAACATCCCGAACGCGGTGCCGTCCTTGCCCACCCGGTCCTGCCGGAAAAGCACCGGCCCTGGACTGTCCAGCCGCACGATCACGGCAAGGACCAGGAGCAGCGGCGACAGCGCAAGGAGGGCAGCCAGCGCCATCGCCGCATCCATGACCCTCTTCAGCGCATGTTTCGCTCCCGAGTACTGGGGAATGTCGACGTGCATCAGGGGGAGGCCTTCCACGGGGCGCCAGTGGATCCGGGGGCCCGCAACGTTGGTGAGCGTGGCGGCGAGGACCATTTCGGCGGCGCATTCCTCCAGCTTCCAGCCAAGCTCACGGATGAACCGGTTGCCGCCGGGCAGGGGCCCAGCCACAATGACGGCGTCGGCGTCGGACAGCCGTGCCGTCCGGGCGATGTCGTCAGTGGAGGAAAGTACCGGTACCAGCTGGCCGTCCACCTGCAGGCTCGCCCCGCGCCGGGCGCCGGGAAGGCAGACTCCCAGGATCTTGTACACAGGACCGGACTTCCTGGCCACCTGTTGGACCACGTACCGGACCTCCTCGGGTTCTCCCACCACGATCGCCCTCGAAAGGTGGCGTCCGTAGGCCTTTTCCCGCGTCAGCCGGCGCCGGAAGGCCCAGCGGTTACCGGACAGGGCCACCAGCCCCAACGGAAGCGACACGGTGACGAAGGCCGTCCCGCCATGGACCGAAAACACCACGGCAGTGATGGCCATCAGGCCGAAGATCCGAAGCGTCGCGGAGGCGACCCGCTTGTACTCGTCCGCGCCAACCCCCAGGACCTTGGAGTCACGAGTCCGGTAGATCTCCAGCGCCATGAGCCAGAGCAGCATTACCGTGGCGGCAGTGAGGACGCCGCCCTTGTCGCTTTCAACCCCGGGAGTGAACCCAACGCTGGAGAACAGGTAGCCAACCAAAACGGCTCCTGCCACCATGAGCGAATCAGTGACGCGGAGAAGATTGATGTGCGTGGAAATCCACGCTGCCGCCGCCTTCCGGCCCGGCGTTGCACTAACGGCAGCCGGCGGCAGCAGAAGCCGGGTTCCTGCGGCTTCTGCTGCCGCCAACGGCGCTGTTGCGGTCCGCTGTGCAGCAACGGGCGCAACGGGCCAGCCAAACGTTGCACGCCGGGTTCGGGCTACTGGAACTTCCGCCATGATGACCCCTTCCCGGTGTGTCCGCTTTTTGCTCTGACCGTGAAGCAAAATTAGCCCTGAAGCGGCGGGTTATAGGGGGAATATCGGGGGCTTTGTGGTACCGGGAAGGCAACAGTGTGGATACTGCGGGTACCTGCAAAGAGGAGGGTTTCGTCCCTAAACGACAGGCAGGACGTAGGGTTCCCGGGCCGCGGCGTCCTTGCCGGCGGCGAGGGCGGTCAGCTGCGCGCGGGACTCGACGCCCAGCTTGCGGTAGATCGCTGTGAGGCGCACTTCCACAGTCCGGACGGAGACGTAGAGCGTGGCGGCGATTTCCTTGTTGCGCATGCCTCGGGCCACCATCTGCGCGAGGGCGCGTTCGTGGTCGGCGAGCATGAGCATGGCGGGGTTGCCTGGTGCCCGGGCGGGTTCAACGCGTTCATCCAGCAAGAGGGAATCCACGTGCTGGGTCCAGGCGTCGGCGCCGGCCTCGTCAAACATCACCTTGGCCCGCAGGAGTCCATCCCTGGCATCCCGCAGCCGGCCGAAGGCGCCCAGCCGCTCCGCGTAGCACAGCAGCGTCCTGGCGCGTTCCAGCAGTGAGTCGTGGGCATTCCGGCTCTCAAGCGCGTGGCTGAACAGCTGCAGGGACTGCTCGCCGTCGGCGAGCATGGCCCGGCTCCGTGCCACGGCACTGAGCAGCCAGGGGGACCTGAGCCCCACAGAACGGCTTTCCAGGCGGTAGAGGGCCTGGGTGGCTTCGCGGTGCCGTCCCAGCCGGACAAGGACTTCCACCAGGTCAGCCTCGCAGCGCAGCAGCGTGGGATTTCCAAAGGCCATGCCGATTTCCGCGGCGCGGGACAGCTGCGCGAAGGACTCGGCCAGGTTGCCGCGCATCAGCGCGAAGTGGCCCTGGCAGGCGGCCAACTGGGCCGTGATGGCCGGGTGGCTTTCCGCGCCGGAGAAGTGGTGGGCCTCCGACACGTACAGCCGTGCCAAGGCCTCATCGCCCAGGGAGTGGGCCCGCCACACCCGGAAGATGTGCCGCATTCCGCGGTGGTATTTGGTTTCGGGTTCGTTGAGTTCTAGGTCCTCGATCAGCCGGATGGCCGTCCGGACATTCCCGGCCCTGATCTCGTTGTCCGCGGCGAGGTAGGCTGCGGTTTCCCGCCAGTTGATGTTGGACGCCTCAACGGAATTCCGCACCATCGCGAACGCTTCCTGGGCCAGTTCGTGGTGCTCTGCGTAGCTCAGCGCGCGCCCCTGCACCAAGAGTGTGGCCACGGTTCCGGCGGCGTCATGCTTGCGGCCCAGATGCTCAGCGTTCCCGCTGATCGCCTCGATCAGGAGCTTGGCGCGGTCCGCGACGGCGAGGCAGTCCTTGGAGGCCGCGTCCTGGAACTGCTCAGCGTGGCGCACCAGGCTGATCGCATCTTCCAGTTCCCACCGCTCCGCGTAGTAGAGCGAACCGACGGCCAACAGGATGGCGGCGTAGGCAGGATCGTGCTGGCCGAACTCCTTCACCAGCCGAAGCACCATGCTTGACCGCACCGCTGCACCCTGGATGAACTGGATTTCGAACGCAAGGCCCGTCAGGCGCAGGATGAGGGCCGGGTTGCGCGTTACCCGCTGCGCCCAGTCCAGGTACCGCTTGGCGTAGACGAATTCGCCCCTGTTGAACAGCAGCTCAGCGACGGTAGTGAGCCGTGCGGCGGTCTCGGCTTCCCACGGATTGATCGTGAGTGCGCGTTCTATGTACTCCACCGCGAAAGCGACTTCCCCGCTCCGGATCAGGTCCACGGCAAACCGCAGGAGGCCAAACGGGGTCTGGCGCTCCAGCGCGGTAAAACTCTGGTGCCAGCGGCGTGCGTACGGATCGGTGTCACCGGCCGCTTCTGCCAGGGCGCGGTGGTTGGCGGTCCGGACGGCCGGAGTCATGCTGGCAAAAACGTAGCCGCGCAGCAGCTGGTCCTGGATGCGCAGGTGTGGGCCGGACCGGCTGACCATGCCGCTGGCCAGGAGCTCGTCCACCCCTGCCCACAGCTCGTCGTAGACCTTTTCCAGCGTGGCGATGTCGCTCCGGCAGGACAGCGACATCAGGTCAAGGACCTGCCGCGCGGCCGGGGTCAGGCCGCCCACTGTTGCGGCGAATTCGGATTCGAAGCTTCCCTTGCAGGGCAGCGGGATGGGGAGCGCGTATTTCCCTTCGGCCTGTCGTTCCAGCAGGCAGGTGTAGAGCTCGACGGCGGCAAGCGGGTTGCCTTGGGTTGCCGCCGCTACCGCGTGGATCGCCGCCGTCGCGGTCTGGCGGGCCGGAATCGACTCCAGCATCCGGACGGCGTCGTTGTAGTTCAGTGCCTTCAGGTGAAGGGCCGGGAGGCTGCCGAACGGGCTCTCCGGCGATTCGTCACGGACGCTGGTGAAGAGCGCCATGTCTGTCCCGGACAGGCGTCTGGCGAGGAATCCGATGACCGCCTGGCTGCTGGGATCCAGCTGGTCTGCATCATCGATGACGATCACGGTGCGCGACGATGACCGCTGGTGAAGCCCGTTCAGGAGCATAGTGGATACGGTGGGGACATCCATGGCACCGGTTGAGTCGCGGAGCAGCTCGTCTGCGAACCGGTTGAGGACGGGATCGTCGATTCCGTTCAGCAGAGCCGTGAGGCCGGAGAGCGGCCAGTCTGATTCGGAGGCACTGGCCCGCAGGAAAACAGTCCGGTAGTCGGAAAGCCGCGGAATCTCGGACAGCAGAGCGGACTTACCCACACCACGCCGCCCTACAACGGTCAGGGCGGATTCCTTCGGCCCCCGGATCACGGAAAGGATCCGGTCCAGCTCCTTGCTTCGGCCTATTAACGACATGAGGTCCCCATCCATCGAAGAAGGAGACCGATATTGCTTTGTACCTCAGTTAATGACGAAGCCCGTCCAGTCATTGACATGACTGTGCGGGCCAACTTCCTGGCCGCATCATTACGTCCAGCACGGTACCCAGCCGTTGGATGCCAATATAGCCGCGATCCGGTTCCGGCACCAGAGAAATTTAGGCCCCCGTGTACTCAGGTTTTGGCATCCGCTACTCAGGTTTCGAGGGCATTTCAAAGTTGCCTGTCGGGCGGCGGATGATTCGCAATAGTGTCCGCTCCTGTGAAAACATCTGATTTCGGCTCCCGCCTTCTGTGCCAATGCACAGCAGGTGATGGGCCAGCCGCGTCTTAGGGTGGAGAAAACGTGTGATCCACCGCACGGGCCAACACCCGAAAAGTGCTCAAGGCCCATCCCTGTGGCGCCGCAAGGCAGCCAAACAATTTCCGCACCAACACCGAGGACGGCGCACCCATGCACGCTGACCAGCAACTCTCCAAGTCGCTCAAACCGCGGCACCTCTCCATGATCGCCATTGCCGGCGTGATCGGGGCAGGCCTCTTTGTGGGGTCAGGCGCCGCGATCCAGCAAGCCGGCCCGGGCATCCTCCTGGCCTACATGGCCGCCGGAATCGTGGTGATCCTGGTGATGCGGATGCTCGGTGAGATGGCAGCAGCCAACCCCGAAACGGGATCCTTTTCCACCTATGCGGACAAGGCGCTCGGCCGGTGGGCCGGCTTCAGCATCGGTTGGCTGTACGCCTGGTTCTGGATCATCGTGCTGGGGATCGAGGCCACGGCCGGGGCAGCGATCATGCACCGCTGGGTTCCCGGCATTGACCAGTGGGTCTGGGCGCTGATCCTGATGGTCCTGCTGACGCTGACCAACCTTGGCTCCGTGAAGTCCTACGGCGAGTTCGAATTCTGGTTCGCCTCCATCAAGGTGGCCGCCATTGTGCTGTTCCTGCTCTTTGGCGCAGCGGCCATCCTGGGCCTCGTCCCGGGTGTCCCGGCGCCTGGCCTGAGCAACCTCGTCGAGAACGGCGGATTCCTTCCCAACGGGCCGGGTGCCGTCCTCGCGGGCATCCTGGTGGTTGTTTTCTCCTTCTTCGGCGCGGAGATCGCCACCATCGCCGCCGGTGAGTCCGAGAACCCTGTTGATGCGGTCAAGAAGGCCGTGAAGTCCACGGTGTGGCGCATCCTGGTCTTCTACATCGGTTCCATCGCCATTGTTGTCACCCTGCTGCCGTGGAATGACGCCAACGTGGCCAAGAGCCCGTACGTCGCCGTGATTGAACTGTTCGGCATCCCCGGGGCCGGAACCATCATGGACATCGTGGTGCTCACCTCCGTCCTGTCCTGCCTGAACTCCGGTCTCTACACCGCCAGCCGCATGCTCTTCTCACTGTCCAAGCGCGGCGACGCACCGAAGGCCTGGACCCGGATTTCCAAGCGCGGCGTTCCCGCGGCGGCAGTCCTGGCCTCAACGGTGGTCGGCTTCGTGACGGTCGGGCTGAACTATGTCGCCCCGGACACCGTCTTCCTGTTCCTCGTGAACACGTCAGGCGCGATCGCCCTGTTTGTCTGGCTGGTCATCGCGTCTTCCCAGCTGATCCTGCGCAAGCGCATGGGGGCGGCCGCCAAGGACCTCGCCCTGAAGATGTGGCTTTTCCCCTACCTGACCTGGGTATCAATCGCCAGCATCGTGGCACTGCTGATCGGCATGGTGATCCTGGAGTCCACCCGGGAGTCCCTGATCCTGTCGCTGGCACTGGCCGCCGTTGTGGTGGGCATCGGAGTCTGGCGCTACCGCAAGGGCGGCCCGGCGGGACCCGCTGTTGAGGCTCCGCAGGACGAGGACGCCGCCGTCGGTGCCGGCCCGGCGTCGTAAGGTCCGCGGCGCTTAGGCCGCCAGGCCGAGCACCAGGTTGATCGTGGCGGCCAGGATGACTGTGCCGAACAGGTAGGACAGCAGGCTGTGCTTGAGTGCCTCGCGCCGGATGCGCGGGTTCTCCAGGTTGGTGTCCGACACCTGGTAGGTCATCCCGATGCTGGTGGCCAGGTAGGCGAAGTCCGTGTATTGCGGCGGCTCGTCCTGGTTGAAGCTGACGCCGCCGTCGCTCTCCCCGCCGTAGAAATGCTCTGCGTATCGGAGGGTGAAAAGCGTCTGCACCAGCATCCAGGACAGGGCCACGCTGGCAAGGACCAGTGCGGCCCCGCCAAGCTGCGTGCCGCCGCCGCCCTGGTGCGAATCGACCACCACGACGGCGACTGCCGCCAGCGAGGCGATATTCGCCGCCAGGATCAGTAGGTCGGTGGTTGGCCGGGACGGGTCCTCCGCGACGGCGTGGGCCTTGGTCTGGGCGGGATCCATGCGGCCGATCACCAGCCACACCCAGCCGACGTAGACCAGGGCCGCCGTCGCCCACCCGGCGGCCGGCGCCTGCACCCAGAACCCCGCGGCGCCGGTAGCCAGTGCAGCGGCAATTCCAGCCACCACCATGGCCCCGAACCGGAGCCGGCTGCGCCGGATCGGTGGGGCGTTGAGGGGCGCGGCATCCATGATCTGTACTCTAGCCGCGCCTGCCGAAGCCAACCCCGCCCGCAACGGCGCGGTTTTCCACATACCCGCAGCACCGCTTCCGCAGAGGAATCCAGGCGCTTAGCCTTGAGTCAAGCGCGAATCGCCTATCCGGTCCAAATGCACTAAGATATTGAAGTCTGTGCTGCGCCCTGCCTCCGTTCCGGTGGCCGGGCATGTGCATGGCATCGCAAATGAACCTCCTGTTACGGAAATGCCGTAACCGCTTAGCCCAAAGGAGGTGGGTTCACATATGCGTCCTTACGAATTGATGGTAATCATCGACCCCGAGGTCGAAGAGCGTACCGTTGAGCCGTCGCTTCAGAAGTTCCTGAATGTCATCACCAACGATGGTGGAACCATCGAAAAGGTTGACATCTGGGGCCGTCGCCGACTGGCCTACGACATCAAGAAGAAGTCCGAAGGTATCTACGCCGTGGTGAACTTCACCGCCAAGCCGGACACCGCCAAGGAACTTGACCGCCAGCTGTCTCTTAACGAGACCATCATGCGCACCAAGATCACCCGCCCCGAAGAGCAGAAGGTTGTTGCTGAGTAATTTCAGCACCGATTTTCATTCTTCACCCCGCAGGATCGAATTCTTCATCCAGGATCGAACAAGGAGGCAGTAGATGGCAGGCGAGACCACCATTACGGTCATCGGTAATCTCACCAATGACCCGGAATTGCGGTTCACACCGTCAGGTTCGGCAGTAGCGAACTTCACCATCGCTTCCACCCCACGCACCTTTGATCGTCAGTCCAACGAGTGGAAGGACGGGGAAACCCTGTTCCTCCGCGCTGCAGTCTGGCGTGAAGCAGCCGAGAACGTCGCCGAGTCCCTCACCAAGGGCATGCGCGTGATCGTTTCCGGCCGGCTGAAGAGCCGTTCCTACGAAACCAAAGAAGGCGAAAAGCGCACCGTCATTGAGCTCGAGGTCGACGAAATCGGCCCGAGCCTGCGCTACGCCAATGCCAAGGTCAACCGCACCCAGCGCTCCGGCGGTCAGGGTGGCCAGGGTGGCTTCGGCGGCGGCAACAGCGGCGGTGGATTCGGAGGCGGCAACTCTGGTGGAAACCAGGGCGGCAACTCCGGTGGCGGTTTCGGTGGCGGCAACCAGCAGGCTGCACAGGAAGACCCCTGGGCAACGCCCGGTGTCTCCAATGCAGGCGGCTGGGGCAACGGCCCGGATTCCGAACCTCCCTTCTAAACACCAAAAATTAAGGCCCGACGCCGGGGCCGCCCTGGGTGCCTTACGGCACCCGAAGCGACTGCCGCCGTCGGACCACCACCATCCCGTGGATCAATATCCACGGGCTCCATAGAATAGGAGCTCCACGATGGCTAAGGCTGAACTCCGTAAGCCCAAACCAAAGTCCAACCCCTTGAAGGCCGCTGACATCACCGTCATCGACTACAAGGACGTAGCATTGCTGCGCAAGTTCATCTCCGACCGCGGAAAGATCCGCGCCCGTCGCGTCACTGGCGTCACGGTGCAGGAACAGCGCAAGATCGCACAGGCAATCAAGAACGCCCGCGAAGTTGCCCTGCTGCCTTACTCCGGCGCTGGCCGCGGCTAAGGAAGGGATTAACTAACATGGCAAAGCTCATTCTGACCCACGAAGTAACCGGTCTCGGTGCTGCTGGCGACGTTGTCGAGGTCAAGGACGGTTACGCACGTAACTTCCTGCTGCCCCGCAACTTCGCCCTGACCTGGTCGAAGGGTGGCGAGAAGCAGGTTGAGTCCATCAAGGCTGCCCGCGCCGCCCGCGCGCACGCTTCCCTGGAAGATGCGCAGAAGCAGGCCGCTGCACTGTCCGCCAAGCCGGTCAAGCTCGTTGTCAAGGCTGGCGAGACCGGACGCCTGTTCGGCACCGTCAAGCAGGCCGACGTTGCCGACGCTGTTGAGGCCGCTGGCCTTGGCAAAATCGACAAGCGCAAGGTTGAACTGCCGGCACACATCAAGTCGGTTGGTTCCTACCAGGCCAACGTCCGTCTGCACGACGACGTTGCCGCTGTGATCGAACTCGACGTAGTAGCAGGCAAGTAGTCTTTCCGGCTGCGCAGTCCTGAACTGCACGAAAACCCCCGTTGCCCCGGCAGCGGGGGTTTTCTGTTCCCGCCGAGGTGGCACTTCACGGCAGTGCTGCGCGCTGGTCAGGGGCTGTGGGGCTCCGTCGTGACGTGCCGGTATCCCGCCCGGATCAGTTCGGCTAGGACGCCCCGGTCCACGTCGTCCAGTTTGTTGACGTAGAGGCATGCTGTGCTGGTCCGGTGCTTGCCGAGTTCGGGAAGCAGCCGGTCGGCGTCGGGTCCGTCTGTGAGGCCGTACAGCACCAGGTTGGCCTTGCGCGGTGAGAATCCGACGGCGGCTGCGTCGCCCTCCCGCCCGCTGTTGTACTTGTAGTGGTAGCTGCCGAATCCCACGATGGTGGGACCCCACATGACGGCTTCCTGGCCAGTGATGCCACGCATCATCTCCAACAACTCGAAGCCATCCGCACGGCGCCCCGGATGCTCCACTGCCGCCAGGAAATCGTTCACGGACGCATCGGTTGCCTGTGTCTTGTTTTCAGCCATGCTGGAAGTCTGGCAGAGCGCGGGGGACTTGTCAGCGGGGCCGCTCCGCAGTGGTAACCTGCAGCGGTGAGCCAGAAGCCAGCCCCCATTCGCCGCCGCCCCTTCGCCCAGGTGGACGTGTTCACCGCCGAGCACTACCGGGGCAACCCGCTCGCGGTGGTGGTCGACGCCGACGGTCTCACCACAGATCAGATGCAGCAGTTCGCCAACTGGACCAACCTGTCCGAAACCGCGTTCCTGCTGCCGCCCACCCACCCCGAGGCGGATTACCGGGTCCGGATCTTCACCGCCCACGAGGAGTTCCCCTTCGCCGGGCATCCCACGCTTGGATCCGCGCACGCATGGCTGGAGGCCGGCGGCCTTCCCAAGGCGGAGGGGGTACTCATCCAGGAGTGCGGTGCGGGACTGGTCCCGGTGCGTATCGACGCCGGACGGCTGGCTTTCGCAGCGCCGCCGCTGACGCGCTCCGGGCCCGTGGACGAGCCGGACATGGCAAGGATCGCTTCAGGCCTCCGGCTGCCCCGCCAGGCTCTCCTGGATGCCACGTGGCTGGTCAACGGACCCGACTGGATCGGCGTGCTGCTGGACTCCGCCGAACAGGTCCTGGACATCAAGCCGGACTATGCCGCCATGCAGGGCCTGAAGGTGGGCGTGATCGGGCCGCATGCCGCAGCGGGAGGCGCCGACTTCGAGGTGCGGACATTCATCCCCGGAGACGCAGCCGCCGAGGACCCGGTCACCGGCAGCTTCAACGCAGGCGTGGCGCAGTGGCTGATCGGCAGTGGACGGGCGCCGGTGTCGTACACTGCCGCCCAGGGCACCATGCTGGGCCGGGCAGGGAAGGTCCATGTGGACGCCATGGACAACGACATTTGGGTGGGCGGCAGCTCCGTCACGTGCATCAGCGGGACGGTGGTCCTGTAAGGCTGTGGAATAAACGCGGATAGCCACCGGTTACGTAGGTACATGCAAATACATGTAAAGTAGTCGGAACCGAACATCAGGAGTCCACAGTGGAAACCCGCCGCATCACCGTATTGTCCGCCGGCCTCGGAGTGCCGTCGTCGAGCAGGCTGCTCGCAGACCAGCTTGCCGCGGCGGCAGAACGCAGGCTCGCGGACGCCGGTTATGAAGTGAAGCTGGACGTCGTCGAGCTCCGTGACCTCGCCGTGGACATCGCGAACAACTTCGTCACCGGCTACGCGGCCCCGCGCCTGGCGGAGGTCATTGCGGGCGTCGAGGCATCCGACGGCATCATCGCCGTCAGTCCCGTGTTCAGCGCGTCGTACAGCGGCCTCTTCAAATCCTTCATTGACGTCCTGGACCCTAAGTCCCTGGACGGCAAGGCCGTCCTGCTCGGGGCCACCGGCGGTACCGACCGCCACCAGATGGTCCTGGACTACGCCATGCGTCCGCTGTTCAGCTACCTGCGCACCCGGACGGCGGCGACCGGAGTGTTTGCCGGCCCCCAGGACTGGGGAAACACGGACGACGGCGGCTCGCCCCTTTCGTCCCGGATCGACCGTGCGGCGGCTGAGTTCGTCGGACTCCTGACAGGGGAGCAGCCCGGCCGCAAGCCGGCGGCCCTGGAGTCCCTGCCGTTTGCGCAGCTCCTGGCCAGCATCTCCGGCGGCCGATGACGCAGGCCCCGCACCGGGAGATCCGGCGGCCGGACAAAGCTGCCGAACTATCCGGGCCTTCCGATCGTTGACCGGGACATGAAGTGTCCTGTGGATTCCATTGACCTGATCATGAGCGAACGCAGCGGTGTGGAGATTGACTACTGCCCCCAGTGCCGCGGCGTATGGCTCGACCGCGGTGAGCTCGACAAGATCATCGACCGCGCCAACGGGGCAATGGGCGGAGGAGCCGCTGCGCCTGTCCGGCCGGCAGCCCCTGCTCCCGGCCCGACGCCGCCTCCGCTGTACCCGAACTTTGAACCACGGCGCGACCAGCCCCGCTACGAGCAACCGCGCTATGACGACCGCAAGTATGGCAAGCAGGGCCATGACCGTGACTATGACCGCCGCGGGCATAAGAAAAAGGAAGGCTGGCTGGGGGATCTCTTCGACTTCTAGCCGGGCCGATGTTCCCTGCTGGCCCGCTTTTCCCTAGTCGTCCAGGAGGGCGATGAACTCTCGGGCCTGCTTGAGGGTGATGTCCGAGTGCCGGGTGAGGGCCGTGGCGGCGCCTTCGGTGTCGCCGCTGCGTGCCAGCGTGCGGATCCGCCCGTAAATTTCGTCGTTGAGCATGTTGCTGCTGACTTCCCGGGTCACGTCACCCTTGCTGGCGATGGCCCGGTACCGGTAGGGAAAGCGCTGGGGAGTGTCGTCGTCGTCGGACTCCTGTGCCGCCTCCGCGGAGGCGGGAGTCCGGTAAGGCTGCGGGTGGGCTGCCAGCGCGCCCACGGCATCCCGAGCGGCCCTCAGGCCGGCGTCTGTAGCCTCGTAGTAGAGCTTGATGGCCGCCATGGCCTGGCCCTGGGCGATGAGGGCGTAGAGCCGGCGGTGCTGGTCCTCGGTGAGCTTCGCGGCGGCCGCCCGGGCCAACTCCACGGGGTCGCTGGCGGGGGCGGTGGCGCCGGCCGCTGCGGAAGCCTTCAGGCGCCTGCTGATGGCGCGGGCGCCCAGGGCAACACCGGCAGCCACAACAACAAGGATGAAGGCGGGGATCACAAGCGATTCCATTTCTAAAGCCGATCTATGTACTTCTTGGCCGTGGCCAGGTCAAAGTGCGTCGCCTGGCGGAGGAGTTTAATGGCCTGGAGCTTCTGCCCGCCGCGGGCCATGGACTGCAACTGCAGGGTGAACTGGGGGTTGAGCTGCCCGCCCGGAAGAGCCGTGTAGCCATGCTGGCCGGCCATGCCGCCTGCCTGTGCGTGAAGTGCGGCCCGTGCGTTGTCCGCCTGCTGGGTCTGCTGCGCCTCGTTCTGGCTGGGGCGTGTATTGGCGTCAAGCCTGGCGCGGGCGGCGGTGGCGACCCGGACCTGGTTGGCATAGTGTTCGGCCGAGCGCATCGCGAGGTCCTGCTGGTATTTTTCGGCGTCGGAAATTCCGGAATCGCGGGGGCTGAGGGCTGTTGAAAGACCCCAGATTACCGCCACCAAAACCAGCGCAGGCAACAGCACCATCAGTATTTCGCCCATGTATAGAGCTTATGCCAGATCGCTGTTATCCACAGCATATTCCGCGACCCGCATACAGTCCGCCGAGTGTGGCGTCAATTCGGCGCCGATGCTGTGGAATTGATCACGGTCCAGGGATATCCGGCCACGATTGGGGCCGAAATTCGGTCCGCAATCAACAGCCCCGGCCTGCAAGCTGTGGATGAAGGTTTGGCAAAAGAATATTTCCTCCACACGCTCCAATCGGAGTTTCCGCAGGTCAGACGCGTATTTAGGGTGAAACTTTTTTTGTTTCCACAGGGTCACCCACAGGCTGTGCACAAGCTATGCCGCTTAGTGCACAGGTTTTCCACAGGCCGTGGGAATAGTGGGCTTTGCCCTTTGGGAAAGGAGGGCTAGCGTAGCGGAATACCTGTTTTTTGGGGGGCGAAAACGCTGCGGCGGAGTACGCGGACCACCACGGCGGATCCTGGATCCCGCCGCGGCGGACACTTCTGTGGATAACCTGTGGATATTGGGGATAACTCTTTGTGCACAAAGCCCATGGGCCCGACAGGGCGGCCGGCCAGTAATTGTCGGTGCCCTCCGGTAGACCTGACCTGTTGGGTGTGGTGCGGATGTCCCAAGACGCCCGCACCCCACAGGAAGAACAGCTTAACCACGGCGGAACCTTCTCGTTCCGCTGCGGCACACAATGGAGGACGGCAGCTTTGTCAGTAACGCACCTGGACCCGATCGAGGGCACCCGCGGATCCGAAAGCAGCCGGAAGCCTCCCCAGGACATCCCGGCTGAACAGTCCGTCCTGGGCGGCATGATGCTCTCCAAGGACGCCATCGCCGACGTCGTGGAGATCCTCCGTGGCCAGGACTTCTACCGCCCCGCCCATGAAACCATCTACGAGGCCATCATTGACCTCTATGGCCGCGGCGAGCCTGCGGACGCGGTCACCGTCTCAGATGAACTGACCAAACGTGCCGAGATCAACAGGATCGGCGGACCCGCCTACCTGCACGAACTCATCCAGACCGTGCCCACGGCAGCCAACGCCGGCTACTACGCCGAAATCGTGGCCGAACGCGCCGTGCTGCGGCGCCTGGTCAATGCCGGAACCAAGATCGTCCAGCTGGGTTACGGCTCCGACGGCGAAGTGGAAGACCTCGTCAACCAGGCCCAGGCCGAGGTTTACGCTGTGGCCGAGCGCCGCACCGCCGAGGACTACGTCGTCCTGAAGGACGTCATGGAATCCACGGTGGACGAGATCGAGGCCTCCGGCCACCGCGGCGAAGGCATGACCGGTGTGCCCACCGGGTTCTACGAACTGGACGAACTCACCCACGGCCTGCACCCCGGCCAGATGATCGTCATCGCTGCCCGCCCGGCTGTTGGTAAGTCCACGTTCGCGCTGGACTTCGCCCGTTCGGCGGCCATCAAGAACAACCTGGCCACCGTGATGTTCTCGCTCGAAATGGGCCGGAACGAGATCGCCATGCGCCTGCTCTCCGCCGAGGCCACCATCGGGCTGCAGGACCTCCGCAAGGGCACCATCAAGGACGAGCAATGGTCCAAGATCGCCACCACCATGGGCCGGATGAACGATGCCCCCCTGTTCATCGACGACAGCCCCAACATGTCGCTGATGGAAATCCGGGCCAAGTGCCGGCGCCTGAAGCAGCAGCACGACCTCAAGCTCGTGATCCTGGACTACCTCCAGCTCATGAGCTCCGGAAAGAAAGTGGAATCCCGCCAGCAGGAAGTCTCGGAATTCTCGCGTGCGCTCAAGCTGCTCGCCAAGGAACTCCAGGTCCCGGTGATTGCGCTGTCACAGCTGAACCGTGGTTCCGAGCAGCGCCAGGACAAGCGGCCCATGGTCTCGGACCTTCGTGAATCCGGCTCCATCGAGCAGGATGCTGACATGGTGATCCTGCTGCACCGCGAGGACGTCTACGACAAAGAGTCACCGCGCGCCGGCGAGGCGGACATCCTGATCGCCAAGCACCGTAACGGCCCCACCAAGGACATCGTGGTGGCTTTCCAGGGCCACTACTCGCGGTTCGCCAACATGGCAGCCGACGCCGGCGGCGGCGGCTTCTAGGGTCCGGTCACCGCAGGGCGCAACTTGGTTTAGCCGTGCGCCAGCAGGTGGTTGGGCAGCCGGTTCCCGGGGGCCGTGCCCCGGATTTCCAGCAGCTCGCGTGCGTGCGCGTGCAGCCGCTTGTCCTCCTCCGAGACCGGCACCCAGCGGGGGATGGGCACTGACGTGCCTTCGGCGTCGCGCGCCACCATCACGGTGAGGCAGTAGGTGGTGAGGTTCAGTTCCTTGCCCTTGGGATCCCCGGAGCGGACGTGTACGGCAATGTGCATGCCTTTGGTCCCCGTGTAGACCAGCCGCGCCTCCACTTCCACCACGTGTCCGATCAGCAGCGGACGGTAGAAGCGGACGCCGCCCGAGAACACTGCGACGGTGTCTTTCCCGGAATACCGGGATGCGCAGAGATAGGCGGCTTCGTCGATCCACTTCATGACAATCCCGCCGTGGACCTTGCCGCCCCAGTTCACATCCGTGGGGGCCGCCATGAACCGCAGCGTGACGCGTTCGGCCGTTCCGGCGTCGGTATATTCCTGGGCGTTCATGGCCTCGACGATCTGTTCACGGACCTTGACCCTGGCCAGGGCATGGTCGCGCTGTTCGATCTCCGCGGCCGTGACCGGCTCAAACTGTTTGACGGGGATGGGCTTGCCGTCCTCGCCCACAGCCACAAAGATCACCATGCACTGGCTGCGCATGGTGGCCGGGCCGCCCTTGGGATCCCCTGACGAGACAACCGTGCGGATGTGCATGGAGGACCGTCCCGTGTACACGATCGTGGCCTCAACCTCCACCATGTCGCCGCTGTTGACCGGGTCAGCGAAGTGGATGTTGCCCACATAGGCGGTGACGCAGTACGACTTGGCCCAGCCGACGGCGGCCGCATACGCGGCCTTGTCCACCCACTCCAGGACGGTCCCGGCGTCCACGGATCCGCTGTGGCCCACATCCATGGGGGCTGCCAGGAAACGGAGGGTTACGGAGTTGGCTGCGGTCTCAGTCATGCTGCGATCTTACTGACGCGGCCGGTTACCCGGGGGTTGGGGCTGACACATAGCCGCAACAGGAACTGCCCCGCCCGCCATGTTCGGCGGACGGGGCAGTCCTGTTATTGGTCAGGCCTTACGGCCCGTGCTTACTTCGCGCCGGTATAGATGATGTCCGGCTGCGCGGGCAGTTCCATGCCGACTCCGATGTAGAAGCTGGGGTGCGGCGGCTGGTTGTAGGCGATGTTCTCGCGTGCAACGGACTGCCGGTACACCGGATCGTGCATCAGCGTCCGGAGACGGACGTCGGTACCGGCTGTTGTGGTGTAGATCCGCAGTTCGGTGCTGTCCGACGACGGCCAGGCGAGTTCCTCACGCCAGTCACCGAGGAGATCGGCCTGGATGGCCGGGGTTCCCTTGGTGCTGTTGTTGGACTTCGCGCCGGCGGCTGTCAGGAGCCGGTCGCTGGATTCGGTTTCCCAGCTCCACTTGGAGATGGTGGGCGTTCCCTTGCTGGTGGTGGCGTCCCAGTCGTGGTCAACGATCTCCCGGAGCAGGTCACCGTCCCACCAGGCCAGGAAGTTGGCCGCCGGGATGTTGTTGGCGATCAGTTCACCCTTGGATGAGCGCAGCTCACCGACGGGGGAGTTCCACGCGGCGTCGCCGCCCACAGCCCAGCCTTCAGCCCCGGCGTACCGGGGATCGATGTCGCCGGCGGCCGCGCGGCCGGTGTCCTTGGTGGCCGGGATGCTCCAGAGGACTTCGCCGGTCCGGGAGTCACGGAACGTGGCGCCCCTGTTGCCGCTGGAACCCATGTCTTCGTGGGCCGCGAAGGTTTCGAGTCCAGGCCGGGAGGGGTCCAGGTCGGACGTGTGGATGGCGTCACCGTGGCCAAGGCCGGTGCTGTAGAGCGGCTTGCCGTTGTCGTCGATGGTCATGGAACCGAAGACGAACTCGTCCTTGCCGTCGGCGTCAACGTCCGCCACAGACAGGTTGTGGTTGCCTTGGCTGCGGTACTGGGTTCCTGCGATGTCTGAATCGAAGATCCAGCGTTTGACGATCTTGCCGCCTACGAGGTCGTAGGTGGCCAGGACGGTCCGGGTGTAGTAGCCGCGGCTGAACATCATGGAGGGGTGTTCGCCGTCGAGGTAGGCGACGGCGCCCAGGAACCGGTCCACGCGGTTGCCGTAGGCGTCGCCCCAGGCTGCCACGTCGCCGCGGGGAGGTTCGTAGGCCACGGTGTCCATGATGGTGCCGGTGGCTCCGTGGAACACTGAGAGGAACTCCGGCCCGGTCAGCACGTAGCCGCTGCTGTTGCGGTAGTCCGCAGTGGGGTTTCCGATCACGGTGCCAGCGGCGTCGCGGGTGCCGTCCGCCGTCTTCATCGCGACTTCGGCCTTGCCGTCGCCGTCGAAGTCGTAGGCAAGCAGCTGCGTGTAGTGCGCGCCGGCGCGGATGTTCGGTCCCATGTTGATCCGCCAGAGCTTGGTGCCGTCCATCCTGTAGGCGTCCACGTAGACGGTGCCGGTGTAGCCCGCCTGCGAGTTGTCCTTGGAGTTGGAAGGGGACCACATCTGGATGATCTCGTACGTGCCGTCGCCGTCGACGTCGGCAACACTGGAGTCACCCGCGGAGTACGTGTACGGCTGGCCGTCCTTTGTGTAATCGTCGGCAGGCTTGTCCAGCTTGACCGCCAGGTAGTCCTGCGCGAGCGGCGTGAACTCGGCGGTGAGCTGGTCCCCGCCGTTGCCTACGGCCTTGACCACATACCGGGACGCGGCGGTGCCTGTTGGGTCGAGGAACGTGGTGCTGTTCCGGATTGGCTCCTCGGTGAGCTGGGCGCCGTCGCGGATGATGTGGAAGCCGATCTGCTCAGTATCCAGGCCCAGCATTCGCCAGCCCACGCGGACACCCTGGCCGGTCAGGAGCGCAACGGGCGCGCGGTCCAGGTTCTCCAGCTGCCGGTTCACCACGGTGACCTTTTCGGTTCCGATGACTGCCGAGGGCGCGGATTCGCCACCTTTGTTCACGGTGGTCACGCGGTAGTAGAACTTGATGGTGGTCAGGACTGAGAAGTCCGTGAAGTTCACCTCGGTGGCCCGCCCGGCGTACTCGAACGGCCCATCAGGGGACGTTGACCGGTAAACCTGGTAGGCGGCCGCCCCGGAGACCTTCTGCCACTTGAGTGAGACGCTGTTCTTCTCGACTGCCTTGACGTCCAGCTTTGCGGTTGCCGCGGGGACCGCCGTACCCGGATCCACCAAGGCAACCTCGTAGGTGTTGGACGGAACGGACTCCAGGCCCGTGTTATCCACGGCCGTGACGAAATACTTGTACTTCAGGCCGGCGAAGGCCGTGCTGTCTCGGTAGGAAGCGGACGTGACGTTCTCGGCGATCAGTTGGGGCCCGGTCTCGAAAGAGGCCTGGCGGAACACCTTGTAGCTGGCTGCGTCTCCCACGGCATCCCAGGCGAGGTCAACAGCCGGCGGTTCAGCGCCGGCATCCACGGCTGTGGTGTGCAGGTTGGTGGGACCCACCAGCAGTGGGGTGACCTCGAGGCCGTTAAGCCGCTGGCCCGAGCCGCTGATGGTGAGGTTCAGCTGGCCGTCGGACACTAGGACCTGGTTGATGATCTTGGTAGCGGATGAGGCCTTGCTGGAGGCGACCTGGCCGTAGGGCGTGCCTTCGGCGGCGACGTCGGTTCGGGTGGAGCCGATCCAGTCACTGTGGTACGTCTTCAGGGCGTAGGTGCCGTTCGGGACGTCGAGCTGGAATTCGAAGCTGGAACCGCTCAGGACAAAGTCGCGCAGCAGGTTGGTGGTTACGGCGCCGCGGTCGCGGTCGCTGAGGACGGTGATGTCCTTGAACCCGAAGCCGCGCTGCGGAGTGTAGGCCATGGTCCGGTTGACCTCGGTGTATCCGGCCTCGAGCGGGGCTCCCACCGGGCCGAAATCGAAGCGGTATTTGGCTTCCTTGGTGGTCACGTTCAGGGTGTCGCTGGGTTCGGACAGGCCCTTGCCGTTCATGGCGGCGATGCGCACGTTGTAGGCAGTTCCTTCGGCCAGCCCGGTGAGGTTGGCGGTGGGTACGGTAGCCGTCGTGGCCAGCGTCCAGGAGCTCTCCGGTTCGGACGCGAGTTTCCGGTAGACCTTGTAGATGTCCGCACCGTCAACGGGCTGCCACTTGAGAAGCGCACCGGCGTTGGACACACTGCCGGCCACCAGGCCCTGCGGCTTCGCGGGAACGGCCGACGGCGGCGCGATCTCCTCAACGTGTGCGGCCAGCGGAAGGCTGAGCTGCTTCACGCTGCCCGCGATCAGGCGGGCGATCTGGATGGCGCCGTATTCCTGGAAGTGCGTGTTGTCCACGGTGCCGGTGGGCCGGTTCGGGTACACGCCGGCGTTGACGTGCAGGAACACGGACTTGGTGTCCTCCGGGCCGATGGCGTCATAATAGGCGCGGCTCAGGGCGGACAGGTCCACCAGGGCCACATTCTCCTCGGTGGCCAGTTCCTGCATCTTGGCTACGTACTCGGGGAAGCTGACGTTGAATTTTCCGGTGGCCTCGTCGTAGTCGCGCCGTCCCACCGGGGTGACCAGCACAGGGGTGGCGCCGCGCTGACGGGCACCGTTGACGTAGGTCCGAAGGTATTCCTTGTAGTCCGCCGGGGACGCGTAGCGGTCATCGACGCCGATGGTGGCATCGTTGTGGCCGAACTGCACCATGAGGTAGTCGCCGGGGTTGATGACCCGCAGGATCTCGTCGAGCCGTCCCTGGCTGATGAAGTTCTTGGAGCTGCGGCCGCCGATGGCGTGGTTCCTGAAGGCCACCTTGTCATCGAAGAAGCGGTCGATCATCTGGCCCCAGCCTGCCTGGGGAACAAAGCCGGCGTCGTAGGTCTGGACGGTGGAGTCCCCGGCAAGGTAGACGCCGGGGTCCGTGGTGGCAGTCCGCGGTGCGCGGGCGGCAATCACGAGTGAGTTGATCTTGGCCGCCGTCCCCGAGAAGTCCAGGTTCAGCTGCCCGTCCACCAGGGAGATGGGAAATTCCATCTCCAGGTACTGGCCGGCCGCCTTGTCCGTGAGCTGGACCTTGGCCATCTTCTCCGCCGTGATGGCGATATTGGTTGCTTCGGCGGCATCTCCGGCGATGAGTTTGACGGTGTAGTCGCCGTTGGGCAGGTCCACCAGGAAGCTGCTGCCCTGTGCCTGGACAAAGTCGGCGCGGAGGGCGTCGCCGGTGCCCCGGTCCACCCCGGATGTCACGGCCGTGTCCGTAAAGCCGAACTTGCCGGCGGCGGAGTACGCAGTGCCGGCGTCAACATGGGTGTAGCCGGCTTCGGTGCTGCCGGGGCCGAAGTCGAAGCGGAATCCGCTGCCCACGGGCGGCAGGGACGCGTCGGCCTCGACGGCCGGCAGGCCGGTGAAGGCAATGGCCGCGGAGGCGACGGCCGCCGTAACGGCTTTGGTGCCCGTGGACAGGCGCCTTTTGCTGCTGCGGCGCGGAGGACTGTCCTTGCCGAATGGGCTGCTGTCTTGAGGGGGATGGTTCACAAACATCTCCTTTGATGGGCTGTGGCGGGGTCCAACCACTGTGTCGGACCTTGGATCGTTTCAATGCGAACGGAAACTCTGCGGATGCTGCTTTGCCTGGGTTGGGCCGGCCAGCGGACTGGCGGCAGGAGCCGGAACGGAAGGTTGACGCCTCGGTGCTACGATCCGGGCGGCGATGCGGACCGCCCATGTGATCGCTCACAGGTTTACCAGTGCAACGTTGTAGAGGTCAAGCATTTCCTGATTGTTTTCTGGGAGTTTTTGATATCGAGTGTGTTGTTCTGGTGGACACTGACCTCTGGTGGAGGTTTCGCCGTGACGCAGTCGACGTCATTCAACTTGCATCACTATTGATAATGACTATCGTTAGCGACATGATAATTACTCATCTAAACTCCAGGCCGCTGCGCCTTTATCGGCCCGCGCTCCCGGCAGTTCTCGCGGTTTCGGCACTTCTCCTCACGGCGTGCGGGGCCGCTCCCGGCGAAGGCGCCGGGCCGTCGTCGAGCAACGGCGCTGACTCAGCTGGCACAGCCACGTCAGGGCAGGCGAAGGAAAGCCAGGCGCCCGCCCCCCGGCTGGTCATGACGCACGACTCCGGCATTACGGTCCTTGACGCGAAGACGCTCAAAGCGGTGGGGGAAACGCCCCTGGAGGGATTCAACCGCCTCAGCCCGGCCGGGGACGGCCGCCACGTCCTCGTGGCCACCGGCGACTCGTTCCGCGTCTTCGACGCCGGCGTGTGGACCGAGGCGCACGGCGATCACGGCCACTCGTATGCCGCAGCGCCGCAGCTGACGGACCGGGCTTTCAGCGCCAGTAAGTCCGGGCATGTGGTCCGCCACGCAGGCAAGACGGTGCTGTTCAGCGACGGGTCCGGCAAAGTGGAGGTCTTCGACCCTGCCACGTTGACTGACGCACTCAAGACCGGCCTCCCCGCGACTGCTGCGTACACCACGCCGGAAGCCCATCACGGCGTCGCTGTCGAACTGGCGGACGGCAGGCTTCTCGTCACCCTGGGCAACGAGGCCCGCCGCACGGGCCTGGCCCTCCTGAGTGCGCCGGACGGGCCTGGTGGGGAACGGCGGGAGCTGCTCCGCAACGAGGAATGCCCGGGTGTCCACGGCGAAGCGGTTGCCGGTGAGGAGACCGTGGTGGTGGGTTGCGAAGACGGCATGCTGGTCTACAAGGATGGCGCCATCACCAAGGTTGCCAGCCCCGATCCCTACGGCCGGATGGGCAATCAGGCCGGAAGCGACGCCTCGCCCGTGATCCTTGGCGACTACAAAGTGGACAAGGATGCTGACCTGGAACGGCCCACCCGCATCTCGCTCGTCAACACGGAGACCGGCCAGCTGCAGCTGGTGGAGCTAGGGGCCAGCTACTCCTTCCGCTCCCTGGGTCGCGGACCGGCAGGGGAGGCGCTGGTTCTGGGCACCGACGGGGCGCTGCATGTGATCGATCCGCTGACGGGGAACAAGACCGGCTCCATTCCCGTGGTTCCCGCGTGGGAAGAGCCCATGGAGTGGCAGGAGCCGCGGCCCACCCTGTTCGTCCAGGGCTCCACGGCTTACGTGACAGAGCCGGCGGGCTCCAGGATCCACGCAGTGGACCTGAAATCCTGCAAGGTGGCCAGGAGCGCCGACCTTGACCTTGTCCCCAACGAACTGACAGGCGTCACTGGCTGACCGTCCTGTTGACGCGGGAAGACAACAAAAAACGACGGCGGCGGGGCACCTGGGTGCCCCGCCGCCGTCGTTCGCTGCTGTGTGAACTGATTAGGCCAGCATGGCCAGCTTGGAGTTCGCTCGGCCAAAGAGGGCGCGGTCCACGGAGATGCGGCCGGCGCCCGTGAGGGCTACGGCCAAGGCGGCTGCTGCCAGGAGCAGCACCAGTTCGTAGCCGCCGGTTGCCGCGAACACGCCGGCGGAGGCGTGCACCAGGAACAGGGCGCCCAGCATGTCAAGGGCCAGGAGGAGTGCGACGATCCGGGTCAGAATGCCCAGAATGAGGGCAACTCCGCCGGCCAGTTCGAGGATGGCCACCGTCGGAGCGGCGATTTCGGCGGCGGGAACACCCATCTTCGCGAAGGCGGCCTGGGTGCCGGCGATGGTCCATTCGTTGAACTTCTGCCAGCCATGGGCGGCGAAGAGGAAGCCGAGGATGACGCGCAGGATAGTGACTGCGGTGGTGGTAAGCGGGGTCTGGTTCATAAGAGTTTCACCGTTTCGGATGTCGGTCGGGGCTGTTTGCGTACAAGCGGGCCGGATCGCAGCGTTGAAGCTTGAAGTCCCGAGTCTTCCAAACCTATAGTTGAAGTGTCAACAAATTGTGTCCGTGTGTGTTGTTTATCATGGCCGGACGGAGCCCTTTCGCGATCCGCGCCCCTGACAGCGGGCACTATGTCCGGGCACCCCGATAGGCTGGCAACCGTGCCACACCAATCCGCCCCTGCTGCCGCAAAAACAACCGCGGGCCACTCCCGGGAAATCCTGCGGCTCGCCGTCCCCGCGTTTGGCGCCCTGATTGCTGAACCGCTGTTCCTGCTGGCGGATTCCGCCATCGTGGGCCATCTGGGGGTGGCCCAGCTGGCGGGAGTGGGCCTTGCGTCCGCCGTGCTGCACACCGCTGTTGGCCTGATGGTGTTCCTCGCGTACTCCACCACACCCGCCGTGGCGCGGGCACTCGGCGACGGCCAGCTGGGCAAGGCGCTGGCCGCCGGGCGTGATGGCGTGTGGCTGGCGCTGCTGCTGGGCGTCCTCCTGGCTGCTGCAGGCTTCATTGCGGCCGATCCGCTGGTGGGGCTCATGGGCGCGGATGGCGCTGTCCGGGTCTTTGCTGCCGATTACCTCCGCTGGTCGATGCCGGGACTTGTAGCCATGTTGCTCATTTTCGCCGGCACGGGTGTCCTCCGCGGGCTCCAGGACACCCGCACGCCGCTGGTGGTCGCGACGGCCGGGTTCGCCCTGAATATCGTCCTGAACCTCTGGCTCGTTTACGGCCTTGGCTGGTCGGTCACCGGATCTGCTGTTGGCACCAGCATCGCGCAATGGGCCATGGCCGCCGTCTACCTCGTGATGGTCCAGCGCAACGCGTCCCGGCACGGCGTCAGCCTGCTCCCCGACTGGCGGGGCATCCGGGCCATGACGCGGATCGGATCGTGGCTGATGCTGCGCACGCTCAGCCTGCGCATCGCCATTCTGGCCACGGTTCTGGTGGTGACGGCCCAGGGTCCCGTCAACCTTGCAGCGCACCAGCTCGCCATGACCATTTTCTCGTTCCTCGCATTCGCCCTGGATGCCCTGGCCATCGCCGCGCAGGCCCTCATCGGCAAGGAACTGGGGGCCTCCAACCCCGCCAAGGCGCGGCTTCTCACCACCATCATGATCAGGTGGGGCATTGGCTTTGGCGTCGTTACCGGGGTCCTCCTCGCAGTGGCCGCGCCCTGGGCGGGGGTGCTGTTCACGTCCGACGCCGGCGTCCACTCCGCGCTGACCGTCGCGCTGTGGGTGCTCGCCGCAGGGCAGCCGATCGCGGGCTACGTGTTCGTCCTCGACGGGGTGCTGATCGGCGCCGGCGATGCGAAGTACCTGGCAATTGCCGGCGTCGCCAACCTTGCGGTGTACGTTCCGCTGCTCCTGGCCGTCGCCGGCTCGGGCGCCTCCGGCGTGCCGGGGCTGGGGTGGCTGTGGGCGGCCTTCGCCTTGGGGTACATGGCAGCACGCGCCGTGACCCTCGGGGTGCGGGCCAGGTCTGACCGATGGATGGTGCTCGGTTCGACGTAGCACCCGGGCCCACTAAACTGGACCGGTGACCCGCCCATTGACACCAGCTGAAGCCGCCCACGGTACCGCCCCCCAGAAGGACCTGTGGAAACCCGTGCTGCTGCGTGCCATTGCTGCCCTGGTGTTCGGGGCCGTGACGATCTTCTGGGCTGCACCGTCGGTGGAGGTCATGGCGTGGGCCGGCGGAATCTACCTGCTGGCCACCGGCATCCTCGTGCTCTGGGGTGTCCCCAAGGCAGGCTTCCGGCGCGAAGACGGGCCCGGAAAGCTGTTTTCAGCCGCAGGCTTGATCCTTGCGGGAACCGGCGTGGCACTGCTGCTGCTCCACGGCGACCTGCTCTTCGGCATCATCGCATCGCTGGGCCTGGGCCTTGCAGGCCTGATCGAACTGCTCTGCGGACTCCGGAATCGCCGCGGCCACGTGCTGGCCAGGGACTGGCTGGCCTCCGGCGTCATCGGCATCGGAACGGCCGCGGCGATCCCCTTTTTCATCAGCCTCGGGGCCCACGCCCTGCTGGGCGTCGCCGGCGGCGGCGCCATCATTGCCGGCGTGCTCTGGGTGCTGTCCGCGCTGACCCTGCGGCACGATGCCCGGGCCGCCGTCGTGAAGCCGTAAACTAGAAGCATACGGTTCTACCCAGCGTAGAAGTTTCGCCGTACAGACCCAACGCACCATTCGAACCGGGCACGCCTCCGCGCCGTGCCTGCAGGGGAGGAACCACCTTGGCAGACCAGCAACCAGGAAAACCGCGCAAGATGCGGACCTCGGTGAAGGGGCCGCTGATGTTCTCCGCGTTCTGGGCCGTCATCGCCTTTTTTGCAGTCCTCATTTTCGCTTCCGGCGGCAGCGCACGCGCCCCGCGCTTCGATTTGGCCTTCACCGGCGCCGGAATCGCGTTCATTGTCACGCTGGTCATCGCCGCCATGCTCTCGATGAGCTACAAGGACAACGCCGAGCACCTTGGCAAGGGTTCAGGTGTGAACCTGAGTTCGGCCCGCAAGCCCTCCCATGGATTCGGCGGCACGTCTCCGCAGTCCGGCCGCGAGGGCCAGGATGGTTCCCGGCCCGGCACTTCTGAGCCTGGCACCCCCGACGCCGACGGGCCATCCGGGCGCTAAGCCCCTCCATCGATTGCTCCGGGACGGCCCTCATGAGGGTTCAAAAGGGCGCTTACGGAGCAACCGATCCTGCACCCCGACGGTCCCGGCCCGGCCCGTCTTCTAGCGGCCAGCAGGCCTAGCCGCCCTAGCTGGCCTTTGCCTGGCGGGCCCGGTAGGCCGCGACATGTGCCCTGTTGGCGCAGTTGCCGGTGTCGCAGTACCGCTTCGAACGGTTGCGGGTGAGGTCCAGGACCACCGCATCACAGTCATCGCCTTCGCACACCAGCATGCGGTCCATCTCCTTGCTCCGGATCACGTCCACCAGGGCCATGGCCGCCTCGGTTCCCATCCTGTCCGCCAGCGGCGCCTCGCGGGTGGTCGCATGCAGGTGCCAGTCCCACTGGTCGTGCTTCATCAGCTGCGGCAGTGCGCTGGCATCGCGCAGCAGGCGGTTCACGGATTCCACGGCTGAATCCTCATCCGAGGTCCACACGCCGGCGAGTTCACTGCGCAGTTTATGGACGCTGGCCAGTTCCGCTGCGTCGCGCGCCCGTGACCCGCTGAAGCCTTCGGCTTCAAGGAAACGGTCCAGGTCTGCCACGGTACCCAGAGTTTCCGTGCCGTTGGCGGCGCTGTTGATCAGATGCACCACGGTGCGCAGCGCCACCTCAGTGTCAGGGGCAAAGACCATCTTGACTCCTTACAGGGCCGGGCGTAATGTCATGACCATTACCCCACTTTACTCCTGACAGGAGGCGACAATGCCTGCCGCCACCAACCCGGCCGGGACCGCCGGCCACATCACAGCCAGCCGCGGCTTTTTGGCCTCGGGCCTTGGAATCGCGCTGTTCTCCTCCGCCGTCTTCGGCATCTCAGGATCTTTCGCCAAGGCGCTCCTGGAAACGGGCTGGTCTCCCGGGGCCGCGGTGACCGCGCGCCTCACCGGCGCCGCCCTGATCCTTGCCATTCCGGCCATTCCTGCCCTGCGCGGCAGGTGGCACCAATTGCGGGACAACTGGGTCACGATCGTGCTGTTCGGCCTCATCGGTGTGGCCGCCTGCCAGCTGTTCTATTTCAACGCGGTGGCCCGCCTTTCGGTCGGAGTGGCGCTGCTCCTGGAGTACCTGGCCCCGGTGATCATTGTTCTCTGGCTCTGGGCCGCCGGCCGGAAACGGCCGCGCGCACTGACCTTCGGCGGGACGCTGCTGTCCCTCGCCGGGCTGGTGCTGGTCCTTGACCTCACCGGCACCGTCAAGATCGATGTGGTCGGCGTGCTCTGGGGGATCGCGGCAGCGGTGTGCCTGGCCATGTACTTTTTCATCACCGCCAAGGAGAACGATTCCCTGCCACCGATCGTCCTTGCCTCCAGCGGCCTCATGGTGGGAGCGGCCGTGATGTGGCTGGCCGCCGCAACCGGACTGCTTCCCATGGCTTTCAGCACCGCGGACACCAAACTTGGTCCGTGGGTCACGCCGTGGTGGGTCTCGTTGGGCGGCCTGGTGGTGCTGGCAACAGTCCTGGCCTACGTATCCGGAATCATGGCCGCCCGGGCCCTCGGCTCCAAGGTGGCATCCTTCGTTTCGCTGACCGAGGTGCTCTTTGCCGTGATCTGGGCATGGCTGCTCCTCGGCGAACTGCCGGGTGCCATCCAGCTCCTGGGCGGGGCGCTGATTGTTGGCGGCGTCATCCTGGTCAGGCTCGATGAACTGCGGGGCCAGGCCAAGGCCGCCGCTCCGGTGGTGGACGAGGAAGCACCCCGGCGGAAGGCGCCATCACCGCTGGAGCACGCGAACGACGTCGAACCCGTCCCCTGACTGCCGGTCCGCCTCCAACTGCGCTGGGCGCTGCGTAAACGCCAACGGGCCCGGACACTGTGTTGTGTCCGGGCCCGTTGGTAATCCTGCTGTGGCTAGTGTGAAGCGTCCGACTGCTCCTGGGCGTTCCGCGTGGCCTTCTGGCTGGCTTCCTTCAGTGATTCAGCGACCCGCGTCAGCTGGGTCATGTGCTCACCCTTCCACTGCTGCTTGAAGGCGTCCGCGTCCGGGCCCATCCACTGCGTGGAGTCCAGCAGGGTGTTCAGGTTGTTCTTCTGCTGCTCGATCTCGTTTGCACCATGCTGCAGCTTGGTGCCGAGAGTCCTGAGCTGTTCTACATCTGCGCCCCACAAAGCCATGAGTATTCTCCTTAGTCTTGGATCCGATCCAGGTCGGCATCCCCAGCGGCCCCCGGCTGATCCGGAAGATCCATTACCTAGAACCTATCCCGGCCCCAAAACACTGTCGATGGGGACCGCTGCCCATGCACCACTCCCCATGGGCGGAAGGCCTCCAACAGCACGAAGCAGGGGGTCGATCCCAGGCGTTCCAGAGCCTAGCATGGCCTTATGTGCCGGAATATCCGAACCCTCCACAACTTTGAACCGCACGCCACCTCTGAGGAGGTGCACGCCGCCGCCTTGCAGTATGTGCGCAAAATCAGCGGCAGCACCAAGCCGTCGAAAGCCAACGAGGAAGCTTTTGCCGAGGCCGTGCATGAGATCGCCCATATCACCCAGCACCTCCTGGACTCCCTGGTCAGCCACGCGCCGGCCAAGGACCGCGAGGAGGAGGCCGCCAAAGCACGGGCGAGGGCTGCGGTGCGCTTCGGCACGGCCTGAGTACCGGCCGGCGGGGTCGCCCGCCTGAGGTTGTTACCTGCCGAAGCTGCGCAGCCGCAGTGAGTTCGCCACCACCAGGACCGAGCTCGCCGCCATGGCGCCGCCGGCAATCATCGGATTGAGCAGGCCCAGCGCGGCCACGGGGATGCCCACCGCGTTGTAGAAAAAGGCCCAGAACAGGTTGGTCCTGATCGTCGCCAGGGTCCTGCGGGACAGTTCGATGGCCTGCGCCACCTGGCCCAGGTCGTTGCCCATCACGGTGAGGTCCGCGGCCTCGATGGCCACATCGGTGCCCGAACCCATGGCGATGCCGAGGTCCGCCTGGGCAAGGGCGGCGGCATCGTTCACGCCGTCCCCCGCCATTGCCACAATGGCTCCGCCGGCCTGCAGCCTCCGGACAGCATCCACTTTCCCGGCCGGCAGCACTCCGGCAAACACATCCTCCGGTGAAATGCCGACGGCGTCCGCCACCTGCGCGGCGACGGCGGCGTTGTCGCCGGTCAGCAGGATGGGCCGGAGCCCCAGGGCCTTAAGCCGTCTGATGGCTTCCGCGGATCCCGGCTTGATGGTGTCCCGGAGGCTGATGATGCCCGCCGCGGTCCCGTCCAGCGCCACCCAGATGGCCGTTGCCCCGGATGCCTCGGCGGCCTGCAGAGCCTCCTGCTGTTCGCGGGAGATGTGGACGCCGTTATCGTGCAGCCAGCCGGTTCGGCCGGCCAGCACCGGTCGGCCTTCCACGGTGCCGGCCACGCCCCCTCCCGGTGCCGAGCGGAACTGCCCGACGGCGGGAAGCCGCCCGCCGTCGTCGTTCTGACCGTCCCGGCTCCGGGGCGGACGTGCCGTCAGCGCCGCCGGTTCACTGGTCTGGGTGAGGGCGGCTGCTGCAATGGCGTGGGCGATGGGGTGCTCCGAGGCTGCCTCCACGGCGCCGGCGAGGCGCAGGACCTCGGACGCGGTGAACCCCTCAAAAGCCATGGCATCGTCAACGGCGAGCTGGCCGCTGGTGACCGTTCCGGTCTTGTCCAGCAGGATGGTGTCCACGGTACGGGTGTCCTCGAGCACCTGCGGGCCTTTGATCAGGATGCCCAGTTGGGCGCCGCGGCCGGTTCCGGTGAGCAGCCCCACCGGGGTGGCCAGTCCCAGCGCGCAGGGGCAGGCGATGACCAGAACGGCGACGGCGGCGGTGAAGGCGGCGCGCAGTTCGGCTTCGCTGACGGCCGGGCCCGCCAGGAACAGCCACGCCGCGAAGGTCAGGGCGGCGATGACCAGGACCACCGGCACGAACACGGCGCTGATCCGATCGGCCAGGCGGGCGATTGGTGCCTTGCCTGTCTGGGCCTGGGAAACCAGCCGGGCCATCTGCGCCAGGGTGGTTTCGGAACCCACACGGGCGGCACGGACCAGCAGCCGGCCCGAGGTGTTGATGGTGGCTCCGGTGACCTTGCTGCCCGGGCCTACCTCCACAGGTACCGACTCGCCGGTGACCAGGGACGCGTCCACGGCGGAGTTGCCCTCGACCACCACGCCGTCCGTCGCGATCTTTTCGCCGGGCCGGACCACGATGACGTCATCCACCTGGAGATCTTCGGCCGGGATCTTGGTTTCGCTGCCGCTGCGCAGGACCGTGGCGTCCTTCGCGCCCAGGTTCAGCAGTGCCTTGAGTGCGTCGCCGGCTTTCTGTTTGGCATTTGCCTCCAGGAAACGGCCAAGAAGCAGGAACGTGGTGACGACCGCAGCCACCTCAAAGTAGAGCCCGCCAGGTTCCATCCCCTCCATCCCCGGGTGTTCCGTCATCCGGGGGTTGCTGGACAGCTGCCAGGCCGAGAAGACGTAAGCGGCAATCACTCCGATGGACACCAGCGTGTCCATGGTGGATGCCAGGTGGCGGGCATTGATGGCCGCGGCCCGGTGGAACGGCCACGCCGCCCAGCTGACGACGGGCAACGCGAGAGCCGCCGCCACCCAGCCCCAGTTTGCAAACTGGAAGGCAGGGACCATGGAGATCAGGAAGACCGGCACCGTGAGGACGGCTGCCACGATGAGCCGCGGCCGCAGCTCTTGTGCCGCGCCGCCGTGCGCCATGTGGTCACCTTGCGCACCGCCGCCGTGTGCCATGTGGTCGCCTTGCGCACCGCCGCCGGCCACTTGCTCGGCATGCTCGCTCGTGCCTCGCTTAGACGCATGCTGCCGCAAGTCCCCGGCGTCGCCGCTCGCGGGTGGGGCGCCGATCCCGTCGTGCCGGACGCTCTTGTTCGGGTAGCGCGGTTGGCGGACCCTTGCCTTGTATCCCGCCGCTGCCACGGTGGCGGTGATCTGTTCGTCCGTGATGCCTGCTGGGACTTTTACGTGGGCGGATTCGAGGGGGAGGTTGACCGAGGCTTCCACGCCCCCGAGCTTGCCGAGCTTCTTCTCCACCCGGTTCACGCAGGAGGCGCAGGTCATGCCCTCGATATCAAGGTCAACCACCCGGCTCTCACCAGGATGGAGATGCTCAGTGCTCACGGCGTTTCCTCTGTTCGGTGGAAGATTCAGGCCTCGTTGGCCACTACCAGGTACCCGGCCTCGGCTACGGCCTCGCCGATCTCGGAAGGTGAGAGTTCCTGGCTGGAAGTAATGGTGACAGTGGAGACGCCGCCTGCATTAAGGTCGACGTCGACCGCTTCGACGCCGGCGAGCGATTCAAGTTCTTCGCTCACCGATGAGACGCAGTGGCCGCACGTCATACCCGAAACGCTGACAGTGGTGGAGGTGGTGCTCATGGCTGGCTCCTTTGTGGGGGCCGGCGCGGTGCCGGCGAATGGGTGGTTTAGCGAAGCAGGCGGCCGATGGCATCGGCCGCTTCCTTGACCTTGACGTCGATAGCTTCGGCCCGGAGTGCGGGATCGGGCTCAGAGGCAGCTCCGACGACACAATGGCCGATGTGCTCCTCCACAAGCCCAAGGCTGACGGCGTGCAGGGCCTTGGTGACGGCCGAAACCTGGGTCAGGATGTCGATGCAGTACTTGTCCTCGTCAACCATGCGGGCAATGCCGCGGACCTGGCCCTCAATGCGTTTGAGCCGGCGCAGGTAAGCGTCTTTGTTCCCGGTGTAGCCATGCTCAGGCGGGGAGCCTGGGCCGTGGGCCGGCTCCAAAACAGCGTCTTCCGGTGCATTCATAGTGCCAACATATACCCCATGGGGGTATCCCGCAAGTACCCCCTGGGGGTATTGGCTTACCCGGGCCAGGAAGGGACGTGCCTGCATCGCCTGTTCCCCGGCAGCCGCGGCGCCTGGAATTGGGCATTAAAAAGCTCCGGAGTGCGTTATTGGGGGATACGCACTCCGGAGCAGTATTTGGAGCAGATTAGCGATCCACTCCATCGGGCTGGATCGTTCTGCTTGAATCAGCTTACTTGCCGGTAGAGCCGTCCGCCACCACCTCGAATAACTACTTTCGCTTTATTATTTCGAGGCACCTCAGCCATGGGTTTTGCGGCATCTTCGGCCTCAGCCGGCGTCCTCGTGCGCAGGCATCCGGTACGGAACCACCAGGACCGGCCGGGTCTGGTGATGGCTAAGCCATGCTCCAACTGAGCCATTGAGTGCTTCTGAAATCCGGTGCGCGAGCCCCCGCTCCGAGGTCCCCACGATAATCATGGGGGCGTTGGTCTCCGCGGCCAGCCGGGCGAGGGCGCGGGCAGGATCCCCTGCCAAGGTGCGGAGGGTCCAGTTGATGGCAGGGTCTCCGGCAGTGCCGACGGCGTCTTCAATGACTGCCCGGATCCCCATCGTCACGGCACGGACATCCTCATCATCCTTCTCGGGATGAAGGGACAACCTGTGCGCGGACCGGGCCGGATCCCACTCCACCAGGTAACTCGCCTCATCAACGTAGGCGCAGAGCATCGGGGCGGAGAGCCGCGCCGCCAGCTGCGTTGCCGTTCGGAGGACCTCGGGGTGTTGGTCGGGCATCACACCAACCAGCAGTGGGGGTGGACCGCTGAATCGTTCTGGAGTCATAGCTCATTCTCTGCCCGGCCGGCGTACTTGAACAGGCCCCTGAGCAGGGGCTTCGTTATGCCGGGGAGGCGGAGACCACCACGTTCTTGCCCCACGGGTCTTCCGTGTAGCAACTGATCAGCACAAGCCGGCTGGGCACCATGTCCCAGATGGGGCTGTCCTTGAGGGCGGCCTTGAGGTAGGTGTTCACGCTGTCCACGCGGTAGCGGATGGTTCCGGTGGCGGTAACGACGTCGAATTCGTCGCCAACGACCGCCGCGGAGCTGAGGTGGTTGAACGGGGCGTCCTGGCCCTCCCAGCTGTGGCCGATGACGTAGGTGGTGTTCTTCGAGCCGTTCCCCGGAACACCGAACGGCGTCAGCCAGTAACCGTCCTTGGTGGTGGGCGGCACGATGGTCTCGTTTTCGACGGCGGTGCTGTCCGGTTCCAGCGGATGGACGGCCGTGTCCATGGCAGCTTTCGGGTAGATGATGCGCTGCGGGGCCGAAGCCTCCGGCAGGACCGGTCCGGCGGATACCGGTACCGCAGCCGGCGCGGATGCCGCCGGGGTGGCAGGGACGCCCGAAACTGCCAGGGGCAACGGCAGTTCGAAGACCGACGACGTCCCGGCGGAATAGGCGGCCGTGTCTGTTCCCGGCGTGGGGGCCCCGTGCTGGTCCAGCAGCGGGCCACCAAACGTGAAAGACAGGAAACCCATGACGCCGCAGGCAAGGATGGCGATGTCTGCGCGGTTCAAGCCGCGGCGCCGCTTCGGCACTTCGTGCCGTCCGGATTGCTTTGCCACGATGCTCCTCTCGGCGTTTTGGAAAGTGTGCTTACAGAAAGGGCGCCCCGCCGTGATCTGGCGGGGCGCCCTCGTGTCAGTCCGGCCCAGTCCGAACTGCGGCCTTAGTCTGCGTGTGCTTCCAAGGACCTGCGGCGGATCGCAACCACTGCACCCGCACCGAGCATCACGCCCAGGCCCGCGAGCCAGGTGGGGGCACTCTCACTTCCGCCCACGGCAGTCTGCGCGTTGAAACCCTGGTTGGTGCCCTGGCTGACAGCGACTGCCCCGGTGGCCGCCGGCGTCTTACCTGTGACGGCTGTCGTCGCCGGTGCCTGGACCACGACCGGTGACTGCACCACCGGTGCTTCCACCACGGCCGGCGGGACCACCGTTTGTTCGACCGGCGGTACTACAACGGCCGGTTCGACCGGTGGTACCACAACGGCCGGTTCGACCGGCGGTACTACAACGACCGGTTCGACGGGCGGGACGACGACGGGTGGCACCACCGGCGGGTACACCGGAGGTTCCTCGCCCGGCGGCAACGGGGCGCAGTTGGCGATGTAGGTGATCTTCCCGTCGTTCGTCCAGTTCAGGCCGCCCGGTATGGAAGAGTTCGGCGGGATGATGTCATCGGGATGCCCGGCGTGGCCGCTCAGGCCGTTCACGTTGAATGCAATTGCATCCCACACGGTTGCGCCTGTTCCGCCGGCGTGGCAGACGACCACCTGATTAGGAGCGGCCATGGCCGGTGCTGTCAGGCCGATCAGCCCCAGCCCCAAGACGCCCAGTGTGGCGAATGTACGTTTCATTGTTTTCTCCCCAGTTTGTGTGAAACGGACCATGACGAGGGGGAGTAGCGGTGACTCTGAGTGCCCCAGCAGCACGGTCAGCTTGCTTGTCACTTCAGGCTAGGGTGGCCGCAAGAGGCAGTCGCGAGTAGAGGGTACTCGACTTTGGAAGCCGCTGAACTGCGGCGATACCTGCTACTACGCGGAAACGAGGGAACACTACTTGGTCCCTCAGCTGTCAGCCGGCCCCCAATATCGGGACCCTTGAACGTGGACATGGGCGCGCCTAACGTTGAGTCATACGAAAGGGCGTGACGGGCATGGAAATCTACATGTGGTGGCTGGACCTGGAGCTGGCATCCAAGGAATGGCTCCGGGAAAACCTGCGTGCCGAGGAGCTGCCCCTGGCGGTGCTGCAGGGGATCGCCGAGGCGGGAGGACCCCACCCTGAGAATCCCGTTGCAGTCCTCACGGAGGCGGACTGGGATTTCATCGAGACCCAGTCGGAATTCGTGGACTAGGCGTGCGGGAGTAAGCGGGGCGTAAGTCTTTGCTGCCCACAAACCGTTGCAGCCTTAGGGCCTGAGTGGTTGCATGGGGTGCATGGCAACCACAGAGAGTTTTGTCCTGGCGATCGGAACTAAAAAAGGCCTTTGGCTGGCTACCAGCCGGGACCGGAGGCAGTGGTCCTTCTCCGGTCCGCACTTCCTGATGAGCGAGATTCCCAGCATTGGCATAGATACCCGGGACGGACGGACCCGGATCATGGTGGGCGTCAGGTCCGAGCATTGGGGCCCTACCGTGGCCCACTCAGATGACCTTGGCGCCACGTGGACCGAGCCCGAACAGGGAGCCATCACGTTTCCCGAAGACACCGGAGCCGCCGTCGAGCGCATCTGGCAGATCTATCCGGACGCAGAGTCGCGGCCCGGCGTCGTGTGGGCAGGCGCCGAACCCATTTCCGTGTGGAAATCCACCGACGGCGGCGAGCACTTCGAACTGAACCGCGGACTGTGGGACCACCCCCACCGCAGCGAGTGGGGTGCCGGCTACGGCGGCGCCGCCGCCCACTCGATCGTGGTCAACCCGGCAGGCGACAACGTCCACATCGCCATGAGCACTGGCGGCGTGTACCGCTCGCTCGACGGCGGCACCTCCTGGGAGGCCAGGAACAAGGGTATTTCGGCCCGCTTCAATCCCGATCCCTACCCCGAATTCGGCCAGTGCGTGCACAAGATTGCCGCGGATGCCGCCGTCGAGGGCCGCCTCTACGCGCAGAACCACCACGGTGTCTACCGCACGGACGACAACGGCGAGCATTGGGAGTCGATCGCTGACGGGCTCCCGGCGGACTTCGGCTTTGTGATGCTCACCCACCCCCGCCGGGAAGGGACTGCCTGGGTGGTTCCGCTGAAGGCCGACGGCGAACGCATCCCCCCCGAAGGAAAGCTCGCCGTGCACCGCACGGACGACGCCGGGGCCACCTGGAAGCGGCTGGCTGCGGGCCTGCCTGAGGGGGAGTACAACAGTGTGCTCCGGGACGCCGCGGGCGTGGATTCGGCCGAGCCGGCCGGAGTCTACTTCGGCACCCGCGGCGGCACGGTGTACGCCAGCGCGGATGAGGGCGAGACGTTTGCTGAAGTGGTCAGCCATCTCCCGGACGTTTTGTGTGTCCGCGCCGCCGTCGTCGCAGGGGCGGGGCTGTCCGAGTCTCGTGTTCCGGAAACGGCGGCGGCCCAGGGTGCCTGATATCAGCGTGGTGCTGCCGAGTATCCTGCAGCCGCTGGCCGGCGGGCAGTCCATCCTGACTTCGCCCGCAGACGGGCCAGTGACGGTGCGAAAGCTCCTGGACTCGGTAACGGGGGACTACCCGGTGCTGGCCAGGCGCCTGCGGGACGAGACCGGCGCGCTGCGACGCTACGTGAATATCTACGTGGACGGCGACGAAGTGCGCAGGCTCCAGGGCCTGGAAACTGAAGTGGCGGACGGCCAGGAAGTGCTGATCATCCAGTCGGTGGCCGGCGGGTAGGCCGGGCGGCTCCAAAACGGCGGGCAGTCCTGACTGACTACGCCCGCCGTTGTGGTGTTGTTGGTGTGTGGAACGCCGTTTGCCTTCTCAGGCGATGCGCCACACGCTGCATTCGTCCGTATTGATCGCCTTGCGCATTCCTGTGTGGCGGTCCATGATCCAGACGACGCCGATGCCCGGGGCGGTCTCCTGGACGCTTCCGCGCCGGATCACGACGTCGTCGTAGCTTGGCCCCACTGAGAGGCGCGCTTCGATTTCGTCGCCGCGGTGGAGCTGGTCCAGGGCGCGGACCCGGGTTACATGGGCTTTGACTTCCTTCAACATGGCTGGGGCCTCCTGGACTGGAGCTGGGCGCCTGCGCTTGCCGGCAGTTCCAGTGTGGCGGGGCATTGTTGCGCCCGCGTTTCCTGACGGTTAGGGGCCGGTTAGATCTCGGCGCCCCGAACGCCGGTCAGTCCGCGACGCTGCTGCGGTACGTTGCCAGGAACGTGGAGATGCGGCGCACGGCTTCCTCGATGTCCAGGACCGACGGGAGGATCACAAAGCGGAAGTGGTCCGGCGCCGGCCAGTTGAAGGCCGAGCCGTGGGAGACCAGGATCTTCTGGTCCTGGAGGAGGTCAAGGACGAACTGCTCGTCACTTCTGATGGGGTAAAGCTCCGGGTCAAGGCGCGGAAACAGGTACATGGCTCCGGCGGCGGGGACGCACGTGACGCCGGGAATGGCCGTCAGGAGCTTGTAGGCGAGGTCTCGCTGGTCGCGCAGCCTGCCGCCCGGCCGCACCAGCGCCTCGATGCTTTGGTAGCCGCCCAGGCAGGTCTGGATTGCATGCTGGGCCGGGACGTTGGGGCACAGGCGCAGCGATGCGAGGAGTTCGAGTCCTTCGCGGTAGGCGGCGGTGGCGGCGAGGGGGCCGGTGACTGCCACCCAGCCTGCCCGGTATCCGGGCATCCGGTAGGCCTTGGACAGGCCGCTGAACGTCAGGCAGCACACGTCTTCAGCCACGGAGGCTGTGTGGATGTGCGTGGCTTCCTCGTACAGCACCTTCTCGTAGATCTCGTCAGAGAACAGGACCAGGTTGTGCTTTCGTGCCAGCGTGGCGAACTGTTCCAGGATGTGCCGCGGGTACACCGCACCCGTGGGGTTGTTGGGGTTGATGATCACGATCCCCTTGGTGCGGCTGGTGATCTTTGACTCGACGTCGGCCATGTCCGGCCACCAGTGCTCCGCCTCGTCGCAGAGGTAGTGCACGGGCTTGCCGCCGGTCAGGGTCACCGCGGCCGTCCAGAGGGGGTAGTCGGGTGCCGGGACCAGGATCTCGTCGCCGTTTTCCATAAACGCCTGCAGGCACATCGAGATCAGCTCGCTGACGCCGTTGCCGATGAAGATGTCCTCCACGCCGATCTGCATGAGCCCGCGGGTCTGGTAATACTGTGAGATGGCGGTCCGGGCGGAGAAGATGCCCTTGGAATCGCTGTAGCCCTGCGCGCCCCTCAGGTGGTGGATCATATCCACCACGACGGACTCCGGCGCTTCCATGCCAAACGGCGCGGTGTCCCCAAGGTTCATCTTGAGGATCCTGTGTCCCTCGGCCTCCATGTTCTTGGCCGCCTGGAGGATGGGCCCGCGGAGTTCGTACCGGACGTTCTGGAGTTTGCTGGAGTGTTGCATAGCGCGCATGGTTGATCTTTTCACAGCTGGGGCCATTGACCGCAGTACCCGCGGGAACCAGACTTTCACTGAGCCTGCATCCCGCCGCGCCGCGTCCCAGGAGGAAGCCATGACCAGCCAGGAAACCCAGCCGGAAACAGCCCGCCGAGCGGGCAGGGAATGGTTCAAAAGCGCAGTGGTCTACCAGATCTATCCCCGCAGCTTCGCCGATTCCGACGGCGACGGCGTGGGCGACCTCCGCGGGATTATCGGCCGGCTGGACTACCTCCGGAACCTGGGTGTCGACGTCGTCTGGCTGTCCCCGGTCTACCGCTCGCCGCAGGACGATAACGGCTACGACATCAGCGACTACCGGGACATCGACCCGGTCTTCGGCGACCTTGGCACGCTGGACGAACTGCTGGCCGGCCTGCACGACCGCGGCATGAAGCTGGTGATGGACCTGGTGGTCAACCACACCTCGGACGAGCATCCGTGGTTTGTCGAATCCCGCTCGTCCAAGGACAACCCCAAACGGGACTGGTACTGGTGGCGGGCTCCGCGGGACGGCGCAGAGCCCGGTGCGCCCGGGGCGGAACCGAACAACTGGGGATCCGCGTTCTCCGGTCCGGCCTGGGAGTACGACGCCGCCAGCGGCGAGTACTACCTGCACCTGTTCTCGAGGAAGCAGCCCGACCTGAATTGGGAAAACCCGGAGGTCCGGGCAGCCGTCTACGACATGATGAACTGGTGGTTGGACCGGGGCGTGGACGGCTTCCGGATGGACGTCATCAACTTCATCTCCAAGGACCCGTCCCTGCCGGACGGCCCGCGCGCGGACGGCATGCTTTATGGCGACGGCGGTCCGTACTTCATCTGCGGCCCGCGGATCCACGAGTTCCTCCAGGAGATGCACCAGGAAGTCTTCGCCGGCCGGGACAAGGACCTGCTGACCGTGGGCGAAATGCCCGGCGTCACCGTGGAGGACGCCGTGCTGTTCACCGATCCTGCCAGGGAGGAGGTGGACATGGTGTTCCAGTTCGAGCACGTGGCCCTGGACCAGGAGGGCGGCAACAAATGGCGGCCCAGGAAGCTCCTGCTGACCGACCTGAAGAAGTCCCTGGGCCGCTGGCAGGAGGCGCTGGGGGAGCGCGGCTGGAACAGCCTCTACTGGGGCAACCACGACCAGGCCCGGGCCGTGTCCCGGTTCGGCGACGACGGCCAGTACCGCGAGCTGTCCGCCAAGATGCTGGCCGCCGTCCTGCACCTGCACCGCGGCACGCCCTACGTCTACCAGGGCGAGGAACTGGGCATGACCAACATGACCTTCGGCGCCATCAGCGACTACCGGGACATCGAGGTCCTCAACCACCACCGGGAAGCCACCACCCACCTCGGCCACACCGACGCCGAGGTCCTGGCCGCGCTGGCCCCGCTCAACCGGGACAACGCCCGGACCCCGGTGCAGTGGGACGCCAGCCGCCATGGCGGCTTCACCACGGGTGCGCCCTGGATCGCCGTCAATCCGAACGCCAACACCATTAACGCGGCCGCGCAAGTGGACGACCCGGAGTCCGTCTACAGCTTCTACCGACGGGTCATCGAACTGCGCCACACGGATCCGGTGGTGGCCTACGGGGACTTCACCATGCTGCTTCCCGACGACGAACACGTCTACGCGTTCACCCGCTCGCTGCCGGACGCGGAACTGCTGGTGCTGGGCAACTTCTCCGGTTCAGTCCAGAAAGCCGACACCGGGGATCCCGCCTGGGCGGGCGCCGGCCAGGTGCTGGGAAACTACCCGTCCGACGGCGGCATGGACCTCCGGCCGTGGGAAGTGCGGGTTCTGCGCCGGAACCGGTAGCTGCGGCCGGCTACGGCGCCAGCCGGTCGCCCGGCTGCTGCACGCGGAACCACCGATAACCGTAACGGCCCAGCTCAACGGTGAAGCCGCCGTCGGGCTCCAGCGGCACGTCGCCGCCGTCGAGCACGTCCAGCAGGGTGGCACCCCGGTAGGCCCGTTTCGGCGCATCCTCACCGCCCACCTTGCCGGCGACCTTCACCTTTTCCGTGCCGAAGTTGTGCAGCAGCACCATGGCGGCCCCGTCCGAGGTGCAGGTGTGCGCGAAGACCGCTGGTTCGGGCTGGTCGATCACGGCGAACTCGCCCCAGCCCAGTTCGGGGGACTCGCGGTAGCGCTGGATCAGCCTGGCCATGAAGTTCCAGAGCGAATCCGGGTCACGTTTGGCAGCGGCCGCGTTGACGTTCGCCGGACCATAGTCGCCGCGGGCCAGCGGGACCACCAGATCGGACGCCTTCGCACTGGAGAATCCGCCGTTCTTAGTGCTGTTCCACTGCATGGGGGTGCGGACGGCGGCCCTGCTCTTCTGCCGCAGGTCCTCGCCCATGCCGATTTCCTCGCCGTAGAACAGGACCGGGGTACCGGGGAGCGAGAACATCAGCGAATACACCATCCGGATCCTTTCGGCGTCACCGCCGAGCATGGGCGGCAGCCTGCGGCGGAGGCCGCGCCCGTAGATCTGCATGTTCTTCTCGGGGCCGAAGGCGGCGAAAACCTCCTGCCGTTCTGCGTCGCTGAGCTTGTCCAGCGTGAGTTCATCGTGGTTGCGGACGAACATGGCCCATTGGTTGTCGGGGTGCAGCGGAGGCCGGCTCTTCAGGTTCTCGGCCAGCGGCCGGGCGTCCTGGCGGGCCAGGGACAGGTAGAGGTGCTGCATGGTCATGAAGTCGAACTGCATGTTCAGCTCGTTGCCCTCGACGCCGCCGAAGTATTCCAGCTGTTCCTTGTAGGGCAGGTTGACCTCACCGAGCATCACGGCACTGCCGTTGCGGCGGCCCAGGAAGCTGCGCAGCGCGCTCAGGTACTCATGCGGATCCAAGTTGGCGGCTTCGTCCTTGGGCTGGCCCCGGGTTTCGAGGAAGAACGGCACGGCGTCCAGCCGGAAGCCGTCCAGGCCCAACTCGAGCCAGAGCCCCATGGCCTTGGCGATTTCGTTCCGGACGTTGGGATGCGTCACGTTAAGGTCCGGCTGGTGCTCGGCGAACATGTGCAGATACCACTCGCCGGTGGCGTCATCCTTCGTCCACAGGGACGTCTGCTCGCCGGGGAACACCACCTCCGAGGACGTGTCCGGGGGAGTATCCGCCCGCCACACGTAGTAGTCCCGGTACGGGTTGTCCTTCGATTTCCGGGCCTCCACGAACCACGGATGCTGGTTGGAGGTGTGGTTGACCACGAAGTCCGCGATCACCCGCATCCCCCGGTCCTTGGCGCTGCGGACAAACTCAACCAGGTCGCCCATGGTGCCCAGCCGCGGATCCACGGTGAAGAAATCCGTGACGTCGTAGCCGTCATCGCGGTCCGGCGACGGGTAGAACGGCATCAGCCAGATGCACGTGACCCCCAGCGCCGCGAGGTAGTCAACGCGTTGGGTGAGGCCGGCGAAATCGCCGGTACCGTCGCCGTCGTCATCGAAGAACGTTTCCACGTCCAGGCAGTAGATGACGGCGTTCTTCCACCACAGGTCCGAGGTCTCCGCGATCCTCACGGCGTGGCCTCCTTCACGCGAGCATCCGGAACATTAGCAGGACGCAGCCGGGGCAGCACGTCAGCGCCGAACGCCTCGATGAACAGGGCCTGGTCCTGGCCCACAAAGTGCAGGTACAGCTCGTCGAAGCCCAGGGCCGCGTACCCTGCCAGCCACTCGGCGTGCTGATCAAGGCTGGCGGAGATGTTCACCGATTTCCGGACTTGGTCCTCGCCAACATGGCCGCTGACGCCGTCGAAATGGGCCGCGGTGGGCAGGTCCCACGGCACGGGCGGGGCGAAGGTATTGGTCCGCCACTGGTCCAGAGCCGTGGCCACGGCATCCTCCTCGCGCGGCGCCCAGGACAGGTGCACCTGCAGGATGGCGTGGCCCTGGCCGCCGTTGTCCCGGTAGGCGGCCAGCATGTGCTTCAGCTTGTCCGGCGGCTGGTTCACCGTCACCAGGCCGTCTGCCCAGGCGGCGGAACGGCGGGCGGTGTCCACACTGATGGCCGGCGCGATCAGCGGCGGCGGAGGCTCCGGCACATCCCAGATCCGGGCCTGCTCCACCGTCACCAGTCCGTGGTGGGTAACCTCCTCGCCGCGGTGCAGGCGGCGGATGATGTCCACGCACTCCTCAAGGCGCCGCTGGCGTGTTTCCTTGGGCGGCCAGGCCTCGCCCGTGACGTGCTCGTTCATGTTTTCGCCGCTGCCCGGGGCCAGCCAGAACCGGCCCGGGAACATGCCGGCCAGGGTGGCCGAGGCGTGGGCGGTGATGGCCGGATGGTAGCGCTGGCCCGGGGCTGTCACCACACCGAAGCGGAGGCCGGTTGTGGCCAGCGCGGCCCCCAGCCAGGACCAGGCGAAGCCGGAATGGCCCTGCCGGGCGGACCACGGCTCAATGTGGTCCGAGCACATGGCGGCGTCAAAACCCGCCTGCTCGGCGTGCTGTACGTCTGTGAGGAGTTGGCGGGGACTGATCTGTTCATGCGAGGCGTGAAAGCCGACGGTGACCATCGTTAAGGTCTACAGGCCTGTGGTGTGCGGTGTCGAGGCCTTTCAGCCGG
Organism: Arthrobacter sp. HS15c; assembly: GCF_040812005.1. Lineage (NCBI taxonomy): Bacteria > Bacillati > Actinomycetota > Actinomycetes > Micrococcales > Micrococcaceae > Arthrobacter > Arthrobacter sp. HS15c. The sequence continues at coordinate 290,261 of NZ_JBFOHM010000003.1, forward strand.
GCTTTGCCGATCCAGGCCCTACCGCCGGCGCGGCCGCCGGGCAAGAATGGGGCCTATGAAACTTCCCGTGATGCCGCCCGTTTCGCCGATGCTCGCCAAGGCTGTCAGTGGAATGCCGGACGGCGCACTGAGCTATGAGCCCAAGTGGGACGGCTTCCGGTCCATCATCTTCCGCGACGGCGACGAGGTGGAGATCGGCAGCCGCAACGAGAAACCCATGACGCGGTACTTCCCGGAAGTCGTGGAAGCGCTGAAGGCGAACCTGCCGCCGCGCTGCGTGCTGGACGGCGAGATTGTCCTGGTAGGCAGGTCCGGGGACCGGCTGGACTTCGACGCCCTCCAGCAGCGCATCCATCCCGCCGCCAGCCGGGTGAAGCTGCTGGCAGAGCAGACGCCGGCGAAGTTTGTGGCCTTTGACCTGCTGGCCCTCGGGGACGAGGACTACACCGGCCGGCCCTTCTCCGAGCGGCGGGCCGCGCTGGAGCAGGCGCTGGCCGGCAGCCAGGCGCCGGTCCACCTCACGGCCGCCACCCAGGACAAGGACACCGCCGAGCAGTGGTTCCGGCAATTTGAGGGAGCCGGCCTGGACGGGATCGTGGCCAAACCGCTGGACGGCTCCTACCAGCCGGACAAACGCGTGATGTTCAAGGTGAAGCATGAACGCACTGCCGACTGCGTGGTGGCCGGCTACCGCGTGCACAAGAGCGGCACGGACGTGATCGGCTCGCTCCTGCTCGGCCTGTACAAGGACGACGGCGGCCTGGCCAGCGTGGGCGTGATCGGGGCCTTCCCGATGAAGCGCCGCCAGGAACTGTTTGCCGAACTGCAGCAGCTGGTCACCGACTTCGACGGGCACCCGTGGGCGTGGGCCAAGCAGGAGGAAGGCGACCGGACACCGCGGAACGCCGAAGGCAGCCGCTGGAGCGCCGGAAAGGACCTGTCCTTCGTGCCGCTGCGGCCGGAGCTTGTGGTGGAGGTCAGGTACGACCACATGGAGGGCGACCGCTTCCGCCACACCGCCCAGTTCAACCGCTGGCGGCCGGACCGGGACCCGGAATCATGCACCTACGCGCAGCTGGAGGAGCCAGTGAACTTCGACCTGGCTTCCGTGCTGGAAACCGGGCGGCCCTAGCAACCCAGCCGTCCGCCGTCGTGCTCTTGCTGCCGGAATGGCCCACTTTTCAACGGGGAAAGCCCGCCATCTGGGGGAATGGCGGGCTTTCCGGTCTCAAAGCCGGGCTGATGCGTTACTTCAGGCCGAGCTGCTTAGTGGGGACCTTGAAGGTTTCCTTCGCCGTAAGCGCGGAGATGGCCGCGATGGAGCAGATGATGGCGGTGAAGACGCTGATCTGGACCCAGCCGCCGGGCTTGATGCCGCCCATGGCTGCCACGATCGCCGGGGCGAAGCCTGCCATCAGGAAGCCCAGCTGCGTGCCGATGGCCAGGCCGGAGAACCGGACCTTGGTGCTGAACATCTCGGCGTAGAAGGACGGCCAGACGGCGTTGGAGGCAGCGTAGCCGCAGGAGAAGAATCCGATGGCTGCGAGGAACATCAGCGGGACGCTGCCGGATTCCAGGCTGAGCAGGAACACCGGGGTGAGGATGGCGCTGGAGAGTGCGCCGTAGATGAAGACGGGCTTGCGGCCGATCCTGTCGGCAAGCTTGCCGAAGAGAGGCTGGGTGCCCAGGGCTACGAGGTTGGCGCCCACTACCAGCCACAGGGTGGTGGTGCCGTCAACGCCGGCAACGGTCTTGGCGTAGCTGATGGCCAGGGTGCCGAACACAGTGGAGACGGCGGCGATGAACGCGCAGCAGACCACGCGGAGGACGTCGCGCCAGTGGCTCTTGAGCAGATCGGCCACGGGGAGCTTGGAGATCTCGGCGTTCTTCTGGGCTTCCTCGAAGGCCGGGGGCTCGTGCAGCGTGCGGCGGATGAAGAACGCAACCATCACGACGACGGCGCTGAGCCAGAACGGGACGCGCCAGCCGATGCCGTACTTGATGTCGTCCGGGAGGGCCAGGACGGGGATGAAGGCGAGGGCGGCGAGGATCTGGCCACCCTGGGTTCCGGTGAGGGTCCAGGACGTGAAGAAGGAGCGGCGGTTGTCTGGAGCGTGCTCCAGGGTCATGGAGGAGGCGCCGGCCTGTTCGCCCGCGGCCGATAGGCCCTGACAGAGCCGGGCCAGCACCAGCAGGGCAGGAGCCCACCAGCCAACGGTGTTGAAGTCCGGCAGGCAGCCGATCAGGAAGGTGGAGGCACCCATCAGCAGAAGGGTGAACATCAGGACCTTCCGCCGGCCCACCCGGTCACCGAAGTGACCGAGGATGACTGCGCCCACTGGCCGCGCCACGTAGGCAAAGCCGAAGGTGGCGAAGGACATGATGGCCGCGTTCGCGTCAGCATTCGGGAAGAAGACCGTGGGGAAGATCAGGGCGGCGGCGGAACCGAAGATGAAGAAGTCGTAGTATTCGACGGCGCTGCCCAGGAAGCTTGCGAGGGCTGCCTTCTTCGGCGTCCCGGCCGGGGCGGCGATGCCTGGCTCGGCGGACGGAAGTTTCTGGCTCATGGAATTCCTTTGATGTGACGACTTTGTCGCGGATGGATCAGGGGCTCGCAGCCGGCGCTTGCCTGGGGTAAGGCACGGCACGGCACGGCTGGAGGTGCGGGGGGAACCCGGGCAGTAGCCACATGGTGGGAGCTACTTGTGCGATATAGCAATGATGGCTGTGAGGACAGTCACTTGTCAAGAAAATAATCACCATCTAGAAATAGTTGCCACGATGTGGCAACATCGACATATGAGTGTGAACCAAGCCACAGAGGTCGATGACGTTTCCCCCGAGCCAAAGGCGGCCAAAGGTGACCGGACGGACATGGTGGGCAAGGCCCTGGGCCTCCTGGTCCTCCTGGGGGACGAGCCCCGCGGCGCCAGTGCCGCGGAAATCTCCCGCCGTGCAGACCTGCCCTTCAGCACCACCTACCGTCTGCTGGGCTCGCTCACGCGGGACGGATTTGTGGATTACGAACCGGATGGCCGCCGCTACCACCTGGGCCTGCGCATCTTTCAGCTGGGCCAGCGCGTGTCCAACCACCACGGCTTCGCCGGCACGGCAATGCCGGTCCTTCGCCGCGTGACGGAGCAGACGGGCGAGGCCACCATCCTCAGCGTCAGGGACGGCCACCACCACCTGACGGTCAACAAGGTGGACGGCCCGCAGATGTTCCGCGTGACCAGCGATCCGGGCCATCTCGGCTCGCTGCACACCACTGCGGTGGGCAAGGCGCTGGTGGCGTTCGCCGAGGACTCTGAGCGGGAACGCCTCCTGGCCGAGTTGGAGCTGAATCCCCTCACCGAGCACTCCATCACCGACCGGGATGCCTTCCGCGCCGAAATCGATAAGGTCCGGCGCCAGGGGTTCGCGGTCATGGATGAGGAGAACGAGACCGGGATGCGTGCCGTGGCCGTCCCGCTTTTCAACTCCCAGGGCCACGCGTTCGCCTCCCTCGCCACGGCAGTCCCGGTCTTCCGCCTGAGCCTGGAAGCCCTGGTTTCCCACGTTCCCGTGCTGCAGGAGGCGGCGGCCGAGCTGGCTGCCCGCCTCCCGCAGCGCTGACCTAGAAGCAAGTGTTCGTATCTCGAACAAGAGTGCGAGATGTGAACATGTGCTGTACTGTAATCCCTAACACCGGACCCGCCGCGCTCGCCTTGGCCTGCGCCGACCGCCCGGTGCCGTTACCAAAGGAGCTGCACGGATGAGTAATCGAACTGAGTCCTACCTGGTGGGACTGGTCGGGGATGGCGTCATGCCGTCACTCACCCCCCACATGCACGAACGCGAAGGCGACGTGCAGGGCCTGCGCTATCTGTACCGCCCCATCGACCTGCTGGAGCTCGGCCTCCCGGGCGAATCCGTCGGCCACCTGCTGCAGAGCGCCCGCAGCCTTGGCTTCAACGGCCTGAACATCACGCACCCCTGCAAGCAGCTCGTGCTGCAGCACCTGGATGAAATCTCCCCGGACGCCCTCAGGCTTGGCGCCGTCAACACCGTGGTGATCGAGGACGGCCGGTTTATCGGCCACAACACCGATTTCTCCGGCTTTGCCGCCGCCCTCGCCTCCGGTCTTCCGGGCGCGAAGCTGGACCGGGTAGTCCAGCTGGGTGCCGGCGGCGCCGGATCCGCCGTCGCCTATGCCCTGCTCACCGCCGGCGTTAAGGCCCTGGACCTGGTGGACGTGGATCCCGCCCGCTGCGCCGCAAAGGCCGCGGAACTGGCCGGCTTCTTCCCGCACAGCACCGTCACGGCACGGGCGACGGCGGAGCTGCCACAGCTGCTGCCCCTCGCCGACGGGCTGGTCCACTGCACCCCCGTGGGAATGGCCGCCCACCCCGGCGTCCCGTTGGACCTGGACCTGCTGGAATCCCGGCACTGGGTGGCGGACATCGTCTACCGCCCCATCGACACCGAACTGGTCCGCGGCGCACGCGCCAAAGGCTGCGACGTCCTGGACGGCGGCCGGATGGCCGTGGGACAGGCGGCGGATGCCTTCCGGATCTTCACCGGGCTGACAGCCGACGCCGACAGGATGCGTTCGCACTTCCTGGAACTTGTGGCGGCGGAAGAGGTGGCCGCCTGATGCGCACCGGAGTCGCCACCGTCTGCCTTTCCGGCACCCTGAAGGAGAAGATGCAGGCCTGCGCCATCGCGGGCTTCGACGGCATCGAGATCTTCGAGCAGGACCTGGTGACCTCGCCGCTGACGCCCGAGGACGTCCGCAAGATGGCGGCAGACCTGGGCCTGACCCTTGACCTGTACCAGCCCTTCCGCGACTTCGACAGCGTGTCCGAGGACCTCCTGGCCGCCAACCTCCGCCGCGCCGAAGCCAAGTTCAGGCTGATGGCCCGGCTGGGCATGGACACCATCCTGGTCTGTTCCAACGTGGCCACCGCCAGCATCGACAGCGACGACCTCCGGACCGAACAGCTGGGCCGCCTGGCCGAACTGGCCGGCGACCACGGCGTCAAGGTGGCCTACGAGGCCCTGGCCTGGGGCAAGTACGTCAGCGACTACGAGCACGCGCACCGGCTGGTGGAAGCCGTGGACCACCCCAACCTGGGCACCTGCCTGGACTCCTTCCACATCCTGTCCCGCGACTGGGACACTGCGCCCATCGAAGCGTTCAGCCCGGAGAAGATCTTCTTCGTCCAGGTGGCGGACGCCCCCAAACTGTCCATGGATGTGCTGTCCTGGAGCCGGCACTACCGGGTCTTCCCGGGTGAAGGCCAGTTCGAGCTCGCCAAGTTCATGGGCCACGTGGTCCGCGCCGGCTATGCCGGCCCCGTGTCACTCGAGATCTTCAATGACGTCTTCCGCCAGTCAGACGTGGAGCGCACGGCCGTGGACGGCATGCGCTCGCTGATCTGGCTGGAGGAACAGAGCGCCAAGTGGCTGGAGGCCAACGCCCCGGTGCTGTCCGGGGCCGCGCCGGGCGCCGCGGCGGCGGTCACCCAGGCCGCGGGCCGCCGTCGTTATCCGATGGAGCTGGCCACCCTGCCGCAGGTGGCCGAGCCGGCAGGGTTCAACTTCGCCGAGGTCAAGGCGGCCGACACCGCCGGGCTGGAGACAGTCCTGGGCCAGTTGGGCTTCGAGTTCAACGGGCACCACCGCACCAAGGACGTCCAGCTGTGGACCATGGGCCACGCCCGGGTGATCATCAACGAGGCCGGCCCCGACGCCGGGGACACAACGCCTGCGATCGCTGCCCTTGGCTTCGACGTCGATTCACCCGTCATTGCCTCCGCCCGCGCCCAGCAGCTCAAGGCCCCGGCGGTGCACCGCAAGAGCCAGGCGAACGAGGAAGTGTTCCAGGGCTTCGCCGCCCCGGACTCCACGGAGATCTTCCTGTGCCAGGGCAGCCCTGACGGGACCGCGGCCTGGACCAGCGAATTCGGCGAGGGCCTGGAAGTGCCCGCTGCGGGCGCCTCCGCCGTGATCGACCACGTGAACCTGGCCCAGCCCTGGCAGCACTTTGACGAGGCGGTCCTCTTCTACACCAGCGCCCTGGCCCTGGAACCGCAGCCGTTCGCGGAGGTTCCCAGCCCCACCGGCCTGGTCCGCTCCCAGGTGATGCTCACCGAAAACCGCGCCGTGCGTCTCGTGCTGAACCTCGCCCCGCTCATCCAGCAGGACGGAGCGTCGGGTGGTTCCGGCGCTGCGGGGTCCGCCGGCGGTGGCACCGGCCAGCGCAGGACCTACCAGGAACACATCGCCTTCGCCGTGGACGACCTGGTGGCCACAGCGCGGGACTGCAAGGCCCGCGGACTGGAGTTCCTGGAGATCCCGGCGAATTACTACGAGGACCTGGACGCACGGTTCGGCCTGGCGCCGGAGTTCCTGGCCACGTTGCAGGGACTGAACCTCCTGTATGACCGCGACGCCGACGGCGAGTTCCTGCATTTCTACACCGCCACGGTGGGCAGCGTGTTCTTCGAAATGGTGGAACGCCGCGGAAACTATGACGGCTACGGCGCCCCCAACGCGCCCGTCCGGCACGCAGTCCAGTACGACCTCCTGCACCGCACCTGACCCGAATCCCAGCACCTTAACAACAGCAACGCAACCACGAAAGGAGCCAGCCGTGCCGCAGCACATCACTACCGAACAGCTTGACACCGACGAGCTCGTACCGGCCGCCGAACCCCATGCCGGGCACCTGCCCCTGGACCGTGCCATCGAGACCCAGGCCGATCTCAGTGCAGAGATTAACGCCATGGGCGAGGCGTATGCCCGGGCGCTCAAGGACGGCACACCCGCCGAGACCCAGCCCCGTTTGGACTACCCGCCCTACCGCAGCAGCATCCTGCGGCACCCCACCAAGAGCCTGCAGCACGCAGACCCGGAGACCATCGAGCTGTACTCGCCGGCCTTCGGACACCAGGACGTGCACGCCCTGGAGTCGGACCTGACCATCCAGCACAACGGCGAACCCCAGGGTGAGCGCATCATCGTCGCAGGCAAGGTCCTCGACGGCGACGGCCGCCCCGTTGCCGGCCAGCTCGTGGAAATCTGGCAGGCCAACGCCGCCGGCCGCTACATGCACAAGCGCGACCAGCACCCGGCCCCGCTGGACCCCAACTTCACCGGCATCGGCCGCTGCATCACCGGCCCGGACGGCTCCTACCGGTTCACCACGATCAAGCCCGGCGCCTACCCGTGGAAGAACCACCTCAACGCCTGGCGCCCTGCCCACATCCACTTCTCGATGTTCGGGACCGAGTTCACCCAGCGCATCATCACCCAGATGTACTTCCCGGGCGACCAGCTCTTCCCGCTGGACCCCATCTACCAGACCATCGTGGATCCGGACGCCCGGGATCGTCTGGTGGCCAAGTACGACCACGACCTTACTGAACCCGAGTGGGCCCTGGGCTACAACTGGGACATCGTCCTGACCGGGCCGAAGCGGACCTGGACCGAAAATGAGGCGCTTGGCGCAGAGGGTGATGAGGAATAGGCACATGAGCAACCAGACCACCAAGCTTGTTCCCACCCCCGGCCAGACCGTCGGCCCCTTCTACGGCTACGCGCTGCCGTTCGAGAAGGACAACGAACTCCTCGCCCCCGGCTCGCCGGGCTCCATCCGCCTCCAGGGCACCGTGTACGACGGCGCTGGGGAGACCGTCCCGGACGCCATCCTGGAAATCTGGCAGCCCGACGCCGACGGCAGGATCGTGCAAAAGACCGGTTCACTGGTCCGCGACGGCTACACCTTCACCGGCTGGGGCCGCGGCTCCGTGGGCTACTCCGGCGTGTTCACCTTCACTACTGTCAACCCTGGCCCCACCGAGCCGGGGGCGGCGCCGTTCATTTCGGTGGCCATCTTTGCCCGTGGCCTGACGAACCGCCTGTTCACCCGCATCTACCTGCCCGAGAGCGGGGAAGCCCTCGCCACGGACCCGCTGCTCAGCTCCCTGGACCCGGAACGCCGGAAGACCCTGATCGCCCGCCGCGATCCCGACGGCGGACTGACCTGGGACATCCGGCTGCAGGGTGAGGGCGAAACAGTCTTCCTGGACTTCCAGTGAACAACGCCGCCCCGGGCAATTTCGGAAGCGCGGCCGACGGCGACGCCGGCCTGCTGAGCCCCGTGTCGGCGTCGCCCCTGGTGGGCGCGCTGACGGGGGACCGCGCGGTGCTGGCGGCGATCCTCGCCGTCGAGTCCGGCTGGGCCGCCGTGCTGGAAAAGGCCGGCCTGGCGCCGTCCGGATCCGCCGCCGTCGTGGCCTCCGCCGCTGAGGCGGGCCGCTACGACGTGGCGGACATCGCGCTCCGTGCCCAGGGTGGTGGCAACCCCGTGATCCCGCTCCTGGCCGACCTGCGGAAGCAGGTCCAGGCGCGGGACACCTCCAACGTGGGCGCCGTGAAAGCGGTCCACACCTCACTGACCAGCCAGGACGTATTGGATACGGCCCTGATGCTGCTGGCGCGCAACACCATTGAGTCGCTGCTGGCCGACCTGAAAAGCACGACGGCGGCGCTCGCCGCCCTCGCGGAACAGCATGCGGACACGCTGTGCGTGGGCAGGAGCCTGACCCAGCACTCGCTGCCGTTCACCTTCGGGCTCCGCGCCGCGCAGTGGTTCCATGGCGTGGCCGCCGCCGGCCGCCAGCTGGAGAAGGTGCAGTTGCCGGTACAGTTCGGCGGCGCCGCCGGCACCCTCGCCGCCGGCACGGTACTTACGTCTGGGACGGCGTCCACCCCCTTTGGCCTGGCGGATTCGCTGGCCGCCCAGCTGGGCCTGGCCGCGGCGCCCGCGCCGTGGCACACCAACCGCCTGGCCATCACGTCGCTCGGCAATGCCCTGGCCGCGGTGCTGGACGCGTACGGCAAGATCGCCGCCGACGTTCTGTTCCTCAGCCGTCCCGAGGTGGCCGAGCTCGCCGAGCCGCGCGCCGCGGGCCGTGGCGTGTCCTCGGCCATGCCGCAGAAGCAGAACCCCGTACTCTCCGTCCTGGTCCGCAGCGCCGCCCTGCAGGCGCCGCAGCTCGCGGCCCAGCTGCACCTGGCCGCCGCCAACTTCAACGACGAACGCCCCGACGGCGCCTGGCACACGGAATGGCCTGCCCTGCGGGGGCTGCTCCGCCTGGCCCTGGCCGCGGCCGGCCACGTCAAGGAACTGGCGGAAGGCCTGCAGGTTTTTCCGGTGGCCATGCGCCGCAACCTGGACCTCGCCGGACCGCTGCTGCTGGCCGAAGGGGTGGGCGCCGCCGTCGCCCCGCTTTTGGACGACAAGGACGGTGCCACCGGCAAGCAGCAACTTCAGGCCGTGGTGGACCGGACCCTCGAGGTGCCGGCCGCCGAACAGGCGGGCACCTACCGGCGGCTGCTCCGCGAAGCAGTGCCCGCCGGCCAGCTCACCGATCTTCGGCTGGAAGAGCTCCTGGATCCGGCCAGTTACCTGGGCCAGGCCGCCGCGATCTCCCGGCGCATCCTCGCCGCGTTTCCGGACTTTGCCCTTTCCGGGGCATCCAACACGTCAGCATCCAACGATCCGAACGGAGCCAACCGTGGCTAAACCGACCCTGAAGGCAGTGCTGCTTTCGCCCCAGCGCCCGCTGGGCGACAGGCCACTGCTCGTAGCCGGACCGTCCCTGGGCACATCCACCCTCCTGTGGACCGAGGCGGCAACACTGCTCGGCACCGACTACGACGTGGTGGCCTGGGACCTGCCCGGCCACGGCGTCTCGCCGGCGGCCACCGAAGGCTTTGACGTGGCCGACCTCGCGGATGCCGTGGTGGACCTCGTGGACACCATCGCGCCCGGCGCCGGCTTCCACTACGCCGGGGTCTCGCTCGGCGGCGCCACCGGCCTGCAGCTTGGAATCAAGCACGGCGAACGCCTCAAGAGCCTCTCGGTCCAGTGCAGCGGCGCCAAGCTGGGCACCCCGGAAGGATGGCTGGAACGCGCAGAAACCGTCCGCACCCAGGGCACCCCGGTGATGATCCAGGGCTCCGCGCAGCGCTGGTTCGCGCCGGGCTTTATGGACCGCGAACCCGCCCGGAGCAGCCGCCTCCTGCACTCCCTGCGCGACGCCGACCGCTTCAGCTACGCCTTCTGCTGCGAAGCACTGGCATCCTTTGACGTCCGCGCGGACCTCGGCAGCATCAGCGTCCCCACGCAGGCACTGGCCGGCGCCGAGGACACTGTTGCGCCGCCGTCGTTCGCTGAAGAAGTGGCGGCGGGCATCACCGCCGGCGGGGGCACCGCCAACGCCGTCACGCTGGGCGGCGTGGCCCACCTTGCCCCGTTCGAGGCTCCCGGCCACGTGGCCGACCTGCTCCGGAACCTCATCTCATGGACCGAATCCCAGGAGGCAGCCAAATGAGCAGCATTGATCTTCCAGACGCACGGAACGGCGTCGTCCAGCCGGATGCCACCAGCCAGGAGATCTACGACGGCGGCATGGTGGTCCGCCGCGAGGTGCTGGGCGCCGCGCACGTGGACCGGGCCAACGCCAACAAAGACGAATTCACCGAAGACTTCCAGGACATGATCACGCGGATCGCGTGGGGTGGCATCTGGACCCGCCCGGGCCTTCCACGGCAGATGCGCTCTGCCGTGACCATCACCGCGATGGTGGCGCACGGGCACTGGGAAGAGCTGGCCATGCACATCCGCGCGGCCATCACCAACGGCCTGAGCCGGGATGAAATCAAGGAAATCCTGCTGCAGACCGCCATCTACTGCGGTGTTCCCTCCGCCAACACAGCATTCAAGACAGCACAGCAAGTTTTTAAGGAAATGGACACCAACTCATGAACCAGGCTTTTGTGTACGACGCCGTTCGCACGCCTTTCGGTAAGTTCGGCTCCGGCCTCGCCGCGGTCCGCCCGGATGACCTTGCCGCGCACGTGATCACTGAATCCGTGAAGCGGGCCCCGGGCCTCGACCCGGAGCGGATCGACGAGGTCGTCTTCGGCAACGCCAACGGCGCCGGCGAGGAAAACCGCAACATCGCCCGGATGGGCACCCTGCTGGCCGGCCTGCCGGTCTCCATCCCGGGGACCACGGTGAACCGTTTGTGCGGCTCATCGCTGGACGCGGCGATCATCGCCTCACGCCAGATCAACGCCGGCGACGCCGAGCTCATGCTGGTGGGCGGCGCCGAATCCATGTCCCGCGCTCCCTGGGTGCTGCCCAAGACCGAGAAGCCCTACCCGGCCGGTGACATGACCCTGGCCTCCACCACGCTGGGCTGGCGCCTGGTGAACAAGGCCATGCCCAAGGAGTGGACCATCTCCCTGGGCGAGGCCACCGAGCGGCTCCGCGAGAAGTACGGTGTGACCCGAGAGGCCCAGGACCAGTTCGCCGCCAATTCGCACAACCTTTCCGATGCGGCCTGGGACGAGGGCTTCTATGACAACCTGGTGGCCCCGGTTCCGGGAACGGACCTGGTCCGGGATGAGGGCATCCGCGCAGGTTCGTCGGCGGAGAAGCTCGCGGGGCTCAAGACCGTGTTCCGCGCCGAGAACGGCACCGTCACCGCCGGGAACGCGTCCCCGCTGTCCGACGGCGCCTCTGCGGCCTGGATCGGCAGCGAAAGTGCCGCCGGGCTGCTCGGGCTCGAACCCCTGGCCCGCATCGCGGGGCGGGGCGCGCACGGCAACGACCCGCAGTACTTCGGCTACGCCCCCGTGGAGGCGGCGAACAAGGCCCTCGCGAAGGCGGGCATCAGCTGGGACCAGGTCGGCGCCGTCGAACTTAACGAAGCGTTCGCCGCCCAGTCCCTGGCCTGCATCAGCGCCTGGGGCATCGACCCGTCCATCGTGAACCGGCACGGCGGCGCGATCGCCATGGGCCACCCCCTCGGCGCGTCCGGCACCCGGATCCTGGGCACCCTCGCCCGGTCCCTGCAGGCCTCCGGTCAGCGCTGGGGCGTCGCGGCGATCTGCATCGGCGTGGGCCAGGGCCTGGCCGTGGTGCTCGAAAACGTCACCGCCGCCCCGCCGGCAAAACCAGTGAAGGGCTGAGAGAGATGCTGAATTTTGTAGACACCGTGGCCGAGGCCGTCGCCGGGATCAGGGATGGTTCCACCGTGATGATCGGCGGGTTCGGCAACGCCGGGCAGCCGTTCGAACTGATCGACGCGCTGATGGACTGCGGAGCCCGCGAGCTGACCGTGGTGAACAACAACGCCGGCCAGGGCGACCAGGGCCTCGCGCTGCTGATCAAGGAAGGCCGGGTGAAGAAGATGATCTGCTCCTTCCCGCGGCAGTCAGACTCCTGGCACTTCGACGCCAAGTACAAGGCCGGGGAGATCGAACTGGAGTTGGTGCCGCAGGGCAACCTTGCCGAGCGCATCCGTGCCGCCGGAGCAGGCATCGGCGGGTTCTTCACCCCCACCGGCTACGGCACGATGCTGGCCGAGGGCAAGGAAACCCGGATCATCGACGGCCGCGGCCAGGTCTTCGAGACGCCCATCCACGCCGACGTCGCGCTGATCAAGGCGCTCAAGGCCGACGGCAAGGGCAACCTGGTGTACCGCAAGACCGCCCGGAACTTCGGCCCGATCATGGCCGCCGCTGCCAAGCAGTCCATTGTCCAGGTCTCCGAAATCGTCCCCACCGGGGCACTGGATCCGGAGACTGTCGTCACCCCCGGAATCTACGTCAACACCATTGTGAAGGTGGCCTGAGATGAGCATCGCAACCAGCATTCAGACGTCCGAGACGCCGCTGGGCCGTGACGACCTCGCCCGGCTTGTGGCCAAGGACATCAAGCCCGGCTCGTTCGTGAACCTCGGCATCGGCCAGCCCACCCTGGTTTCCAACTACCTCACCGAGGACCAGGACATCACCCTGCACACCGAGAACGGCATGCTGGGCATGGGTCCGGAAGCCAAGGGCGAGGAGATCGACGGCGACCTCATCAACGCCGGCAAGATCCCGGTCACCGAACTCCCGGGGGCGTCCTACTTCCATCACGCTGACTCGTTCGCGATCATGCGCGGCGGGCACCTGGACATCTGTGTGCTGGGCGCGTTCCAGGTCTCGGCCACCGGTGACCTCGCCAACTGGCACACCGGTGCGCCGGACGCGATTCCGGCCGTGGGCGGGGCGATGGACCTCGCCACCGGCGCCAAGGACGTGTTTGTGATGATGACACTGCTCACCCGCGAGGGCGCCTCCAAGATCGTTGAGGCCTGCACCTACCCCCTTACCGGCGTCGGCTGCGTGACGCGCGTGTACACGGACAAGGCAGTGTTCCTCACCGGGCCCGGCGGCGTCCAGGTCCGCGAGACGTTTGGCTGCACGCTGGAGGAGCTCCAGGAACTGGTGCCGGTCCCGCTGACAGCAGCCCCCGCCGTCGCGCTTTAACACCCCACCCCCGGCGCGAACTGGCACGTAATCCCCTCAAAACCGTGATTTGAGGGGATTAGCCGCCAGTTCGCGCCGAATAGGATTGGTAACCATGACCAACGCACCAGCAGACACGCAGGCCGCTCCGCAGGCGGGCGACCAGTACGTGCAGTCTCTGGCGCGCGGGCTGGCCGTAATACGTGCCTTCGATACCGACCACCCCCTGATGACCCTCACCGAAGTCGCCGCCCGCACGGACCTGACCCGGGCCACCGCGCGGCGCTTCCTGCACACGCTGGTGGAACTGGGTTACGTCCGCACCGACGGCAAGACGTTCGCGCTGACGGCCAAGGTGCTCCAACTCGGCTACGCCTACCTGTCCGGGCTCTCGCTGCCGCAACTGGCCCAGCCGCACCTGGAGGAACTGTCGCTGAAGCTGGGTGAGTCCACCTCGGCCGCGGTTCTGGACGGCGCGGACATCGCCTACATCGCCCGCGTGACCACGCGCCGGATCATGAACGTGGGCATCACCGTGGGCACCCGCTTTCCGGCGTATGCCACCTCGATGGGAAGGGTGCTGCTGGCCGCCCTGCCGCCAGCCGAACTGAGGGCCTACCTGGCCGCCGCAGAGATCAAACCGCTGACACCCCGCGCGCTGGGCACACCCCAGGATCTGCTCGCAGTCCTGGAAACCGTCCGCGCACAGGGCTGGTGCCTGCTGGACCAGGAGCTGGAACTGGGGCTCATGTCCGTGGCGGCACCGGTCCATGACGGACCCAAGGTGGTGGCCGCGGTGAACGTTTCCCTGCAGGCCCAGTCCGTCGGCGCCCGGCCGGACCCTGAGGCGTACTTCGCCTCGGTGGCGCAGGAAATCGTGGCTACGGCGAAGCTCATCTCGGCGGACCTGACCGCCCGGGGGTAACGCGCGGACAGGCAGGTAATACCCCCAAAACACGAATCTGGGGGAATTAGCTGCCAGTTCGCGCAGGGGGCCATAGACTCTAGCCAACTACGTGCAGCAGTGCCGCTCCGCGAAGTTCCCGCCGGTCAAACGGATGGACCTGAACCCTGAGGCGCTGCCGCACTCGTTTGCGAGGGGAGTGGCGGTGCAACTGGGCATACCGCGGGAACGCCAGGAGGGTGAACGGCGCGTGGCCGCCACCCCGGAAACGGTCACGCAGCTGGTCGGGCTGGGCCTGGACGTGCTGATGGAGGCAGGGGCCGGCGGCGCAGCAGGCCACAGCGACCATGAATACATACACGCCGGGGCCCGTATTGTCCCGGCCCTGGACACCCGCGGCCTGGACATCCTCGTCCACGTCCGCCCGCTGGATCCGGCGACAGCCAAATCGCTGAAATCCGGCGCCGTCACCGTGGGGATGGCCTCGCCATCGTCCCAACTGGCCACCGTCCAGGCGCTCGCTGACGCCGGAGTCACCTCCTTCGCCCTGGAACTGGTGCCTCGCATCTCCCGCGCCCAGTCCATGGACGCGCTTAGCTCCCAGGCCCTCGTGGCTGGCTACCGCTGCGTCCTCGAAGCCGCCATCCGCCTGCCCCGTTTTTTCCCCCTCTACATGACGGCCGCCGGAACGGTACCGCCCGCCCGGGTGCTGGTGCTCGGCGCCGGTGTGGCCGGGCTGCAGGCCATCGGCACCGCGAAACGGCTGGGGGCACGCGTCTCCGCCAACGACATCCGGCCTGCCTCCGCGGACGAGGTCGCTTCCATGGGCGGCACCTTCATCAGGCTCGACCTCGAAACTGCCGAAGCCTCCGGCGGCTACGCCCGTGAACTCAGCGCCGACCGCGGCGCCCTCCAGCGTGAACTCCTCGCACCGCACGTCGCCCAGGCGGACGTCCTGATTACGACGGCGGCAGTCCCCGGCAGGCGCGCACCGCTCCTGGTGAGCCGCCAGATGGTGCAGGCCATGCGGCCCGGTTCCGTCGTCGTCGACCTCGCCGCCGAGACCGGCGGCAATGTGGAGGGATCCGTTCCCGGCGAGGACATCCTGGTGCCCACCGCGGACGGGCAGGGCTACGTCACGCTGGTGGGGCTGAAGGACGCGCCGTCCGCGATGGCCTCGGACGCATCGCGGCTCTACGCCAAAAACGTGGCCAACCTGCTCGCCCTGATGACCCGGGACGGGGTGGTTGCCCCCGATTTCGACGACGAGGTGGTGGCAGGCGCCTGCCTCACGCACGACGGCGCGGTGCGGCACCTGCCCACGGCGGAGGCCCTCGCCGCGCTCATCCCGGCGCTGCCCGACCATTCGCCCACGGTCCAGACCGAGGGCGCCCGGATCCACAGTGTCCACAGCGACAGCGTCCACAGCGAGGGGGGAATCTGATGGACGGCATGAGCCTGCTGACTGTCACCGTACTGGCCGTTTTTGTCGGCTTCGAGGTGGTCTCCAAGGTCTCCAGCACGCTGCACACACCGCTGATGTCCGGGGCGAACGCCATCCACGGCATCATCCTGGTGGGCGCCATCATCGTGGCAGGCCAGGCCGCCGAGCCGCTGATCCTGGCCGTGGCGCTGCTCGCCGTGGTGCTGGCCACCGCCAACCTGGTGGGCGGCTTTGTGGTCACCGACCGGATGCTGCACATGTTCCACGGCCGGAAGGAGGCCGCCGGCAAGGCCGCCGCGGGCAAGGGGGAAGGACAGTGACCCTCCTCGATCCGGTCTGGACCTCCCTCCTGTACCTCGTAGCCGCAGTGTTCTTCATCCTTGCCCTGCGCGGCCTCAGCTCGCCGCGGACCGCGCGCCGCGGAAACCTGGTGGGCGCCTTCGGGGCGCTGTTGGCTGTCATCACGGTCTTCCTGTCCGCCCGTCTGGACAACATTCCCTGGATCATCGGCGCCATCGCGGTGGGAACCGCCGTGGCCGCACCGGTGGCCCGGCGCGTACAGATGACCCAGATGCCCCAGCTCGTGGCGCTGTTCAACGGCGTGGGCGGCGGTGCCGCGGCCCTGGTGGCGCTGCTGGAGCTCGGCCATACGGCGGACCCGTGGGTGCGCCTCGCCATTGTCTTCACGCTCCTGGTGGGAGCCGTGTCCTTCGCCGGATCCGGGGTCACCTTTGCCAAGCTCCAGGAGCTGATGACCACCCGGCCCGTCGTGTTCCCCGGACTGCCGGTGGTGATGGCGGTGGTGCTGCTCGCCGCGGTGGGAGCCGCCGTCGCCGTCGTCCTGACCGGTTCCCTGCCGCTCGCGGTCCTGCTGATGGTCCTGGGCCTCGCCGCCGGTGTGCTGCTGGTGCTCCCGGTGGGCGGCGCGGACGTGCCAATCGTCATCTCACTCCTGAACGCCTTCACCGGCCTGGCGGTTGCCGCGTCCGGCGTGGTGCTGGGCAACGTGCTCCTGGTGGTGGCCGGAACCCTGGTGGGCGCCTCCGGTACCATCCTCACGCGGGCCATGGCCGCGGCGATGGGCCGCAGCGTCGCCGGCATCCTGTTCGGCGCCTTCCGGGGAGGTTCGACGGCGGGATCCACAGCCGTGAGCGAACGTCCCGTCAGGTCCTCCAGCGCAGAGGACGTGGCTGTCCTGCTGGGCTACGCGCAGCGGGTGATTATCGTGCCCGGTTACGGCCTGGCCGTGGCGCAGGGACAGCACACCGCGGCCGAACTGGCGCTGGCGCTTGAGGCCCGCGGCATCGAGGTGGACTTCGCCATCCACCCGGTGGCCGGCCGGATGCCGGGGCACATGAACGTGCTCCTGGCCGAGGCCAATGTGCCGTACGAGTCGCTCAAGGAGATGGGCGAGATCAACTCGGAGTTCCGGACAGCGGACGTGGCGCTGGTGGTGGGCGCCAACGACGTCGTGAACCCGGCGGCGAAGACGTCCTCCGGCTCGCCGATCTACGGCATGCCCATCCTGGAGGTGTCCGACGCCCGCCAGGTGATTTTCCTGAAGCGCTCCATGCGGCCGGGATTTGCGGGAATCGAGAACGAGCTGCTGTACGAACCGCAGACCTCCCTGCTCTTCGGCGACGCCAAGGATTCCCTGGCCAAGGTGCTGGGCGCGGTGAAGGCGCTGTAGCCTGCGGACCGTAGGATCAAGACTGAGACTTCCGACGCCGACATTTCACGAGGAGCCATCCCCATGACTCACCCGCAGACCCCGCCCGACGCGTCCACCGCAGCCAGGCCGGCCCGTCCCGTCTGGCTGATGCCGGTCATCATGACCATCGTTACCGGCGTCATCGGCATGGTCCTGGTGGCAGGGCAGGGGCTGTTCTGGATGATCGCCGTCATCGCCGTGGTTGATGCCATCGGTGTGTTCACCATCGTGCGGTCGTCCCGGATCAACGCACGGAACCAGGAAGCCCGGGCCCGGGATACAGAAAACCGCTTCTAACGCTTTCCGCCAGCCATATCCCACGTCACCAAAGGACATCATGACAGCCAACAGCTCCGAAGCCCTCAAACGCGCGGCCATCATCATCAATCCTGCCAAGCCGGTGGACATCGATGTACGCGCCCTTGCTGCGAAGCACTGCTCGGCGAACGGCTGGGGCGAGCCCATCTGGCTGGAGACCACCAAGGAGGACCCGGGCGTCGGACAGGCGAAGGAAGCGCTTGAGCAGGGCGCCGCCGTCGTTATTGCTGCCGGCGGCGACGGCACCGTGCGGTGCGTGGCGGAAGTCCTTGCCGGCGGGGACGTGCCCATGGGCCTGCTCCCGTTCGGCACGGGAAACCTCCTGGCCCGCAACCTGGGCATGGACGTCACAGACTTCGACGGCGCCATGGCCGGTGCCCTGGCGGGAACCGAGCGGAAGATCGACGTCGTCCGTGCCCGCCGGAATGACCCCGACAAGGAGCAGCTGTTCCTGGTGATGGCGGGCGTGGGCTACGACGCCACCATCATGGCGGACACCAACGAGGACCTCAAGGACAAGGTGGGCTGGCTGGCCTACGTGGACGCCGGCATCCGGAACCTGCCCGGCAAACCGGTCAAGGCCACCATTGTGATCGACGGCAAGGACGTGGTGCACCGCGGCATCCGCAGCGTAATGGTGGGCAACTGCGGCAAGGTCCAGGGCGGACTCGAGATCTTCCCGGACGCCAAGATGGATGACGGCCTGCTGGACGTGGCAGTGCTGGCCCCGAGGGGGAAGCTCGGGTGGTTCGCCGTGATCGCCGGCATGATCGGCAAGGGGAAGGGCAAGGACACGTCTGTGGAGTACTACCAGGGCAAATCCGTGGAGATCACCCTTGAACACAACGATGACTATCAGCTGGACGGCGACCACGAAGGCGACGGCAAGCACGTCCTGATGACGCTGGAGCCGGCCGCCCTCACGATCCGGATGTAACGTAACCGGATGGCCGGGCGCTCGGGTTAAAGGTTCGACGGCGGCCCGCTCCCAGTGGGCGGGCCGCCGTCGGTTCTTGCCTGGGCTGCTGGAACTGCAGGCCGCTGACCTGCAGGTTTCCGGACGTTTAGCCGGCCAGCAGCCTGCCCCACCTTGGTGCGAGCAAGGGGGACCCGGCAAGTTTGAGGCAGTGCCACAGTGTCACGGCCACGGAGTCCAGCACCGGAACGCCGGTCTCTGCCTCCACTTCCGCCGCGATGTTGGCGCCGTACAGGTTGGTGCAGAGGTAGACCAGGGCATCCGGCCGGGCTGCGGCCAGCTCCAGCGAACCCGGCCGCATCTCGTCGTCCGTGACCCGGGCGAACGACTCGTTGTCGCTGAGCCCCAGGGCGCGGTGGCCGATGGTTTTGATGCCGTCCCGCTGGTAGGAGTCCATGACAGCGCGGTTGACGTCCTCCGTGTACGGCGTGAAAAGCCCGATCCGCTCCGTGCCGAAGGACTCGAATGCCTCCAGGTAGGCGAGCGTGGACGTGGTGGCCGGGACGCCGGTCGCGTCGGTGATTTCGGCGACCAGCTCCCGGTCGTGGTCCGCGCCGAGCCACGAGCCCGAGGTGCCGTTCCAGGCGATGACGTCCACGTCGGCCGTTGCCAGCAGCCCGGCGGCGGTGCGCATGACGGCGGGGTCGAACTGCTTGTCCGAGGAGTCATCCAGGGCGATCCGGGTGACGGGGATCCGGGTGAAATGGATGGTGACGTCGTCCCGGTCGCCGAGGATGCGGTAGCTCTGCGGCTCCAGGCAGGTATTGGAGGACGGCACGATCATGCCGATGCGGGTTTTGCGTGTTACGGAAGGCATGGTGGTCCTACTTTGCTGCTGAGAGGATTGCGGGGGTCAGCGGTGACAGGGCGTCGCGGTGTTCAGTGAAGCCGCCGCGTGCCACGAAGCGGCCCACGGGGCCGGGATCCTGGAAGCCGGCACCGTCCACCACCACGCGCCCGGCGGAGACGACGACGGCGGGCCAGCCGGTCAGTGCCTTCCCCTCAAACGGCGAGAAATCAGTTCCCATGTGCAGCGCACCGCCGTCGACGAGGCGTTCTGAAGCGGGATCGAAAACGACCAGGTCGGCGTCGAACCCTTCCACGATGGCACCCTTGCGCGGCAGGGCGTTGATCCGGGCCGGGCCCGCGGAGAAGACCTCCACGAAGTCCTCCACGGAGCCCCCCGATTCGGAAATGAGGGCGGTGAAGGTGACGGGCATGCGGGTCTCGACGCCGGGGAGGCCGTGCGGCATGAAGCGGACGTCGTCGGTGCGCTCGCGTTTCTGCGAGAGGTCGTAACAGGAGTGGTCCGAGGCCACCGTATGGATGGCCCCGGCCGCGAGGCGTTCCTTGAGGGCGGCCACGGTTTCGGCGCTGCGCATGGGCGGGCAGCAGGCATACCACTCGGGGAAGGCGCCGCCGTAGACGGTGTCGTCCAGGGTCAGGTAGTGCGGGCAGGTCTCGGAATAGGCTTCCTGGCCGCGCCCGCGGGCTTCGGTGACCAGGTCCACGGCCCCGGCCGTTGACTGGTGCACGAAGTACACGGGCGCTCCGGTGTATTCGGCCATGGCGAGGGTTTCCTTGACGGAGGTTTCCTCGGCCAGCTCCGGCCGGGTGCGGTGCAGGTGTTCGATCCCGATGCGGCCGTCCGCGGCGTGCTGTTCGGTGCAGTCGGCAATGATGGCGTCGTGTTCGGCGTGGATGTAGGTCAGGCCGTCCAGCCGGACCATTTCACGCATGACCTTCAGGATGGTGTCGCCGTCGGCCATGGTGGAGCCGCGGTTGGTGGTGTACATCTTCACGGAGCGCACACCCTCGGCGGCGAGCCGCTCCAGCTGCCACGGCACGGTCTCGTCCCAGCTGACCACGGAGCCGTGCAGGGCCACGTCGCAGCGTGATTCGGCGGCCAGCCGCTTCTTGTTCAGCACGGCGTCCAGCGGGGTTTCCTGGGCATCGCGGGGAATGCCGAAGTCGATGATGGTGGTGGTGCCACCCCACAGCGCTGCCGTGGAGGTGGTGCGGTAGTCGTCCAGGGTCCGGAAGCGGCCGGTCACCTGGGCCACGTGGCAGTGGGCGTCAACGCCGCCAGGGATCACCAGCTGGCCGCTGGCGACCACGGTGCGGACGGCCTCGGGCACGGGCTGGGCGGCATCGATAAGCTGCACGATGCGGCCGCCGTCGACCACCACATGGGCGGCCTGCCGGCCGAAGCTGTTGACCACGGTGCCGTGGGCGATGACGAGATCTGGGGTGCGGGACATAATTGTCCTCCTACTTCTGCGTGACTGGTCGTGCGGCCGGGGCGGTGACGTTGGCCTGCGCGGCGGCGAGGGCGGCGTCGAGGTTTTCGGACAGTCCGCTGCGGCGCTTGACGGGCGGCGGCGCGAAGGCGCCCTGGCGGTGGAATCCGGACTGCAGGGCGACGACGGCTTCGGTCATCCGGATGCCTGCGGAGATGCCGTCCACCACGGGAACGGGGATCTGCCCCTCAAGGTCGCGGGCCAGTCCGGCGAGCGGGGCACCCGCGAGGATCACGACGTCGGCGCCGTCCTCCGCGACTGCCTGCCGGCTGAGCGCCAGGAGGGTGTCCTTGAAGTCGGCCTGCACGGAGCCGATCGAGGTCAGGCTCTGGTTGATGGACCGGATCGAGGCCAGGCGGCCGCCGAGACCGAAGTGTTCGACGCAGTCGCGGTACCAGGCGGTGATGCGGTCTGAGATGGCGATGATGGAGAAGCGCTGGCCCTGCAGGGCGGCGGCGCAGAGGGCAGCCTCGGTGATGCCGATGACCGGAACATCCACCATTTCCTTGAGGGCCGGCATGCCCGGATCGCCGAAAGCGGCTACGACGATGCCGTCCACCTGGCCGTGATACTCGGCGATGATTTCGGCGACGGCGCCGGCGGCGATTAGGGATTCAAAGCGGGTTTCGATGTATTCGACGCCGTGCCCGGCGGTCCGCACCACAAGCTCGGTGTCAGGTCCGGCCGAGCGCACGGCTTCGGCCTCGATCAGGGCGGTGACGTCGTTGCTGATGTTGGGGTTGATAACGAGGAGTTTCATGTTCGTTTCCGTTGGAGGGTGAGTTCGGCTGCGGGGGAGTCTTCGGGGAACTGCTCGCGGTACTTACCGATGTGCGACGCCGATTGGACGGCTGCGCGTTCCGGGTCGCCGCTGGCGATGGCCCCGTAGAGCTCACGGTGTTCCTGGATCAGTTCCGGGAGGTCGCTGACGTGGCGGAAGAGCCAGTGCATACGGCCCTGGAGGGGTTCCAGTGCCGAACGCAGGAAGTCGTTGTTGGCGATGCGGGTGATGGCATCGTGGAATTCGCTGTTGGCGCGGTGGGCGTCCATGATGGCGCCCTTGGCGAGGCAGCGGTCCGCCTCGTCCAGGAGGCCCTGGAGCTGCTCAAGGTCTGCCTCGGTGGCGCGGGCGGCGGCCAGGCGGCAGGCGAGGACCTCGAGGGACTGGCGGACGTCGAAGAGGTCTTCCACGTCCTTGGCGCTCAGTCCGCTGACTTCCATGCCCCGGGAGGCGCGGTCCCGGATGAGGCCTTCCTGGCGGAGCATCCGGAGGGCTTCCCTGACCGGGAGCCGGGAGACGTTGAATTCCGCGGCGAGGTCGCGTTCCACGAGCCGGGTGCCGGGCGCGTAATGCCCTTCGAAGATCCTGGTGCGCAGGGTATCGCGCACGGCTTCGCGCAGGGGGCGGTCCGTGTTGGGGTTCTCAGGTGCAGCCAGCATCTTTGCTCCATTCGTGGTTTTTGAGTGACTCTACGTCCTCGGCGGCATCCATTTCTGTTCAGTCCGCCCGCCGGGAACTGAACGGGGGAGGGCTGAAGCGGCCAAACGCCCGTTCCAGTACCGCGGCCACGGCCAGGACCTCGCGGTCGCGGTAAGGCCGGCCCACCACCTGGATGCCTACCGGCAGCCCTTCCTCGGACAGCCCGCACGGGACCACTGCCACCGGGAAACCGAGGATGCTGATGGCCCGGCAGCACGATCCCAGTTCGGTCCAGGGAATGTCCTTGCCGCTGACGGTGAAGCTCCCCACCCGGGGATCCGACGCCGGCACGCTCGCCACCGGGAGGAGCAGGATGTTGTGCTCCTCCATGAAGCCCAGGACCCGCGCGCGGATGGCATCGCGTTCCGCGGCGGCCTTGCGGTACTCGACGACGGTGCTGGAGTTTGCGCCCGGTGTGGCACCCAGCAGGGACGTGCGGAGGTTGGCGCCCAGCTGGTCCTCGCGGCCCGCGGCAAGCTCTACAACTTCGGGCATTCCCTCGGCCGTCCGCAGGGCCACGAAGGCAGCCGCTGCCCGCTCGAGGCCCGGCGGCCGGCCGTGCGTTGTGGGGAGGCCGAGGCCCTCAAGAACTTCCGCGGCGCTACGGACAGCGGCCACGAGATCGTCCCGGACGGGGAAGGTGCCTTCGTCCTCGGACCAGGCCGCGGTGATGCCGGCCAGGGAATCCACCGGACCGCCCAGGGGCACCGGCACGGTGGAGGGATCGACGCCGTCCGGCCCCGCGAGGATGCCGAGCAGCACGCCCAGGTCATCCACGCTGCGGGCCAGCCAGGCCACGGTGCCCAGCCGGTGCAGGGCGGACATCGAGTTCGGCGCGGGAAGGCTGCCGTCCGCCGGCGGAACGTACGGCAGCAGCCCGGTCTCCGGGACCAGGCCCGGGGTGGGGCGCAGGCTGGTGATGCCGGTGCAGTGCGCGGGCCAGCGGATGGAGCCGCCAAAGTCGGTGCCGAGCCCGAAGGCACTCATGCCCGAGGCCACTGCTGCGCTGTCCCCGCCCGTCGAACCGCCCGACGTGAGGCGGGTGTCCCAGGGGTTCCAGGTGTCTCCGAAGATCGGGTTGCGGCTGTGCGTTTCCACCGCGAATTCCGAGCAGTTGCTCTTGCCCAACAACACCGCGCCTGCCTCCTGCAGGCGGCGGACCGCCGTCGCGGACTGCTCCGGAACGTAGTCCCGCAGAAGGGGACTTCCCGCCGTCGTCCGCAAACCCTTGGTGGCCAGCGTGTCCTTCACCGTGAACGGGACCCCGTGCAAGGGGCCAAGGAACCGGCCCTCGGCCGCGGCGGCATCGGCTGCCTCGGCTTCCTGCCGCGCCAGCGGGTTGAGGGTGACCACGGCGTTCAGGCCGGGATTCTCCTGGGCGATCCGTTCGAGGTGCAGTTCCAGGCATTCGACGGCGGTCAGCCGGCGTTCCCGCAGGGCGAGGGCCCACTCGACCATGGACAGGCCGGTCAGCTTTTCGCTGGTGGGCTCCGCGGGAGGCAGGACGGTGCTGTTCATTTGCGGACCTCTACTTTGCCGGGGCGGTGAGCTTGCCGGCGTCGGTCATGGCGATCTTGGATGTTTCCTTGGCAACAAAGACGCAGTAGACCATAAGCAGCAGGGCCGCGGAGAGGTACCCGGCCACGGAGAAACCGGTGCTGGTCAGGGTGATCAGCTGGATGGCGATCAGCGGGGCGAAACCGCCGCCGAAGACGCCCGCCAACTGGAAACCAACGGCGGCGCCCGTGTAGCGGACCTTGGTGGGGAACAGTTCGGGGATGAAGGACGCCACGGGGGCGTACATCGCGGCGACGATCACCAGGCCGATGGCCGGGGCGATCATCACCAGGAACGGATCCCTGGAGTTGAGCATCGCGATGAACACGAAGCTGTAGATGATGCCGGCTACGGCCCCGCCGATCATCACCGGGCGGCGGCCAACCTTGTCCGAGAGCGCACCGAACAGCGGGATGGCGATCATCTGCGCGACGGCGGAAACGGTGGAGGCTGCAAGCGCCAGGCTCTTGGGCAGGCCGAGGTGTTCGGTGCCGTAGACGAGGACGAACAGGGCGAAGATGTAGAACGCGATGTCGCTGCCGATCCGGGCGCCTACGGCCAGGGCCAGAGCCTTTTTGTAGTGCGTGAACACGTAGAGCAGCGGGGCCTTGACCTCTTCCTGCTTCTTCTCGCCGGCCTTCTTCTCTGCAGCTTCGAAAACGGGGGATTCGGCGAGCTTCATCCGTATGTAGAGGCCGATGGCAACCAGCAGGAAGCTGATCAGGAACGGGATGCGCCAGCCCCAGGACAGGAAGGCGTCCTTGGCGAGAACGGAGGTCATCAGGGTGAAGATGCCGGTGGCCAGCAGCAGGCCGGTGGGGGCCGCGCTCTGGACCAGGCTGCCGAAGAAGCCGCGGCGGCCGCTCTTGTCCGATTCGGTGACCATGAGGGCGGCGCCGCCCCATTCGCCGCCGATGCCGATGCCCTGCAGGAAGCGCAGGGAGACCAGCAGGATCGGGGCCCAGACGCCGATGTTCTCGTAGGTGGGCAGGAGTCCGACGGCGGCACTCGCCAGGCCCATCAGGAGCAGGGTGGTGACCAGGACGTTCTTCCGGCCGATCTTGTCACCGAAGTGGCCGAAGATCGCGGCGCCCAGCGGCCGGACGACATAGCCAACAGCGTAGGTGGCCAGGGCCAGCAGGAGACCGGTGGCCGGGTCCGAGCCGGGGAAGAACAGGATGGGGAAGACGATGGCTGCTGCTGTGCTGTACGCGAAGAAGTCGTAGTACTCAAGGGTGGTGCCGACGAAGCTCGCGGCGACGACCCTCTTCATTGAGTTCCCGCCGCCCTTCGTTTGGGCGTTGGAAACGGAATCTTTGGTTTGGGAGTTGATCGACATTTAGCCCTCCTGGGCGGTGAGTCGGTGATGCAGGACCGGGTGGGAATTGGGGTGGGAAGTGAGGATTTCTCCACCGAGTGCTGATTTGGGATCCCAAATATGACGGTAGATCGTGGACGGGTCCATGTCAATGGTTTTGGGATCCCAAACCGGTTTTGGGACGTGGTGCGGGCGCCTGGCGCCGGTTCAGGGTTAGACCGGGAGGCGCTTGTTGTAGTTCAGGGTCAGCACGGAGGCGCCCATGATGATCGCGGACCCAACAAAGTACAGCAGCGCCCACGTGTAGGAGCCGGTGGCCCCGACAATCAGGCCCACCACGATCGGGGTGACGAAACCGGCGATGTTGCCGCTGAAGTTCATGGCGCCGCCCAGGACTCCGGCGTTCGTCCGGCCGCCCAGGATGGAGGGGATGCTCCAGAAGAGGCCCACCCAGCGGAGGAAGAACATGACCACGGACAGCAGCACAACCGCCGTCGTCGGGTCGGCCACGATGGTGACGCCCACCAGGCCGCCAATGACCACAACGCTGGAGATGCCCAGCAGGGTGCGCATGACCAGGTTGGCCGAGGCGCCGGAGTTGCGCCACTTGTCGGCGATGTGGCCGCCGAGGATTTCGCCGACGAAACCGGCTCCGAAGATCACGAACGTGGACCAGCCGATGGTCTTCAGGTCAAAGCCCTTGGCCTGGGCGAGGTAGAGCGGGCCCCAGGTGAGCAGGCCATAGAATACGCCGTTGAAGCCCAGCCAGCCGAAGCACATGGCCCAGAAGGAGCGGAACTTCAGGTAGGGAAGCAGGGCGCGCTTGCCCTTGCTGCCGTCGAGTTCGGCTTCGGCGTCCTCGGCGGCGTGGGAGGCCTCGATGTACTCGGCCTCGGCGGCGTTGACGCCGCGGTGCTGGCGCGGATTGTCGCGGACATACCACCAGACTGCGAGGCCCATGAGCACGGTGGCCGCACCGGCGATGACGAAGGAACTGCGCCAGCTGCCGGTGGCGGCGATGAGTCCGGCGATGAGGATACCGCCCAGGCCGGCGCCGAGCGGTGCGCCGGCATCCAGGATGGTGGCACCGCGGCCGCGCTCGGACTTGTGCATCCAGATGGCGTTGAGCTTGCCGCCGGCAGGCATGACGCCTGCCTCGGTGACCCCGATGCCGAGGCGGGCGATGAACATGCTCAGGAAGCCGCCGGCCATGCCGGAAGCTGCCGTTGCGGCGCCCCATCCAACGCACGATGCCGTCATGACCTTGCGCGGACCGAACTTGTCGATCAGCAGGCCGACCGGAATCTGCATCAGGGCGTACGTCCAGAAGAAGGGGGACAGCAGGAGGCCCACGAGCTCCGGGGCGAGGTTGAATTCCTTCTGGATGATGGGCAGCGCCACGGAGATGGAGCCGCGGTCGATGTAATTGACGGCGACGAGAACCAGCAGCAGCAGGAACAGCTTCCAGCGGACGTTGGTGCGCCGTTGCACGCCGTCCTTCTGCTGCTCGTCGCCGGTCGCAGGATTCAGGGTGTCGTCAGCGGGTGCTGTTTCGGTGTTCGGAATGGACACAGCTTCTCCTTCACGGGGAAGTTACGGATGGGGAACGGATCCGGGATTGGAAAGTAAGGCCCGCGGGGTGGGCGGGGATTGAAGAGCGAGGCTTCGGATGGCTCCTTGGGGAGCGCCGGAAAGTGTTTGCATATTTGGGATCCCGCTTTGGGATCCCGCTTTGGGATCCCAAAATCAAAGTTAGGAGTGACCCGCGCCACTGTCAAGGGTTTTCTGTAATTGCGCCGGCGCGGGCCTTAAATACGGATTGTGACTGGCCGGGCTAGCCCTTTGCTGCCGCTGTAGGCCGGTGCGCCAGGATTTCGGCGAGCTCCGCGAGCCGGTGTGCCCGGGCTGACTCCGCGGGCGTGAACGGTTCGCCGGGCCGGACGAAGGTGAGGGGTCCGTGCCAGGCGGTGGGGACTTTCAGGCGCGTGCCGGCGTCGTGCTTTTCCAGGACCGCCTCCGCCGGGGTGAGGATCCGGGCGCGCAGCAGTTCTGCCACTGCAAGCGGAAGTTCGTCCGGTGCGTCGGCGATCCTGGCCGCCAGGCTCAGCGCCTTCGTCTGGCCATCTGCCATCGCCAAGGCGGTGGTGGGCCATACGTGCGAGCGGGAGCCGCCGCCGTCGTGCAGCGCATCCAGCAGCTGGCGCTCGCTGAGGTTTCCGGGCGCGGACAGCACAAACTCGTCCAGCACGCCGCCGGCCACGGGGTGGACGTGGATGCTGAGGATGTTGGTGTCCAGGCGGGCCAGTGCCCGGGTGATTTTCTGCAGCGAGCCCGGCTGGTCCTGCAGCACCGTGCGCGCCCGCCACAGCGACGGGGCCTTGCCCAGCTTCCTGCGGTGGCGCAGGGCGGGTGCGTGCAGCCAGCCCCGCAGGATGCGGGCAGCGGACGGCTCGGCCACCCAGATCACCAGGATGGTGGCCGTGAGGGTGAGCACCAGCACCTTGGCCAGATAAGGCAGATGCGTCCCCACCACCAGGGCGTGGACGAGAAGCTCGATGGGAAGCATCACGGCGATATTCGCCACCGTAAGGCGGGCCTTGGTCGGTTCCGGCATCAGGCCGCAGACTTCGCAGCTCAAATCAGCCGCGGCAGGGTTGCTTGCGGTGGGCTTCATGTCTCAAGGATCACGTGGTGCTGTTTCGGGGGTGTTGCCCCGCCGTTCCGATCGTGGGAACGGTCCGCAACGTAGGATTTACCTGGACGTCAGTGCGGCCGCCCGTCAGATGCAGACTGCAGGAAGGCGCCCGACCCCCGTGAAGATGATGGCTGAGATGTTCAGCATTGCTCCCGGCAACAAGGACCACCACCCGGCCCTCCGGTGCGCCGTAGGTGTGTTCATTCCGCTCCTCACGCTGGTGCTGCTGGGCCGCCTGGACCTCGCGATCTTCGCGTCGTTCGGCGCGTTCACCGGAATCTACGGCCGCGGCGAACCGCACGGCACGCGCTTTGCGCTGCAGCTCCGTGCCGGGCTCCTGATGCTGCTGATCATCCTGCTCGCGTCACTCGCCGCCCGTGCCGGAGGGGTTCTGGGGCTGGATGAGTCCGGCACCACGTGGCTCCTGGTCCTGGCCACCACGCTGGTGGCAGGCGGCTGCTCGGTGGCCATCTCCTGGTTCCGGCTGCGGCCGGCGGGTTCCCTGTTCCACATCTTCGCGTTCGCGGCCATTGCCTCCATCCCCAACCAGCCGCCGCTCGCCGAAGGCATGCTGGTGGCCGTGCTGGTCACCGCCTTCTGCCTGCTGATTGGCTTCTCGTCACGGGTGCTGCCCAGCCACCGCACGCCCTGGGCCTGGCCGCGCCCGCTCCGCCGCACCCACGATGAGCGCCGGGCGGCATGGCTGGAAGGCGCCGGCTACCTGGTGGCTGCCGGGCTGGCCGGGACTCTGGCCACGTGGGCCGGGCAGTGGCTGGGGTTCGGCCATAATTACTGGGCCATGGTGGCCGCCGTCGTCCCTCTGGTGGGGCACACCACCCGGCACCGTGTCCGCCGCGGCGTGCAGAGAATCATCGGCACGGTCCTGGGCCTTTTGGTCATGGCCGGAATCCTTCTCCTGGGCCTCGAGCCGTGGCAGACCGTGCTGGTCATGGCCCTCTGCCAGTTCGGCGCCGAAATGTTCATCATCCGCCAATACCTGGTGGCGCAGGTCTTCATCACGCCGCTGGCCCTGATTTCCACCCTGCTGGTGGTCCCGGCCTCCCCGGCCATCCTGCTCCGGGACCGCATCATCGAGACCGTCATCGGTGCCGCCGTCGGCATTGCCGTGGTGCTGGCACCCACCCTCTGGCGGCGGCTCCGGCGGGCGTGACGCCCGGCTACTCGCCCGGCAGGTCCGCGGACTGCCCGACGGCGGCGGGCCGGGCGCGTGCCGGGGTAATGGTGTGGGGGACGGTCACCAGCGCCACAGCGGCAATGACGGCCGCTGCCGCGAAGGCGTAGAACCCCCACGGGTACGCGATGCCAGCGGCAACCAGAGTTCCGGTGACGGCCGGACCCATGATGGCGCCGAACCGGCCCACGCCGGCCGCGAAGCCCAGGGCGGTCGCGCGGAGCCGGGCAGGGAACAGCTGGCTGACCCAGGCGTAGACCAGCACCTGGGAGCTGAACACAAACACGCCCGTGACGAACACCGCGGCGTTGAGCAGCAGTTCGCTCTGGATTTTGACGCTGAGGATGGCCAGCAGCACGGCAGAGAGGCCGAACCAGAGCAGGACGATCTTCTTGGTGCCGTGCTTGTCGGCGAGGATGCCGGCCACCACCAGGCCAACCACGGCGCCAACGTTCAGGACCAGCAGCAGCACCAGGCCGGTGCTGACGGTGTAGCCTGCGGCGGCCATCAGCTGCGGCAGCCACGTGTTCAGGCCGTACACGAGCAGAAGGCCCATGAAGGAGGCGACGGCGATGGCCACAGCCACCAGCGGGTAGGGCTTTTTGGCGAGGTCCCGGAAACTTGCGCGCTGTTCGACGGCGGCGGGTTCCGCTGGATGTTCCTCCGCCGCTTCCCCGGGAGACTTGGCCTGGCTGGCATGTGTGTGCACCGGGGGCAGGGTTTCGGGGAGCTTGAACCAGAGGAACGGCACCAGGGCGAAGCCGGCCAGGCCGCCCACCACAAACATGATCCGCCAGTCCGGAACCACAAGGATGGCCAGGAACGCCGTAGCCACGGCGCCCACGTGGTAGCCCGTCATGGTGCGGGTGGTGGACTTGCCGGCGTTGCCGGCCGGGGCGTAATCGTTCATGTAGGCAAGCGCCGCGGGCAGGCAGGCGCCGAGGCCCAGCCCGGCCAGCAGGCGGAAAATGCCAAAGACGGCAACATTGGGGGCGAACACCACGGCGATGGTGAAGATGGAGAACCAGAGGACGCAGGCCACCAGGAGCCGGCGCCGGCCGAACCGGTCGGACAGCGGAGCGATAAAGAGCGCCCCGATCCCCACACCCACCAGTGAGATCGTTGCGGCATACGTGGCGCCCACGGCGTCGAAGCCCAGGTCCTGGGTTTTGATCAGCGTGGGGATGACGGTGCCCAGGACCACAAGGTCGAACCCGTCAAGGACCATGGCCAGCCAGCAAAGCCACACGGGCCATTTGGAGCGGTGTTGAACTGGCGTCATTGGCATTGCAAAACCTCGGTACATCGTGGATGGAAAATCGTGGCGGCACCCGGGCCGCGGGCGCGGCAGTGCAACCTCACTGAGAGTTGTATCACCGGGGAGTGTAATCTGGGACAAGTTTCACCATTCAATGGAAGCGATGGGTTATGGCTAATTCAGTCTCGGGCGATTCCGTGGTGGACCGTGTAGTGCGGGTGATCTCCGCCTTCCCCGAGGGGGTCAGCAGCCTCCAACTGTCCGATCTGGCCGCCCGCGCGGAGCTCCCGCTCACCACCGCGCACCGGCTGGTCCGGCAGCTGGCCGCCCACGGCCTGCTGGAGACCGGGGCGGGCGGAACCGTCCGGCTGGGGCTGCGGCTATGGGAGCTGGTGAACCGCAACTCACCCACGTTGGCGCTCCGGCAGGCCGCCATGCCATTCATGGAGGACATCCAGCAGGTCCTGAACCAGAACGTGAACCTGGCTGTCCTGGACGGCTGGGAAGCGCTCTTTGTGGAACGGCTGTCGCACCGCGGATCAGTGGCCAACCGGGCCAGGGTGGCGGGAAGAATGCCCGTCCACATCTCCTCCGCCGGGCTCGCCCTGATGGCCCACCAGGGGAAGGCGCTCCAGGGCGAATACCTCGACCAGTTTACGGACCCGGCCGGCAAAGTCACCCGGGAAACCGTGCGCGGACTGCTCAGCGAAACTGCCCTCCAGGGCTTCGCGCAGCTGGCCGGCGTGGTTGATCCGGACACGTGGGGCATTGCCGTGCCCGTGCTGGACGGACGGCAGCGCTCGGTGGCGGCGCTCGGCGTCGTGGTTCCTTTGCGGGAGATGCGCCTGCAGGCTCTGGTTCCCGCGCTGCAGACTGCCGCGCGGGGCATCGCCCGGCGCCTCGGTGACTAAAGGACACCGAACTAATCTTCCGCTGAATGGAATTGGTGTTACGCCTGTCACGCCTCCGGTTGCACACTGATAGCCAGACGCACCCACCAGGCCCACAATCACCAAGGGCCCCGCAACGAAGCGAGAACACGCCATGGCAGCACGCAAAGTCATCACCACCCAGGTGGCCATCATGGGCGCCGGTCCCGCCGGGCTGATGCTTTCCCACCTGCTGGCCAAGGCCGGCATCGACTCCACCGTGGTCGAGGTCCGGAGCCACAAGGACATCTCCGAAACAGTCCGCGCCGGAATCCTGGAGCACGGCACGGTCAACATGCTGGTGGACGGCGGCGTCTCGGACCGTGTGCTGCGTGACGGCGACCGGCACGACGGCATCGAGCTGCGGTTCAACGGCGAAAGCCACCGCGTCGACTTCAAGGACCTCGTGGGGGAGTCCGTCTGGCTCTACCCTCAGACGGACGTCTTCCTGGACCTCGCCGCCCGCAGGAAGGCCGACGGCGGCGACGTCCGCTACAGCGTCACGGACACCACCGTCCACGACCTCGAAGGCAAGCCGAAGGTCTGGTTCACCGACGCCGACGGCGTGGAATGCGAGATCCAGGCAGAATTCGTGGTGGGTGCCGACGGTTCCCGCAGCCACTGCCGCTTCCAGATTCCTGAGGCCAACCGGAAGTGGTACTTCCACGAGTACCCGTTCGCCTGGTTTGGCATCCTGGCAGAGGCCCCGCGCAGTGCTGATGAGCTGATCTACGCCAACTCCGCCAACGGTTTCGCCCTGATCAGCCAGCGCACCGAGTCCGTGCAGCGGATGTACTTCCAGTGCGATCCCAAGGAAAACGTGGCCGACTGGGACGACGACAGGATCTGGGCCGAGTTCCGCAGCCGGGTCAACGGCAACGGATTTGAACTCAAGGAGGGCCCGGTCATCGACAAGATGGTCCTGCCGTTCCGCAGCTTTGTGCACACCCCCATGCGGCACGGCAACCTGTTCCTGGCCGGCGACGCCGCGCACACCGTTCCGCCCACCGGCGCCAAGGGCCTGAACCTGGCCATCCACGACGTCAAGGTGCTCTTCGAAGGACTGGACAGCTACTACAACTCCGGCTCGACCCACCTGCTGGACACGTTCAGCGACCGCGCCCTGGAGCGGGTGTGGAAAGCCCAGCAGTTCTCCTACTGGATGACCACCATGCTGCACACGCCGGTGGACGCGGACGACTTCTCCCGTGCCCGCCAGCTGGGCGAATTGAACTCCGTGGTGTCCTCCCGGCACGGCATGGCCTACCTGGCCGAGGCGTACACCGGCTGGCCCGGCGCCCAGTAGCAGCGGGGCGCCCCTCACCGGCCCGCCCCTCAGGGTGCCAGCAGCCGCCGGATGGCCGACGCGATGGCCGCAGCGTCCGGCTGCTCGTGCCGCCTGACGGTGAGCAGGTGCAGCAGCACGCCGTCGCCGTAGTCCGCCGCGTCCCGGGCCCGCGCCGCTGCGTCTGCCACGCCCAAGGCGGCCAGTGCCTGCTCCAGGCCTCCCACGAGCCGGAAGTGGCCGGCAGTCACCGCCTCGGGGTTGTCCAGGGACAGGGCCAGGCGGGCACGGGTGAGACCCGCGTGCTGCCCGGCCAGCGCCAGCACCATGGCAGCCAGTTGGGTTGCCAGCTCCTCAATGTCCTTCGGCGGCCCGGCCCGCCCCTGGTCCTGAAGGAGGGCGCCGTCCAGCTGCTCCAGGCGGTCCAGCACCGCCTCGACGAGGGCGGCGCGGTTCCGGTAGTAGTTCGACGTCGTTCCCTGGGGCAGCTGCGCCGCGGCGTCCACGGCCCGGTGGGTGAGGCCCTTCATCCCCTTGTCCGCCACCACGGTCAAGGCGGCGTCCAGGAGTTCGGTCCGGCGGTCAGGCATGGGCCTAGTGTAATTGGCCCCTTCCCAGTCACTACAAAAGTAGTAGAATAGCGCCCATGGACGCGATCTCGATCGTTGGCGGAGGAATTGCCGGGCTGGCACTGGCTGCCTCCCTGGACCCAGCGCGGTTCCACGTGACCGTTTACGAAAAGCGGCCGGAACTGCCCACCGTCGGCACCGCGCTGGGGATGTGGCCCAACGCCCAGCGGGCGCTGGCGCTGCTGGGGGTCCTGGAAGAGGCGCGCGCGGCAAGCCCGGTCCTTGGCAGCGCGTCGGTCCGAAACGCCGGGGGTGAGCCGTGGGTTACCGTCGACGCCGGGGAGATGTTCGGTATTTCGCGGATTGACCTGCTGCGGCTGCTCGATGCAGCCGTGCCCGCGACCGTCCGCCGGATTACCAGCCATGTCAAGGCCCCTCCGGCCGACGGCAGCCTGGCGATAGGGGCCGACGGCGTGCACAGCGTGGTCCGTCGCGGGGCCTGGGGTGCCCGCACCGCCGCCCGGCTGACGCCATACTTTGCCCTGCGCGGGACCGTGGCTTCCCCGGTCGACCCGGACCACTTGGGCGAATACTGGGGCCGTGGCGATCTGTTCGGCATCGTTCCCTCGCTGGACGGGTTTTTCTGGTACGCCAGCTACCGGTCCGGGCTTGGCCCCTATGGCATCGATGTGGCCTCAGCCCTGGAACAGGCACGGGAGCGCTACGCCGGGCACGCGCCGGCCATCCGCCGGGTGCTGGCCGCCGCCACTCCCTCGGACTCCCTCGCGCAGCGCATCTGGACAACCCCATACGTTGGTTCCTTCGTCCGCGGCAGGACTGTCCTGGTGGGCGACGCCGCGCACGCGATGCTCCCCACCCTCGGCCGCGGCGCGTGCGAGTCGTTGGTGGACGCGGTAACGCTGGCCGACCTCCTCAACACGCTGCCCGAAGACCAGGCGCTGCGTGCCTACGACCGGCAGCGGCGGCTGCGGACCCGGGCACTGAGCCTGGCGGCCGCGGCGCTGGGACGGGTCGCGTTTGCGGAAGCCGCCCAGCCTCTGCGGGACCGCCTGCTCGGCGTTGCCCGACGACGCAACG
This sequence comes from Arthrobacter sp. HS15c, assembly GCF_040812005.1. NCBI lineage: Bacteria > Bacillati > Actinomycetota > Actinomycetes > Micrococcales > Micrococcaceae > Arthrobacter > Arthrobacter sp. HS15c. The sequence continues at coordinate 324,651 of NZ_JBFOHM010000003.1, forward strand.
CACGTGCCGCCGTCGTCAGTCCTGGGCGAGGGTCTCGGTGAGGTGGTGCGTCGGGATCCTGTCCCGGTCATAGGTGATCTCGGTGTAGCCGTGCGGCTCGGGCTTGCCGGACGGACTGAGGTTCACAAAGACGATCTCCTCAATGGTGAGGATGCTCTGGCGCGTGATCATGTTGCGGACCTCCGCCCGCATGGTCAGCGAGGTGCGGCCGAAGCGGGTGGCCGTCAGGCCCATCTCGATCAGGTCGCCCTGGACAGCGGAGCTGACGAAGTTGATTTCGGAGATGTACTTGGTCACCGCCCGGCCGTTGCCGAGCTGGAGGATGGCGTAGATCGCCGCCTCCTCGTCGATCCATTTCAGCAGGCTGCCGCCGAACAGCGTCCCATTGGCGTTGAGGTCCTCCGGCCGGACCCATTTGCGCGTCCGGAAAGTGATGTCTGCTGATTCCATACGGTGAGGTTAGCCGACGGCGGCGGGCGGAACGCACTGGCCGGCGCAGTGTGACGCCGGCCGCCGCCCCGCCTGGCGCCGCACTGATCAGGCCATGGCCGTGTGCGCGGCGCTGTGCGAGTCGATGGTCTTCGCGTAGCAGTAGGAATGCGCCACGCCGATGTACGGGCCGAAGTTGGGCACACCCTCAAATCCGGAGTTTTCGTAGAAGTTCCGGCCATCCGGCTGCGCCGACCCCGCCTCGGCCTTGATCCGCGTGATCCCCTGCTTGTACGCCTCGGCTTCGAGGGCCGCCAGGATGGAACTGGCCACCCCCGAACCCCGCGTGTAGGGGAGAACGTAGAGCCGCTTGATTTCCGCCGTGGAGGAATCCAGCAGCCTCAGGCCGCCACAGCCCACCGGCTGCCCGGAACCCTTGTCGTACGCGACCAGGAACACGGCGCAGTCAGCGGACGACGGCGGCGGGCCGGGTTCGTGGTCAGGGGTGCCAAAGCGGGCGTCCAGTTCCGCCTGCTGGGCCCGGCGCAGGTCGGCACCTACGGGGTTCGACCAGGTGACCTGCCTGATGTTGAGTCGGGGATTGGTCTGCATGGCTGCCTCGTTTCGCCGAAGGGTTATGCCTGACAAGCCTAAGAGGGCACGGTTACCGCGGTGTTTCCTTCGCGTAAGCGCCCAGAGAACAGTCAGCGGCGCCGCACTTCATCTGCGGTGCGCGCATCTGTTGCGCGGTTACTGCCGCACAAGCGTGCGCAGGAGCTTCAGCGCCACGGAGATGGACGCAATATCCACCTGGCCCGGCCCCGTCACCTCGGCAAAGGTGTCCTTGATCCGTGCCAGCTGCTCCTGGTGTCCGCGCTCCCACGCCACGATGCGTTCCACCGCGTCGGGTCCGCCTGCCCCGGGCGCCGGACTTGCCTGCATCACCGAGACCGTCATGTCTGCCACGGCCGAGTAGACGTCGTCCCGCAGCGCTGCCCGGGCGAGCGTCTCCCAGCGGCTTTGGCGCGGCAGGTCCGTGATGCGCAGGAGCAGGCCGGCGGCGTCGATCCTTTGGAAGACCGCGTAGTACAGGTCCGCGATGGTGGGGATGGGCTCCTGCACCTGTTCGGACACCAGCGAGATGTCCAGGAGGCCGAAGCTTTCCAGGAGATCCGAGGCGCGTGTGCCCAGGTCCCGCGGCAGGCCCACGCTGTCCCAATGCGACAGGCGCCCCTGCACCCGGTCGATGTCGGAGCCCCGGAGGTAATCCGAGGTGCGCGTGCGCAGCAGCTCCAGGCTGGGCATGATCCTGGCCAGGGCCGCCGCGATGGGCTGGTCCCGGTGGTCATGCGTGACGTACCAGCGGGTGGCCCGGTCAAGGACCCGGCGCATGTGGATGGCTACTTCCGCGGCCTGGTCACTGGGGAAATCCGGCGGCAGGGCAGCAAGCCGCTCCATGATCCAGGGCAGGTCGTAAGCCTCGCGGGCCACCACGAATGCCCGTGCCACCGCGGCTGCCGTGGCGGTCGTTTCCTCCTTCGCCCGGAAGGCAAAAGTGATTCCGCCGAGGTTGATCATGTCGTTCGCCACCACGGTGCAGATGATCTGGCGGCGGAGCGGATGCGAGTCCAGCTCTGATTCGAAGCGCTCCGATACCTGGCGCGGGAAGTAGCTGCGCAAGGTTCCCTTGAACCACGGGTCATCGGCCAGGTCACTGGACGTCAGTTCCTTGGCCAGCTCGATCTTCGCGTAGCCCGCAAGCACGGACAGCTCCGGCGAGGTCAGCCCCTTGCCGGACCGGAGCCGTTCGCGCAGCTGTTCGGTACTGGGGAGGGCTTCCTGCTCGCGGTCCAGTTCCGAGGCGTTCTCGAGCCAGTCCATGGTCCGTTCGAATCCGGGACTCCATTCGAGCACCAGGTGCCTGTCGTTGAGCAGGAGGACGTTCTGGTCCGCATTGTTGGCGAGCACCAGCCGGGACACTTCATCCGTGAGGGAGTGCAGGTACTCGCCGCGTTCGGCTGCCGGCATACGCCCGTCGGCGATCATTCTGTCGATGAAGATCTTGATGTTGACCTCGTGGTCCGAACAGTCCACGCCAGCCGAGTTGTCGATCGCGTCCGTGTTCAGCAGGGTGCCGCCGAGCGCCGCCTCGATCCGCCCGCGCTGGGTCACGCCCAGGTTGCCGCCTTCAACGATGACCCGGGCGCGGACCTGGCTGCCGTCGATCCTGATGGGGTCGTTGGCTTTGTCGCCCACGTCCTGGTGCCGTTCGAAGGACGCCTTGATATAGGTTCCGATCCCGCCGTTGTAGAGCAGGTCAACGGGCGCCCGGAGGATGGCCTGGAGCAGGGCGTGCGGCGGGAGGGCTGACGTGCCGGCGGGCAGGCCGAGGCAAACCCGGACCTGCTCGGTGATGCCGATCGCCTTCGCAGTTCGAGGGTGGACGCCGCCGCCCTCGCTGATCAGTGAGGGGTCGTAGTCCGCCCAGGACGAGCGGGCCAGGTCAAAAAGCCGATGGCGCTCGCGGAAGGAGGCTTCGGCGTCGGGCGTGGGATCGAGGAAGATATGGCGGTGGTCAAAAGCCGCCACCAGCCTGATGTGGCGCGAGAGCAGCATGCCGTTCCCGAACACATCACCGCTCATGTCCCCTACGCCGGCCACGGTGAAGTCCTGAGCCTGTGGATCCATGCCCAACGCCCGGAAGTGCTGCTTCGCCGATTCCCAGGCCCCGCGGGCCGTGATGCCCATCTTCTTGTGGTCGTAACCCACGGAGCCACCTGAGGCGAAAGCGTCCCCGAGCCAGAAACCGTACTCGTGCGCCACGGCGTTGGCCGTATCGGAAAAGGCGGCAGTTCCCTTGTCAGCAGCCACCACGAGGTAGTAGTCGTCCCCGTCATGGCGCACCACGTTGGGTGGCGTCACTATTTTTTCACCGGCCGGTGAGGCCACGAGGTTGTCGGTGAGGTCCAGCAGTCCGCGGATGAAAATCCGGTAGCACTCGGTTCCCTCCGCCAGCCAGCCCGCACGGTCCACCGCGGGGTCCGGCAGCCGCTTGGGGTAGAAGCCGCCCTTGGCACCGGTGGGGACAATGACGGAGTTTTTCAGGTTCTGCGCTTTGACCAGGCCCAGGACCTCCGTGCGGAAATCTTCGCTCCGCTCGGACCACCGCAGCCCGCCGCGGGCCAGTTCGCCGAAGCGGAGGTGGACCCCTTCAACCCGGGGTGAGTAGACCCAGATCTCATACTTCGGCCGGGGGAACGGGGCGTTGAGGATGGCAGCCGGTGTCAGCTTGAAGCTCAGGTGCGGCTTGTCCTGGAAGTAGTTGGTGCGGAGGGTGGATTCCACCAGGTTCATGAAGGTACGCAGCAGCCGGTCGGCATCCAGGACAGGCACGGCCTCGATGGCCGCCAGGACTTCGGTGCGCGCCGCGGCCGTTTCCCGGAACCGGGCTGCAGAGTCCAGGGCGGGGTCAAACTTTGCCTGGAACAGGGCGAGGAGGGCGTGGGTCGCCCGCACGTTGGTTTTCAAGGTGTCGGCGATGAAGCCGTAGGAATTGGTGGTCCCCAGCTGCTGGAGGTACTTCGCGTAGCTGCGCAGGATTGCCGTCTGCCGCCATTCCACGCCCTCCCTGATGACCAGCGCGTCGATCGCGTCCGACTCGATATCCCCGCGCATCGCGGCGCGGAAGGCATCGGCCAGGAGCTGGCTCGTGGCTTCGGGGTCCACGCCGGCGGGGTACCGCACGCCCAGGTCGTACAGGAACAGGTCATGGGCGGAACCGCGCCGGATCTCGAATGGCCGCTGGTCCAGGACCTCCAGGCCCAGGTTGTGCAGGAACGGCAGGATCTGGGTCAGGCTGCGCGGCCGCGTCAGGTAGAGCCGGATGCGGGCCTCCTCCGGGGCGCCGCCTGACCGGGACACCCTCAGGAGCGGATCGCCGTACGGTCGGCCGCCGGTGCCGTCCAGGTCGAAAGCTTCGAAGTTGGTGATGTCCCGGACCGCGTCCTCCAGCCGGTAGTCCGCCCGGTATGCCGGCGGAAACGCATCGGACCACAGCCGGGAGATCCGCGCGGCCTCGGTTGCCGGGAAGCGGTCCCGGATGAGTTCGTCAAGGCCCTCCGGCCACGAGCGGGTGGCAGCGATCAGGTCCCGCTCCAGCTGGGCAGGGTCGACGCCGGCCGGACCGCCGACTGCCGCCCGGACCCCCGCCGCTGATTCGTCCGCGGGGGTACCCGCAGTCCCGATGCGGAAGAAGATCCGCGCCATCGGGGATTCGGACAGCCGCACCTCGAATTCGATCGAGGCCGCGTTGAAAGCGTGCGTGAATTCCTGCTCCATCAGGAGCCGGACCGCGGTGCTGTAGCGCCTGCGCGGGAAGAAGACGAGCGCCAGCACGAACCTGCCCAGGGTGTCGGTCCGGAGGAACAGCCTGGTCTGGCGGAGCTGCTCCGCGCGCATGATTTCACGTGCCAGCCGGCTGAGGTCAGCGATGCTGATCTGGAAGAGGACCTCGCGCGGGATTGCCTCCAGGGCGGTCACCAGGTCCTTGGCCTGCTGCGAACCGGGCGCCGCCCCGAGCCGGTCCCTGACTTCCTCCAACTTTTCCCGGATCACCGGAATGCGCCGGACGGACTGGTGCTCGGCGCTGGGTGTGAAGAGACCGAGGAACCGGTGTTCCCCATCGGCTTTCCCTGCCGGGTCGAAGATCTGCAGCCGGATCTCGTCCAGGTATGCGCCCCGCAGGACTGTGGACCGCACATCTGACGTGGCCAGCGCCAGGACCCGGGGTTCAGCCACGACGGATTTCCCCCGGCCGGGGCCGGCTTCGGTATCCGCAACGGAGGAGGCACGTGGCCGCCGCCGCAGCCCAAGCCCCGAGCCCGGGCGGACCGCGGGCCTTTCCGGACCTCCCGCCGTCGTCAGTTCATGCCGGCTGTAACCCAGGAACACGAAGTTGCCCTCCGCCAGCCAGCGGAGCAGGTCACGGAGCTGCCGGGCTGTCGGTACAGCGTGGGGCGGTGCGTGCTCCGCAGAGACTTCGGCTTCGGCCAGTTTGCCGTGGATGGCAGCCTCATCGAGGGCTACCGCCCGCACGTCCGCCACGACCTCCAGCAGCCTTTCCGTCAGATCCCGGGCGGCGGCAGCGTCGGCGAGCCGCCCGATTTCCATGCCGATCCAGACCTCAGGTGTTGCGCCGTCAGGAGCGGCGGCGCCGGAAACCAGCCCTTCCCGCACCTGGCCCGGGCGGACTTCCAACAGCGCATGGGTAGCCGGGTCGCGGCGGACCAGGAAGGTGGGGTGGACCAGCTGGCGGATCGGTGTGTCTTCGCGGGTGAGCTCCGCCGTGACGGACTGGACCAGGTACGGCAGGTCTTCGGCGACCACCGCCACCACGCTGGTGTCCAGCTCGCTCAGGATCCCGACGGCGGCCTCTCCCGGATGCCGGCGGGACGCCAGTTCCAGGTGGTGGGCTGCCCTGGCGCGGAGGGTTCCGGGGTCGTAATTGTGCAGGTCTTCGGCTGCCACGTGGCCATAGTAGGCGGCGACGAAATCCGCGTCGGGTTCCAGCGAACCTGCGGGAGTCTCTTCAGATGTCCGTGCCATGCCACTGCGCCTCCACTGCGCGGTGAGCCACCGGGATAACGCTCCCCGCGCCTACCCTTCATCATGGCCGGAGGCGCCGGTGCCGTCCAGTGCGGATCAGCGGGCTATGCGCCGTCCCCTATGGGGTCCTCGGCCGTCGGGTCGGCCAGGGCGAGGCCACCCACGGGGCTGCCGTCCCAATGGATCAGCTTCCAGCCTGTGTCCGGATCCCCTTCCAGGGCCACGATGCCCGTATTGGACAGGACGTGGCGGGCAGCGAATTCATGGTCTGCGTCGGCTGCGCGGAGGCCTGCCCAGGTGCGGATGGCGGCGCCGTGGCTGACCACTGCGGCAACCGCCGCTGAGTCCCCATTGCTGGCCGCGCGCTCGGCAATACGGGTGATGGCGCCGTCGTACCGTTCGAAGAACTCGTGGCCGTCCGGACCCGCCGGCATGCGGCGGTCCAGGTCTCCGGCGGCCCACGCGAACACTGTGCCCATGTACCGCATGTGGGATTCGTGGTCGGTCAGTTTTTCCAGCGCCCCGGCTTCGATCTCATGCAGCCCGTCGAGCACCTCGACTTCCAGGCCATGGACCCGGGCCAGCGGGGCCGCAGTGATCTGCGTGCGGAGCAGGGTTGAGGCGTACAGCGCCGCGATGGGCTCATCGGCCAGGGACCGTGCCATGGCTTCAGCCTGCCGCTCTCCCAGTTCCGTAAGCCCTGGCCCCGGATGGGCCGTGTCCAGCTGGCCGAGTACGTTACCGGGGGTCTGTCCGTGGCGGATGAGCAGCAACTTCATGCTCCCAGTTTCGCACCTCGCGGCAAGACCGGGGGCGCCCGCGTGGCGGGGCCGCCGTCGTGCGTTCCTGCCCGGTTGGTGATGTCTGCGGGCGCCAAACGCGGCAAAACACGGCGTGTCGCCCGCGATTCGCCCGGTGCCGGGCCAGCAACCGGGCGGGAACGCACCAGGAGCGGACACCGAAGCCAGTCTCGGTCAGCTCAACCAACGACAAAGGCGCCGGGCCCCTGCAGGAGCCCGGCGCCGCCGCCGTACTGATGTGGGCCGCAGGCCGCCTTACTTAAGGTGGTCCACCAGCTGGTCCGCGATGCCGGTGTACTTGCCGGGCGTGAGGGCGAGCAGCCGCGCCTCGGCCTCGGTGGAGAGGCCCAGGGACTGGACGAACTCCTGCATGCGGGCGGCGTCCACGCGCTGTCCGCGGGTGAGGTCCTTGAGCCGCTCGTACGGGTTTTCCATGCCTTCGACGCCGGCAATCGCCTCGGCGCGCATGACCATCTGGATGGCCTCGCCCAGGACTTCCCAGTTGGTGTCCAGGTCGCCGGCGAGAACGTCTTCGGCAACGTCGAGGCGGTCGAGGCCCTTGGCGACGTTCGAGATGGCCAGCAGGGAGTGGCCGAACGCCACACCGATGTTGCGCTGGCTGGAGGAGTCGGTGAGGTCGCGCTGCCAGCGGGAGGTAACCAGGGTGGAACCCAGCACGTCCAGGAGGCCCGAGGAGATCTCGAGGTTGGCTTCGGCGTTCTCAAACCGGATGGGGTTGACCTTGTGCGGCATGGTGGAGGATCCCGTGGCGCCGGCGACGGGGATCTGGGCGAAGTAGCCGATCGAGATGTAGCTCCAGATATCCGTGCACACGTTGTGCAGGATCCGGTTGAACCGGGCGACGTCGGAGTACAGCTCTGCCTGCCAGTCGTGGCTTTCGATCTGGGTGGTCAACGGGTTCCAGGTCAGGCCCAGGGCCTCGACGAAGGACTTGGCCACCTGCTGCCAGTCGGCGCCGGGGACCGAGGCCACGTGGGCGGCGTAGGTGCCGGTGGCGCCGTTGATCTTGCCCAGGTATTCGGTCTTGGCGATGCGGTCCAGCTGGCGGGTCAGGCGGTGCGCGATGACAGCCAGTTCCTTGCCCAGGGTGGTGGGCGTGGCAGGCTGCCCGTGCGTTCGGGACAGCATGGGAACCGCGCGGTTGTCCTCGGCCATCTTGCTGATCTGGGCCACGAGCGCGCGTGCGGCCGGCAGCCACACGTCCTCTACAGCACCCTTGACGCCCAGGGCGTAGGAGAGGTTGTTGATGTCCTCGGACGTGCAGCCGAAGTGGACCATGGCGGTGAGGTGCTCGATGCCGATGCCGGGCAGCCGGCGGCCGATGTAGTACTCCACGGCCTTCACGTCGTGGACGGTCACGGCTTCGATTTCGGCGAGTTCGGAGACCGAAGCGGAGTCGAATTCCGTGACGATCGCGCGGAGCTGGTCCTGCTGTTCCGACGTGAGCGGGCCCGCGCCGGGGAGGACATTGTTGCTGGTCAGGTGGATGAGCCATTCGACCTCGACGGCCACGCGGTCGCGGTTGAGGGCCGCCTCGGACAGGTAGTCAACGAGGGGTGCGACGGCGGACTGGTAGCGGCCGTCCAGCGGGCCCAGGGCGATCTGGTCCGGCGACGCGGCAAGGGCCAGGCGTCCGGAGGGCGTGCGGGTATCAGCTGTGGCGGCAGTTTCAGGCATGTGCTGATTCTTTCACGAACTCCCCACCACCGCTTAAGCGGACTGCCCGTGTGAACAGCCGGCGCCAGTTGTCCACATAGCCGACGGCGGTGCTTCCGTAGGAGGGACGCCATTCCGTAGCGTCGGGGGTCCGGGCGGTGGCGGCTCAGAGACCAGGCATTCCGGGGTGCAGTTGGGAAAGGAACGGATATGGGCAGTGACATGACGGCAGCCGATATGGCGGCATGCATGTCCCGCAGTTATGAGGTCCAGCAGTTGGCCGGCGGGGTCGACCTGTGCCTTGCGAGGGTGGAGAAGGTCCTCGCCGGGTTCCGCGAGATCCAGCTCCTGGACTGGCAGTCACCGGCCGGGCGGGCATACCGGAATTCGGTGGCCCTCCAGGAGGTGGCGCTGGCAAGGGCGCGCTTACGGCTCGAGGACGCCTTGGCTTCGGTGAGGAGCCACGCGCAGGCGGTGGCTGCTTCGGCCGGCAACCCGGCGGGGCGCTTCTGATGGCCGAGGTGACCCCGTCCGGCAGCGGCGGACCCATCCACCTGACCGGGCCGGCAGTGGACGGTTCCCTGCAGATTCGCGGTGGTGTGGGTGGCATCAGTTTTCAGCTGGAGGAACTGATTGGCGGCGCCGAGAAGCTCGACGCTGCCGCGGACGAGTTGGCTGCCGTGGAAGTGGAGGTCCGCCGCATCTGGGAAGACCTGTGCCCTTACCAGAATGAACCGCGTCCCACCGGCACGGCTGCCCTGATGGACGTCGGGGAGGCCCAGCGGAGCATCCAGGCCGTCCGTACAGAGCTGCAGCACATCAGCCAGCAGGTACGGCAGTGCAAAACGGACTACGAAGCCGCGGAGGCGTGGGCGAGCCTCTCCCGCGGAATGGGTGCAGGGCTGGCCAACCCCGATACCCTGGCGCGCCAGGCAGGAGACGCATGGCTGGGGCGGGTTCCCAACAGGGAGGTCGCCGAACTCGCCACAGGCCCGATTGCCATGGGCGCGCTGCTGGCACTCTCGCCTGAACGCTTTTTTATGGCAATTGGGGCCGACCTGGCGGCCGGGAGGCACATCGCGGCCGCCGTTCCTTTGCTCACTGGCCTGGGCGGGCGGTCCATCAGCATCCTGAAGCCGCGGCCCGTCACGTTGGAGCGGCAGGAGACGCTGCCCATTGAGTTTGATGGTTCACCGGCTGCACTCCTGGAACGGACGAGGATCATCAACGAGCGGGGTGAGGGCTACATAGAAGTCATCGAGGTGGATAACGGGGGACAGAATGCCTACGTGGTGGTCGTTCCCGGCACGCAGTCTGCAGGCGACGATTTGGGTGGCGACAATCCCTTCGATGAAGCAGGCATCGCTGAAGGGCTGGGTCACGGCTCCGCCGAGATCAACAAGGCCGTGCTGCGGGCCCTGCAGGAAGCCGGCGCAGAAAAAGGGGCGCCCGTCGTGGCCGTGGGGTACAGCCAAGGCGGCATCCATGCAATGAACCTTGCCGCTGACGAACTGTTCCTGAACCAGTACGACGTGAAGTATGTGCTGACGGCTGGTTCCCCGGTTGGCGGCATCCCTCCGGCGGCCGGCGTCAGCACCCTTCACCTCGAGCACCGGCAGGACTGGGTTCCCGGAGGGGACGCCACGCCCGGCCCTGACACCCGGGACAGGGTGACGGTCACGCTGAACCAGCCTGTACGGACACCGGAAGGTGAAGACGGCGGCCTCGGTCCCGGCCACAACCTGACTAACTATCAGGACGGCGCCCGCCTGGTTGCGGCCAGCGATGATCCTTCCCTCGTGGCGTCAACCGCTGTCCTGGGAGGGGTACTCGGAGCAGGCGGAACGGCAACGGCCACCCGTTTCGCACTGACGCGTTCAAAGCCGCCCCCGATGCCCACTCCTCCGCGGCCGTCTGAGATTGATCGGGCGCGGTGATTTTGAGTGTCAGCGCCTGCGCGCGCCCGGCAGCCGCCCTGCCACCACGGAGATCACGCTGATGATGATCGCCGCGAGCACGGCAGTCCAGAAGAAGGAATCGATCGTGAAGCGCACCGGTGTGTAGCCGCTGATCCAGGAGGTCAGGTACAGCATGGCGGCATTGATGACGATCGTGAACAGCCCAAGGGTCAGGATGGTGATCGGCAACGAAAGGAAGCTGACCAGGGGCCGGACGAACGCGTTGACAACGCCGAAAATCAGCCCCACGAAGAGATACGCGAGCGTGATCCCGATGGCGTCCGTGCCTTGCGTGACACCGGATTCGGCCACGGCGTTTGTCGTGGCAGCCGTGGAGATGTCCAAGCCAGGCAGGATCCAGCTGGCGATCCAGAGGGCCAGTCCATTAATCAGGACCCGCATGATGAAAGAGCGCATGAGCCCATGCTGTCACACTGCCCTGAACGACGGTCCCGGGGGCTGCCCATGGGTGGAAAGCCGGACGCCAACCTTCCGCCTGCACGGGCCTTCGGCGCCCCTGTTGGGAGAAGTAGGCTAGTTGGCATGACTTCATCAGAGACCCTGGCCGGGGGAATCAGGCCGCGCCCTGTGGTGGGCCGGCTTCCCCGCTACGCCGCCGGCAAGCCCCCCGTCGCCGTTGACGGACTGGCCAGCTACAAACTGTCTTCGAACGAGAACCCGCTGCCGCCGATCCCCGCCGTAGTGGAGGCCATCGCACGCCAGACCGACTTCAACCGCTATCCGGATCCCCTCAGCAGCAAACTCCGCGCGGCGCTCGCCGAGTTCCTCGACGTCCCCGCCGAAGACATCGTCACGGGAGCCGGCAGCCTTGGCGCCCTCAACCAGCTGCTGACCACGTTCGCCGGCCAGAATGACGACGGCAAGGCGGACGAGGTGATCTACGCGTGGCGCTCCTTCGAGGCGTACCCCATCAGTGTTGGCCTTGCCGGGGCCGAAAGCGTGCGGATCCCCCTGACTGCGGACGGGCGCCATGACCTGGATGCCATGGCGGCGGCCGTCACGGTTCGCACCCGGGTCATCCTCCTGTGCACCCCCAACAACCCCACCGGTCCCATCCTGACCACGGCGGAAACGGAACGGTTCATCCAGGCCGTACCCTCCGACGTCGTGGTGGTCATCGATGAGGCGTACCAGGAATTCGTCCGGGCCCAGGACGCGGTGGACGGGATCGCCATGTACCGCAAATACCCCAACGTGGTGGTGCTCCGGACCTTCTCCAAGGCCCATGGCCTCGCCGGGCTCCGGGTCGGGTACAGCGTTTCGAATCCGGAACTCACGCAGTACCTCCGGGTGGCAGCCACGCCCTTCGCCGTGTCCCAGATCGCCGAGCAGGCAGCAATTGTCTCGCTGCAGAATTACCCCCAGGTTGTAGAAAGGGTACAAAGCCTGGTGGACGAGCGGGACCGGGTCACGGCCGGACTGCGGGACCTTGGCTGGTTCGTACCCGAGGCGCAGGGCAACTTCGTCTGGCTGGACCTGGGCGCCAACAGTGGGGAATTCGCCGAGTTGGCGGGGGCGCAGGCCCTCTCCGTGCGGGCCTTTGGCAACGAAGGTGTCCGTGTGAGCATCGGCGAGGTGGAAGCGAACACCCGGTTCCTCCGGCTGTGTGCAGACTATACAAAGCCGCCACGCCGTTCCTAGCGCTTAACATGTAGCCAGCGCGCTACCTACTGAAGATAAAGTTAGGATCAGTAAGCCAATATATATGCCAGCTGCGGAATGCATTCCCCTAACGGCATATATCCCAGCGATATTGCAACGCATCCGCATGCGGCAAGCAAGGAGACGGTATGGGCGCCACACATCTGCCCTCCACCGAGTTCGACGGAACAGCGGTAGACGACCAGCTTGAGGCTGATGCCGAGGCCGCCATGGGCGAGCCCCCGGCGCAGATGGTCCAGCTGCTGGGCCCGGACGGGAAGCTGGTAACCGATCCCGTCTACAGCAAATACGCCGAAAAACTCGACGCGGAAAAGCTGCGTGGCCTCTTCGCCGACATGGCTGCCATCCGCCGCTTTGACGTGGAGGCCACCGCCCTGCAGCGCCAGGGACAGCTTGCCCTCTGGGTTCCGCTGACCGGCCAGGAGGCCGCGCAGATCGGATCCGGCCGGGCCAGCCAGCCCCAGGACTACATCTTCCCCACGTACCGCGAGCACGGCGTCGCCCTCACCCGCAACGTTGACCTCGCGGAACTGCTGCGCCAGTTCCGCGGCGTCTCCAATGGCGGCTGGAACCCCAAGGACACCAACTTCCACCTCTACACGCTGGTCCTGGCGGCCCAGACCCTCCACGCGGTGGGCTACGCCATGGGCATCCAGCGGGATCAGAAGTCGGCCGCGGCCTCGGACCCCGTGGGCACGGAGCCGCCGGCAGCGGTCATCGCGTACTTCGGCGACGGCGCCAGCTCGGAGGGCGACGTCCACGAATCCATGGTCTTCGCCTCCTCGTACAACGCTCCCGTGGTCTTTTTCTGCCAGAACAACCACTGGGCCATCTCCGTGCCCAGCACGGTGCAGACCCGCATTCCGCTCTCCAACCGAGCCAAAGGCTACGGCTTCCCAGGCATCCGCGTGGACGGCAACGACGTCATCGCCGTGCACGCGGTCACCGAGTGGGCCCTGGATAACGCTCGCCAGGGCAAGGGGCCGGTACTGATCGAGGCCTTCACCTACCGTGTGGGCGCCCACACCACCGCCGATGACCCCACCAAATACAGGGAGTCGGCCGAAGAGGACGCGTGGCGGGCCAAGGATCCGCTGGCCCGGCTGGAGAAGTACCTGCGGGCCGAGGGCCTCGCGGATGACGCATTCTTTGACAAGGTCAAGGCCGACGGCGACGAACTCGCCGCCTACGTCCGGCGAACCACCCACGACCTTGAGACCCCGGACATCCGCACCGCGTTCGCGAACACCTATGTCGAGGCCCACCCGCTGGTTGCGGAGGAGCTGGCCTGGTTCGAGGAATACAGTGCAGGGTTTGCCGGCGAAGACCCGGCCGGACAGGCAGAAACAGAGGCAGGCCACTGATGACCACCATGACAATCGCCAAGGCCATCAATGAAGGCCTCCGCGCTGCCCTGACCAACCACCCCAAATCCCTGCTGATGGGTGAGGACATCGGGCCCCTCGGCGGCGTCTACCGCGTCACGGACGGCCTGATTGCCGAATTCGGCCCGGACCGGGTGGTGGACACCCCGCTGGCGGAGTCCGGCATCATCGGCACGGCCATCGGGCTCGCGCTTCGCGGCTACAGCCCCGTCTGCGAAATCCAGTTCGACGGCTTTGTGTTCCCAGGCTTCAACCAGATCACCACGCAGCTGGCCAAGATGCACGCCCGCAGCAATGGCAACCTCACCGTGCCGGTGGTCATCCGCATCCCGTACGGCGGCGGCATCGGCTCCGTTGAGCACCACTCCGAGTCCCCCGAGGCGCTGTTCGCCCACACCGCGGGGCTGCGCATCATCACGCCGTCCAACCCGCATGACGCGTACTGGATGATCCAGCAGGCTGTCGAGTGCCAGGACCCCGTCATCTTTTTCGAACCCAAGCGCCGGTACTGGCTCAAGGGCGAGGTCGATGTCGACGCCGCCGGCACGGCGCAGGACCCCTTCAAGGCGCATGTCCTGCGGGAGGGTACGGATGCCACCATCGTGGCGTACGGCCCGCTGGTGCCCGTGGCCCTCGCCGCCGCGCACGCCGCGGCTGAGGACGGCCGCAGCGTGGAGGTCATTGACCTCCGCTCCATCTCGCCGATCGATTTCGACACCGTGGAAGCGTCGGTCAAAAAGACCGGACGCCTGGTGGTGGCCCACGAGGCACCCACCTTCGGCGGCATCGGCGGTGAGATCGCGGCCCGGATCAGCGAACGTGCCTTCCTGTCCCTCGAAGCGCCTGTGATCCGTGTTGGCGGCTTCCATATGCCGTACCCCGTGGCCAAAGTCGAGGAAGACTACCTTCCGGATATCGACAGGATCCTTGAGGCGCTGGACCGGGCACTGGCCTACTAGGCGCCCCGCCACACCCTTCCCAGACTTGCCCCGTCTCCTGGCCAGGAGGCAAGGACCTGAGCTCCCGAAACCGAGGACACCATGACTGTGAACAAGTTCAATCTCCCTGACGTGGGCGAAGGCCTGACCGAGGCGGAAATCGTCTCCTGGAAGGTCAAGCCGGGTGACACGGTCGCCATTAACGACGTCCTCTGCGAGATCGAAACGGCCAAGTCCCTCGTGGAGCTTCCTTCGCCCTTCGCCGGGACCGTCACGGAGCTGCTGGTTCCCGAGGGGATCACCATCGACGTCGGGACCGCCATTATCAGCGTCTCCGATTCCGTGTCCGGTGACCCCACCCCAGCGGACGTCCCGGCGCCCGCCCTGCCGGTGCAGCCGCTGTACGGCAAGTTGCCGGCGTCCGACGCCGACACTTCGGACAGTGCCCTGGCCGGCGGTCCGCTGGTGGGCTCCGGTCCCAAGGCCGACGCCGTCAAGCGCCGCGCGCGCAAGGCCGCACCTGCCGCGCCGGCCGTGTCAGCCCAGGTCCCGGTGGCCGGGCCTGTCCAGTCCAGCCCAGCCGTTCCCGCCGTTCCGGCAGGCCCAACTGCCGAACCGCTCGACGACCGGCCCACGCTGGGCGACACCATCACCGGCCTGGTGAACCGCGTCCTGGCCAAGCCGCCCGTGCGCAAGATTGCCCGTGACCTGGGCATCGACCTGGCCGACGTGGTGGCTACCGGCTCCCGCGGCGAAGTCACGCGGGAGGACCTGGTCAGCTACCAGGCCCAGCGCGATGCCGAACTGGACCAGGCGGACGGTTTCTGGGGCAAGGCCGGCAAGCCGCAGGACCAGAGGATCGAACGGATCCCGGTCAAGGGCGTCCGCAAGGCCACCGCGAAAGCCATGGTGGAATCTGCCTTTGCCGCGCCGCATGTGAGCATCTTTGTGGACGTCGACGCCAGCCGGACCATGGAGTTCGTCAAGCGGCTCAAGGCGTCCCGTGACTTCGAGGGCATCAGGGTTTCGCCGCTGCTGATCCTCGCCAAAGCAGTCATCTGGGCAGCGGCACGGAATCCGAGTGTCAACGCCACCTGGGTGGACAACGCTGGAGGCACCGACGCGGCGGAGATCCACGTCAAGCACTACATGAACCTGGGTATTGCCGCCGCCACCCCGCGGGGACTCATGGTGCCCAACATCAAGGATGCCCAGGACCTGTCGCTGAAGGAGCTGGCCCTGGCGCTGAACAACCTGGCCACCACTGCCCGGGCCGGAAAGACCCAGCCAGCCGAAATGCAGGGCGGCACCCTGACCATCACCAACATCGGCGCCCTGGGCATCGATACGGGGACGCCCATCATCAACCCGGGCGAGGTGGCCATCGTCGCCTTCGGGACCATCAAGCAGAAGCCGTGGGTCCTGGACGGGGAAGTCATCCCGCGCTGGATCACCACTCTGGGCGGGTCTTTCGACCACCGTGTGGTGGACGGTGACCTGTCCGCCCGCTTTATGGCCGACGTCGCCGCCATCCTTGAGGAGCCGGCGCTCCTGCTGGACTAAGCCACCATGCAGGAACAGCAGACCAACCAACGGGGCCCGTTGGCCGATGCAGTCCTACGCACCAAAAACCGGACGGCCCGCTGGCTGACTGAGGTTTTCCAGCCCCCGGTGGTGGTGTCGGTCCAGCTGCTGGCCAGCCCCCTCACCGAACCTGGGTTTCCGGGAACGATCGGCTTCGGGGCCATGGCCGCGCTGTTCGTGTGCGTCCTGCCCCTGGTGCTGCTGCTGGTCCTGGTGAAGCTGGGCAAGGTGACGGACCACCACGTCAGCGACCGCAGGCAGCGTGCGCCCGTCCTTCTGATGGCACTCGCCTCGGTGCTGGCAGGACTTTTGGTTCTTGAAGTGACCGGCGCGCCGCGGAGTGTTGTGGTGATGGTGCTGACCATCGTCGGCGGCATTGTGGTGATCGGGGCCGTGAGCCCCTTCTGGAAGATCAGCGGACATGCTGCGGCGATATCGTCATCGGCCGTTATTACCGTGCTGATGCTGGGTCCAGCCTGGCTGCCGTTGCTCGTCCTGATACCCGCGGTGGGCTGGTCCCGGGTGGTCCTCCGCGCCCACACTGCGGGGCAGGTGGTGGCCGGGTCGCTCGTGGGCGGACTGGTGATGCCAGGCTTCTGGTGGCTGCTGCAGGGCTGGCTGGTTTAGCCGCAGGCGGGCAGGCCCGGGGCGCCGGTCAGTAGGACGCGTAGGTGGACATCAGCTGGATGGTCTCGGGGCTCATGGCCGTGCTGCTGAAGTTCCAGGCAACTGCCATGATGAGCCCGCCGACGCCGGTGCCGATGGCCGAGAGCGCCGCAAAGAACTTCCAGTCCTCGCGGATGACGCTGCGGAAGGTGTCCGGGAGGCGCAGCCCCGGGGAGATGAGGTTGGGGGCGCTGTCTACGGTGCCGTCGTCGAGCAGCGCCACAACGCGGCCGTTTCCGCGGTCCACCCGCATGGAGCAGATGTGGTTGCCGTGCCGGGCCAGGAGGATGTCGTGGCCAACAAGCTGGCGGCGCTGGAGAGTTATCAAGGGGACCCCTTAGGTGGTGTGGTTGGTGGCTGTCCGCACCTTTGGGGGCCCTTCAATTTTATCGTCGGCCGTGCAGTGGAAACGGCGTTCCGGGGGTGAGAAGGGACACCACGCACGCCGGCTTGCGGGCGATGCGTGGTGTCCCTCACTCAGTGTTCGGGGTCAGTCGGCGTCGTAGGTGTTGGCGATGTAGACATCGCACGTGGCATTGTGTGCCACGCTGTTGGCCACGCTGCCCAGGACCCGGCCAATGCCGCGCATCCTCCGGTTTCCCACCACGATCATGCGGGCGCTCAGACGCTCGGCTTCCTTGATGAGTGCTTCGGCGGGCTTTCCGCGGGCGGCCGAGTAGGTCACCTTGACGTCGCCGGCGAGGGAGTCCGCCACCGTCCTGGCCACGTTCTCCGCGCCGTCTGCATCCGAGACGATCCACTGGTCGCTGCCGCTGCCAAACACTTCGGTGCGGTCACTGTCGAACGCGGAGACCACGTGAAGGGACGCGCCCACGGCACCCGCGAGGTCCCTTGCGGCCTCCGCGGCCTTCTTGGCAGTTCCGCTGCCGTCGACCCCAACAACAATAATTCCGCTCATCTTTGCTCCTTTGCTTCGGTAAGTGGCGCCCTGATCCAGTCTGGCCAAGGCTACAGCGCGGTGATGGCTTCCCGCAGCACGGGGGCCAAACGGCGGACACCTTCGGTGATCGCGTCGGGCGGGACGGCGCTGAACGCCAGCCGCAGTTTGTTGGACGGCTCATCGGACGGGGTGAAGGCAGCGCCGGGGATAAAGACGACGCCGGCGTCGATCGCCTTCTTCAGCAGGGGATAGGTGTCCACGCCCTCGGGGAGGGTCACCCAGACGAAGAAGCCGCCCTCCGGACTGGTCCAGCTTGCGCCGTCGGGCAAGTACTCGGCCAGGGCCGCCAGCATCGCCTGGCACCGTTCGGCGTAGAGCGCCCGGTAGGTCTCGATCTGGCCCTTCCAGTCATAATCGCGGAGGTAGGCGGACACCAGCATCTGGTTCAGCGTCGGCGGGCACAGCGTGACGGCCTCCGAGGCGAGGTAATAGCGCCGCTGCAGGTGCTCGGGCACGAGGGCCCAGCCGATGCGGAGGCCGGGTGCGAAGATCTTCGAGAACGAGCCCATGTAGATGACGTCGGCCGGGTTGGCCGCGCGCAGGGGTGCCAGCGGCTCGCCGACGAACCGCAGCAGCCCGTACGGATTGTCCTCCAGCACCAGAATATTCGCCCTGCGGCATATATCCACGATCTGCTGCCGGCGGTCCTGCGCAAGCGTGATCCCGGACGGGTTGTTGAAGTTGGGGATGGTGTACAGGAACTTGATGTTCTTTCCCGCGGTCTGCAGCGCCGCGATCCTCGCCTCCAGCAGCTCGGGGACCAGTCCGTGATCATCCATCTCCACGGTTTCCACCTGGACCTGGTAGGCCTCGAAGGTGTTCAGCGCGCCGACGTACGTGGGATTCTCCACCAGGACCACATCGCCCGGGTTGCAGAAGACCTTGGTGGCCACGTCCTGGGCAGACTGCGAGCCCGCCGTGATCACCACGTTCTGCGGCAGGGCGTCGAGGATGCCTTCCGCCGCCATCACTTCGCAGATCTGCTCGCGAAGTTCCTCCATGCCCTGGCCTCCGCCGTACTGCAGGGCGGTGAGGCCATCCTCGGCGATGATGGTGGCCGCCGTGCGGGCCAGCCGCTCCAGAGGCAGTGACTGCAGGTAGGGGCTTCCGCCGGCGAGGGAGACCAGTCCGGGCCGCATCGAGATGTCAAAAACGTCGCGGACAGCGGATTGCTTGATGTTGGCGGCGCGCTCCGAGAACAGGTCCTCGTGGCGGTGTGCGGACGTGGCCGCGCGTTCGATGGCGTCAATGGCTTCTGCTGGCAGCAGCGCTGCTGCGGCATCAAGTGTTTCGTGGGTCACACCCTCAGGATACAGCCGGCAGTTGCTGATAAGGCAACACTTGTTTATCAATGAGCCGCGGTGTGCACGGGGAAGCTTTACGTCCGACGATGGAAGGGCTGGAATGGACCCATGACGACGCCCCCGCAGTCCACGCCCCTGGCCGCAGCATTCAGGTCACTCCACCAAGGCCGTGCGCCGCTGGTCCTGGTCAACGTCTGGGATGCGGCGTCGGCGAAGCTCGTGGAGGAAGCCGGGGCCACGGCGATTGCCACCTCAAGCTCTGCCATTTCCTGGAGCATGGGCTTTCCCGACGGCAACAGGCTCCCGGCAGGACTGGCCATGGCGGCACTGGCGCGGATCGTTTCCGCCACCTCACTGCCGGTCACGGCCGACGTCGAAACCGGCTATGCGGGTGACGGCAGCGGCTATGACCACAGCCGGCTCCGGGACACCATCCTGGCCGTGTTGGACACGGGCGCCGTCGGCATCAACTTCGAGGACTCGGGGGATGACCCCCTCACGGATGTCGGCGAACAGTGCCGCCGCCTGAACGTGGTCCGGGAGACCGCCCAGGCTGCCGGCGTCGAACTCTTCATCAATGCCCGGACCGACACGTACCTCTCCGGCGGCTATCCGGAACGGGCTTTTGAGGAGACGGTCAGCAGGGCCGGGGTCTATCTTGCCGCCGGCGCCAGCGGGATTTTTGTGCCGGGCGTGACCGACCTGCACGTGCTGCATGAACTGTCGCGGCGCATCGATGCGCCGCTGAACGCCCTCGCCGGCGTCGGGGCGCCGTCGGTGGGTGAGCTGCACGACGCCGGCGTGCAGCGGATCAGCATCGGCGGCAACACCGCGAAGGCGGCCTATGCAACGGTGTCCCGGGTAGCCGGCGAGGTACTGGGCGACGGGAACTGGTCGGAGCTGGCCGGGGCACGCAGCCACGCGGCCATGGACGCCCTGTTCGGCGGATAGTCCGGGAGGAGCGGTCCTACTTAAGGCTCAGTGCTTCGGCCAGCCCAATCCCATTGACATAGATCTCGGCCCGGATGGCACCCACCGCCGAAACCGCCGTCTGGGTCAGCTGGGCTTCGATCCGCGGAATGTCGCAGACTCCGCCTGGCCTGATAGTGCCGGCGAGGTACACGGTGACCGTGGTGCCGTCGAAGCTGCCGGAGAGGAAGTCCAGGGCGGAGCCGGACAGTGAGTTGTAGACATCAGCGATGGGTGGCTCGGATCCGTCCAGCAGTGCGCCGATCGCTGCCGGGAGCGGTCCGGCAGGCTCCGCGTTGGCCTGCCTGACGCCCACCAGGCTGTCGTTGCAGCCGAATCTGACGCCGCTGCTGCCGCCGTCGTCAAGGAGGACGTAGTAGGCCGTGACTGCCTGGGTTCCAGCCGTATTGCCGCGCGGAGGATCGTCGGGAGCAGCGGCCTGGCTGGACGGCGGCGGACCCTTTGCGGGCCCCGTTCCCGGGACGGTGGTCTGGGCCTGGCCGGCGCTGCCGGAACCGGCTGCCGGGCCCGACGAGCCGGCCGCGGGCGTGTTCCCCGGCTGTGTGGCCGCCCCAGCCGACGGGGCGGTGGCAGGCGCGCCACCGGAAGGCGCCGGACCAGCGGCCGGGCCACCGTTTCCAAGCGTCCCGGGGGGTGGTGCGGCCTGGGGCTGGGGGACGGGGGTCAGCGGCTCGTCCGGCGCGGCCGTCGGTTCGCTTGCGGCTGTGCCGGCTGGGAAGTCGGTGCCGGCGGTGCAGGCCCCCAGCCATAGCGAAAGCACCAGGGCCAGCGCTGCCGCCGTCACCCGTTGTGTGGCGCTTCGCCTGCTTGCCATCCCAGCACCGCGATTCCGTCCGGAAAGTTCCGTGCATTAACGTTACGGCGGCCCGGCAGGACAGGGAATGCCGGTGCGGTACCGGTTGGGTCAAGAGTTGGTTACGCGGGCACACCGCTGGAGCCGGCGGTTCACGGAGCCATAACGAAAGCCCCGCACACCTTGCGGCATGCGGGGCTTTCGGTATCAATGTTAGGCGGCGGCCGCGGCGGTGCGTGCGGCGTCAAGGGCGTCAAAGACACCCTTGATCTGCTCCACAACCTCAGCGTCATCCTTCGGGTGCAGCTCGGCGAAGCGCACCATGGAGCCGGGAACTGCCAGCTTGACGTCCTCGAGCACCTGAGCGCCGGCTATGCCGACAGCCTTGCGGGCTTCGTCCTGGGCCCACACGCCGCCGAACTGGCCAAAGGCGGTACCGACGACGGCGGTGGGCTTGCCTGCCAGGGCGCCGGCGCCGAAGGGGCGGGACAGCCAGTCGATGGCGTTCTTCAGGGACGCCGGCACGGTGCCGTTGTGCTCCGGAGTGACGAGCAGGAGGGTGTCGGCTTCGTTGGCGGCGGCGCGCAGCGCGGCGGCTGCGGCGGGGACCTGGCCTTCCACGTCGATGTCCTCGTTGTAGAACGGGATGTTGCCGAGGCTGTCGTGGATGACCACGTCAACGTGCTCGGGCGCGTTCAGGGCGATGGCCTCGGCAAGCTTCTGGTTGGTGGACTCGGCGCGGAGGCTGCCGACGAGGGTGAGGACGGTGCTCTTTGACATGGTGGCTCCTGGGTCTGGGCTGCGGCAGGTCCGCAGGCTGGTTCGGAAACTCAGGCTGTTGAGGCCTTCACCGTCTAAACGGACTACGGTCCGGATAATATTCCCGGGGTCTAGAATGTGGGATGTGAGCTTCATCCCATTGCGCCCCGGATCCCTGTCCGGACCGGTCACCGAGCGCAGCGACGCCGTCAGGAACCGTGAGCGCCTGCTGGGGGCCGCGCGTGAACTGATCGATGAATGCGGCGCCGACGGGCTCACCATGGACAGGCTCGCCGAGCGTGCCGGCGTGGGCAAAGGGACCGTCTTCCGGCGGTTCGGCAGCAGGGCCGGCCTGATGATGACGCTGCTCAGTGACGCCGAGGCTGACTTCCAGGCCCGCTTTATGTTCGGTCCGCCGCCCCTTGGCCCGGGCGCTCCGGGCCTGGAGCGGCTCGTGGCGTTCGGCGCCGCCCGCATCGCCTACGTGCTCGAATACGGGGAACTTGCCCGAGCGGCCGACGAGTCCGCCTACAACCGCTTTGACGTCCCGGCTGCCGTCCTCTGGCACCGCCATATCGAGCTGCTGCTGCGCGAGGAAGGCATGGACGCGGACCCCCGCCTGATGGCCATGGCCCTGAGTGCCACGCTGGACCCGGAGCGGCTGCTGCATGCGGTCCGCGTCCATGGCATTGCGCCGGAGCGCCTGGCCGAATCCTGGCGGGAACTAGTCACACGGGTGGTGCGCGGGGCGTAGCATCCGCCGGGCTGGCTGAAACGTCTTGTCAAATCAATTCCACAGAATTATTCATAACGATTGGATACGGCGTCTGCCTTTTCCGACCGTTTGGACGCTATTTGACAGGATCTGTGTGGTAATTTCCTCTGGAATGTGACCCGCAACATAGTCCACCAGGACCAGCCGGCAACGGCTGCGGGAAGCCAGCTACCCGCTGGTGAAGAACCCGGAAGTGGCGGCGCATCCCCTGCCTGGCCGGGGACGACGGAAGGATCAAGCTCGTGATTGCACTTACGGCCAACGCCCCGGAGCCAACGCACCGGCGTCCCCTGATACTTCAGGATGAGCACCCGGCAGCGGCGATTCAGAAGTAGCTGCCACATGCTCCGGTACCTCGCCAAGCGCGGAATCACGTATGTTTTTATGATCTTCCTGACCACGTCGGCCGGTTACTTCCTGGCGGTCAGCTCACTCAAGCCCGCGCTGCTGGAGCAGGAGCGGATTCCCCGCCCTACCCCCGAGCAGGTCGCGAACTCCATGCGCCTCAAAGGCCTGGACCCGGACCTTAGCCCGTGGGAACGCTATGTGGAGTGGCTGACGGGCATCGTGACCCGATGGGACTGGGGCCGCAGCCCCAACGGCGCCTTCGTCAACGCCGAGTTTGGCGACCGGGTGTGGATCTCCACCCGCCTGTTCCTCGCCTCCATCATCCTGACGCTCGTGATCGGCGTCGCCCTCGGCGTGTACTCGGCGGCCCGCCAGTACAAGTTCCAGGACCGGGTCATCACGTCCTACAGCTACCTCGCATATATCGTGCCCGCACCCATCGCCTACTTCCTGGTGCAGCTGGGTGCCATCAACATCAACGAAACCGTCGGTGAGCGGATTTTCTTTGTCACAGGCATCTCGACGCCCGGGATGGAACAGGGCTGGGCCCAGTCCCTGGACATGCTGGCACACTACGCAGTACCTACCGTGGCCATCACACTGGTGGGCTGGGGCTCGTACCAGATCGCGCAGCGGCAATACCTGCTGGACAACGTCAACGCGGATTTCGTCCGCACCGCCCGCGCCAAGGGCCTGACCCGGAACCAGGCCATCTCCCGGCACGCCCTCCGAGTCTCCTTCATCCCCGTGGCCCAAAGCATCGCCTTCACCATCCCGGCCATCTTCGCGGGCGGCTTCTTCGCGGAAAAAATCTTTGCCTGGCCCGGCGTCGGCAGTTGGAGCATCGACGCCATCTCGCTGCAGGACGTCAACGCAGCCACGGCAACGCTGGCCTACGGCTCGGTCATTTTCGCCCTGGGCGCCATCCTGGCCGACTTCGCCACCACGCTTGTTGACCCGAGAGTGAGGGTGCAGTAGCCATGACCAACCTCAATGCCGTTGACCCGGCAGCCGTGGCGCAGGACGCGCACCTGGAAAGCGCCGACGTCATCATCGGCAAATCCACCATCATCTTCCGCCGTTTTATGCGGAACAGGACCGCAGTGGCTGGCCTCCTCATTTTCCTCGGCCTGACGCTCTTCTCCTTCGTCGGCGGGTACTTGACCCCCTGGGACAAGGAGACCATCGACCCCTTCAACATCGCCATGCCGCCCTCCGCCGACCACTACCTGGGCACCTCCCAGGCCGGAATCGACCTGTTTGCCATGACCGTCGAGGGCACCCGGATCTCCATCCTCATCGGCCTGATAGTCGGCTTGGTCTCCGTCCTCATCGCCGCGGTCTACGGCTGCACCATGGCCTACTTCGGCGGCAAAGTGGACAAGGTCATGCTCTTTGTCCTCGAGGCGCTCATCATGATGCCGGCCCTGCTCGTGGTGGCGGTGGCCACCAGCGGCGGCGGGGACGGGCTCAAGAAGAACCTGCCCAGCTGGCTCCTCCTGATCATCGTGCTCCTGGTCTTCAGCTGGATGGGCACGGCCCGGCTCATCCGTTCCCTGTCCATGTCGCTGATGCAGCGGGACTTCGTCAAGGCGGCCCAGTACATGGGAGTCCCGCCCCGCAGGATTGTCTGGCGGCACCTGGTGCCCAACATCGGTTCCCTCCTGGTCCTCGACATCACCCGCGGTGTCACCGGCGCCATCCTGGCCGAAGTCGCCTTCTCCTTCATCGGCATCGGCATCAAAGTCCCGGACGTCAGCTTGGGGGTGCTGATCGGCGGCGCCACGTCACAGGTCCAGACCTTCCCGTGGATGTTCTGGGTCCCCCTGACAGTGATGTTCCTGCTCACCGGCTCCCTGGCGATGATGAACGACGGCCTGCGTGACGCGTTTGACCCCAGCTCCAGTTCCGCCGGCAAAGCCAAGAAGAAAAACAGCGTTAAGGAGCCGGCGAAATGAGCAGCGGAACGTACCTCGAACCGGCGGACTCCACATCACACTCCGCCGCCGAACGGCTCCAGGTCGCGGGCCTCTATTCGCCGTCGGACGCTGTCCTGTCAGTCCGGGACCTGAACGTCCGCTTCAACTCCGAGAACGGAGTGGTGCACGCCGTCCGCGGAGTCGACTTCGACCTGATGCCGGGCAAGACCCTGGGCATCGTGGGCGAATCAGGCTCCGGAAAGTCGGTCACCTCGCTGGCCATCATGGGCCTGCTGCCGCCGACGGCGGAAATCGCCGGGACCGTGCGGCTGATGGGCAAGGAACTGCTGGGCCTCAATGACAAGGCGATGTGCGCCTACCGGGGCAACGACATCGCCATGGTGTTCCAGGACCCGCTCTCGTCCCTGACGCCCGTCTTTACGGTGGGTGCCCAGATCACCGAGGCCCTCACCATCCACAACCCCACGATGAGCAAGCAGGCGAAAGAAGCCCGCGCCGTCGAACTCCTGGCAATGGTGGGGATTCCCAGTCCGAAGGACAGGCTCAAAGCTTTCCCGCACGAGTTCTCCGGCGGAATGCGCCAGCGTGTCATGATCGCCATCGCCATAGCCAACAACCCGCGGGTGCTGATCGCGGATGAGCCGACGACGGCACTGGACGTCACCATCCAGGCCCAGGTGCTGGAGGTGCTTCACACCGCGCAGGAGGAGACCGGCGCCGCCGTCGTGATGATCACCCACGATCTGGGCGTGGTTGCGGGCATAGCCGACGACATCATGGTGATGTACGCCGGCAGGCCCGTGGAGACCGGTCAGGTGGATGACATCTACTACGACCCGAGGATGCCCTACACGATGGGCCTGCTGGGGGCGGTGCCGCGCGTGGACGTGGCTGAGAAGAGCTCGCTGGTGCCCATCGACGGCATCCCTCCCAACCTCATCTACACGCCCACCGGCTGCTCGTTCGCGCCGCGATGCCCTCTGGTCACGGATGCCTGCAGGGACGGTGAGCCGGAACTGCTTTCTGCCGGCGGCCAGCCGGGACACAAGGCTGCCTGCATCAAATCCGATGCGCTGGGCTCGGACGCGGACGTCCTGGAAATTTTCTCCGCACCCCCGGTGCCGGTGTCCCGTTTCGACGCCATCCCCCGCGGGGAACGCGCCACAGTGCTGGAGCTCAAGGACGTGCGCAAGCACTTCCCCCTGACCAAGGGCGCCCTGCTGAAGCGGCGCATCGGCACCGTCAAGGCGGTGGACGGCCTGAGCTTCGACATCCGCGAGGGCGAGTGCTTCTCCATCGTGGGGGAGTCCGGCTCCGGGAAAACCACCACGCTCCTGGAAATTATGGAATTCCATAAGGACCAGGACGGCGAGGTGGTCATCGGCGGACTGAGCAACAAGGAAGCCACGACGGCCAAGGCCAGGAGCGCCATGCGCCGCGAGCTGCAGATGGTGTTCCAGGACCCCACCGGGGCACTGGATCCCCGGTTCACGGTGTACGAGGTCCTGGCCGAACCGCTGCAGAACGCCGGCCTGGATAAACAGGCCATCAGGAAGCGCATCATGGAACTGATGAAGCTGGTGGGCCTGCAGCCCGACCACGTCAACCGGTTCCCCAACCAGTTCTCAGGTGGCCAGCGGCAACGCGTGGGCATCGCCCGTGCCCTTGCCGTGAACCCGAAGCTTGTGGTCCTCGACGAGCCGGTGTCCGCCCTGGACGTTTCCGTCCAGGCCGGCGTCATCAACCTGCTGGACCAGCTGCGGGCCGAGCTGGGCCTCAGCTACCTGATGGTTGCCCATGACCTCTCGGTGGTCCGGCACATTTCCAACCGGGTGGCCGTGATGTACCTGGGCAAGATCGTGGAGATCGGTGAGGTGGACCGGGTCTTTGACAACCCCCGCCATCCCTACACGCGGGCGCTGCTGTCAGCGATTCCTGTGCCGGATCCGCAACTGGAGCGGACCCGGGAGCGCATCATCCTCGAGGGCGACCTTCCGTCCCCCCTCGATGCGCCCACGGGCTGCAACTTCGCCACCCGCTGCCCCGTCTTCGCGGCCCTCCCCGCCGCGAAGCAGGAGAAGTGTCTCACCCTCGAACCGCCGCTCGAATCCGTTCCGGCCTCGGCCGCGGCACAAACCCTGGAGTCTGGCCGGGTGCCCCCGGCGGACCAGCAGTTCGCCTGTTTCTTCCCCGACGGCGAGCTGGCCGAGGACATGCTGGTGGTCCACGAAACGGCGGAACCCCATGCACCCTAGATTTTTTCGACCCATCACAAGCACCACCACTCGCACGAATGAAGGGAACACCATGAAGAATCTGACCAAGATCGGCGGAGCGGCGGCCATTGCGGCTGCTCTGACGCTGACTGCCTGTGGCGGTGGAGGCACGTCCACCGGACCCGAAACGGCAAAGGGCCAAGAGTCAGGCAGCGACCTCTCCAAGCTCATCAGCATCAACGAGAAGCCGGTCGCGGATCTTGAGAAGGGCGGCAAAGTCACCCTGCCGCTGGGCAGCATCGGACCGGACTTCAACGGTTTCTCCAACAACGGCAACAGCTCAGACAACTCCGCCCTGCAGATCCCGATCAACCCGGTAGCCGTGAACAGCGGCGGCATGGGCGGCTGCTGGAAGGTGGACTTCGTTGGCAAGGTAACGCCGAACAAGGACTTCTGCGAGTCAGTGGACAGCAAGGTGGTGGACGGCAAGCAGACCGTCACCATCAAAGTCAACGACAAGGCCACCTACAACGACGGCACACCCATCGACATCAAGGCGTTCCAGAACACCTGGAACATCCTGAAGAGCCCTGATGCCGGCTACGACATCGTCAGCTCCGGTGCCTACGAATTCGTTGAGTCCGTCGAGGCAGGCAGCAGCGACAAGGAAATCATCGTCAAGACCAGCCAGCCGGTCTACCCGGTCGATTCGCTCTTCTTCGGCCTGATCCACCCGGCTGTCAACACGCCGGCAATCTTCAATGAAGGCTTCGTGGGCAACATGCATCCGGAATGGATGGCCGGCCCCTTCAAGCTTGACCAATACGACGCCGCGGCCAAGACCGTGACCCTCGTTCCCAACGAGAAGTGGTGGGGCACCAAGCCTGTCCTGGAAAGCGTGGTCTTCCGCCAGCTGGAAACCAGTGCCCAGATCGCGGCCTTCAAGAACGGTGAAATTGACGGCATGTCCGCCAACACCATCTCCCTCTACAAGCAGCTCGAGGGCACCAAGGACTCCGAAGTCCGCCGCGGCCAGCGCCTCTTCGCCGGCGGCATGAACATCAACGCCCAGAAGATCACGGATGTGGCGGTCCGCAAGGCCATCTTCGCCGCTGTTGACCGAGAGGCCCTCCGCAAGGTCCGCTTCAACGGCCTGAACTGGGAAGAGCCCAGCTCCGGCTCCATGATGCTCCTGCCGTTCTCCGAGTACTACCAGGACAACTACCCTGTGAAGGAAACCGGCGCGGACGCAGCCAAGAAGGTCCTGACCGACGCCGGCTACGCCCCGAACGCTGCCGGAATCATGGAGAAGGGCGGCGTTCCCGCCGCCTTCAAGATCAGCAACTTCGGTGACGATCCCACCACCCTGGCCTTCACGCAGACCCTGCAGAAGCAGCTCCAGGCCGGCGGCATGGAAGTTGGCATCGACCAGCGCGCCTCCGCCGACTTCGGCAAGGTCATCGGCGGCCGCGACTTCGACATGAGCGTCTCCGGCTACACCGTTGGTCCGGACGCCACCGACGCCGTGAAGCAGTACTACGACTCCAAGGTCAACGAGAACGGCCTGGGCGACGCCGAGCTGGACAAGAAGATCGCCGACCTCGCCTCCATCGAGGACAACGCCGAGCGCAACAAGGCAGCAATGGAAGTTGAGAAGGAGCACATGGCGAAGTACTTCTCCATGGGTGTCGTGATGAACGGCCCGCAGATCTCCTTCGTCCGCACGGGTCTGGCCAACTACGGTCCGTCCCTGTTCCAGAGCCTCTCGCAGGTTCCGGACTGGACCACACTGGGCTGGGTCAAGAAGTAGCCCCACCCCTGTAACGCTCTCTCATTTGTTACAGGTTTTTCGCCAACGCTCTTTCACTTCCGGCCGGTCATCGGCTGGAAGTGAAAGAGCGTTTGGTTTTAACCGACAGGAAGTGAGAGAGGGTGCGCGGGGGTAGCCTAGCCCCTATGACCGGGACTGAAGCTGAACGCACCATCCGCACCGCCGTCGTCGGCTATGGGCTTTCAGGGAGCGTCTTCCACGCGCCGCTGATAGCGGCGGACAGCCGCTACTCGCTGGACGTCATCGCAACATCCGACGCCGGACGGCAGGCTGCCGCGGTCGAGCGGTATCCAGGCGTCAAAACAGTGCACGACGGCGACGCTGTCCTTGCGCTGGCCGGGGACCTTGACCTCGTGGTGCTGGGGACGCCTCCAGCCACCCACTATCCGTTGGCCAAGGCCGCCCTGGAGGCCGGGCTCGATGTGGTGGTGGACAAGCCTTTTGTGGTCCGTTCGGCCGAGGGGCAGGAATTGATCGCCCTCGCCGAGCGGCTGGGACGGGTGCTCACGGTCTTCCAAAACCGGCGCTGGGACGGCGATTTCCTCACGGTCCGGAAGCTGCTGGCCGGGGAAGCCCTGGGAAGCGTGACCCGCTTCGAGTCCAGCTTTGAACGCTGGGCCCCCGATATTTCAAAGGCGTGGAAAGCCCAGGCCACCGCGGCGGACGGCGGCGGCGTGCTGTTCGATCTCGGCACGCACCTCCTTGACCAGGCGCTTGTGCTGTTCGGTCCGGCCACCGTGGCCCACGCGGAGCTGCAGGCGCGGCGTCCGAGCGAGCAGGTGGACGATGACGTTTTCCTCGTCCTCGACCACGAGTCCGGCGTGACCAGCCACCTGAGCATGAACATGCTCTGCGCCCAGCAGGGTCCCCGCTTCCGCATCCTCGGATCCACTGGCGCGTTCACCAAGCACGGGATCGACCCGCAGGAGCCGTACATCGTGGCCGGCGGCAGCCCGCTGGACAGGGAGTTCGGAGTCGAGGCACCGGAATGGGCCGGCGTCCTCGGCCGCGACGGCCACCTCGAAGCCCTGCCCACGGAGAGAGGCGCCTACCCGGAGTTCTACCGGCTGCTGGCAGCCAAGATCGACGACGGCGGCGCCACCTCGCCCCTCCCCGTCCCAGTAGACCCGGCAGAAGCCGTCGAGACCCTAAAAATAATAGAAAAGGCAAGGGAACTGGCTGCTGCGAAATAGCGCCTTTAACGTCAGAACGGCAGCCATCCAGAAAGCGTGCGTCAGAGGCGACGAAGGAGCCAGCACGCGTTGGATGACTGCCGTTCAGACGGTCACACGAGACTAAGCAGAGACCAGTTCGTGCCAGTCCGCTACGAGCGGCAGGTTGTGTGCCTCGGACACGGAGTGGTGCGCCACGTGGCCTGCGGCGATGTTGAGGCCGGCGGCGAGGGCGGGGTCCCGGTCGAAGGCTGCCTTCACGCCCAGGTTGGCCAAGGAGACCGCATACCGCAGGGTGACGTTGGTCAGGGCGTAGGTGGACGTGTTCGGGACAGCGCCAGGCATGTTGGCAACGCAGTAGAAGATCGTGTTGTGGACCTTGTACGTGGGTTCCTGGTGCGTGGTGGGGTGCGTGTCTTCGAAGCAGCCGCCCTGGTCCACGGCGATGTCCACGAGCACGGAGCCGGGCTTCATCCGGGCCACGAGTTCGTTGCTGACCAGCTTGGGAGCCTTGGCGCCGGGAATCAGGACGGAGCCGATTACCAGGTCCGCATCCACCACGGACTTCTCGATCTCGTACTTGTTCGACGCCACCGTCTTCAGGCGGCCCTGGTACTGGGCGTCGAGCTCGCGGAGCCGGTTGATGTTGATGTCCAGGATGGTGACGTCAGCGCCCAGGCCCAACGCCATAGCTGCGGCGTTGGTGCCTGCCACGCCGGCGCCCAGCACAACCACCTTCGCGGGACGGACGCCCGGAACGCCGCCCAGCAGCACGCCCTTGCCGCCTGCAGGGGCCATCAGCGACGTGGCGCCCACCTGCACGGAGAGGCGGCCTGCGACCTCGGACATCGGGGCCAGCAGCGGCAGGGTCCGGCCTTCCTGGACGGTTTCGTACGCGATCGCCGTGACGCCGGAGTTGATCAGTTCCCGGGTCAGCTCGGGCTCGGCTGCGAGGTGGAGGTAGGTGAAGAGGATCAGGCCCTTGCGGAAGCGGTGATATTCCGCCTTGATGGGTTCCTTCACCTTCATGACCATGTCGGCGCGTGCCCAGACGTCATCGGCGTCGGCGACGATCTCGGCCCCCGCGATCGCGTATTCCTCGTCCGTGATGCCGGAGCCCAGGCCCGCGCCGCGCTCCACCAGGACGGTGTGGCCGTGGGTGCGGAATTCGTTGACGCCGGCCGCGGTGATGGCCACGCGGAATTCGTTGTTCTTGATCTCTTTGGGGACACCGATGATCATTCTGGGCTCCATTTTCACGGGCCCGAAAGGCCCTTGCATTGCGCGGGAAGTTGTGATTCCAGAATAAATCCGGTTGTGAGGCAGGCGACATGAATCCGCGAAGCTGCCGCCACGCCGGCCGCGTCATTTCGGCGATTTTAGGAAAGTCGGCTCGACATTTGTACAGCGTGCAAGCGTCAGGTGTCGCCTCGTGTCCGTTCGCGGTATCGCCCGCCACGGCAGTACTGTTGGCCCATGCAGCAGCAGGATGTGGAACAGCTTGTGGAGCGGGTGGCGCAGAAGCTTGGGCGGGGACTTTCGCTGGAGGACCTGGACGGCCTGCTGCTCGCCTACAGCTCCAACCAGTCCCACGCGGACCGGGTCCGGGTCAACTTCCTGCTGAGCAAACGCGTCCCCGTGGACGTCAGCGCCTGGCAGCTGTCACACGGCATCGCGACGGCGGTCCGCCCCGTCGTCATCCCCGCCAACCCGGAGCTTGGCATGCTGGGCCGCGTCTGTGTCCCGCTGATGGTGCGCGGCTTCCGGGTGGGTTATCTGTGGGTCCAGCAGGACTCGGCAGAGGAAAACCCGACGGCGATCCTCACCCAGCTGCCGGAAGTGAACCACGAGATCGAGCTGCTCTCCGGGCTGCTGCTGGACTCCAACACGGCGGAATCGGAGTTCCGCCGCGGCCGTGAGCGGGAATTCCTGGCGGCCTGTTCAGGCGAGGCCAACGCCGCGGCGGCCATTGCGGGATGGAAGGAAATCCAGGGCAAAGGGCCGTGGCAGATGGTCACGGTCCTGGACGCCGACGGCTGGGCCGGAGGGCCGGACCCCATCGCGTCCACGCTGATCCACCGGTCGGCAGCCCTGCAGGCCACAATCGGAGTGGACGTGGCCCTGTTCAGTGCGGGCACCGAAACGCATTCCGTGGTGTTGTTCAAGGAGTCCACCGGCCGGGCCAACCACGCCCAGGTACTGGTCCACTATCAGCTGGAACTGGCCAAACGCTCCGGCCGCCCGGTGCACCGCATCATCCTGGGAATCAGCGAGGGCTTCGCTAGGACCCGTGATTTCGCCGAGGCGTACCGGCAATCCAAACAGGCAGCGCAGGCCGCAGCGGTGGATCCGCAGTTGGGCGAGCTGGTGGACTGCCGGGCCACCGGGGTCTACCAGCTGCTGGCTTCGGCCGGCGGCGGTGCGGGAGCCTGGGCGGATTCCGGGTCGGTCTACTTCCGGATGCTGGAGGACCACGACCGGAACGGTGAACTCATCCCTGTCCTGGAGCTGCTGTATGACAACGACGGGGCCGTGCAGGACGTGGCCACCAAACTTCATCTGCACCGCAGCAGCATCTACAACCGGTTGGGCCGCATCCGCGCCTTGCTGGGGGTGGACCCGCTCAAGGGTATGCCCAGGCTTGAGTTGCATGCTGCCCTGAAAATGCGCCGTTGGGCGGCACGGCCCAGGATTTAGGGACCCAGGACTGGGGCGACCCGGAACCTAAGCGGCGTTTCCTTCATGTTTGGACGGCTCCCCGGGTGCCAGGGACTGGTCCTGGGCGCCGCGTTGTGGAATGTCCTGGCGGGTGGCCGGAGCTACTTCGTGGCCGGGTTCCAGCGAGGTGGCCTGGTCAAGGGAGGCTGCCTGCTGCAGGGTCAGGGTTTCGGAAAGGCTCGACGCTTCGCGGCGGCGCTTGGAGATGGCACTGTCAGCCCACATGGCAACGGCAACGAACACCACGCAACTGGACATCACCACCGCGGTGTTGTTCAGCCGCATGGCTGATCCCAGCATGGCGGCAACCAGCATGGCGGCAATGCCCGCCACCACGTGCAACCCTCTGAATTTCGCCACAATTCAAGCCTAACCCCGGTCGCTTGCCTGTTTTAAGGCCTGGCCGAGATCGTTGCTTGATCCTTATCACTCCGTCATTCAGCGGCGGCGGAACCGTCATTTTCGCTGGCCCGCTGCTTCGCCTGCTCCGTCTTCCGTTGCTGGTCCAGCCAGGCCGTGATCGCCGCCCGCCTGATCCTGCGGTGCGTGCCGCGGTACTCCACCGGTATTTCGCCGCGGTCGGTCATGTTGCGCAGAAATGTGTGGGAGATTCCGGCAAGCTCCGCTGCCTGGGAAGTAGTGAGCACTTCCTCCACGCTGCTGACGGCCACTGCCTCGCCGCGGCTGAAGCGGCTGAGTAGATCAACGACGGCGTCCCGCGCCTGCGGAGGCAGCCGGTGGACGGTGCCGTCCACAAAAACAGTGATGTCATGGCTGCCCTCCAGTGCACGCTGCAGTTTCTCTGCATCCTCAACCGGCAGGCCGGCGGTCATCCGGGGAGCTATCAGTGCCATGGGCAACAGCCTAACCCTGTCCCGCCGAAGCAGTGGCGGTAAGCTCGCCTGATGAAACTAGGTGATGGCCGGGACGTAACGTCGGGCGGCCTGACCGGGCGGGTCTATGCCTCGGCGCCGCCGCGCGACGGCAGGAGCGGCAGCCGCCGCACGTACGTGCTGCTGCACGGCATCGGCGTCTCGCACCGCTACTTCGCACGGCTGCACCGCGAGCTGGCCTCGGAAGCGGACGTCTACACCTTCGACCTGCCCGGCTTCGGTGACGCCCCGCGGCCCGGCCGCCAGGTGGCCGTGGGGGAGTACGCGGCATTTGTGAACAGCGTGCTGTCCGACGCCGGAGTCCGGTCCTGTGTGCTGATCGGGCACTCCATGGGCACCCAATACGCGGTGGAGCTTGCCCTCCAGGAGCCCGGACTTGTGGCCGGCGTGGTCCTGATGGGCCCGGTGGTGGACAGCACCAGGAAGTCCGTGCCGCTCCAGGCGCTGGCGCTGACCCGTGATGCCGTCTTCAGCGAATCGCCGTCCTCGAACGCTATCGTCTTCAGGGACTATTTCCGGGCCGGTCCACGCTGGTACCTGACCCAGCTGCCCGTCATGATGGAATATCCCCTCGACTCCCGGATGCAGGGCGTCAGCCAGCCCGTGCTGGTGATGCGCGGAGGCCGTGACCCGGTGGCGCGCCGCCCGTGGTGTGAACGGCTCGCCGCGCTGGCGCAGCAAGGCAGCTTCGCGGAGGTCCCCGGGGCTGGCCACGTCCTGCAGCACACGGCAACGGAGGCCACCGCCGCGGCGATCAGCGGCTGGGTCCGCGCCGCCGACGGCTTCGGCGTTTCGGCCTGACAGCCGCCCGCCTGACGGTACTCCGTCGGCCGCTATTCGGCGTCGAGGTCCGTTTCCAGGAGCTTGACCAGGGAATCGAGCGCCGCGTCGGCACCCTCACCCTCGGCGCGTAGCACCACCACGTCGCCCTTGGCCGCGCCAAGCGTCATCAGCGAGAGGATGCTGGAGGCATCGAGTGCCTCATCCGCGGGTTCGCCCTGCATGGCGATGGTGACTTCCACCCCCACGTCGCCGGCAGCCTCGGCGAAAAGAGCGGCCGGCCGGGCGTGCAGGCCGGAGCGGCTGGCGATGGTGGCGATGCGTTCGGGCATTGTTCCTCCTGGTAGGTGTTGGCGCGGCAGCCGCGTCAGAGTCCGAGTTCTTCGAGTACCGGCAGCTTTTCGCGGACCCAGGCGCGTGCTTCCGTTGCGCTGGGTGCGGACAACGCCAGCTTGGCCAGCTGCTGCGCCTCGGCGAGGGTCACAGTCTTCAGGACCGCCGCCACGGCGGCCAGGGACCGTGCGGTCATGGACAGCGTGGTCACACCCAGCCCGGTAAGTACGACGGCGAGGGCGGGGTCGGCGGCTGCCTCACCGCAGACGCCCACAGGTTTGTTGTGGCCTTCCGCGAGGGAGCCTTCGACCGTGAGTCCCACGAGGCGCAGTACGGCGGGCTGCCAGGGCGTGTTCAGGTTGGCGAGCGGGCCGAGCTGGCGGTCGGCGGCCATGGCGTACTGGGTGAGGTCGTTGGTGCCCAGGCTCGCGAAGCCCACCTCGCGCAGGATGGCCTCGGCGGTGAGTGCGGCGGACGGGACCTCCACCATTACCCCGGGCGTCTTGATGCCGGCGTCGGCGCACATTGAGGCGAAGCGGGCGGCTTCTTCCGCCGTCGAAATCATGGGAGCCATGACCCACACATCCGCTTCGGACTGCTGCTCGGCCAGGGCGATCGCTTCCAGCTGGCGGTCCAGGACGCCGGGCGTGGTGAAGTCCGTGCGGTAGCCGCGGACGCCCAGGGCGGGGTTGGGCTCGGTGGAGTCCGTCAGGAACGGGAGCGGCTTATCGGCACCGGCGTCGAGCGTGCGCAGCACCACCTTCTTTCCCGGGAACGCATCAAAGACGCTCTTGTAGGCCGCGGCCTGCTCCTCCACGGAGGGCTCGGAGTCCCTTTCGAGGAAGCAGAATTCGGTCCGGAAGAGACCCACGCCCTGGGCGCCCAGTTTCGCGGCCGCCTCGGCATCCTTGCCGCCGCCGACGTTGGCGAGCAGCGGCACCAGGTGGCCGTCCGCCGTCGTGCCCGTGCCACTGAACTCGGCCAGCAGGGAAGCCGTGGCCGCCCAGGCATCCGCTGCGGCACGCAGCGAGTCGTCGGGTTCGGTGGTGATGTTGCCCGCGGCGCCGTCAACGTACACTTCCGTGCCGTCCGCGAGTTCGTCCACACCCAGGGCAGCCACGACGGCCGGGAGGCCCAGCGAACGCGCGATGATGGCCGTATGGGACTGCGGCCCGCCGCCCGCTGTCACGAGTGCCAGGACTTTGTTGGGGTCCAGGGTTGCGGTGTCGGCTGGGGCCAGGTCCTCGGCCACCAGCACAAACGGCGTGCTGGAGGTGGGGATGCCGGGGGCGGGGACGCCGCGAAGTGCGGCCACAATCCTGGCACGGACGTCCAGGACGTCGGTGGCGCGTTCGGCCATGTAGCCGCCCAGGTTATGGAGCATTTCCGAGACGGAGGAACCGGATTCCCAGATGGCCCGCTCGGTTGAGAGGCCGCGGGCCACGAGCTTGGCGGCGCCCTTGATCAGCATGGTGTCCTTGGCCATCAGCGCCGTGGCTTCCAGGACGGCCTTGCCGTCTCCGGTGGCGTGCGCCGCCCGGGCCTTGAGCTCGTCATGGACGGCCTGCGAGGCTGCCTTGAGGGCCGCCGTGGCGTCCTCCGCGGAGGTCCCCGCACTCAGCTGTTCGCCTGCCGGGGGTTCGCTGATCGGTTTAGGCATCTGCCGGACGGTGCCGATGATGCGGCCGGGGCTGACGCCAACTCCTGGGAAGTTCTGCACTGAAGGTCCTCATTCTCTGCCGATAGCCAGGCCCGCCAAGGTTCCCGGCGCCATGCCGAGGGCGCCGTGACTGCTACGTCAGGTGGCGCGAAACGTGCCTGAAAAAATTGTATGTGATTCAGTTCATATAGCAATGCTATAGGTGATAGGGTAGCGGTTATGAGTTTGGATGGCCAGCTTCCCCCCAAAATGCGACTGTTGCGTGCGGCGGCCGAGTTGCTGGCAAACTCTGCGGGCTCACCGGTCTCCACCCGCCAGATCACGCAGCTGGCAGGTGTCACCGCGCCCACGCTGTACCACCACTTCGGTGACAAGGAAGGTCTTTTCGACGCCGTTGTCGCCGCGGGATTTGAAGAATATGTCGCGGGCGAAAGGGATTTCGCCCCGTCCGGGCACCCGCTGGAGGACATCCGGCGGATGTGGGACAACCACGTCCAGTTCGGGCTTAACCAGCCGGAACTGTACCTG
Source organism: Arthrobacter sp. HS15c (assembly GCF_040812005.1). Classification (NCBI taxonomy): domain Bacteria; kingdom Bacillati; phylum Actinomycetota; class Actinomycetes; order Micrococcales; family Micrococcaceae; genus Arthrobacter; species Arthrobacter sp. HS15c. Next base: position 361,376 of record NZ_JBFOHM010000003.1, read on the forward strand.
GTGATGTTCGGCAATATCCGTCCTGAAAGCCGCCCCGCCATCGTGGCCGATGCCGAGGCCCTGATGGAGGAGATGCTGAACAAGGCAGCAGTGGCAGGCCAGCTGAACGTCCAGCCGCGGGAAGCAGCCAGGTCCATCCTGGCCGCCAACGTGGGGGTGACCCTCATGCTGATTGCGGAGCCTGCCGCCGAACGGAACCTTGAATTGTCCACCATGACGCGGGATGCCATGATTTTTGCGGTGTCCGCGGACCAGGCTGCCGGCGGCAGTCCTGACGACTCCGGGAAGTCCTCGGTGGTGGTGGCAGCGATTGCCCTGAACGCCGCACTTCAGGCGTCGCACTCAGACCAGCTCTCAAGCTCGGAACTCAAACTCTTCCTCGAATGGCTTCACCGGATCTCCACCAGCAGCTAGCAGGTCCCAAGCCACACTGCACCACCTTTTTGCACAGGCAGTACCGTCGTCGAAATATCGGACCATCCTGCGGAGCAGCAGGAATCACGGTTAGGAAATCACATGGCAACGCAGACAGTTGCAAAACCCCGCACCAGCGTGCGGGTTGGCGTCCAGAAGTTCGGGACGTTCCTGTCCGGGATGATCATGCCCAACATCGGGGCGTTCATCGCCTGGGGCCTCATCACGGCCCTCTTTATCGAGAAGGGCTGGATCCCCGTCCCGGCACTGGGTGGCTTCGGCGCCAACGCCGAAGGTGTGCCCTATGTTGGCCTCGTCGGCCCCATGATCACGTACCTGCTGCCCCTCCTGATCGCCTACACCGGCGGCCGGATGGTCTATGACGTCCGCGGCGGCGTGGTGGGCGCTATCGGCACCATGGGCGTCATCGTCGGCGCCGGCATCCCGATGTTCATCGGTGCCATGATCATGGGCCCCCTCGGCGGCTGGACCATGAAGAAGATCGATTCGCTCTGGGACGGCAAGATCCGCCCCGGCTTCGAGATGCTGGTCAACAACTTCTCCGCCGGCATCTGGGGCGGTTTGCTGGCCATGCTGGGCTTCTATGGGATCTCCCCGCTGGTCACGGCCTTCAGCACGGCCGCCGGTAACGTGGTCCAGTTCCTCGTCAGCAACGGCCTGCTGCCGCTGACCAGCATCTTCATCGAGCCCGCCAAGGTGCTGTTCCTGAACAACGCCATCAACCACGGCGTGCTGACCCCGCTGGGGATCCAGCAGTCGCTGGAGCAGGGCAAGTCCATCCTGTTCCTGCTGGAAGCCAACCCCGGTCCGGGCTTCGGCATCCTGCTCGCCTATATGTTCTTCGGCCGCGGTGCGGCGAAAGCGTCCGCCCCGGGTGCAGCGATCATCCACTTCCTCGGCGGCATCCACGAAATCTACTTCCCGTACGTCCTGATGCGCCCGCTGCTGATCCTGGCAGCGATCGCAGGCGGCATGACGGGCGTTGCCACCCTGGCCATCACCAACTCCGGCCTCGTGGCTCCGTCCGCTCCAGGCTCCATCATCGCGGTGCTGGCCCAGACCGCACGCGACAGCTACCTCGGCGTGATCCTCGCGGTCCTGCTCGCCACAGCGGCTTCTTTCGTCGTCGCGTCGGTGATCCTGAAGACCACCCGCCACAGCGATGAGGGCGACCTCAGCGCCGCCACGTCGAAGATGGAGGACATGAAGGGCAAAAAGAGCTCCGTCTCCTCAGCCCTGACGGGTGCCGGTGCGGGCGGCGGAGTTGCCGTGATGGCCGGACCGGTCAGGAACATCGTGTTCGCCTGCGACGCCGGCATGGGCTCCAGTGCCATGGGCGCCTCGGTGCTGCGGAACAAGATCAAGGCAGCCGGCTTCCCGGAGGTCAAGGTCACCAACGCCGCCATCGCCAACCTGAGCGACACCTACGACGTAGTGATCACGCACCAGGACCTGACGGAACGGGCCAAGCCTGCAACGTCCAGCGCGGTGCACTACTCCGTGGACAACTTCATGAGCAGCCCGCGGTACGACGAGATCGTTGAACTGGTCAAGAAGAGCAACGCTCCGGAAACGTCCGACGCCGGTGCTGCCGCCGGCCATCGTGCCCACGCTGCCGAGACTCCGGCGGACACCGCCGCAGGCGACGAAGGGACAACGGCACCCGCCGCCGTCGTGCCGTCCGACATCCTGGTGGCTGACAGCGTGATCCTCAACGGCACCGCCACCACCCGCGATGCCGCGATCGACGAAGCCGGGCGTCTCCTGCTGGCCCGCGGCGCCGTGGACGAAGGCTACATCACGGCAATGCACGAGCGTGAAGAGTCCGTGTCCACGTACATGGGCAGCTACCTGGCCATCCCGCACGGCACCAACGCAGCCAAGGACCACATCATGAAGTCCGCCGTCTCCGTGATCCGCTACCCCGAGGGCATCGACTGGAACGGCAAGCAGGTCAAGTTCGTGGTGGGCGTGGCCGGCATCAACAACGAACACCTCCACATCCTGTCCTCGATCGCGAAGGTCTTCACCAACAAGGCCCAGGTGGCCCAGCTGGAGGCCGCAACGTCCGTGGATGAAGTGCTGGAGCTGTTCGGAAAGGTCAACGCATAGTGAAGGCAGTACATTTCGGAGCCGGAAACATCGGCCGCGGCTTTGTCGGGCTGCTGCTGCACCAGGCCGGGTATGAGGTGGTGTTCGCGGACGTTGCCGAGGACCTCATCGGCCAGCTGGCAGCAGCTGACAGCTACAACGTCCACGAGGTGGGCGAGAACCCCACCGTGCGGACCGTTGACAATTTCCGCGCGCTGAACTCCGGCACACAGGATGCGGAACTGGTCCGGGAGATCGCGACGGCGGACATCGTCACCACCGCCGTGGGGCCGCACATCCTGAAGTTCGTGGCGCCCGCCATCACCAGGGGCATCGCGTCGCGGGAAGTCGGGCTGGCGCCGCTGCAGGTCATGGCCTGCGAGAACGCCATCAACGCCACGGACATCCTGCGCGCCGAGGTCGCCGGGCTCTGGGACAACGCTGCCGGGTCCCTCGACTCCGCCGCGGTGTTCGCGAACACCGCCGTGGACCGGATCGTGCCCAACCAGGAGCCCGGACAGGGTCTGGATGTCACGGTGGAGACGTTCTATGAATGGGTCATCGACCGGACGGCGTTCGGCGGTGCTGCGCCGGTGATCCCGGGGGCCACGTTCGTGGACGAGCTCGCGCCCTACATCGAACGGAAGCTGTTCACGGTCAATACGGGGCACGCCTCCGCGGCGTACCTGGGTTTTGAGGCCGGGCTGGAGAAGATCTCCGACGCCATGGCCGACCAGGACGTGGCGGAGGACGTCCGCGCCGTCCTGGAGGAAACCAAGCAGCTCCTGGTGGCCAAGCACGGCTTCAGCAACGACGAGCAGGAGGCATACGTCCAGAAGATCCTGGTCCGGTTCTCCAACCCGCACCTGCCGGACACCGTGAACCGGGTGGGACGCGCCCCGCTGCGCAAGCTCAGCCGGCACGAACGGTTCATCGGTCCTGCCGCCGAGCTGGCAGAGCGCGGGATCGTGCCCGAAGCGCTGCTGGGCGCGATCGCGGCGGCCCTGCGCTTCACCGACCCCGGCGACGCCGAGGCCACCGAGCTCGCCCAGATCCTGGCAACCTCATCACCGGCCGACGCCACCGTCCGGATCACGGGGCTGGCTCCGGACCATCCGCTGTTCGACGCCTTCTCCACCCTGGTGGAGGAGCGTCAGGCGGAAGGGGCAAAAGCCCCCGCCTGACCCACCCCGGCACGCTCTCTCACTACCTGCAGGTTTTCCGGCAACCCTCTCGCAGATCCTGCGGGTTTTCCGGAACCTTCCTGCAATCACGACGCCGGCACTCAGCCCGAGTGCCGGCGTCGTGCATTGCGCTTTACCGCACCTGCCGCCTCAAAAGCGGTGGAGGCGGAACCATGGCGTCTGTTCGATCAGGCGGCCGCGGAGACCGAGGAGGTTTCGGCGTCGGCCATTGCCTTCCACTCAGCCACCCGTGCCTGGTGCAGCGGCGACTTCCGGACCACGGCGTACGCAACGCCCAGCACGGCGAACCAGACGGGCGTCACCAGCAGCGCCGTCAGTGTGTCCGGCTGTGTGGTGAGTGCCCAGACGAGGAAGGCGAAGAATGCGAAAACCACCCACACCATGGGAATGCCGCCGGGCATCTTGAATGTGGAGTCCTTGTGCAGCTGGGGCCGGCGCTTCCGGAACACCAGGTAGCTGGCCAGGATGATGGACCAGACGAACATAAAGCAGACGGCGGACACGGTGGTGACCATGTCGAAGGCCACGCCCACGTCCTTGCCCGCGTAGAGCAGGGCCACGCCGGCGAGCAGCAGCACGCAGGACAGGAACAGCGCGTTCTGGGGGACCTTGCGGCTGGAGAGCCGGCCGAAGAGTTTGGGGGCGTCGCCGTCGTTGGCCAGGCCGAACACCATGCGAGAGGTGGAGTAGATGCCTGAGTTGGCGGACGACATCGCGGACGTCAGCACCACCAGGTTGACCACCATCGCGGCCACGCCGAGGCCGGCAAGCGAGAACATTCCGATGAACGGGCTGTGGCCGGCCTGGAACTCGGTCCACGGGGTGACGGACATGAGGATGATCAGTGCGCCAACATAGAAGAGCATCACGCGCAGGGGAATGGCGTTGATGGCACGGGGCAGGTTGTGCTCCGGGTTCTTGGTTTCGGCGGCGGCGGTGCCCACCAGTTCGATGCCCACAAACGCGAACACGGCGATCTGGAAGCCGGCCACGAAGCCCATGAATTCCTTGGGGAAGAACCCGCCGTGGCTCCACAGGTTGGTGAAGCCCGCCGTGCCTGCGTCCGACGTGAAACCGGTGAAGATCATGACCAGGCCCACCACGATCAGCGCCACGATCGCCACGATCTTGATGAGGGCGAACCAGAACTCGGTTTCACCGAAGGCCTTCACGGTGGGCAGGTTCAGCAGCAGCAGGATCACGATGGTGGCGATGCCTGGGAGCCAGAGCTGGACACCGGGCCACAGCTCGTTGGCGTAACCGGCGATCGCGATCACGTCGGCGACGCCCGTCACCACCCAGCAGAACCAGTAGGTCCAGCCGGTGAAGAAGCCGGCCCAGGGACCCAGCAGGTCGCCGGCGAAGTCGCTGAAGGACTTGTAGCTGAGGTTGGACAGCAGCAGCTGCCCCATGGCCCGCATCACGAAAAACAGCATGAAGCCGATGATCATGTACACAAAAATCACGGATGGTCCGGCCACCGAAATGGTCTTGCCGGAGCCCATAAACAGGCCGGTGCCGATCGCACCGCCTATGGCCAGAAGCTGGATGTGCCGGTTGCTCAGCGAACGTGAAAGGTGGGGCTCGCTGTCCCTGCTGGAGGCAGTTCTCTGCCCCGTGGTGGTCTGCTCAGACATGTGCAAAATCCTTCGAGTGGTCCGCCGGGTTGGGTGACGGCGGTTACAAAATCAGCCTTTCCACCGTACACGCAGCCCTGCGGCGCTGTGGAATGCTGGTGGGGTGACCCGGAACCCAGGTGCCCTGCCCCCTTTGCTGACTGCCGACGTCGACGGCGGCACCTTCCGCCTCCGCCATGCCTCACCAGGCGACCTCCCCGCCATTGTGGGCCTGCTCGCCGATGATTCGATGGGCGCTGGGCGCGAACGCGGCGGGGACATGGCACCCTACGAGCGGGCGTTTGCAGCGATCGACGCCGACCCGTCCCACCTGCTGGTGGTCGGGGATTTGGTGCCGCCGGGGGCAACGGACGGTCCCGTGGTTGCCACGTTCCAGCTGAGTTTCCTGCCCGGCATCTCGCGGCACGGATCCTGGCGTTCGCAGATCGAGGGTGTGCGGGTGGCGGGCAGGCTTCGCGGCCAGGGGATAGGCAACGTGATGGTGCGATGGGCGATTGATGAGTCGCGGCGTCGCGGCTGTTCAATGATGCAGCTGACCACCCATAAATCCCGGACGGCGGCCCACCGGTTCTACGAGCGGCTGGGGTTTGACGCCAGCCACGAGGGCATGAAGCTGACGCTCTGACCTTTGACCGTTAGGTAACCTAACTGTTAGGCTACCTAACGATGACGACTCCAAATGATGATGCACTCCAGGCCCTTGCAAGCGATTTCCGCGAGGCCCTCCGCCACAGTGTTTACCTTGTCCGGAGGCTCGACTCCGACGGCGAACTCAGCGCAGCCCAGCTCAGCACCCTGAAGATGCTGCTGGACGACGGCGTGCGGGTGGGGGAGATCGCACGGAACCTGGGCGTCAGGGTGCCCAGCGCCACCGAGCAGATCATCAAACTCGAAAAGGCTGGCCTTGCCCGGCGCGAACCCGACCCCAAGGACTTTCGGGCCGTCCGCGTGGTGCTCACCGCCGACGGCCGGACCGCCGTCGCTGCCGCCAACAAGAGCCGCAACGCCGTGATGGCGGGCATCCTCAGCTCCCTGAGCGATGCTGACCGCGCGGCGCTGGCGGCCGCCCTGCCCGTCATCGACAAGATCAACGCCACCCTCCAGAACTGATTCAGCACACACTTAGGAGCATCCTCCATGAATGGCCAGCTCGCAGAGACACTGCCGGCAGAAGCAACCTCGAGGCTGAAAAGGCTTCCCTCCTCAAGCAGCCCAAGGCCGTGTGGGCCACGGCCTTGGCGGCAGTGTTCGCCTTTATGGGCATCGGGCTGGTGGACCCCATCCTGCCTGCGATCGCCGTCAACCTGGATGCAACGCCCAGCGAGGTTTCGCTGCTTTTCACCAGCTATTTCCTGGTGACAGCGGTGGCCATGCTGATCACCGGATTCGTGTCCTCGCGCATCGGCGGCAAGAAGACCCTCCTGATTGGCCTGGCGGTCATTGTGGTGTTCGCCTCGCTCTCCGGGCTGTCGGGCAGTGTCGACCAGCTTGTGGGGTTCCGCGCCGGCTGGGGCCTGGGCAATGCCCTGTTTGTGGCCACAGCCCTGGCGGTCATCGTGGGGGTGGCCAGCGGCGGGGCCGGAACGGCGATCATCCTGTACGAGGCGGCCCTCGGCCTGGGCATCTCCCTCGGCCCGCTCCTGGGTGCCCTGCTGGGCGGCTGGCAATGGCGCGCACCGTTCTTCGGAACCGCCGCTCTCATGGCCGCGGCCTTTGTGGCCCTGGTGGTGCTGCTTCCCAAAACTGCGCTCCCCGCACGGAAAGTCCGGCTACGTGATCCGCTGCTGGCACTGGCGCACCGGGGACTGCGCACCACCGCTGCCAGCGGGCTGTTCTACAACTACGGCTTTTTCACCATCCTGGCGTTCACCCCGTTCATTCTCGGCATGGATGCCTACGGGATCGGCGGAGTGTTCTTTGGCTGGGGCGTTGCCGTGGCGGTCTTCTCCGTGTTCGTGGCGCCCGTGCTGCAGAACCGTTTCGGCGCCGTCCGGGTCCTGGCCGGAACCCTCCTGGTCCTGATGCTGGATCTGATCGGGCTGGGACTGGCCGCGGGGCACTCGGTGCCCGCCGTCGTCGTTCTTGTCATTGCGTCCGGGGCGCTGCTGGGCATCAACAACACGATCTACACCGAGCTGGCCATGGGTGTTTCCGATTCACCCCGGCCGGTGGCCTCCGCAGGCTACAACTTTGTGCGCTGGACGGGCGGGGCTCTGGCCCCGTTTGCTGCGGCGCAGCTGGGTGAGCATTTCGGTCCGCAGGTCCCGTTCTTTGCCGGGGCATTGGCGATGGTTGCTGCCATCGGCATTGCGCTGGTTGGCCGGAAATACCTGACAGCGCACGAACCGCACCTCGTGTAGCCGGGCGCTATGCCGCCGGGAACAGAAAACCCTCCTTCACGCCATCGTGTGAAGGAGGGTTTGTGCTTTTTCTGCAGAAAGTGAGAGAGGGTCGGGTCAAAACCTGCAGAAAGTGAGAGGGGGTCGGGTCAGGCGGCGGAGCCCTTGCGCACAAACAGGGTCTCGGCCTGTTCCAGGGACATGCCGTTGGTCTCCGGGACCTTGAACATCACAAAGAAGAACGACGCCGCGGCGAACAGTGCGTACATGGCATAGGTCAGCGGCAGCGACGCGGCGGCCATGACGGGGAAGCTGAGCGTGATGGCGAAGTTGGCCACCCACTGCGCCGCCGCGGCCAGGCCGAGGGCGCGGGCCCGGATCCGCGACGGGAAGATCTCGCCGAGCAGTACCCAGACCAGCGGGCCCCAGGATGCACCGAAACTGACCACAAAGATGTTGGCTGCAACCAGGGCCACCGGACCCCAGGCGCCCGGCAGGGAGATGTCGGAGCCTGAGCCCACAGCGGAGGAGAACGCTACGGCCATGGTGCCCAGCGAGAGGGCCATGCCGATGGAGCCGGCCAGCAGGATGGGGCGGCGGCCGATCCGGTCCACCAGGGCGATGGCCACGAGGGTCACCAGGATGTTGGTGATGGAGGTGGCCACGGAGATCGTGAGAGAGTCCTTCTCCTGGAACCCGACGGCCTTCCACAGGGTGGTGGAGTAGTAGAAGATCACGTTGATGCCCACGAACTGCTGCAGGACGGAGAGGATGATGCCGATCCAGACCACTGCCTGCAGGCCGAAGGTCTTGCCGCGGAGCGAGCCCTTCTGGCCCGCCAGCTTGTCCTCTTCGATCGCGTCCTGGATCTCGCGGATGTGCCGGCCGGTGTCCTCGGACGGGGCGATGGAGTCAAACACTTTGCGCGCTTCGTCTTCCTTGCCCTGGAACACCAGGAACCGCGGGGATTCCGGCAGGGTGTACGCGATCCAGCCGTAGACCACGGCCGGAACAGCTGCGGCAAGGAACATCCAGCGCCATGCTTCGATGCCCAGCCAGAAAGCCTGGTCCGCGCCGCCGGCGCTGGTGGCGAACAGGGCGTCGGAAAGGAGCGCGGCGAAGATACCGGTGGTGATGGCCAGCTGCTGCAGCGAGGCCAGCCGGCCGCGGACCTGGCGCGGCGAAATCTCGGAAATATAGGCCGGCGCGATCACCGAGGCCAGGCCGATGCCCAGGCCGCCCACCAGGCGCCAGAAGATCAGGTCCCAGACGCCGAACGCGAAGCCGGTGCCGATGGCGCTGACCAGGAACAGCAGCGCGCCGAGCTTCATGGCAGGGATGCGGCCGTAGCGGTCGGCGACCTTGCCGGCAAGGAAGGCGCCGGCGGCGCAGCCCAGCAGGGCGATGGCCACGGCGAAGCCGGTGACGGCCTCGGAGAGTGCGAATTCGTCCCTGATGGCGTCGACTGCGCCGTTCACCACGGAGGAGTCGAAGCCGAACAGGAAGCCACCCACCGCGCCTGCGAGTGCCAGCCAGATCACCCGCTGGGGTATTTTGGCGGTTGTCTGCTCCTTGGCGGTGGACATGGTGCTCCCTGGGTTTGGGGTTGGGTGGATGCGGTGCGGACGTCGTCGGCTGCGGTACCGGCAGACGGCCGGCGCACACGCGCTAAACAGTGTGGCACGTCACCGCCCGTGGTTCCACTTAGTGACTTTTGCCCTCTGAAAACAGAAAGACGACGACGGCGGGGTGCGCCGCCGTCGTCGTCCTCGGTTTCAGAGCTGGGGAACTCAGTGGGCCGCGACCGGTTCCTTGGCAACCTTCGGGTCGGTCAGCTTCTTGTTCGGCAGCGCGAAGCTGATGAGGAAGGCGATGCCGGTGAGCACGGCGGCGGTGAGCATGACGGTGTCGATCGCGTACGCGAAGCCCTCCGTAATGGGCCGGGTGAGCACGCTGTTGGCGGAGTGGAGCCAGCTGGTGTCGTTAAGCGAATCGTTCGACGCGCCGTTCTGGAAGAACTCGTAGAGCTTGGCGTTGGCCGGGTCCGCTGCGACGGCAGGATCCTTGAGGACTGCCTGGTAGTCGGCGCTTCCCATCGCCGACTTCATGCCGTCCGCGATCCGGCCCGCGGCGACGCTGAACAGCATGGAGATGAACACGGCCGTGCCCACCGCGCCGCCCATGGACCGGAAAAACGCGGCGGAGGACGTGCCCACGCCCATGTCCTTCGGCGGCACGGACACCTGCATGGCCAGGGTGAGCGGCTGCATGCAGAAACCCAGCCCCATGCCAAAGAAGACGGCGATCACACCGGGAACCCAGAGGCCGGTGTCCACGCCCAGGGACAGGCCCATGACCAGCGCCGCGGCGGTCAGGATGGCGGTGCCCATGATGGGGAAGACCCGGTACGTGCCCGACGACGAGATGGTCCGTCCGGCAGTGATGGAACCCGTCAGGATGCCGAGGGTGAAGGTGATCATCATCAGGCCCGCTTCGGTGGGCGTGAGGCCCTTCACCAGCTGCAGGTACATCGGCAGCATGGCGATGGCTCCGAACATGCCGATGCCGATGATGAAGTTCAGCAGCGAGGAGAGGCCGAAGGTCGCGTTCCGGAAGAGACGCAGCGGGATCAGGGCGTAGTCGCCGGCCCGCTTTTCGGCCAGCAGGAACCAGATGATGCCGGCAACGCCGAGCCCGTAGCAGAGGAAGGAGTTCATGGACGCCCAGCCCCAGCTGCGGCCCTGTTCCGCCACCAGCAGCAGCGGGACGATGGCCAGGGTGATGGCCGCGGCACCGAAGTAGTCGATCTTCTGTTTCACGTGCTTGGCCGGCAGGTGCAGGAACAGGAATACCACGGTCAGGGCGGCCAGGCCGATGGGCAGGTTGATGAAGAACACCCAGCGCCAGCCGTCAAAGCCCAGGATGTTGGCCGAGCCGGCGAACGCGCCGCCCACCACGGGGCCGAGCACGGAAGAGATGCCGAACACGGACATAAAGTAGCCCTGGTACTTGGCCCGCTCCTTCAGGGAGACGATATCGCCGATGATGGTCAGCGCGAGGGCAAGCAGCCCGCCGGCACCCAGGCCCTGGACGCCGCGGGCAATGGCCAGTTCCGTCATGGAGTGGACGGAGCCGGCGTACAGCGAGCCGGCCAGGAAGATCACGATGGCGATCAGGTACAGCGGACGGCGGCCGAAGATGTCGCTCAGCTTGCCGTAGAGCGGGGTGCTGACGGTGGAGGTGATGAGGTACGCGGTGGTGGCCCACGCCTGGAGGGAGAGGCCGTCCAGGTCATTGGCGATGGTGTAGATCGAGGTGGACACGATGGTCTGGTCCAGAGACGCCAGGAACATGCCGAGCATGAGTCCCACCATGACGGTGACGATCTGACGCTGCGTCAGGGTTTCGCCGGCGGCGCGCACGGCGGTTGTTTTGGACATGACTGCTCCAGGGAAGAAATGGGATCAAGCTTGATAGTTGCTTTCGGTAACTATGTTACGTCCCGTTTCATTCCCTGGGCCAGAGATTTCTTTTGCAGTCATGTGCGCGGCGGGTGCTAGCGCTCCACGAGGATGCCGTCCGGATCGGACCAGATCATGGCTCCGGTCCGGATGGTCACGCCGTCGATCACCACGTCCACATCAACCTCGCCGGCACCGGCCTTGGCGCTCTTGCGCGGGTTGCTGCCTAGCGCCTTCACGCCGAGGTCCAGCTGGGCGATCGCCTCCCGGTCCCGGATGGCGCCGTTGATCACGACGCCGGCCCAGCCGTTTGCCACGGCGCTTTCGGCGATCATGTCCCCCATCAGCGCCGTGGCCAGGGAACCCCCGCCGTCTACTACCAGCACATGGCCGTGTCCGGGGGTTGCCAGGGTCGACTTCACCAGGGCGTTGTCCTGGAAGCAGCGTATGGTCCGCACCTGTCCGCTGAAGTGTGAGCGGCCGCCGAGCGACTGGAACTGGAGCGAAATTGAGGCGAGTTCCTCCCCTCGCTCGTCGTAGAGATCGGCCGTGTTGATGGCCTGGCTGGACTGGTTTCCTGCGGCTGCAGTCATGCGTTCTCCTCGGGGTTTCCGGCTGAATCGGCAGGCAGTTTGCCGTATGACAAGCGGGGCGATGATGCCCACGATAGTCTGATTTTCAGAATCGCCAACCGTTCCAGGGGGAACCAGCCATGAGCCTGTCCAACACACCCGCACCGCCGGATCCCGGCGCTGCAGCGGACGGCACGACGGCGGCGCTCGCCGAGCCCACAACAAAGGTCACCGCCCGCTGGGTCACCGGGTTGGTGCTGGTCAACGTTGGTATCAACGCCGCCTTCTTTGGGCCCATCAACGTCTTTATCGGCCAGCAGGCCATCGGCATAGACGAGGCCAACAAGGAAGCCATCCTGTCCCTCGTGACGGGCTGCGGCGCCGCCGTGTCCCTGGTGGCCAATCCCTTGTTTGGCGCCCTCTCCGACCGCACCACCTCACGCTTCGGCCGCCGGTCACCCTGGGTCCTTGCCGGGGCGATCCTGGCAACAGCCGCCCTCCTGGCCCTGTCGGGCGCCACGACGGTAGCCCTGATGGTGCTGTTCTGGTGCCTGGTGCAGCTGGGGGCCAACGCAGCCTACGCCGCCATCACGGCTGCAGTCCCGGACCGCGTCCCGGTCCTGCAGCGTGGCGGAGTGGGCGGCCTGGCCGCCATGGGCCAGACGGTGGGAATCCTGATCGGTGCCGTGTTTGGCGCCGTGGTCAGCGGCAACTACATGGTGGGGTACGCCCTGTGCGCCGCGGCGCTCATCGTCTCGGTCCTGCCTTACCTGTTCCACCGCAATGATCCCCGGCTGCCGACGTCGGAGAAGGTTCCGTTCCGCCTGGGCGAATTTGTCCGGAGCTTCTGGATCAGCCCCGTGACCCACCCGGACTTCGCGTGGGCCTGGCTCACCCGCTTCCTGGTCAACGTCTGCAACCAGATGACCATTGTGTACCTGCTCTTTTTCCTCCGGGACGTCCTCAAGCACGACGATCCGGCCCTGGGGGTCCTGACCCTGACCGGCATCTATGCGGTGATGGTGATGATCACCGCGGTGCTGGCAGGGCCGTGGAGCGACCGGCTGGGCCGGCGGAAGCCGTTTGTGATCGGGTCCTCCGCCATCATTGCCGCGGCGGGACTGACCATGGCATTCTTCCCGGTCTGGACCGGCGCGCTCGTGGGCGCCGGCATCCTGGGCGTGGGGTTCGGCGCCTACCTGGCCGTGGACTTTGCGCTCCTGACCCAGGTCCTTCCAGAGGCCGCCGACAGGGGCAAGGACATGGGCATCATCAACGTGGCGAACTCCCTTCCGCAGGTATTCGCCCCGGTGCTCGCCTTCCTTGCCGTGACCTACTTCGGCGGGTACCTCACGCTGTTCGTCACGGCCGCCGTGATCGGCCTCCTCGGTGCCGTCTTCGTCGTCAAAATCAAAGGGGTGGACTGACGGCGCCACAAAGGCGTGCCGTATAGTTGAAGCGGACTGCAGGCGGCACGGGATGGGGACGCTCCCTGCTGCTGCACCATAAGAACACAACCCCGGAATCCTGATGCCCGAGACCATTTCAGACCATCCGCCCATGGCCGCAAGGCCCTCTGCCCCGCGCCAGAAACTGCGTTACGCCAGGATCCTGGAAGCCGCCGGCGGGTTCGCCCGCAAAGGGCTGGATACGGTGGAGCTGTCCGAGGTTGCAGCCAAGGCAGACGTGCCGCTCGGCACGCTCTACCGGTATTTTCCGTCCCCCACCCACCTGATGCTGGCCCTGTACCGCCACCAGCTGGACGAGCTCCAGGCCGGCACACGCAGCGCTTCGGCCCGCTTCCGTGGGCGCGCCGTGTCCGGTGTGGCGATGGAGATCTTCCACATGCGCGTCATGCAGCCGGCGGTGGAGCAGTGCCTCGCCCGCGGCGTGTACCTCAAGGACCGGGACACCACGGTGCTGTTGCGGGAGATTGACGCGCTGAGCCAGGAAGCTGTGGCTGGCGCCAGCAACGACACCGCGGCCCGTGTCCTGCTGCTGACCGTCACTGGTCTGGTCCAGTCCGTCCGGAACCGGCGTTTGTCCCTCTTTGAAGCCGAGGAAGACCTGAAAAAGGCCTGCTCCCTGGTGGTTCCCGCGTCCTCCGGGTCGCATTCAATGCATAAATCCGCGTAACCGGTCTAGACCAATGCGGCCTTAAATCAGCCTTATTGGCGTGATCCGGATCACAAATATCATTGAAGAATCGTTTTTTCATGCCATGGGCCGGGTCGCGCGGCACTTTTGACCGGCTGGGCGTGTTTACCATTGCAGAACCGGAGTGGCTGGCAACCCGCACCTGCAAGGGCTTCACCCCGGGCCCGCCACCCTTGGGCCCGCGAAGCGCCGAATCCACCACCTTGAGCCTCCATGTGCTTGAGCCTTTCTGCGCCGTGCGCCCACGGCTAGCCCCAGGAGACAAAGACGTGTCCATTGACGCAATCGCACCCACCGACAATTCCGCAGCAACGGCTCTGACCGAAGCGGAGATCTTCGACGCCCACCAGGGCGGAAAGCTCTCGATCACGAGCACCGTCCCGTTGTCCAACAAGCGCGACCTTTCAATCGCCTACACCCCCGGTGTGGCTGAGGTCAGCCGCGCCATCCACGCCAACCCGGAACTGGCCAAGACCCTGACCTGGGCCCAGCGCCTGGTGGTTGTGGTCAGCGACGGCACTGCGGTGCTGGGCCTGGGCAACATCGGCGCCAGCGCTTCCCTGCCGGTCATGGAGGGCAAGTCCGCGCTGTTCAAGACCTTCGGCGACCTCGATTCCATCCCGCTGGTGCTGAACACCACCGATGTGGACGAGATCGTGGAGACGCTGGTCCGGCTGCGCCCCAGCTTCGGCGCCGTCAACCTCGAGGACATCTCCGCTCCCCGCTGTTTCGAACTCGAGGAAAAGCTCATCGAGGCGTTGGACTGCCCGGTCATGCACGATGACCAGCACGGCACCGCCGTGGTGGCCCTCGCTGCGCTGACCAACGCCGCCAAGGTGACGGGCCGTGAACTGGAAAGCCTTCGCATTGTGGTCTCCGGCGCAGGAGCCGCCGGCATCGCCGTCGCCGAAATCTTCCTCGCCGCCGGGATCCAGGATGTGGTCCTGCTCGACTCCAAGGGCGTCATCAACCGCGACCGTGCGGACATCGCCGCCGACCCGGCCAGCAAGAAGGCGCAGCTCGCGCAGCGCACCAACCCCCGCGGCATCAACGGCGGTCCCGGCGACGCCCTGCTTGGCGCCGACGTCTTTGTGGGTGTCTCCTCCTCGAAGCTGGACGAAGAGCACCTGAAGCTGATGAACGCCGATTCCATCGTGTTCGCGCTGTCCAACCCGGACCCCGAAGTGCTGCCCGAGGTTGCCGCCAAGTACGCCGCCGTGGTGGCCACCGGCCGCAGCGACTTCCCCAACCAGATCAACAACGTGCTCGCGTTCCCCGGAATCTTCCGCGGCGCACTGGACGCCGGCGCCCGCCGGATCACGCCCGCCATGAAGATCGCCGCCGCCCGCGCCATCGCGGAACTGGCCGAAGATGACCTGTCAGCGGACTACATCGTGCCCAGCCCGCTGGATCCGCGCGTGGCCCCGGCTGTGACGGCCGCCGTCGCCGCGGCAGTGGAAGCGGAGTAACCTCCGCGGCCACAACCTGCCATAGCTTTCGACGGCGGCGCCTCCCCTCCCAGGGGAGGCGCCGCCGTCGGGGGTTAAGCCGCCGGTACGGGCTTGCAGGGCGGCCACCCTAAACTGAGGGTCATGAACTCCGAAACCGTGGTGACCATCCTGTGCGGCCTGGCGATCCTGGTGGGCGTGGCCGGCACCATCATCCCGGTCCTTCCCGGCAGCATCCTGATCGGGCTCAGCCTCCTGGCGTGGGCCATCTGGGGTGGAGCGGGAACCGCGGGCTGGGTGGTATTCGGAATTGGCCTGGTCTTTGTCCTTGCAGGAATGGCGGCGAGTGCCGTGCTGACCGGCCGCAAGCTCAAGGAACACCGCATCCCCAGCCGGAGCGTGGTGATCGGCCTGGTGGCCGGGGTTGCCGGCATGTTCATCATTCCCGTGGTGGGCCTGTTTGTGGGTTTCGCGGCCGGCCTGCTGCTTAGCGAACTGCTGCGCACACGAAACTTCGGCACGGCAACCTCCACCAGCTGGGCCGCGCTGAAGGCCACCGGGCTGGGCATGCTGGTGGAGTTCGGGCTGGCCTGCCTGGCGGCGAGCACGTGGGTGATCGGGCTTTGGGTTTCCGTGGCCACCTCCTGACGGCTGCCGCCTGCTTTCCCGGCAGGCCACGGCTCCCGGCTAGCATGGAGAAATGACCGCGGGGGATGCTCTAAAACCGATCTACCGGGACACCCGGGACCTGACGCCGTTCGGACCCGTCCAGATGCGTACGGCGGTCCGTGACCTGGCTGACGGCGTCGGCGGGATCCTGCAGAGCGTCCTCGGCGTCCGGAACCAGGCGTACCTTTCTGTTGACGGCAACATTCCAAGGCTCAAAATGCTGTCCGGAAAGACCGTCAAGGCCGTCCACGAAGCCATCTTCGGGGCCAGGCAGCCGGAGCGGCTTATCGCGCTGGCCCGCAATTATCCCACATGGGCCGGACTCTGCTACCTCATGGCCGGGCTGCTGGCCTACAAGCACGGCGGCTACCTGCGCGCCTCCGAGCTCCTGCAGCGCGGGCTGTCCATCAGGAACGGCGACGACGCCAACCAGTACGCCACTGTGTACCTTGCCCGGGTGGTCACCCGGGTCGAAGTCGCCGAACGCGTCGAGGTCCCCGTGCTATTCAGCGAGGAGGCTGTATTCCTGGCACTCGCGCACTGCCTGCGGGAAACGGGCCAGCTGGAAGCTGCGCTGCAGACCGCTGCCCAGCTGCCGCCGTCGCTGCCTGCTGCCCTGGCACGCTGTTCCGCGGCGTTTGCGCTGGGCCGGGACAAACAGGTGGTGATCTGGACGGAGGGACTGCTCAACTCCGATGACCTTTCCGCCGCCCTGTTGCTGATACGTGCCCGCTCGCTTCGGCGGCTGGGTGCCCGGGCCAAGTCCGAGGAGACCCTGGGGGAAGTCCTTCGCCGCCGGAAGACCGACATGATGCTTCGCAACGACGCCATGACCGACCGTGCCTTCCTGCTGCTGGACAACGGCATGAAATCACTCAATCCGCGGGACTGGCTGCGCGGCAGGCCGGCTGAGCTCGAAACCTTCGAAGTCATCCGCAAGGACGTGGAGGAGCGCCGGCTGTGGGAACAGGAATGGGAGAAACTCGACGGCGAATAAGCCGTTCTGCGGCGGCGCCCTTGTGGGGCGATCCGCGCCGGAGTACAACGGAGAAATGAGCGACGCAGCCCGGTCCTGGATGGAAAAGTACATCAGCGCATGGACCAGCAACGGGCCCGACGACATCCGGAAGCTGTTCACCGAGGACGCCACCTACGCCACCCGCCCGCATGACCAGGATCCGTGGGTCGGGCGCGAGCAGATCGTGGACCGCTGGCTGCCCGCGATGAGCCTGACGAGTGGACCTTCGAGTGGACGCTGCTGGGATCTGACGGTGACCTGGCCTTTGTGCAGGGGTACACGCATTACCTGGGGACAGGCCCAGCTATGACAACCTGTGGGTCATCCGGCTGGCTCCCGACGGGCGGGCGTCGGAGTTCACGGAATGGTTCATGGAGCGCCGTCCGTAGCATTCCGGGGCCGCGCCGGGATGCGGGCTCCGAGCGTCAGGCGACGAACAGCGGGACCAGCTGTTCGGCAAGGAGCACCACGCCCAGCGCCACCATGATCACACCGCTGGCGAGCGTCACCTTGCGTGCTGCACCCGGGCGGGACTGCAGGAGTTTGCGGGCCAAGAGTGCCACGCAGGTGTAGACAATGCCGGCGAGCAGCACAAACGTCAGGCCCAGCAGCCCCGACTGCACGGGTACGGGCAGCGACGCTTCGGGGCTGACGAACTGCGGCACCAGGGCCACGTAGAACAGCAGGCCCTTGGGGTTGATGCCGCTGGTGCCCATGCCCTGGAAGAATGTCCGGAGCTGGTTGGCGGCGGGGCTCCCGACGGCGTCCGCCGCACTGAAGGAGGCGCCGCGCCACGAGCGGAGGGTGCTGATGCCGAGCCACAGGAGGTAGCCGGCGCCGGCCACCGTGATCCAGCCCAGCACACCGGGCATGCCGGCCAGCAGGGCCGCCAGTCCGGCCACCATCAGGACGGTGTGCAGGACGTAACCGCCGCAGAGTCCGGCAACAGCCGGCACAAAGCTGCGCTGCCGCAGTCCCGCGGTAATGGAGTACGCCCAGTCCACGCCCGGGGTGCAGGCGAGGGCGACAGCCACCACAATAAAGGCGAAAAACAGCTGGGCGTTCACGGGTTACTCCTGTCAGATGGCTACAGGACAAACCCTATGAACTTTCATGCCATAAGTGCTCCCCTTTTTCTCGCAGGGCCAGCCAGTTTCGGTAAGGTTATTGCGTGATAGACCATATTGACAGAAATATTTTGCGCCACCTCAAAGAGGACGGCAGGATGACTGCCACCGCCCTCGCGGCGAAGGTGGGCCTGACTGTCGCGCCGTGCCACCGGCGGCTGCGTGATTTGGAGTCCTCGGGGGTGATCCGCGGCTACAAAGCGGACATAGATCCGGCGGCCGTGGGGCTGGGGTTCGAGGCGATTGTGTTCGTGACGCTGCGCCAGGTGGACCGCCCCACCATGGAGATTTTCGAGAACCGGGTGGCGGACAACCCCAACATCGTGGAGGCGCAGCGGCTGTTCGGTTCCCCGGACTACCTGCTGAAAGTCATCGCCGAGGACCTGCCGGCGTACCAGCGCTTTTACGACGCCGAGCTCACATCATTGCCGGGCGTTGAGCGGCTGACGTCCACCCTGGTGATGAAGAACCTGAAGTCCAACGCCGGCCCGCCGGTGTAGCGCGTTTGGTCATCACGCCGGGAGTCCCCACGCCGGTCTGCCTAAGCTGCCGGCCTGACATGGACGATGATCACCTGGGTGTCCTTGGCGCCGTCGTACCGGAGGTCGTAGTTCACGTCCAGGCCCGTGGAGGTGCCGGACGTGATGGAAAAATCGCTTTTTCGTTCCGGGTCCCGCTGGGCGCCGGTGATCCAGCGTTCTGCGGAGTCGGCGTCGATCCCGTACCGCTCCACGCCGTCCCGGATGAGCTCAAAGTATTCGTCCGGGGAGTCCGCGGTGAGGAAATAGGTGAGCTCGCTGAAGTCCGGGCGCCTCTCGGTGGTGTTCAGGCGGATCCGGTCCGTCTCCCCGCTGATCTCGCCGCTCGGGGCAACGATGGTGAGCTTGATTTTTCCCGAGTCCCGGGTGTTGATCTCGGGCCCGTAACTGTCTTCCGTGACCCGTACCGCAGCCTTGTCCAGGCGTCCGGAACGCATGTCCAGCCTGGCTGTCTTGGATTCCCGGATGGCAGCCACTCCGGCGGCGTCGAGGGTGGAGAATTCGGAGGTGCTCATGGTGCTCCCTTGAGGGGTCGGTTCGGTGGGGGTGCCGTTCATCTGGCAGCCGGCCAGACCGAGGCAAGCGGACAGTGCAAGAAGTACGACGGCGGCCTGCCGCCTCAGCGGCGGGCGTTCGGTTGTGCGTGGGAACGTCACTGGTGAACCTCCGCGCCGAAACCATCCACAAAGCGGTCCATGATGCCGGGGATGTTATTGGTTGGCCTGTACTGGTCCACGCGGTCGTTGAAGTCGGACGCGATGATCTGCTCAGCCCGTGCGGGATCCCTTGCCAGGAGGTCCTGGTACGCCGGCAGGGTGTCCTGCCGGATGAGTTCCCAGCGTTGGTCGGCGTTGGAGATGTTCCCGTCCGGGAAGCCTGTGGTGAAGTCCGTGCGGAACTGCGTGGGGTTGTCCCAGTTGGTGAACGGTACGTTTTCCGGCCCGGGGCTCTCCACGCTGAAGGTGTAGGGGAAGACCTCCGGGTAGCTCTTCGCGCCCGGAATGGAGGGCTCGCCGGCCAGGGTGACGAGGTAGGTCACCGCTTCCCCGCCGGGGTGGTTGCGCATGTTGTCGTAGTCGTCCGCGATGATCTCGTTCTGCTCGCGGTACAGGAGGGCGGTGTTGCCCTCCCGGATCAGGTCGGGGTCGCCGGAATCGATCTTGGCCCACTCCTCGGCGGTACCGGCATCAATGGCACCCGAATCCCGCAGCCGGTTGATCTCCTCGATGCCGCCGTCCATGTAGGCCTGGTGCTGGCGGCCCTGGTCGAGGAAAATCTCCTTGTTCATGTCCAGCATGCTGGTTTCGTAGAAGCGGATCTCCTCGTCCGTCATCCCGGCGAGCTGTTCGATCTGGTCAAGGATGGGAAGCGGAATGTCCGAGGCCGGATTGTCCGCGATCTGCTGCGCGAGGTCCCGCAGCATCGCCATGTCCTTGAAGCCGCCGGCGAAGGACGGGCCGATCATGTTGGCCATGCCCGCCCACTGCAGGTCCGGGTTGGACAGGTAGGCCTGGCCGTAGAAGTCGTAGATCTTCTTGATGGTTTCCCAGTTGTGTTCCGTGCCCTTGGACGTGTCCCAGCTGGAAGGGTCGATGCCCATGTCCAGCATGGCCTGGTTGTTCCAGTAGGAGCTGAGGAAATCCGCGTATTCCTGGGAGCTCTTGTCGATCAGGCCGGAGTCGGCGGCGGCGTCCATGGCGGCTTTGGCACCCTCGGGGTTGTCCAGGGCCCATTGCCTGAATTCATCACTGTCGAGATAGTCGGCGCGTTCCTCGGCAGTCATGCTGTTCAGCCGGTCCGTCAGGTCCTGGGCGGCGCGTTCCCCTGAACCGCTGCCGCCTGGACCGCCGCTGCCGGGCCCACCGCCGGAGCCGCCGCTGCTGGCTTTTTCCTGTTCGTCGGCGTTGGCGAGCAGCGCCTTGGATGCCGTCTCCAGGCCCGCCGTCGCGGACTTCAGCAGCAACATGTGCGATGACGTCCAATCGCTGCGGAACCGCTCGGCGTCGTGCCCTTTCCAGGCGCCGGTCCTGATGGCGCCGCTGAGTTGCTGGCCGAGCAGGGCCAGCCTGTTGGCGCCTCCTGCCAGGTCCTTGGCGAGCCGCCGCAGCTGTGCCACGTCGCCGCCGTAAAAGTTCCCCGCCATGTTTCCCCCTGAATGGATTCCCGTGCCAGCCTAGCTGCGTTGGGTCCGGGAGGGCGATGGGGAGAGCTCCCCGTGCAGGGTGGGCGCCCGGCTCTGAACGGTCCCGTCAGTCCAGCAGCAGTCCGGTGGTCCGGTACGGGATGACCTCGCGCAGGAACATGCTGGTGGAGGTGCGCACGATTCCGGGACACAGCCGGATTTCCTCGGAGACCCGGTAGAGATCGTCAGGGCTGGTGGCCACCACCCGGATCAGCAGGTCGGTGTCACCGGCAGGGGCATGGCACTCCAGGACCTCGGGAATTTCACGGAGGGCAGCAATGGCTTCATTGAGGTGGCTCTGGTCCAGTTCCGCGCTCACGGCTGCCGCCACGCCTCGGCCCAAGGCGGACGGGAGCACGCGGCTGCTGTTGGGGCGGAGGGCTCCCGACGCCGTCATCCGCTCCAGGCGCGACTGTACCGTCCCGCGCGCCAGGCCCAGCCGCTGGGCCAGAACCATGATGGGAACCCGCGGGTCCTCGTCCAGGGCATTGAGGATCCGCTTATCGGTGGCGTCCAATTGCTGCAATCTGATCAGTTCCTGTCGGTTCAGAGGGCGGGTCTTAGTCAGACTGACCAAGGATACGCCTGCCGGTTGTGCCAACTGTATGGCTTCTGTTCAAATTGTGGCAACAAGGGCAGAGGCTACCGCCGATCCCAGCAGGCTACAGGCTCCCGGCACACCACCCGGCAACTGGACACCGCCTCCCGCAAGGAGGCCGCCGCTGATTGACACTTGTTCACACCACGGTCATTGAAGCAAACACGGCAAGAGCCCCTGAGCTCCCGACGACGGATCCTGCGAAGTCGTCGGTAGCTGAGGGGCTCTTGTGTTGTCCGGCATAGGGTTGATCCATGACTTCCGCCGGCCGCTTTGCCCCCAGCCCTTCCGGTGAACTGCACGTAGGCAACCTCCGCACGGCAATGCTCGCCTGGCTGTTCGCACGGTCCACGGGGCGGGATTTCCTGCTGCGGGTCGAGGACCTGGACCGCGCACGGGCCGGGTCGGAGGCCGGCCAGCTCCGCGACCTTGCGGCGATCGGCGTTACCTGGGACGGCGCCGTCGTACGACAGGCCGACCGCGGTGCCGTCTATGCCCAAGCGATCAGTCAGCTGACTGACGCGGGCCTGACCTATGAATGTTTCTGTACCCGCCGGGAGGTCCAGGAGGCGCCGTCGGCTCCGCACGCCCCGCAGGGTGCCTATCCGGGAACATGCCGGAACCTCGATCCAGCAGAGGTGGAGTTCAAGCGGTCCATGAGGCCGGCCGCCGTGCGGCTTCGGTCCGGAGTCGCGGAATACACCGTAAACGACGTTCTCCATGGCGGGTTCACCGGCGTTGTGGACGACTTTGTCCTCCGCCGCAACGACGGCGTGACCGCGTACAACCTGGCGGTGGTGGTGGATGACGCCGCCCAGGGCATTGACCAGGTGGTCCGCGGGGACGACCTCCTGCCGTCCACGCCGCGGCAGGCATATCTTGCGTCGCTTCTGAATATGCCCGTTCCGGAATATGCCCACGTGCCGCTGGTGGTTAATTCCGACGGCGTCCGGCTGGCCAAGCGTGACGGTGCCGTGACGCTGGGCGACCTCGCTCTCGCCGGGGTATCCGTCGCTGACGTTCGGGATCGACTGTTGAGATCCCTCGGGCTGCCGGCCGGAACGCTGGAGCAGGCGCTCGGAGCGTTCCGGTCGGACAGCCTGCCCAAGGAAGCCTGGGTCTGGCCGGGCGCGTAGGCTTGAGGGATGTCAGACCAGCACTCCACGGAGCACAGCCCCGCGCCCGGATTCACCGTTGAGACCGCCAAGGTCCTGGCGGAAGTGGCCCACAACCGCCAGAAGGACAAGCTCAAGCGGCCTTACCGGGACCACGTGATCGCGGTGGGGGACGCGCTGGCGGATTTCGACGACGACATCCGGATCGCGGGGTACCTGCACGACATTGCCGAGGACACTCCCATTACCCGGCAGGCGCTGCTGGACATGGGCGTCTCCGAACGTGCCGTGGGGATCATTGAGCGGGTCACCAACCGGCTGCACGAGAATCCTGACGACTACGCCGCCGGAATCCTGGAAATCGCCGAGGACCACGACGCCGCACTGGTCAAGATCGCGGACAACGCCCACAACTCACTGCCCGAACGGGTCAAGGCGCTGGCCGAGAAGTGGCCGGACAAGCCGCCTGTCACCAAATACCGGGATGCCCGCCCGGTACTTTATGCCGCCGTCGAGGTGGAGGAAGTCCGGAAGATCCTGGCGCGGGTAAATCCGTGGCTGCTGGCGGAGCTGGACGACAGGCTGGACGACGAGGATGACACCGACTACGAGAACCTGGCCTACGACGACGCCCCGGCGGCCGAGTCTGCGCCGGTGACCGGGCCAGACGGGACCCAAGAGCCGGCAGGCACTGCTAGGGACGCGGAGCGGTAGTCCCTGCCTCAAGTTTTTCGAGCGCCTGATGCAGCCGTTCAGCGCCGCGGCGCTCATCGATGATGATCGAAACGGCCAGGGCCAGCACGATCACCAGCAGGCACACGGGCATTGAGGCACCGGCCGCCGCCAGGCCAATTGAGCCGGCCAGGGCCACCAGCACCCCTGCGGCCACGGTGATAATGGTGCGGTCAGCGCCAACCATCACGCTGTAAAGCCACGTCAGCGAGAGTTTGAACAACGCGACTGGGACGGCAATGCTGGCCACGGCGATCGCTCCGCTGATGTGTGCCTCGTGGTCGATGTAGTAGGCAGCCACGTGCAGTCCGGTGCCGGTGGCCGCGATGGCCGCGAAGATGGGGATGTGCCCGTAGCCGAAAAGGTATGAGCGGTGCCGGCGCAGGTGCAGCGCACGCCCCGCGGGAAGCATGAAGTAGATCCACCACATGCCGAAGGCCAGGGCCGTGCCACCGAATCCCACGAGCGCCGCATCGACGCTCCAGCCGTGGTTGGCCACAATGGCGCGGAGCGTTTCGATGGCGCCGATGAGGCACTCGCCCAACGCAATGATGGCCAGGAGGCCGTAGCGCTCGGCGATATGGTGTGCGTGCCAAGGCGTCCTGGCCTTGCGTTCGGCGGCGTATGGCGTGGCCATCTCCAGCACTATCAAAGGCACTGTCATGAGGAACGTCGTGGCGACGTCGGCCTCGATGATCAGCACAACGATCCAGCCAAGCTGAACCACGGCCAGGTATTTCGCGTAGCGCAGGCAGGTGTCGCGGCGGGCAGGGTCCTGCCTGGACGCCCGCACCCACTGCGTCACCAAGGCCAGGCGCATGAGCACATAGCCGCCGACTATTACCCTGTTGTCTACGTGGTCACCTTCAACGATGGAGTGGAACATCGGCTCGATACCCATCGCCAGGATCAGGACCCCGACTATCTGGACCATAGTGACTACGCGGAACACCCAGTCGTCGGTGTCGTACGCGCTGGCGAACCAGGTGAAGTTGATCCAGGCCCAGATCACCGCGAACATCGCAAAGGAGAAGCCCAGCAGCCCGGCACCGAAGTGGGCTTCGGCGATTTCGTGCGCGAACTGGCTGCCGGCCACGCCGAAGGCAATGACAAAGGTCAGGTCGAAGAAGAGTTCCAGCGGTGTGGCCGCACGGTGCTTCTCATGGGGATCCCGGCCGCCCATGCGGGCGAAGGCATGCCGAAGTGGGTTTGAGGACATGGTTCAAACGTACCGTCGGCGGGGTTCCGGCTCCACTGTGTCGGAGCCATGGGTGCCGCCGCAGTTCGCCGTACTTCGAATTCGCCGGAACGCTGCCCGCTCGCCGGAAGTCTCCCGGCGAGCTCGAAGGGTTCCGGCGAATTCACGTCCGGGACACGCCCGCCGGCGGCTACACCCGGCCCAGCGCGTCGATGTCCTCGAGGAACTGCTGGTGGACCTCAACACTGACGGTGGTCCGGGTTTCACCGATCGCGTCGAGGTAGTCCTGCGTGGAGGGCCCCTTCCGGACCGCCTCGCGGACGGAAACGCTGCCTCCGGAAGCCGCACCGCCGTCGTCGTACACTGCCTTCTCGAGCGCACGCTGGGAGGCGCTGCGGGCCGCATACTCAATGTCCGCGGGGGAGAAGCCCTCGGTCCGTTCCACCAGGAGCTCCACGTCCACATCGTCCACCACGGTGGCCGGGATGAAGCGCTGCCACATGGCTTCGCGGGCCTGGCGGTCGGGCAGGCCGATCGGGATGACGTAGTCGAACCGGCCGTGGCGCAGGAAGGCCGTGTCCAGCGCGCGGATGAAGTTGGTGGCGCACACCAGCAGTCGGCCGGGCTGTTCGCGGAATGCCGGGATGATTTTCAGGAGCTCGTTCGTCACGCCCTGCAGCGGCGACGGCGGCTCGCCCGACCGCTGCGACGCGATCTCCTCCACTTCGTCGATGAACACCACGGCGTGCTCCAGCTCGGCGATCTCAAGGAACGTCTCGCGAAGGGCCCCGGCGAGTCCCTTCGGATCGGAGGCGAGCCGGGACGGGAAAACCTCCACGAACGGCCACTCGAGCCGCGACGCGATGGCCTTCGCGAACGTGGTCTTGCCCGTTCCGGGAGGACCAAAGAGGACGACGGCGCGCGGCGGCACCACGCCGTACTCATCCGCGAGGTCCGCCTCGGCCAGGGGAAGCACCAGGCGCCGCTCGAGGAGTTCCTTCTCATTCCGCATGCCGGCAACGTTTTCCCAGAGGTCCCGGGCCAGGATGCGGCCACCGAGCTGGCCCAGCGCCCCCAGTTCCTGGCGCTGCACGGGAATGGTCCGCTCGAAGTAGCGCAGGTTCTTCTTCAGCGCGAAGCCGCGGCTGAGGAAAGCCTCCACCCTGGTTTCGGACTCCGGCATCAGCGCGGAGAGTTTGTTGAGCCCGTGCGGGGCCATCCGGTTTTCGACGGCGGCAAGCAGCGAGGTGCCGATCCCCCGGCCGCGGTATTCAGGCAGCGTGGCGAGGAAAACGATCCAGCCCTGGTCGTGGGCCGCACGTCCGACGGCGGCGCCCACCACCATGTCGCCCTGGACCGCCACCACGGCGTGGTCCTTTTCGCAGGACGCCAGGACTTCGGAGAGGGCATACACCGGTTCCACGTTGGTGGCCTTGAGCGATTCCCAGAGGTGCAGGATCCCGTCCAGGTCCGCCGAGTGGAAATCCCTGATCCGCCAGTTGGTCATGCCGTGTCTCCCGGGTGGTTCGTCGTTGAACTGCTCGTTGAACTTTCACAGAGCCGCGCGATGAAGCGCTCTGCTGAGCATAGGCGATCGACCCGCGCCGAAGGGTTGCGGGAGCGTTGCATTACAGGAACGGCCGGGAGGTTCAGCCCGCCGGTTTGATGTTCTGGTTAATGTGGAACAGGTTGTCCGGATCGTATTTCGCCTTGATGCTGGCCAGCCGGGCGTAGTTACCGGCGTAGTTGTCCGTGATCCTGGACTGGTCATCGGCGTCCATGAAGTTGATATAGGCGCCGCCGGCGCTGTGCGGATGGAGCCCGGCCGCGTAGTCGCGCACCCAGCCCACGTTGGCGTCGTTGTCCGCAGGGTCCTCCCACATCCCTGCGATCACGGCGGCGAAATCGGAATCGCGGTAGGGGAATGCCGTGGCATCCCGCGGCACGCGCTGGACTGCGCCGTTGATGGGGTAGAAATGGTTGGCCGTCTGCTGGCTCGGGACGCCTTCGCCGAACTGCTTCGCCACTTTGATGACCTCATCGCTCAGGGTGGGCAGGAACTCGGCCTTCCAGTAGGCCTGGAGTCCCTTGGGCAACGAGTCGTCAAAGAGCGTGTTCAGGACCGGGTATGGCAGGGGCCCCAGGAATGAGCCGGCCACCGGCGCGACGTCCAGGAACGGCTGCCATTGCCGCACGCCTTCGTCATGCGGGCCGGTCCAGCCTCCCACCAGGACCACCACCGGACGGCCATGGAATTCCTCCGGCAGGAACGGGACCTCCGGCCCTTGGTGGACTCCGAGGAAGACGCCGAACTCCTCGGGCCCGGTGGCGATTTTTTCGCGGTACAGCTGGCCTACCGCTTCGGCATGTTCGAGCAGGTAGATGATGACGCCGCCGTAGATGACGTCCACTGGGTGCAGGCTGAATTCCAGGGATGTCACCACGCCGAAGTTTCCGGTTCCGCCGCGGAGTGCCCAGTAGAGGTCCTCGTTTTCCGTGGCACTGGCAACACGGAACTTGCCGTCCGCGGTGACTACGTCCGCGGACTTCAGATTGTCGCAGGACAGGCCGTATTTCCGAGAGAGGTAGCCGATTCCGCCGCCCAGCGTCAAGCCGGCCACGCCGGTGGAGCCGATGATGCCGCCTGTCGTGGCCAGGCCGAACGCGTTGGTTGCGTGGTTGAAGTCTGCCCACGTGGCACCCGTTTCGGCCCGGGCCGTCGCGGTGGAGGGATCCACCCGCACACCCCGCCGGTTGACGAAATCAATAACCAGGCCGCCATCGCACGTGCCGAAGCCGGGCGCGCTGTGGCCGCCGCCGCGAAGGGCAACGTCCAGTCCTTCATCGCGGGCGAAATTCACTGCCGCCATCACATCGGCCACTTGGGTTACCTGCAGGATGGCGGCGGGACGTTTGTCGACCATGCCGTTGTAGACGGTCCGGGCTGTTTCGTACCCAGGGTGGTCCGCCGTGATGAGGTTGCCGCGTACTTTTTCCTGCAGTGACTGGAAAGTGCTGCTGTTCATGTTGAACTCCAAGCTGTCTGACGCTTAGGTGTCCGGGCACAACGCCCCGCCAGCTGGCCATGCCCCGATGTGATGGTGAAGACCGGTGCACCACGGCAGCGCCGTACGGCCTGGCCGCACGCTCTGCCGTGGCGTGCTTTGTGACTGCGTGTCTGCCGGTTGGCAGCCAATACCCGGGCACTTCGGTGGGCCCGGTTATTCGTAAAAGTACGCCCGCGCCGCGGGGCGGTCAACGCAATTTATGACGACGGCGGCACCTTGGGTTCTGTGTGTACAGAACCCAAGGTGCCGCCGTCGTACGTCTCTGCCGGCGGGCCGGCGCGGCGCTACTTCTTGAAGCTTTCCGCGGGCGGGTTGGCGATGACGGGTGCTGTGCCGGTGAAGCCGTCGCGGGTTTCGGCGATTTCGCGGATGCGGGTGCGGCAGGCGTACCAGCCGACCACCATGAGGGCGCAGGCGATGGCGGTGACGAGCATGGTCAGGGGTGAGTCGATGAAGACCATGACCAGGACGCTGGCCAGGAAGAGCAGGGAGAGGTAGCCGGTGTAGGGTGCGCCGAACATCCGGAAGGAGGGGCGTGTCAGCCAGCCTTTGTCGGCCCAGCGTTTGAGCTGGATCTGGCAGAGGACGATGGTGGCCCAGGTCATGACGATGCCGACGGAGGCGACGTTGAGGACGATCTCGAAGGCCTGGGCCGGGACGAGGTAGTTCAGCGGGACCCCGAGCAGGGACACCCCGGCGGTGATGGCGATCCCGCCGTAGGGGACGCCGGCCTTGTTCATCCGGGAGGCGAACTTGGGCGCGGAGCCGTTCACTGACATGGAGCGCAGGATCCGGCCGGTGGAGTACAGGCCGGCGTTCAGGGAGGAGAGGGCGGCGGTGAGGACCACGAGGTTCATGATGACGTCCACACCCTGGATGCCGATGGAGCCGAAGAACGTCACGAAGGGGCTGACGCCCTTTTCGTAGGAGGTGTAGGGCAGCAGCAGGGCGAGCAGGATGACGGAGCCGACGTAGAACACGGCGATGCGGAAGACCACGGAGTTGATGGCCTTGGGCATGATCTTTTCGGGGTTCTCGGTCTCGCCGGCGGCGGTGCCGACGAGCTCGATCGAGGCGTAGGCGAACAGGACGCCCTGCATGAGGATGATCATCGGCAGCAGGCCGTTGGGGAAGATCCCGCCGTTGTCCGAGAGGAGGCTGATGCCGACCTGCTGGCCGTCCACGGGGGTGCCGAAGATGACGAAGTAGGTGCCCACGACCAGGAAGACGACCAGGGCTGCGACCTTGATCAGGGCGAACCAGAATTCCATCTCGCCGAAGACCTTGACGGAGACGAGGTTCAGGGCCAGGACCACGATCAGGGCGATCAGGGCCCAGGCCCACTGCGGGACGGCCGCCATCCAGGGGATGTAGTGGCCGAAGAAGTTCATGTAGAGCGCGGCGGCGGTGATGTCCACGATGGTGGTGGTGGCCCAGTTGATCCAGTAGAACCAGCCCGAGACGAACGCGGCCTTCTCGCCGAAGAATTCCCGGGCGTAGGAGACAAACGAGCCCGAGGACGGGCGGTGCAGCACCAGTTCGCCGAGTGCCCGCAGGATCAGGAACGCGAAGAACCCGCACACCGCGTAGGCGATGACCAGCGACGGGCCGGCCGCGTTAAGCCGGCCACCGGCGCCGAGGAACAGGCCGGTGCCGATCGCACCGCCGATCGCGATCATCTGGATCTGCCGAGGTTTCAGGTTTTTGTGATAACCCTTGTCCTCCGCATGCAACGCCGACTCGCTGGCATGCGCATGGCCGCCGTCTATGAGGTGGTCAGGGATGGGGGAATTCGTCATGGGGTGTCCTTCGGGAGAGCGGTTGGTGGGCCCACGACCGCAGGGATCCCTGGCCTCGCTTGCGGGGCCAGGGGCGGTGGGGGATTACTTGCTGAGGTTGGCGCAGCCCGGGTGGGTGTTCAGGGCGATCGCCAGGCCGATGGATGTGCTCCACCGTGATCCGGAGGTGTTCGGGGAGGGTGGTGGAAGGTCGTGCACGGACCGGGTCAGCGGTACGGCATCAGGGGCGGTCAGGTCGGTGGTCACCGATTTCCCGCAGGGCTTCGTTGGGGTTGGAAAGGAAGTCTGTGGGCTGCAGCAGGCCGACTTTGTGACCGCCGCCCAGGATGGGCGCAGTGCCGATACCGGCCAGCGGCGCTATGTCCACTCCGAGCGATTCGAGCAGGCGGACCGTGGCGGGCATCCGGGCGCGGTCGCCGCCGTCGGAAATTTTGACGGCCACTGCACGGCCGTCCGGCAGGCCCACAAGCTGCACGCCTTCGAAACCGTCTTTCGCCACTGAACCGGGGAGCAGCCGCATCAGGTCGGTGACGTCCCGGCGTTCGCCGGCCACCATGTCCGGGTGCTGGCGCATGGCGAGTCCGACGGCGGCTTCCGCTGCCGGCGGGACGGTCCCGGCGTGGTCGGGAGTGCTGCCTGCGGCGTTCCCGGCGGCGACAGCTATGCGGCCGAAGGCGCGGGCCATGCCGCGGAGGGTGAGGGCGAAGAGGGGTGTTCCGCAGCCGTCCGTGCTGCGGGCAAAGGGTTCCTCACCCGTCAGTTCAGTGATGGTGGCGGCGACGAGCCGCTGGAGCGGGTGCGACGGGTCGAGATAACCCTTGACGGGCCAACCGTTGATGACGCACGTGGCAGCCATGGCGGCGTGCTTACCGGAGCAGTTCTGGGTCAGCTGGGTGGCGTGGAAACCGGAGCGCAGCCAGTCCTCGCGCTCGGTGGTGCCGTAGGGGAGGTCGGCGCTGTTCTCGAGGTCGGCGGCGGTGAGGCCGTGCATGGCGAGGATGCGCTGGGTGCCGCCGCGGTGCTTGGCTCCGCCGGAGTGGCTTGCGGCGGTCAGGGCCAGCAGGTCGGCGGGGAGGTTCAGGCCGGCGCGGACCATGGCCACGGCCTGCAGGGGCTTGAGGGAAGAACGCGGGTAGAAGGGCGCCAGGGGGTCGCCGGCCGTTGCCAGGGTTGAGCCGTCCGGTGCCGTGGCGAGGGCCGAGCCGTAGTGGACGCTTTCCACCAGGCCGTCGCGGGTGGCGACCACCAGGGGTGCGTGCTGCGGGAGCATCGCGGATACGGCTGCGGCGGTGCCTTGGGCAGCGGTATGGGCAGCGGGCATGGCAGGGGCTGGCATGGAGTCCTAGGGGGTTACTTGTTGAGGATGGAATCGAGGGCAACGCCGACGGCGCGCAGGTGCTCGGCCAT
Organism: Arthrobacter sp. HS15c; assembly: GCF_040812005.1. Classification (NCBI taxonomy): domain Bacteria; kingdom Bacillati; phylum Actinomycetota; class Actinomycetes; order Micrococcales; family Micrococcaceae; genus Arthrobacter; species Arthrobacter sp. HS15c. Next base: position 392,173 of record NZ_JBFOHM010000003.1, read on the forward strand.
GGCTTTGCTCGCGGCATCCGCGGAGCCGGCCTCGATGGCGGTGAGGATCTGCTGGTGCTCGATGTCCGACGCGTGCTGCCGGTCGGCCACCATGTTCAGGGTTTCTGACTGGAACGCCAGCGCGCCCCGGATATCCGCGACCACGCTGGCGAACACCTTGTTGCCGCTGGCGCGGGCGATGGCGGCGTGGAAGCTGGAGTCCAGGGCAACCCAGGATTCGGGGTCCGTTTCCGCGGTCATCGCGGCGACGATGTGGCGCAGGGTCTCCAGTTCGTCGTCGGTCCGGCGCTGGGCGGCCAGTCCTGCTGCGGGGACTTCGATATGGGGACGCGCCTCGGTGAGGTCGCGGGCGGAGTACTGGCCCAGGGTGAGGTCGTTGGCTACCTTGTCGGCCACAACGAACGTGCCTTTGCCGGTTTTGGTGACGGTCAGCCCCAGCGCGGTGCAGGAGCGGAGGGCTTCGCGGATGACCGAGCGGCTCACGCCATACTGCTGCGAGAGCATCGCCTCGGAACTGAGCTTGCCCCCGACAGGTACCTGTCCGGATTCGATGTCGCTCCGGATGGCGTTGAATACCGCTTCGGCAGCGCTGAGCCGGGCGAGCGGATGGGGCACGCGCTGGGCGGTGCTCGGGCCTTGGGCCATTGGTTCCGCGGCGGACTCGGCAGGCTGTCCTGCTGTCCGGCTGTCTGACAGGTTCACGCTTAAAATATGGCACGGGTCACAGGGAGTGTCAACCATAAGCCGCTGGCGTGGACACCGTAAGCCGACGGCACGAAGGTGCTGCCGGACATCGGTACGCTCGTGCCGTTTTAACCCTTCCCGTAAATGTTGATCCGGCGTAAGCTCATGATTACCGGCGAATCGGCACGAACGTACCTATTGGAGTGCTCATGGCGACACCAATTAGCGACCTCCTGGCCACCGAGGTACGCGCACGCAGGTCTGCCCTGGGCCTCACCCAGCAGGACCTGGCGGACATGGCCGGCGTTTCCGAGCGATTTGTGCGCTTCGTTGAGCAGGGCAAGCCGAGCGTCCAGCTGGACTCGCTGACCGCGCTGCTGGAAACGCTGGGGCTGCAGCTGCAGCTGGTCACCAGAACCAGCCAGGCTGCGCGCGCACTCATCCGCCCCGCACGCGAACACGACACAGCGCCATGAAGCACCGCATCGCCGACATCTACAAGGCCGGCATACTGGCCGCGCGCCTCGAACGGCACGACGGCGGCACCCGGTTCAGCTACCTGCCGGCGTACCTCGCGTCCGGGGGACCCGCCGTCGCAAGTTCCCTGCCGCTGACGGGCGAACCGGTCCTCTCCGCAGCGGGCGCGGCGCCGCCCTATTTCACCGGGCTGCTGCCGGAAGGCCGCCGGCTCAACGCGCTGCGGCGATCCATCAAAACCAGTGCCGACGACGACCTGTCCCTGCTTATCGCGGCTGGCGGCAACCCCGTAGGGGATGTCCAAATCGTCGGCCACGGTGAACCGCTGGACCCGGACGAGCACGCCGTCCAGCTCGATCCGAAGCTGCCCGTGGACTTCGACCAGCTCCTGGGCGACCCCGATCTGATCGACCCCGTGGCCCTGGCCGGAGTGCAGGACAAACTGTCAGCCGGCATGATCTCGCTGCCCGTGGCCAGCGCCGGGAGGCGGTTCATCCTCAAACTCAACGCCCCCGAATTTCCGCATGTTGTGGAAAACGAGCTGGTGATGTTCCGGTACGCGGCCAAACTGCGGATTCCGCTGAGCAGGGTCCAGCTGATCCGGGATGTGGCAGGGCGGCCGGGCCTGCTCGTCGAGCGCTTCGACCGGGTGCCCGTCCCTGGCGCGGGTGCGGACGGTGTGCGGCGCCTGGCTGTGGAGGACGGGGCGCAGGTGCTCAAGCTTTACCCGGCGGACAAGTACAACGTGGGCTACGGGCAGGTGTGCCATGCGCTGGCGGATTACTGTTCGGCGCCTCTGCCGGCACTCCGGAACCTGGCCATCCAGGGGGCGTTTGCGTGGCTAAGCGGCAACGGCGACCTGCACGCCAAGAATGTCTCCATGGTCCAGCAGCCGCACGGGGAGTGGACCGTCGCGCCTGTCTACGACATCCCCTCCACAGTGGTCTACGGCGACAAAACCCTGGCGCTGACCCTTGCGGGAAAGCGCAGCGGAATATCGCGCCGGCACTACCTGGGCTGGGCTCAAGAGCTGGGACTCCCGGACCGCACGGCGGCCCAGGTGGTGGAGTTGGCGCTCAAGGCGTCCGGTCCGCTGATCGCCGACCTGGAAGCCGGCACCGCCTTTGCGGGCGTGGCAGGTTCCGGACGGGACGACGACGGTGGTTCGCCGTTTCCGGAGATGGTCACCCGGGCATGGGTCAAGGAGCTGAAGCACCGGAGGAGGCTGCTGGAAGGCTGACCACGCGCGTGGTCATCGGTGTAGTGCTACAGGTGCTGGATACCTGCGCGCTGCATGGCGTCCTTGTAGACCTCAACGCTCTTTGCGAGCAGCTCTTCCTGCTTGGCCTCAGAAACAGCAAAGGCCCGCCCGCCGAGCGCGCTGGCCTTGTAGATCTTGATGCCGCTGTTCTTCAGGGAGGAATGGTAGGTCTTCTCGAAGAGGGTAAGGAACGTTGAAGCGTCGGTGCCGTGGGCGATGATGGCCGAAACGCGGGAATTGATTTTCAGGAACTGGCGGAAGGGGCGCAGTCCGTCGGTCTTTTCCTGGACGTTGAGCGCGGTAGGGAGATCGGGGTCGCGGACCCACGGGTACGCATTCCATGGCATCACGTAACGGGGATCGAGTTCGGCGAGTTCGTAGATCTGGGTGGCGCGGCGGGCGGCTTCGTCGTCGTTGTTATGGGAGACGAACCCGGATTCGGTGCCTTTGCCGGGACTGACCTGCAGGCTGACGATCCGGCATTCATCCTCGTCGTGCACGGGATCGATGTACGGGACGACAGACCCTGGCTTCTTTTCCATCAGTTCGTCACAGAGCTGCGTTACCGCCGCGATGTTTGGTTCCTGTAGCAGGGCCTTTTTTTCGTCCCAGTCAATCGTCACGATCTCTCCCTCAGCAGCACGGCGTCCAGAATCAGGCGTCTTAGGCCACTCTACGCTTTTGGAGGTGGGGCGCGCAGGCGGGAAGTTATTCCATTCCCTTGCGTTCACGGTGGTGAAGAATGGTACGGCGGCCCCACACCGTGGACGCCAATGAACTAAGGAACCACAACAATGGTCAGCAGGACATCGCTTAGGGCCGAAGGGTTCGCCGGGTTCAGGACGGTAGGCAGCCTTGAGATCATGCGGATCCCGCAGGGCACAGGCGTCTTCGCCGTGCTCCGGCCGGACGGCTTCGAGCCGCGTTTCCTGAAGAAGAGCGCTGCCGGAGTGTTCAAAAAGAAGGACCCCTCGCTGCCGGAAACAGCATTGGCTGCCGAATGGGTCGGGGACGCGGACGTCCTCTATCTCGGCAAGGCGGGCCCCGGCAGCAAAGGCAACCGGGGGCTGCGCCGGCAGATCCAGGAATTCCTGGACTTTGGCAAGGGGAAGCCGCCGGGCCATTGGGACGGCAGGCTGGTGTGGCAGCTCGCGGCTTCCGAATCGCTGGTCATTGCGTGGAAAGAGGTCCCGGCTGGGGAGGTCAATGGGACCGAGGCCCGGCTCCACGCGGACTTCATCGCGGAGTTCGGGCGGCTGCCGTTCGCGAACCTCGTCCAGGCCCGGTTGAAGAAATAGCACCCACGAGTAACTAAGCCAGGCCGCCGTCGTATGTGAAGCGGCCGGCCAGCAGCGTTGCCGCAACCGGCATGGCGGCGTACACCGCATCCGGCGCGGCCAGCGGGTCGGCATCCAGCACCACCAGATCCGCAGGGTCCCCGACGCTGATCCGGCTCCGGCCCCTCGCTGACGCAGCCAGTGCCTGCCGCCGGCTGATGCGCTCCTGTGGATGCCACGGACCCCTGCCGTCCTCCCGGGACCTGGTGGTGGCCGCCGACATCGCAGCCCATGGATCCAGCGGCGCAACCGGTGCGTCCGAACCCAGTGCCAACGTGGCGCCGGCGTCCAACAGGGACCTCAGCGGAAATGCGCGGTGGGTGCGGCCGCCCCAGTTGGACTCCGCGGCGTCGCGGTCGTCGAGGGCATGGACCGGCTGCACGCTGGCGGTGATGCCCAGCGGGCCAAAGCGGCCGAAATCCTCCGTCCGGACAAACTGGGCGTGTTCAATCCGGCCGCCGGTCCCGGCACGTTCAAACGCGTCCAGCGCCACGCGGTTGGCGGCGTCGCCGATGGCATGGACTGCGGGGACAAATCCCGCTGCCTTCGCCTGCTCCAGGAGCGCCAGCAGCCCGCCTTCGCTCACAGTCAGCAGCCCATGGCTGCCGTCCGGGTACGGATCCGAGCAGAACGCCGTCCGCGTATTCAGCGACCCGTCAATGAGCACCTTCAGCGGGCCGACGCGCAGAAGCCCTTTGCCGCCGTCGAGCTCCAAGCCCGTGCTCATTCCCTCGTGGCGTGCCCGTTCAAGGTCCCCGGGGTAGACGCCGGCGTCCACCCGGAGGGCATCGAAGCCGCCGTCGATGCGCCGCAGCCAGGCGTCGCGGTTCCAGGTCATCTCGAAATCAACGATGCCCACGATGCCGCGGGCGGCAGCCGCCTGGGCGGCATCGGTGACCCAGCCGTCCACCACAGAGTCCGGCAGTTTGCCCAGCTCACGGGTCAGCGTAAAAGCAGGTTCCTCCCGGAGCAGGCCGCTGGCATCAACATGTACCCCGTACCGGCGGGCGGCGGCGCTGTTCACCCAGGCGCAGTGCAGATCGTGGCTGACCAGGGCGGTGGGCTGGTTGCCGGTGGCGGCGTCCAGCAGTTCCAGGGTGGGGACGTCCGGCCACAGGGCGTCGCGGAAGCCAACGCCCACGAAAGTGACCGAGGGATCGGCGCCGTGAACGTAATGTCCGACGGCGGCCGCAGCCTCCCGTGCGGTGGCCGCGGCGGACAGGTCCAGCCTGTTTGAGTGCAGTGCCCACTGGGTCATGTGGACGTGTTCGTCCCACAGCCCTGGAATGACGTAGCGTCCGTCCACGCTGATGACGCGGGCCTTATCCGGGATGCCTCCGCCGGGACTGATCCGTGCCACCACGCCGTCAACAATGTGCAGGTCGGTGACGGCCTCGTCGCCGGGTTGCCGGACGGAGACCAGGACGATGTTGTTCACGGTTTCCAATTCTGATCGTTCAGCAGGTGAACAGGACTCCGGCTTCCCCGGGCGGCTTAAACTGCCGGGCCCCGAAGCCGCTCCATCTCCCGGCGGTCCTTCTTGGTGGGGCGCCCGGTCCCGCGGTCACGCTGCGGGAGGCCCAAAGCGGGTGCGATGGGACGCGGCGGGGTGTGGTCGGTGAAGCAATGGGAGGCAGGTTCGGCTCCGACGCGCTTGGCGATCAGGCGCCGGACCTCAAGGATCCGTTCGTAGCCGGACATCCGGACGGTGACTGTGTCACCTGTGACCAGGGTGGCGGAGGCTTTGGCGGGACTTCCGTTCAGCCGCACGTGGCCGGCGCGGCAGGCGGCGGTGGCCGCGGAACGTGTCTTATAGGCGCGGATCGCCCACAGCCACGCATCAATGCGGACGCTGGCGGGGGAGGACGGAAGGATGGTCATGGCTGGCACCGAGTATACGGCGTGGAACTGCCCGCATCTTCCCATACCTGCTGGGAAGCATTGTTTATGCGTTGGTATGGAGCATCACCCTTCGCGGCAGGGGATACCGCAGCTGCCCGCGAACCACGTGGTTCCTGATCGCGGTTCCGCTTGCCACTGGAGCGCCCGTGGTGGCTTGGATCATGCTCTGGTTCTGAAAGCGGCCCGGCTACTGGACGGTGACGCGTACCCGCTGGACCATGTTGTTGCCCATCCCCTGGTAATTCCAGTTCTGCTCCAGGGGCTGGGCAGCGCCGGTGGCGTCTGTGGCGCGGCAGGCCAGCTCATGCTCGCCCGGATCGGCCACCCACGGAAGGGTCCATTTGCACCAGGCGAACGGTCCGGCCGGCTTTTCCAGCTGGGCCGCCACCCACTCGCCGTCGATCCCCACCTCAACGCCGGTCACCGCACCATGGCCTGACCAGGCCCTGCCCTGGAGCATCACCGGACCGTGCTGCAGCACCCTGTTGCGCGTGAAGAAGTCCGGTATGCCCGGCGGAACCATCAGCGAACGGACCCTGATCCGCGAAACCGGTGTTCCGGCGTCGTCCGCACTGTCCTGGTACCGGTAGGCCTGCTGCTGCTGGAACCCCGTGAACGGGCGCGTCACCACGTCGATGGACTCCAGCCACTTGACGCTGGTCATGCCGTACCAGCCCGGCACCACCAGGCGGACGGGGTAGCCGTGCTGCGGCGGCAGTTCGCTGCCATTCATCCGGTAGGCAAGCACGACGTCGGGCCGCATCGCCTCGCGGATGGGCAGGCTCCGCGCATAGCGATGCCGGACGCCGCCCTGGATTCCAGCATCGGCGCCGGTGAAGACCACCTCGGCGGCTTCGGGCAGGACGCCGGACTTCGCGAGGAGGTAGGCCAGCGGCACCCCCGTCCATTCCGCCGTCCCCACCCCTTCCTGGATCCAGGGCTGGCTCAGAGGCCGCGGTTTGAGCAGGGACCGTCCATTTCCCGCACATTCGAGGGTGACGGGAATGGTGATGGCCGGGTCCTTCCTGAGGGCTGCCAGGCTCAGCTCCAGCGACCGCTCCACGGCCCCCTTGACCTGCAGGCGCCAGGACGACGCGTCAATGTCCGGGATGTCGAAATGCGTGAGGACGTAATGGAGCCCGGGCGGCGTGATGTCCCGGCGCAGCGCCTCCAGCGGCATGGCATGGTTCCGGGCAGCCAGCTGCAGCTCCTCCGGGGTCAAGGGCCCCGACGTCGGAACACCTGCGGGCGGGGCGGTGCGGGCGGACTGGCGTTGCCTGTAAATCTGCTTCATGGCGGGTGCGATTCTGCTCGATGACGCTGGAGGGTCTTCCTCCTGACAGGTTTACGCCGCGGTGCACGCCCCCGTCAACGGCGCGACCGTACAGTTGAGGCCCCGTTTTCCGTGAAAAACAGGGCCTCAACTGTACGGTCGCGCTTGGCGGGTGGAATTGGTGTGCGGCGCTCCTAGGCTTCGCGGGCTGCGGGCGACTTGGTCTGCGCCGGATCGCGTTCGGCGAGGGAACCGATGGCGTCGTCGATCTTCTTCAGGACCTCAGGCTCCAGGACCACACCCGCGGCGGCCACGCTGTCCGCGATCTGCTCGGGGCGTGACGCGCCCACGATGGCGGACGCCACGTTCGGGTTCTGCAGGACCCAGGCCACCGCAAGCTGAGGCATGGTCAGCCCGGCTGCCGCGGCGATCGGCTTGAGCTCCTGCACGCCGGCCAGCACGTCGTCGCGCATCCAGCGCTGGATCATCTTTGCGCCGCCTTTGTCATCCGTGGCGCGGCTGCCTTCGGGCGCAGGCTGGCCGGGCAGGTACTTTCCGCTCAGCACACCCTGCGCCATGGGGGACCAGACAATCTGGGACACGCCCAGCTCCTCCGACGCCGGCACCACCTCGGCCTCGATGACGCGCCACAGCATGGAGTACTGCGGCTGGTTGGAGATCAGCTGGAAGCCCAGTTCCTTGGACAGCGCGTGGCCGTCGCGGAGCTGCTCCGCGGTCCACTCGCTGACGCCGATGTACAGCGCCTTGCCCTGCCGGACAATGTCCGCGAACGCCTGCATGGTCTCCTCCAGCGGCGTCTCGAAGTCGTACCGGTGGGCCTGGTAGAGGTCCACATAGTCCGTCTGCAGCCTGCTGAGTGAGCCGTTGATCGAGTCCATGATGTGTTTGCGGGACAGGCCCAGATCGTTTTTGCCCTTGGGGCCGGTGGGTCCGTAGACCTTGGTGAAGATCTCCAGGGACTCGCGGCGCTCACCCTTCAGCGCTTCACCGAGGACAGTCTCCGCTGCCGTGTTGGCGTAGACGTCCGCCGTGTCGAAGGTGCTGATGCCGGCGTCGAGCGCGGCCCGCACGCACTGGGTGGCGACGTCGTTCTCCACCTGTGAGCCGTGCGTCAGCCAGTTGCCGAACGTGATTTCCGAGACTTTGAAGCCACTGTTTCCGAGGTATCTGAATTCCATGGTTTTCACGCTAGCGGAGATGCCGGCTCACGGTAAGGGCTTTCCAAAAGCGCGACGGCGGCAGCGGGCAACTGCGGTCAGCGCCGGCGGAGCTCCGCGTACTCAAGGGACGGGACGATCGCCCCGGCATCGCGTTCCACGAAGTTGGTCCCCGGCGGCACCAGTTCGTCGATCGCGTCCAGCACGGTTTCGCCCAGGAGCGTGTCCGCCGCCCTGACGTAGGCGTTCAGGTGTTCCTCGGTGCGCGGGCCGACGATCACGCTGCTGATGGATGGATGGTTCAGGGCGAACCCCACTGCGAGATCCACCAGGGAGATCTCCAGCTTGTCCGCGAGCCGGGCGAGGGAATCCGACGCGAGCAGCTTCCGCTCGCTGGCAGGACCGGAAATGTCGTACCGGCCCGGCAGGGAGTGCACGCGTGCCGGCGGTTTGCCGGCGTCCAGGACGAAGTCGCCGGAGAGCCAGCCGCCGGCCAGGGGCCCGTAGGCAAGCACGCCGAGCCCGTACTGCTGGGAGATGGGCAGGACATCGCGTTCATTGGCGCGCACCAGCATGGAATAGGGGACCTGGTTGCCAACCGGCGGGATCAGGTGGTTGGTGGTGGCAAGCCACTGCGCCTCCACGAGCTGCGCGGGGGTGAACACCGACGTGCCGTAGTAGAGGATCTTGCCCTGCCGGATGAGGTCGTTCAGGGCGGTGATGGTCTCCAGCACGTCAGTGTTGTAGTCCGGCCGGTGCGCCTGGTACAGGTCGATCCGGTCCGTCTGCAGCCGCCGGAGGCTGCCCTCCACCGCCTGCATGATCCAGCGCCGGGAGTTCCCCGAGTGGGCCGGGTTGGCGCTCATCTGGCCGTGGAACTTGGTGGCCAGGAAGACGTCGTCGCGGCGGCCGCGCAGCGCGCGGCCCACCACCTGCTCGGACTCACCCTGGGAATAGACGTCAGCGGTGTCCACCGCGGTGATGCCGGCATCCAGGGCGGCCTGGATGATGCGGATGCTTTCGTCCGCTCCGGTGGGGGCGCCGCCGGATGCGCCGCCGGGGCCTTCGCCAAAGTTCATGGTGCCCAGCGTGAGCGGGCTGATCGGCGTGCCGGACCGCCCGAACACACGAAGTTCGCTGAGGCTCATCCCCGGCTCCTCACAAATCGATTTCCCCACGCGGATTGCTGTGGATCGTCACGACGCTACACAAATTCGGCTGCGCCCTGCAGGAAAGTGCCACAGTGCTTCGCTTTTCGTAGCACGGGGTAACGCAGGGGCCGGTAATGACGGTTTGTGAAGGTCAGCGCCGGTCGGCGGGCAGCTTGCCTTTGAGGACTTTTGCGTGCCCGGAGAGGGACATCAGCGAACCGGTGTCCAGCGGGGACAGCGGCGCGGGAGCGGAGGGCTTCTTGAAGGACCGCGGTACGTCCCGCACCGGGTGGTCCTGGTGCAGCGCCGACTCAACCAGCGGGGCCACGGCCACCACCTTCTCCGCGGGCACGCCGGGATCGGGCAGGTCCCGGACGGAAATCCTGATCTCAGGCGCGGCGGCCCGTGCACGCGCTACGGCCCGGGCATCAGCTTCCGCCACGGCGGCTGCCCAGCCCTCAGCCAGCACCGGAGGTTCACGGCGTGCCGCCGTGAGAAGAGGATGGTGCTCGACGGCGTACCGGAACCGCGGCTTGAATTCAGATAGTTTCAGCGCGTCGCGGCCGTCGCGCAGGGCCTTGCGCCAGTCGCGCGGTGCCGTCACGGTGGCGACGGCGGCGCTGCCGTGGGCACGAACAGTGGTCAGGGTGGCGCCGGTCTTGGTCCGCACGTTTGCACCCACGGCGGCGGCCCTTGCGCGAAGCCCCACGGCGCGCTGTGGTTTCGCGGGAGAGGGGGCGGCAGCGCCGTCGTCGTGTCCTGCCGGAGCAGTGACCGCGGCCGGAGCAGATGAGGCACCCGCAGGGTTGCCGGTCAGGCGGACCAGCGGGAGGGTTTCGTGCCGGGGAAGCCGGCCGAACAGAGCCATGACTGTCAGGGCGACCAGGCGGCCGACGCCGGCCAGGACCAGCGTTGCGACCACCAGCAGGAACAGGCCAAAAAACATCAGGAACGCCAGGCCGAGGGTTCCGAAAAAGGTCAGGTTAAGAGCGATGGTCGTTGAATCTCCCACGTCACCTCTCCAATCTGCCAGCAGCGGAGTCCGTGCCGGCACCCATCACCACGGGCAACAGCCCCTCCACTACCTTACGGACTATTTTTGGGCCCTGCCGACCCTTGGCGGGGTGCGTCCGGGGTTGTTTCGAACCTGTTACCGGATATGACAACGCCGGGGCGGCCTATAGTCGGACAAAGACCCCGAAGGAGCCCCGAATGCGGCCCCGGACCACCCTGACAGGAGCGCCATGCCCGAGAACCCAGCCACGTCGCGCAGTTGCTTCTGCTTGTCGGGGGAGCCGTACGCGCAGTGCTGCGGACGGTTCCACAGCGGCCAGTCCGACGCCGCGACCGCCGAGCAGCTGATGCGGTCCCGGTACAGCGCATTTGTCCTGCTCGACGCCGGCTACCTGCTGCGCACGTGGCATCCGGACACCGCACCATCGGAGCTGGAAGTGGACCCGGCCATGGAATGGCGGCGCCTGGATATCCTGTCCACCAGCCGCGGCGGGCCGCTGGACACCGAGGGGACCGTGGAGTTCAAAGCCCACTTCCGGCACGACGGCGCTCGCGGCGTCCACCACGAAACCAGCCGTTTCGTCCGCGAGGACCGCCGCTGGTACTACGTGGACGCCGTACTCATCGCCTAGCCTTCGCTGTACGTTTCGTCCGGGGTGAAGCCGGCCCGGTCCACCTTGCGGTGGAAGTGCATGCCCGCCAGCCCGCCCAGCACGGCGCCGACAAGCGCGACAAGGGCCACCACAACAGCGGCAATGATGCTGGTGATGGTCAGTTCGCCCTCGTTGATGGGGATCCGCGGGAAGCTGTTCAGGTTGGCCAGGACGTTGAACTGCTGGCCGGCGATGAGGCCCACGATGGCGATGACCACCGCGGCGATCAGCGCCCAGATCCACACCATGAATCCCTGCTTTGCGCCGTTGAACCGGGCCATCCGGCCCGCAACGTAGCCGCCCGAATAGTAGGAGACGAAAAGGATCACCAGCAGGACGATGATGCCCACCAGCCCGACGGTGCCGTTCGTGGTCACCTGGTTGACGGCGTCGTTGACGTCGGTGTTGCTGGCCAGCCCCACGGCTGTGCCTGCTGCGGCCACGAAGGCGGTAAGCAGGACGGCCATGCCCGTGGCGGCCAGCCAGCCGAAGAAAGCGGAGCCCACCTTGATCCCGCCGAACTGCTCCTTTTCCCGGGCCACGGCCGTCTGCCGGTCGGTCACGTTGGGGTCCGGCAGGGCAGGATCCGTCACCGGAGTGTCGGGCCGGTACTCCCGTTCCGCGGATGGCGGCAGTGTCCGGTCGAAGGCGCGTGTGGGTTCGCCTCCGGCGAAGGCTTCGTCACGAGCAGTCTCACTGCGTAGATTCTCATTCCGGGCTCGCCGCGGAAAGCTGTCCTCTGGGCCTGTTTGGTTGCTCATGGGTCAACTCAACCACTGGTGACCAGCGATAACAAGGATGCTTATCAATTGCTAGCGGTAGTTGCGGTGCAGGTTTTCCTTAGTTGAGGCCCCCGGAGTGGCGTCCGCGATCCACGGTCCGGTGCCCTCGGACTGGTCCAGGACCCCGGCTTCAAGCCAGGTGTAGTCGCCGGCCAGGACCTTGCGGGAGAGGTCGTGGTCGCCGTCGTCGGTGTTGCGCCAGAGCTGGTCGAAGTACTCTTCGATGCGGACCCGGGCCTGCTCGCAGTACGCCTCGGCGAGTTCGTAGGCACCGGCCGCCTGTTCCGGCGTGGTGTGGAGCATCATCTCGGCCCGGGAGCAGCACGCGGCCATCGCATAGAGTTCCGCGCCGATATCAACCACCCGGCCCAGGAACGCCTGCTTGTACTCGAGCCTGGCCTGCCAGCGTCCCATCCCGTAGAAGGTCTGGCGGGCCAGCTTGCGCGAGGACCGCTCCACAAAGCGCAGCTGTTTGGCCAGCCGGCCAAAGTCGCTGTAGGAGCGGGGGTCCATGCCCGCGCCGGCCACCAGTTTGGGCAGCCACCTGGCGTAGAACCCTGAAGCCCCGACGGCGGCCCTCGCCTTGTCCTGAAGGCTTGCGTCCACCGATGCGAGGTCGCCGGCGGCCGCCAGGTGGGCGTCCACCGCTTCGCGGGCGATGAGGAGTTTCATGATTTCCGATGAACCTTCAAAGATCCGGTTGATCCGGAGATCGCGCAACTGCTGCTCGGCGGGAACCGCGCGTTCACCGCGGGCCTGAAGGGACTCCGCCGTCTCGAAGCCCCGGCCGCCGCGGATCTGCACCAGTTCGTCGGCGATCCGGTAGCTGATCTCGGTGGACCACAGCTTGGCCAGGGCGGCTTCAATCCGGACATCCTTCTGCCCGGCGTCGGCGAGCTCGGCGGACAGCTCGAAGACGGCATCCAGGGCAAAGGCGGACGCTGCGATGAACGCGATCTTCTTGCCCACTGCCTCGTGCTTGCCCACGGGCTGGCCCCACTGGGTGCGGGCGTTGGACCATTCGCGGGCAATCTTCAGGCTCCAGCGTCCGGACGCGACGCACAGCGCCGGAATGGAAAGCCGGCCCGTGTTCAGCGTGGTGAGCGCGATCTTCAGGCCCTGCCCTTCGCGTCCCAAACGGTTGGCGGCCGGGACCCTGACCTGGTGGAACCGGGTCACGCCGTTTTCGATGCCGCGCAGCCCCATGAACGTGTTGCGGTTCTCCACGGTGATGCCTGGGGAGTCCATTTCCACCACAAAGGCGCTGATGCCGCCCTTGTGCTTTGTGCCGTCCGCGTCAGTGTGGGCAGGGACCAGGGCCATCACCACCACCAGTTCGGCGATGACGCCGTTGGTGGTCCAAAGTTTCACGCCGTCCAGGAGGTAGGACCCGCCGTCGTCCGTGGGGACCGCCGTGCTGCCCATGCGGGCCGGATCGCTGCCCACGTCAGGTTCCGTGAGCAGGAAGGCGGTGATGGCGCCGGCGGCACAGCGGGGCAGGTATTCCTTCTTCTGCTCCGGTGTTCCGAACACCTTCACAGGTTCGGGCACGCCGATGGACTGGTGGGCGGACAGCAGGGCGCCAAGGCTGGGATGTACGCTGCCCAGCAAGGCCAGCGCCCGGCCGTAGTACACCAGGGACAGCCCCAGGCCGCCGTACTCCTGCGGAATCTTCATGCCGAAGACGCCGAGGTCAGCAAGGCCCCTGAGGTATTCGTCCGGGATCCTGGCATCACGTTCTATAACGCGGCCGGACATGGTGCGGGCGTACGCCTCGATGCGGGCCATGAACGCTTCGCCGCGTTCCACGTCATCGGGTTTGGCGGTTGGCCAGGGGTGGACGAGGCTTAGATCGAAATTGCCCAGGTACAGGCCCTTGGCGAAGCTGGGCCGGTCCCAGCCTGTCTGGCGGGCTGCCTCGGTTATTGCGCGGGCGTCCGCCGCGGTGGCTTCGGATCCGATGTTTCCCGCAGCGACGGGAACATCGGCGTCCGGCGCATCGATGGGTGGCGAGCTGGCGGCGGGACTGTCAGTGGCGGAGCTCATGGGGTATCTCCTCTGCCCGGGATGGCCGGTTCAAGCCATGGATCCGCCGGGTTGGAGAACCCTTTAGCTGTCTCTCAATATTACCCGCGGGTAGCTTCCAGTGCTAGGGGATGGCTGGCCGTGGAAGTCCCCGGGAATCTCCACGGTGGACGCGTGATGCACCAGCCTGTCCCATCCATTGTTGATTCCGTGGACCACTGCCAGCAGCGTGGTCGAGGCGACGAACCACCCCAGCTTCCCCACGCCTACCAGGACCAGGGCCAGAAACCCCGCCGTCAGGACGAAGGCCGCCAGGACCAGGGCAAACACCAGGGTTCCTACAAAAACCATGGTGGCTGTCTCCACTGCACTTAGGTCGAACTGCATGCTTCCCCCTGCTGCGCCGTTGCTTCAGTTGAATCAGTAGCACGAGCGTAGGGGTTGCCGGCCGCCGCCAGCCAGACCAGGCACGCCGCCGCAGCGGGTTGATATGGGATCGCAATGCTACCGGCCCGTAGGTCACGGAGCGGTCGCGGAAGTCCCGGTCCCGCTTGCGTTAATCGTCGTCGAACTCCGGGGCGGCCTGGTTCAGGACCGCGAAGTCGGCGCCGAGCCCCACTTCAACCTCAGAACCGTTGTCCAGCCGGACTTCAACCTCATAGGCGACGTTCCCGTCGTTTTCCCGTTCGACCTCGGCGACAGTACCTTGGCCCACCCTTGCCAGCGCGGCGTTCGCGGCCTGGTCCCGGTCCGCAGTGTTCAGGGGTGCGAGGTTCGTGTCGTCGTCGTTGTCCTGCCCGGACCCCGTGGTGGTGGACAACTGCGAAGACCGGTCGACGTTGACTCCGATCCTGCCCAGGTCCTGATCTCCGCCCGTACGGGCGCTCGCAGCGACCGCCACTGTCGCGCCACCCAGAATCACCGCCGCAGCCGCCAGTACCGTGACCAGTGCAGCTTTTTCGCGCATGTCAAACTCCTCTCAGGTGATTTAAACAGTGTGCTCCCGGGGCCAGCAAGGTACAACGATTAATCGGTCGCGGGGCCTGCGTTAACCTTGTAGTTGGCAGTTTTCGCGATCCGCGCTGCCCAACCATCCCAGCAGCTGAAGGAGAGTGCGTGCCCCGCTCCGCCAGGTCATCCGCTGACGCGATCAGCGCCCGGCTCAGGGACCTCGAACTCCTTACCAAAGGACCGGCGTGGGCGCTGACCCGCTCCGCTCCCTGGGTCATCGCAGTGCTGCAGGCGTCCTTCACCCGCACGCGCCCGCAGCTTCCGCTCGAGGAGTTCCATGCCGACGTCGACTCCTTCCTGGAGCAGCTCCGCCGCGAAGAACCCGGGCTGGGCGGAGTGGCCAACGGGAAGTCCTTCGGCGATGAGTGGACGCGCAAGCACTTCCTGACCCGCCGCAACCAGTCAGGCCAGATTGTCTACGAGGTCACCGAGCCGGCCGCCCGTGTTCTCGCCTTCCTGGACAGCCTCTCCAGCGAGCGTTCCACGCTGAACGGTTCCCGGCTGGGCACGCTCCTGGGTGATGTGGAGAAGCTGGCCAACGAGACCAACCCGGACCAGAGTGCCCGGCTGGAATCCCTCGCCGAAGAGATCGGGGAGCGGCAGCAGCTGATCCAGGACATCAGCTCGGGCGACTTTGACGGCCTGCTCGATGACGACGAAGCCGTGGAAGCCGCCGGCAACATCCTGGACCTTGCCGCGAGCCTGCCCGCGGACTACAAAAAGATGCGCGACCGGATCGAGGAACTGGTGGGCGAGCTGCGCAACCAGATCATCGAGGAGTCGCTCAGCAAGGGCGCCACCATGGCGCAGGTGCTCGAAGCAGACAAACGGCTCCGGCAGAGCCCCGAGGGCAGGACGTTCCGGTCATTCACCGCGTTCCTGGAGGACCCGCAGCAGCAGATGCGGTTCCGTTCCGCGATCGGCGAGGTCCTCAGCCGGCAGTTCGCCGATGACCTCTCGCCCGAGGACCGCGAAACCCTGAAGAACCTGGTGGCTGAGCTCCGTCACCAGCACAGCCAGATCCAGCGGATCTACGGCAAGCTCAGCGAAAGCCTGAACACCTACGTCCAGAGCGACGACTTCCGCCAGTCCGTCCGCCTCCGGAAAGTCCTGCGCGAGGCCGAGCAGGCCATCCGGTCGCTGCCCTATGAACGGGAACGGCCCGGCCTGGTCCGCGGTCCGGTGCTGTTCAACGCCGGCTTCGAATCGCTGGCCATGGTCAAGCTTTACGATCCCGACGAGTTCGCCGTTCCGCCCAGGCTCGCGGACCCCATCGCCTTCAGCGACTCCGACCGCGTGCGCTCGCCGAGGACCGGCAAGGCCCGGCCCGAGGCCATCAGGGCGGCCGTCGCCGGTGCGTCCACGCTGGCCGAGGCCTGGGCCCAGCTGCCGCCCGACGAACAGCACATCAACTCCATCCGGGCACTCCTGTCGCACGCCCTCCAGGAAGGCGCGGACTTTGACCGCGCCGCCTGGGACGGCCTCGACTTCGAACAGATAGACGGCACCACCCGCAAGGCATTCCTGCCGGTGGTCACCCTCAAGAAGGATTGACGATGACTGAAGAAACCACGACGGCGGCCGAGCCTGAGACCTCGTTGGTCGAGCCTGTCGAGACCCCGGGGATTTCGACAGGCTCACTCCCCGGGGGAGTCACACCCCGGGACACGTTCGTGGACGGTGCGGCGCTGTTCCCCGGCGACACGGGCGTGCTCTCCATGAAGGTGCGCCAGGCACTGGTGAAGCTGCTCAAGGGTCCGTATGTCGACGGGGGCCGCGACGAAAAGCTGTGGACCACGCTCCTGGATAACCAGCTGATCCTGCGCAGCCGGCTGTCCGAGCTGTTCCTGAGCCTCCAGCTGGACCACGAGCGCAAGATCGCGGTCCTGCGTCCGGTGGATCCGGAGGCGATCGGCGGCAGTTCACGCTCAAGCATCCTGCGCCAGCAGCGTGCGCTGAGCCGGGTGGAGACCATTGTGCTGCTCCGCCTGCGCCTGCTGCTGGACCGCCACGTCACCGCCCAGACGGACCCCACCATCACGCGCGAGGAAATAGCGGACCTCGTGGCCCACTACCAGCCCGCCGGACAGCAGGACGCCCTGAGGGATTCGGACGTGGTCACCCGCGCCATCACCAAGCTCCTGGCCCGCCAACTCCTCCTCACCACCGGCCTGGAGGACGTCTACACCATCTCCAACGCCCTCCCCCTGGCCCTCCCGTTCGAAAACATCGGCGACATCCCGGCCCAAATCGAGGCGCTGGTAGCAGCAACAGCAGACCCCACAGGCACAGAACCCCTGATAGAGCTCGACGGCGACGCGGGTGCCGAGGACGACGACGCCGATGCCGCCCCCGCCCCTCCGCCGGGCGACTACGCTGCAAGCAGCGCGTCGCCCGGCTCCGCTAGGCCCGATGCCACTCCCTGGGCGGCATCGGCGTCGTCGTCCGTGGGTGCGCAGGTTCCGGGCACGAGCGGTGACACCGGGGACATGCGGCAGCGTGCGTCTAAGCGAGGAACGAGCGAGCACGCCGAGCATGTGTCCGGCGGCGCCGCGAACGGAACCATCGAGGGGGCAGAAGCATGAGCATCGCAACCATGCTGCCGATGGGCGAGCTCACGAACCCAGGCCAGATGCGCCTGGCGCTGGTGCAGGTGGTCAACTGGGGTACCTTCCACGGTGCGCACACGATGCACGTGGACCGCAACGGAACCCTGCTCACGGGTAACTCGGGCGTGGGAAAGTCGACGCTGTTTGATGCCATGCTGCGCGTGTTTGATGCCCGGCCGCGGTCCAACGAGGCGGCGGCGCAGCGGGCCGGCGGTGCCGTGGAGGACAAGCGGACCACGTTCACGTATATGCGCGGCAAGGTGGGCGACAAGGCGGTGGGCGAGGGCTCGGCCAGTGCGTTCCAGCGCCCGGGTGCCACCTGGTCCGCCGTCGCGCTGACGTTTGATAACGCCGCGGGCACCCGCGTCACGGTGTCGGCACTGTTCGACCTGCCGAAGAACGGCACGGAGTCCAGCGTCGGGCGCTTCTACTTGATCGACACCAAGCCGCTGGACCTGCCGGCCATCGAGGACATCGCCGAGAAGCGCTTCACCAAGGCCGCCCTGGAGACGATCTTTCCGGACGCCCAGGTCTTCGACGTCCACAAGGCTTTCGCGGAACGTTTCCGCCGCCTCCTGGGCATCAGCTCGGACCAGGCCCTGCCGCTGCTCCGCGTGATCCAGGCCGGAAAGGGCCTGGGCGGCAGCGTCAACACCTTCTTCCGCGACCAGGTCCTGGACGCCCCGGCCACGCTCGCCGCTGCTGATGACGTGGTGGAGGAATTCAGCAACCTCATGTCCATCCGGCAGCGGCTGGAGGATGTGCGGCAGCAGCGGGACCAGCTGGCCCCGGTGCCCGGGCTGAACAAGGACTACGCGCAGTCGCTGCTGGACGCGAACCGGCTCCGTGAGCTGGCAGGCGAGGAATTTGAGGCCTACAGGCAGCGGCTCGCGGTCACCGTCCACCAGAAGACCCTTGCCCGGTTCAAGGAGCTGGCCCAGGTCAAGGCCAAGGAGCTGGGTGCGGAACGCTCGGTCCGTGACGGGCTGGCCAAGGAACTGCGCCAGTTGGAGACCGACTACAACAACCAGGGCGGCAACGCGATCTCCGCGATCGAGCAGTCGCTGGAGAACGCCAGGGTTGGCCTGAGGCTCGGGCGGCAGGTGGAGGAAGCGGCCCGCAAGGCCCTGTCCGACGCCGGCCTGCAGCTTGAGTGGACCGCCGAGGGCTGGGAACAGGCACACGAGCAGGCGGCCGCCCGGTCGGCCGAGCTCAAGGATGACTCGCAGGCCCTGCAGGAACTCCGGTTCGAGGCCTTCGACGGCCACGCCACCAAAAAACGCGAGCTGGCGGCAGCCCAGCAGGAGCTCGTGTCGCTGAAGACACGCAAATCCCTGCTGCCGCCGTCGAGCATTGAGAACCGTGCGGCAATTGCCGCGGCCACCGGCGTTGCTGAGGACCAAATGCCGTTCGGCGGAGAGCTGATCGACCTCGCCGAGGGGGAGGAGCAGTGGCGTCCCGCCGCGGAGAGGGCGCTCCGGAACCTCGCCACCACGCTGCTGGTCCCCGGCGAACATTTCGCCGCGGTGACCCGCTACCTGAACGACAACAAGGTGCGCGGGGCCCTGCGCGCCGTGGATGTGTCCAAGCCGCTCGCCGGCGGCGCGCTGGCTGTGGAGGACGTGCGCGACGGCGACCTCCTCACCAAGCTGGACATCCTCGCGAGCGGCGCAGTGACGGATGCGGGGGAATGGATCCGGGAGCGGATCGCGCTCGATTTCGCCTACCCGTGCGTTGCGGACCCCAACGAACTGGCCACCCTGGACAAGGGCCTGAGCCTGGGCGGAGTGGTCAAGCGCAACCGCCACACGGTGGAAAAGGACGACCGTTTCACAGGGCGCCAAGATTACGTCCTCGGCTTCGATAACGCCGCCAAGCTGGAGCTCGTGGCCGCCCAGGTGGAGGACCTTCAGCAGGAACTGGCCAAGGCCGCCGAACTGGCCCAAAGCCGCGAAGCGTCCCACCAGGGCATGAGTCGGCAGATCGACGCGCTGCGGCTCATTGCGGAGGACCACCGCCCCTGGGAGCAGGTATCGGCCGCGGTTGCCGCGGAGGAACTCGCCAGGATCGAGCAGCGGCTCAAGGACGCCCTGGCCGCCCAGGCCGACCTGGAACCGCTGCGCGCCAACATCGAGGCGGCGCGGCAGAAGCACCAGGCCAGCACCGAGGCCGCGGCCGTCCTGCAGAGTGAATACAAGGCACTCGACCGGCAGCTGAGCAACGCGGATTCAATGCTGGAAGCCGCGCGGGCCCGCCTGGAGCAGGCTCCGCCGTCGGACGCCACAGTGACCGCGCTGGAACCGTACTTCACTGACTTCGGCGACGTCAGCGAAATGCACGAGCTGGACAACCTGGCCAACCGCGTCCGGACGGCACTGCTGGGGGAGTTGCACGCTGCCGAGACGCGCGGACAGGCAACCTCCGAGCGGCTGACGCGCATCTTTGAAGGCTTCGTCCGGGAGTGGGGCACCGCCATTTCCGCGGACCACGGCACGTCGATCGGCGCAGCGGGGGAGTTCGAATCCCGTTACCACGCCATCGTCAGCGACGGCCTTCCCGCGCAGGAGACCGAGTTCCGGCAGTTCTTCAACCAGCGCACGCATGAGTCGTTCAGCACGCTGCTGCACCTGCTGGACGAGGAACGGCGGTCCATCACCAGCCGGATCCTGCCGCTCAACGGCATCCTGTCCGAGGTCAACTTCCATGAGGGCAGCTTCCTGGAACTGGACATCAAGCAGACGCTGCCGGGTACGGCAAAGCAGTTCAAGGACGCCATCCAGAACGCGCTGAAGGCCCGGCATGCCCGGCACGGCAGGGCGGAAAACGCCGAAGCCGACGACGCCGAACTCACCGCCCGGTACAAGACCCTTGAAACGCTGGTCAAGCGGCTGGGCTCGCAGACCCCGGAGGACAGGCGCTGGCGTGCGGAGGTGCTGGACGTCCGCGGCCACCTGTTTATCCAGTGCAAGGAGCACCGCGAGGTGACCGGTCCGCGCGGCGGCAAGCGGACCGACGTCTACATGCACGCCGACACCGGCTCCATGTCCGGTGGCGAGCGGCAGCGCTTCACCGCGTTCATCATGGCCGCGGCGCTGAGCTACCAGCTGGGCATCGCCGAACAGGGGTTCACCACATACGGCACGGTCATGATGGACGAAGCGTTTGTGCTGGCGTCCGAGGAGTTCGCGGGTGCCGGCATCAAGGCGCTGCACGAATTCGGCTTCCAGCTGCTGCTGGCCGCGCCGGAGAACGTGATCGACCTGTCCCGGCACCTGGGCTCCGTGACCGAGATCCTGCGGGACAAGCGCACTAACCGCTCGGGCGTGCTGACCGCTCCGGTGATCCGGCCGAGGCCCGGCCAGGAGGGTGAGTGGCGGTCCGAGGCCAACCCCGTGGACATCGTGCTCCGCTGACCCCGACCCTCTCTCACTTCCTGTCGGTTTTTCACGAACGCTCATGCACCTGGTGCTTGAGCGTTCGTGTTTTTTCTGCAGGAAATGAGAGAGCGTTTGGGCGTCGGGCTGTGTGCTTCGTCACGTAGGGCAATTAAGTAACGCAAACCTTGCGTAATGCGGCAGAGGGTAGGCTAGCCTTACTTAGGTTCGCTTCATTCACCTAAGGAGTTCCGTGACTTCCCCCCTCTTCTCCGGCCCGAGTGCCACCCGCCGCACCCTGTTCAAGTCAGCCGGCAAGGCAACGGCCGTTCTGGCCGCAGCGGCACTCACTCTCTCCGCCTGCTCCACGGGACCCGCGTCCTCCACGTCGGACGCCAGCACCTCCAACTCCAGCAGCTCGCAGTTCCCGGTCACCATCAAGCATGTCTTCGGTGAGACCACCATCAAGGAACAGCCCAAGCGCGTCGTCACCGTCTCCTGGGTCAACGACGACGTTGCCATCGCCCTCGGAGTGGTCCCGGTGGGCGTCCCCAAGAACGAGTGGGGCGGCAACGAGCAGGGCTCCACGCCCTGGAAGGATGCAGCCCTGAAGGAACTCGGCGCAGGCTTCGGCACGGACAAGGCCCCGGTCCAGTTCTCCGAGGCGGACGGCGTCAACTTTACCGAGATCGCCAAGCTCACCCCGGACGTCATCCTGGCCGCCTACTCGGGCCTGACTGAAGAGGACTACAAGAAGCTCAGCGAGATCGCACCGGTGGTGGCCCACCCTGAGGTTGCCTACGGCACGTCATGGCAGGATTCAACTTCCATCATCGGCAAGGCGCTGGGCAAGGAAGCCGAAGCCACCAAGCTCATCGCCGACACCGAGGCCACCATCAAGGAAAAGGTCGCCAAGTACCCGCAGATCGCAGGCAAGAGCTTCATCTACGGCAACCTGGAGCCCGCTTCGGCTGACGGCGTCAACGTCTACACCGCCAACGACAACCGCCCCCGCTTCCTCAGCGAGATCGGCATGAAGCTCGCGTCCGTTGTGGAGGACAACTCGAAGGGCTCCAAGGAATTCTTCATCCCGTGGTCCGCCGAGAAGGCCAATGAACTCGAGTCCGACATCTTCGTTACCTGGGTTCCGGACGCCGCCACCACCGATTCCATCAAGTCGGACCCGCTGCTCGGCCAGATCCCGGCCATCAAGACCGGCGCCCTGGTTGCCGATTCGGACAACACGCTGACCCTGTCCATCTCGGCCTCCTCCCCGCTGAGCCTGCCGTGGTCGCTGGACACGTTCCTGCCGCAGCTGGCCACCGCAGCGGATGCAGTGAAGTAAGCACCGTCCCATGACGGAAAGTACGACGACGGCGCACGCTGAGGAGCGACATCTCGGCGCTTTGGCGACACGAAAGGGCCGAGAGCTCACCCCTCGGAGCCCCGGCGCCGCCCGCCCGCGCCCCGTAACCAGGCAGGCTGTCTGGCTGCTGGCCGCCGTCGTCGTACTTGCTTTGTTAACGGCCGCTTCCCTGGCCATCGGTGCCCGCGGGCTTTCGCTGGCCACGGTGTGGCAGGCCCTGGCGCAGTTCGACCCCGCCAACGGTGACCACGCCGTGGTCCACGCCCGCATCCCCCGCACTGTCCTGGGCATTCTCGCTGGCGGCGCCCTGGGCCTCGCCGGCGCCGCCATGCAGGGCGTCGCCCGCAACCCGCTGGCGGACCCGGGCATCATGGGCGTCAACGCCGGAGCCGCGCTGGCCGTGGTGACCGGCATCTATCTTTTTGGCGTTACCTCCCTCAGCGGCTACATCTGGTTCGCCTTCATCGGCGCCGGAGCGGCCGCCGTCGTGGTTTACCTCATCGCTTCCATGGGCAGGGACGGTGCGACGCCGGTCAAGCTGGCCCTCGCCGGGGCCGCGCTCAGCGCCGGGCTGTATTCCCTGATGAGCGTCATCCTCGTCTCCAGCCAGGACACCCTGGACCGCTTCCGTTTCTGGCAGGTGGGCGGGATCGCCGGCCGCGACTGGGCTGTGGTGCTTCCGGGCCTGCCGTTCCTCGCCGTCGGCGCCCTGATTGTCCTGGCCACCGGCCGCATCCTCAACAGCCTCGCCCTCGGTGACGACATCGCCCGGGGCCTCGGCCAGCGCGTTGGCCTGACGCGCGGCGTGACGGCCCTCGGCATCGTGCTGCTCTGCGGTTCCGCGACGGCGCTGGCAGGTCCCATCGGGTTCGTGGGCCTGGTTATTCCGCACGCGGTCCGGTCCCTCACCGGCCCGGACTACCGCTGGATCCTGCCGTTCTCCCTGGTGCTGGCCCCGGCCCTGCTTCTGGGGGCGGACATCATCGGCCGCGTTGTGCTGCTGCCGGGCGAGGTGCCGGCCGGCATCATGACGGCGCTGGTGGGCGCGCCGGTCTTCGTCTGGCTGATCCGCCGCGGCAAGGGAGCCGGGCTGTGACGACCTCCACCAGGCGCGAACTGGCATATAACGCCCTCAAAACCGCGAAAACAGGGGATTATCTGCCAGTTCGCGCGTCCCTGCTGCGCCGCACCGTCCTGAACCGGACCGCCGTCCTGGCCATCGGCGTCGTTCTCCTCTTTGCCGCGGGCGTCCTCCTGGGCAGCTACACCGTGACCCTCCCGGACTTCTTCAAGATCCTCATCGCACACCTGACCGGCGGCGAACGGATTCCGGGCGCCAGTTTCATCGTCATGGAGAATAAGCTGCCCCGGGCCGTCATCGGCATCATGATCGGCACCGCCTTCGGCTTGTCCGGCGGACTGTTCCAGACCATGCTCCGCAACCCGCTGGCCAGCCCCGACGTGATCGGCATCAGCTACGGTGCCAGTGCGGCCGCGGTCACCGCCATCGTCGTCTTTGGTGCCACCGGTCCGGTCGTGTCCGGCGCGGCACTGGGTGGTGCGCTGGGGATCGCAGCGCTAATCTACGCCATCTCGCGCGGACCGGCACTGGGCTCCGGCGGCGGCAACCGGGTGAACGCCGCGGGCAACCGGCTCATTCTGGCCGGGGTGGGCATCGCGGCCGCCCTCCACGCGGTGGTCAACTTCCTGATGACCCGCGCGGACATCCGCACGGCGGCAGACGCGCTCGTGTGGCTCAACGGCTCCCTCAACTCCGCCAACTGGGACCGCGCCGGCATGCTGGCCCTGGCGCTCCTGGTCCTGGTCCCCGCCGTCATCGCCCTCGCGGGGCCGCTGCGCATCCTGGAACTCGGCGACGACGCCGCGGCCGGCCTGGGCATCCGCGTGGGGTCCACCCGCCTCGCCGTGGTGATCACCGCTGTCGGACTCGCCGCGGTGGCGACGGCGGCAGCCGGCCCGGTCTCGTTCGTCGCCTTCCTTGCCGGGCCCATCGCGCGGCGCTTCACCGGGAAAGCCAGCCTCCCGGCGTCGGCCCTGGTGGGTGCGCTGATTGTCCTGGCCGCCGACTACTTCGCCGCCAACCTCGCCCCCTTGCTGCTGGACGGCACCGTGCTGCCGGTCGGCGTGATCACCGGCGCGCTCGGTGCCCCGTTCCTGCTGTGGCTCCTGGTCACAGCCAACCGAAAGGATGCCTGACATGGCTGTTCTCAGCGCCCAGGACCTCACGCTGAAATATGACCAGCGCTGCGTGGTGGACGGCCTCACGGCGGACATCCCGGAGGGCAAGGTGACCATGATCGTGGGCGCCAACGCCTGCGGCAAGTCCACGCTGCTGCGCGGACTGTCCCGGCTCCTCAAGCCGGCGGCCGGCGTGGTGACGCTGGACGGCAAGGACATCCACTCCCGCCCGGCCCGGGAACTGGCCCGGACCCTCGGCCTCCTCCCGCAGCACCCCACCGCGCCGGACGGCATCGCTGTCCGCGACCTCGTGGGCCGTGGGCGCTACCCGCACCAGGGCTTCTTCCGCAGCTGGAGCACGGAGGACGACGCCGCGGTCCAGCGCGCGCTGGAAGCGACGGAAACGCTGGAACTCGCCGAGCGGAACGTCGACGAACTCTCCGGCGGCCAGCGCCAGCGGGTGTGGATCGCCATGGCATTGGCCCAGGAGACCGACGTCCTGCTGCTGGACGAACCCACTACGTACCTGGACCTCGCGCACCAGGTGGAAGTCCTGGACCTCATCACGGACCTGAACCGCAAGCGCGGCACCACCGTGGCCATCGTTCTGCACGACCTCAACCTGGCCGCCCGCTACGCGGACCACGTCATCGCCATGAAGGGCGGCGAAGTGGTGGCCCTGGGCCACCCGACCACCGTTGTCACCGAAAAGCTGGTCCGCACCGTCTTCGGCCTCGAGTCCCGGGTGATACCCGACCCGGTCTCGGGCACGCCCCTGATCATCCCTATCGGCCGCCACCACACCACCGCCACCGAACTGGAGCTCGTTTCATGAAAACCCGCGACATCGCCGCCACTGAGCCCATGACCCTGGCCTTTGAGGTCACCGTCTCCTCCGTGCAGGAGCTGAGCCCCAACTTCCGCCGCATCACGTTCGGCGGCTACTGCCTGCGCGACTTCGGCGTGAACGGCGACACCCTTGACCTGCGGATCAAACTGATGATCCCCTCACTGGCGGAGGACGGCACGGAGCTTCCGCTGCCGGTATTCGAAATGACGCAGTCCGGCTGGTACCGGGAATGGCTGGCCATGGACCCCGCCGAACGGGGCTCAATGCGGACCTACACGGTCCGCGAGTCGCGGCTGGATTCGGTCTACCCGGAGATCGACGTCGACTTCGTGATACACTTCGACGCCGACGGCAATGGCGGTCCTGCCGCCAACTGGGCCCGTAACGCCAAACCGGGCGACGCGATCACCATCATCGGCCCCAACAACCGCCACGCCCAGTGCTACACCGCCGAGATCTACGGCGGCATCGAATGGCGCCCCGGAATGGCGCAGCGCATCCTGCTCGCCGGCGACGAAACAGCAGTCCCGGCCATCTCCGCCATCCTGGAAAGCCTGCCGTCCTACATGACCGGCCACGCCTTCCTGGAAGTCCCCGAGGCCGGTGACTTCCTGGAACTCACCTCGCCGGCCGACGTCGAAATCACCTGGCTGGCCCGCGGCGCGGCGATCGGCCGCTCACGCCCGCACGGCGAGCTGCTCCAGCAGGCAGTGCGCTCGGCGGTTCCTGAACCCGGCTGGGTTGGCATCAAAGCGTCCGACGGCGGCGCTGGCCCGGAGCCCGAAGACGTCAACGTGGACGTGGACATCCTCTGGGAGACCCCCGCGCGGATGGAAACAGCCGAGATCGAGGCCACCAAGAACCCCGACATGCCGGCCGGCGCCATGCCCTTTTACGCCTGGATCGCCGGGGAAGCGGCCGTCATCAAGGACATGCGCCGGTACCTGGTGCGCGACGTCGGGATCGACCGCAAGCAGGTCGCGTTCATGGGTTACTGGCGCCAGGGCAAGGCCGAGCTCTAGCCCCCAGCCGGAAGGGCTGTCTTACTGGTAGACGCGGACCCAGTCGACCTGCATCTGCGAGGGCTTGGTGGCGGAGCCGTCCGGGAACCAATCCAGCTGCAGTGTCTGCTTCATTACGGTAGAGGGCTGGTGCGCCGGGTTCGTGTCAGTGAAGGTCTTTACTCCGTCGACGTATCCGCTGATGCCGGCCGGGGTCCACTCCACCGCGTAGTTGTGCCACTGGGTGCCATCGACGGGCGTCGCCGCTGTGGTCTGGAAATCCGCTCCACCACAGGCGTAGTGCAGGAAGAACCTCATCACGGAGGTGACTGAGCTGCCCTCGGCATAATCGATCTCGGCACAGTTCGGTGCACTGTTGTTGTTGAGGATCAGGACCGGGTGGTATTTCGGGTCCCGCGCATTGGTTTTCATGCGCGTTTCCCAACGACCAAACCTTTGTTCCGCGAACTTTGCGGACATGCCGCCAGTGGTGCCGGCGGCGTCTCCGCTAACGGTGGCCACGCCGTTGGCAACGGACCAGGCCTGGGGGCTGCGCACGCCTTTGCCTGCATGCCCTGCACTGTTGTAGACACTCCATTTCGTCCGGTCGGGTGCACCGGTGTAGGAGAATTCATCGCCCGTCAGGACCGGGCCCCAACCGAAGGCGGCAGCTGCCTGGGCACCGTCACCCGTCGTCGCGAGAGCCTGGCTGGCTGGCTGGGCGACCGCAGGCGCGGGCGCCGGGGCCGGGGCCGCGGCAGGCGCCGGTGCCGAGGTGACGGCTGTCGCCTCGGTTGCCGCCGCCGCAGCGGAGGTCTGGCTGCTCGAAGCCGTGGGGGCCGGAGACGCCGTGGCCGTGTCAGTTGGGGCTGGAGTGGCAGGTGAGGACGCGCCGTCGGCCGAGGATGAGTCAGCCGCCCCGTTGGTCGTAGGGGCTAGGCCGCATCCTGTCAGGGACACAGCACCCATGGTCATGACGATGGCTATTTTCTTGAACAAGATACCTCCGGGCTTAGGGCAGGAAGAAACAACTGATGCACTTGAGACGTTGACGAGTGCGGAAAGCATCCTTGGGCCCCTTGGCGGGGCCAGAGCTAGCAGGCGCCGGAGTGGCGCAGCGGGGTCCAGTGATCGGGCGCCCGGGGCCCTGCATTGGGGCCAGCCGCCAACGTTACCTGATCGTGACCATCGGCCGCAAAAATGTGACAGGCGCTGAGCAATCGCTGATCGGACCGATCTGGCCCCGCTTCGTGGACTCCGCCTGTTGGTGTTGCTCTTCTGCACGTCCTGTTGCTGTCCGTTTACCTTGGCGTCTCTTTGGGCGGTTACCTTCATCGGATGGGTTCTAATCCTTTGCTTCGGGAGCCGGAGGGCCGGCGGGTATTCGTTGCTTTGGGCGATTCGTTTACCGAGGGCGTGGGGGACCGGGACGAGCGGCTGCCCAACGGGGTGCGGGGCTGGGCTGACCGGGTAGCGGAGAAGCTGGCGAAAGCCCAGCCCGGCTGGAGGTACGCCAACCTGGCCATCAGGAGCAAGCGGCTTCGGCACGTCATCAGCGAACAGCTCGAACCGGCGCTGGCCATGAGGCCCACGCTGATCACGCTGTATGCCGGCGGGAACGACATCCTGGACCTGGGCACGGACATGGCCGCCCTGATGGAGGACTACGAAAACCTGGTGGCCAGCCTCGCCGGCACCGGGGCAACGGTGGTGCTGTTCACCGGTTTCGACGTCAAGGTGTCGGCACTGCTGGAGCCGTTGAAGAAGCGGAACTCCGCATACAACCAGCGTGTACGTGAGATCGCCGCCACGTACGGCGCCGTCCTGGTGGACTACTGGTGCCTGGACGCTTTCCACGACCGGCGCATGTGGGATTCGGACCGGCTCCATATGGCCAAGGCCGGCCACAAGTATCTCGCCGGGCAGGTCCTGGACCAGTTGGGGATTCCACACAAGATCAGGCCCAAGGACTGGGAGCCGCCCGCCAGGCTCAGCCTGCGCGAATGGGAGAGGCGGCAGCGCCGCTGGGTGAACGACTGGGTGCTGCCGCTGTTCGGCCGGAAAATCAGGGGCATCACGCTGGGCGACGCGCTCAGCCCGCGCTGGCCTGAGCCGGTGAAGGTGCCGCGTAAGGGCGGCCTGAAAAAGCTAGCCGAATCGCGGCGGGCCGAAGCCGGCAGCGCCTAGGTGTCCAGGAGGTTCTCGAAGCCTTCCGCGACGCTGGTGGCCTTGAATTCGATGATTTCGAACTCTGCCACGCCGTTGCTGTAGAACGGGTCCCGGGCCAACGAAGCATCCAGGGTGGCGCGGTCGGCACCGGACAGCAGGACGCCGCCCACCGCCGGAACCCTGCGTCCGGACGCAAGGAACACGCCGGCGTCGAACTCTTCCTTGACCCAGGCCATATGCGCCGGGCGGTGGAAGTCGACGATGTCTTCGGGCACCTTGTAGGTCAACGACACAACAAACATGGACTCAGCCTACCGGGACGGGCCCACCGCGTCCGGTGCGTCACTTGAACTCTCAACCACGGCCTGCTCCTAGAATGAATCCATGACCGAACCGCGCTGGCTCAACGCCGATGAACGCCGTGCCTGGCTGGCCCTCCTGAGCATCAACACCATGCTTCCGGCAGCCCTGGACAACCAGCTGCATACGGCAGGCAAGGTGTCGCTGTTCGACTACAACGTCATGGCCATGCTCTCCGAGGCGGAGGGACGCTTCCTCCCCATGAGTGAACTGGCCGCCCGCACCAGTTCCTCGCTGTCGCGGCTGTCGCACGTGGTCACCAAGCTGGAGAAGCGCGGCTGGCTGGAGCGGAGGCCACACCCGGGTGACGCGCGCGTAACTACTGCACACCTGGCCGACGCCGGCATGGCCACTTTGGTGGCTCTCGCACCCGGGCACGTGGAGGCGGTGCGCGCGAAGTTCCTCGATGCCCTCACGGAACGGGACGTGGCGGACCTGGCGAGGATCGGCGAGAAGATCGTAGCCCGTCTTGACGACGACCACTGGATCCTCCGCGAAAACTGAGCCGGCGCCAGTCTCGCCTTGACCGCGTGCGGGCACAGCACTTGGTTGCTCCCAGCAACAGATGACACACTGGCGCTATGGATTTTTCGGCCCGGTACGTAGCCCTTGGTGACTCCTTCACGGAAGGCGTCGGGGACAACGACGCTGCCCGTCCCAACGGTGTCCGCGGCTGGGCAGACCGGGTGGCCGAGCAGCTGGGCGCAGCAGACCCGGGCTTCGGCTACGCCAACCTTGCCATCCGCGGCAGGAAGCTCCGCCAGATCATGGCCGAACAGGTGGATGCCGCCGTCGAACTTAAACCCACCCTGGTGACCGTCTACGCCGGAGCCAACGACATCCTCCGTCCCCGGATCGACATTGACGACCTGCTGGCCGAGTACGACGACGGGATCCGCAAACTGAGCGCGACCGGCGCCACCGTGGTCCTGTTCACCGGGTTCGACGCCCGCGGCTCCAAAGTCTTCAGCACCATGCGGGGACGCACCGCCATCTACAACGAGCTGGTCCGCGGAATCGCGGGGGACCACGGCGCGCTGCTCGTGGATTACTGGCGCTTCAACGAGTACTACGACTGGGGCATGTGGGCCCAGGACCGGATGCACATGTCAGCTGCCGGGCACGCGAACATGGCCAAGCGGGTCCTCGATGTTCTCGAGCACGACCACTCGATCGAGGTCCCTCCCATGACGCCGGTGCCGGAGCTCGGCCGCGTGGATGCCCTCCGGGCCAACGCCCGCTGGGTCAAGGAATTCGCCGGCCCGTGGGTGGTCCGCCGCGTGACGGGCAAGTCCTCCGGCGACGGCCTGGCGCCGAAATACGCCCAGCTCACGCGCCTCTAGCCGCAATTTCGTGGCCACGAAAGCCGGGTGTGGCCAGAAGTGTCCCGTCGGCTTTGACGGCGAGGGCGTCCACGTCCCAGCCGTCCGCGGCACGGTCCAGCATGGGCAGTCCGCCGGCGATGATGGCGGTCGCCAGCACGTCCGCCGTCACGATGTCGGCGGCCGCAACCGATACCTGCACAAAAGCCGGGCCTGAACCCGGCAGGGACCAGATGTGGTCTCCCCGCTCTGCCGAACCGGACGTCGCCAAGGCGCGGCGCCGCCGTCGTCCATTGCCCAGCGGATAGCCGGACAGCAACGTTTGGCGGTCCGCCGGATCCACAATCCCGGCCCGCCACGGCTGCCCGCTGCCGGGAACCGGTGAGCCGCTGGCCAGCACGTCGCCGCCGGCGTTCAGGCACCAGTCCTCCCGACCCAGCGCCAGCAGCGAAGTCCCTGCCTCCCGGATGGCATGCCCCTTGATCAGTCCGGAAAGATCCAGCACGCCGTCGGCCCGCTCCGGCGTGAACGCACCTTCCGTGCGCAGCCGCCATTCCAGCGCTTCGGCATACCGCTCGCGCATCGCGTCCGAGGCGCCGCGCAGGGTGATTTCGCCCCGGGCCAGGCGGCTCGCCTCCGAATCCGGCCGGTACAGGCTGAAGGTTTGGTCCAGTTCCCGGAAGAGACGTTCGACGACGGCGGCAGCGGCCGCCAGTTCGTCCTCCGCTGTGTGCCCTCCCGCGCTGTGCCCTTCGGCGGCGTGCCCTTTTGCAGCGGGTCCGGCCGGCAGGGTCAGGCTGATGACCGTGCCCATGCAGCGGAAGGTGCTGGCCCTCAGCGCGGACCGGTGGTGCCGGGGAGCTGCTGCGTCAGAGATTCGCGGCATCGAGGGCTGCCTGGAGCGAGGTGAGATAGGCGTCGCTGGTGACCGTCGCGCCGCCGATGGTCTGGACGTCGGCGGACTGCGCGGCCAGTACCTCGCTCCGCAGCAGCGGGGCGGCGCGGTTGCTGATCTGGACGGACTTGCGGTCGTCATCGGTGAGCTGCAGCGCCGTTACCTCCGTGACTTTGCCGGCGCTGACGGTGATCTGCACCTGGACGGCGCCGAAACGGGTCTGGACGACGGCGCCCTTGTACGTGGCAGACGCTGCGGCCGCGCCGGATGACCCGGATGCGCCGGAGGCTTCGGCCGACCCAGCCGCGCCGGAACTCGACGAGGAGCCGGCCGCGCCGGAGGCGCCGGTTCCCGAAGAACCGGAGCCGGCCGCCCCCGTGGTCCCGGTGCCCGTTGTGCCTGCGGATGCCGCGACGGCGCTGCCGGTTTCGACCACTTGGGCGCCGGCCTGCCAGCCGGCCAGGAGAATGCCCGCCGAAGCCAGGGCCGCAGAAACTGCTCCTCGTGCTTTCACCAGTCAAACCTTTCGTGATGGATCTGCTCGGGCCGTGCCCCGGCAGTCCGGGCCTCGGCGATGACGTTGCCGGCCCACCGGGACGGGCCACAGATATAGACGTCTGCGTCTGCGATGTCCGGTGCGTATGCGGCCAGGTTGTATCCGCTCCGGACTGCGTCTGCGGGCAACCAGCTGTGGGAGTCCCAGCGGGCACGGGGGCCGATGAGGTGGAAGAGGCGCACACCGCGGCGGCGGCAGCTCTCCAGGAGCTCACCGCTGAGGTACAACTCCTGCTCCGTGCTCCCGCGGAGCAGGACCGTGGCGTCACCGTGCGCAAACGGGGTAGTTTCCAGCAGCGCACGCAGCGGGGTGATCCCGATACCGGCGCCGATCAACACCACTTTGTCCCGGCTCCGTGCAGCCGTGCCGAACAATCCGTACGGCCCCTCCACGGCCACTTTGGTTCCTGGCCGGAGACGGGCCAGCTGGGCCGAACCCCGGCCGAGGTTGCGGACCGTGATGCGGAGCGTGCCTTCACCGTCCGGGCCTACCACGAGCGGCTCGGCGGAGAGACTGAAAGGGTGGGAGTGCCACCACAGCCCGCGGGCCAGGAACCGCCAGACGAAGAACCTGCCCCCGTTCCCGGTCAGCCGGTTGAGCTGAAGCCCGGTCATTTCGATGTTCACAACGCCTGGTGCAATTCTCTCCACCCGGCTCACCGTCAGCCGGTGCCGCGAGGTGGCGGCCAGCGGCTGGACCACCCGGAAATACAGCAGTGCGGCGCCCGTGACAGCGCAGATGGACAGCCAGTACCAGCGCTGCCACGTGCCATCGGCGAAGAGGCCGCCAACACTGAACTGGTGCGGGATCGACGTGCCCACGGCAACGTAGGTCAGAAGGTGAACGGCGTACCAGAACTCGTACGGGAAGCGGCGGCGGACCGCCACCAGGGAAGTCACCACCACGGCGATGAACAGCCCCATCGACACGAACGCAAGCCACATGTCCGGCACGAGCACCCAGAGGGCAACTGACTCGCTGATGGGGTCCAGGCCCTCCGCCATCCCGTAACCCACGGCTATCAGGAGCCCGTGCGCCAGGAGCAGGTACGGGGACGGCTTGCCAAGCAGCCGGTGGACCTCCAAGGCACGGTCGTGGCCGATCGTCCCATCGATGAGCGGAATGCGGGCCGCCAGGAGCAGCATCAGCAGGACCAGGTCCATGCCCACCAGGCCGGCCACGATCCCGGCCGCAGTCACAGCGGAGGCGGGTGAACTGATTCCGGCAGCGCCGCCGTCGGCCAGCCAAAGCGCGACGGCGGCAGCCACCGACGCCCAGGCGGCGACAGTCAGGAGGTCCGTCCGGAGCATGCGCCACCCGTGCTGGACAGCGAAGCGGCCAGATCCGCCGCGCTGCCCGGAACCCGCGTGCGGCCCGGGGCCATCAGGTCTCTTGTGCGCCGGAGGAGCCGGCAGAAGCTGTGTGTTCATGATTCAAAGGTGCGGGCGGAAGCTTTCATTCAGCTGTGAAATTACCCGCCCGGAAGCAATGAATTGGACCAGCCGCAGCGCCGGCGCCTATACACCATCTGCGGCCGGATTGGTCTTTAATTGCCTGAACTCGTAGACTTGGTAGGCGCTAAGTGCGCGGAGCGTGCGCAATTGCTCCGGTGGCCCGGTAATTTTCTCCAGGCTAGCCGGTAGTTAGGGGCTCAAGTTGCGTGACTAACCGTTCACCCTGATCACTTTGGGTCGCACTTACACGCATGATCCTGCAGCAGATATGCGGATCATTACATTCAATTCTTGAGGAGAAGTCATGGCAGCACACTGCCAAGTGACCGGGGCCGAGCCGGGCTTTGGGCACAGCATTTCG
This sequence comes from Arthrobacter sp. HS15c, assembly GCF_040812005.1. NCBI lineage: Bacteria > Bacillati > Actinomycetota > Actinomycetes > Micrococcales > Micrococcaceae > Arthrobacter > Arthrobacter sp. HS15c. The sequence continues at coordinate 425,437 of NZ_JBFOHM010000003.1, forward strand.
CACTCGCACCGCCGCAACAAGCGTCGGTTCGATCCGAACATCCAGAAGAAGCGCTACTGGGTTCCGTCCCTGCGCCGTAATGTCACGCTGCAGGTTTCTGCAAAGGGCATCAAGACCATCGACGTACGCGGCATCGACGTAGTCGTCGCCTCTATCCTTGCTCGGGGAGTGAAGCTCTAATGGCTAAGGACAAGGACGTACGTCCGATCATCAAGCTCAAGTCGACTGCGGGCACGGGTTACACCTACGTAACCCGCAAGAACCGTCGTAACGATCCGGACCGCATGGTTCTGAAGAAGTACGACCCCAAAATCCGCCAGCACGTCGAATTCCGAGAGGAGCGCTAAACCATGGCTAAGAAGTCCAAGATTGCTCGCAACGAGCAGCGCAAGGTCATCGTTGAGCGTTACGCTGCAAAGCGCCTCGAACTGAAGAAGACCCTCGTCGACGCCAACGCAACCGACGAAGCACGCGAAGCTGCACGCCTCGGCCTGCAGAAGCTGCCCCGCAACGCCTCCCCGATCCGTCTGCGTAACCGCGACATCATCGACGGCCGTCCGCGCGGTACCTTCCAGAAGTTCGGTATCTCCCGTGTTCGCTTCCGCGACATGGCGCACCGCGGTGAGCTCCCGGGCATCACCAAGTCTTCCTGGTAATCCAGCACCGCTGATTCCAGCTGCTTGAGAAGGGCCGGCAACCATTTGGTTGCCGGCCCTTAGGCGTTTAAGGCCGCCGGTGATCGGTTTCGGCGGGTGATCGAGCGTGTCCGGTGATCGAGCGTGTCCGGTGATCGAGCTTGCCGAGATCCCCCCTGCAGGCCACCTATGCTGCAGCACACAGAAGCGAAGTACGACGGCGGCGCCCGGCTTTGGGGCTGATGACGGTTTTGGGCCCGGAACGGCGGGGTTTTGGGCCGCCTGGATAGTGGATTTGCGGTGGGGGTTGAGTGGGTGTATTGTTTTCTAAGTCGCCGCGAGGGAGACAGCGAAGAGCTGGTTACCACGGGCGGCCAAACCCCCAAATTCAAGACCAAATTCTGGTAGCTCATTAGAGCGCCTCAATTCGGTGGGGACGGCGTTTCCTGCCGATGAAGATCCTGAAATACGGATTTGCATCGGGGCGGGAATCCGGGTAAGTTTGAGAGGTTGCTCCGGAGCGATCCACGGCCGAATGGTTGTGGTGGTGCCGGGTGTGTCTGTTGTTTGAGAACTCAATAGTGTGCCAAGTTTGTTGATACCAATTTTTTGTATTGAATTGGTTGAATTGACTGGATCCGCCACCCCGTGGTGTGGTCTGGTTTTTACAGCTGGTTTCAAATTTTGCAGTGTGTGTTTCCCGTTTTCCCGGGGGCGCATGTTGTGTCTGTTTTTGTTTTACTTCAACGGAGAGTTTGATCCTGGCTCAGGATGAACGCTGGCGGCGTGCTTAACACATGCAAGTCGAACGATGATCCCAGCTTGCTGGGGGATTAGTGGCGAACGGGTGAGTAACACGTGAGTAACCTGCCCTTAACTCTGGGATAAGCCTGGGAAACTGGGTCTAATACCGGATATGACTCCTCATCGCATGGTGGGGGGTGGAAAGCTTTTTGTGGTTTTGGATGGACTCGCGGCCTATCAGCTTGTTGGTGAGGTAATGGCTCACCAAGGCGACGACGGGTAGCCGGCCTGAGAGGGTGACCGGCCACACTGGGACTGAGACACGGCCCAGA
>NZ_JBFOHM010000004.1:0-424725 GCF_040812005.1 Arthrobacter sp. HS15c
GTCGCGCCCTCCCCTTGTGGGGAACGGGCGCGACGGCGGCCGCCTGCTTTAACCGCTTGGCCCAACCAGGTGGTCAGCCGCGTTCAGTAATCTTCTTGACGTCGGCCACGAGCATGTCCCACATGCCCTTGGAGTGCTCGGCCGCATCTTCGCTGGCGTTGTTGTCCTGCGAGAGTGTCAGCTGCGTCTGCCCGTCCTTGTCCTCCAGCGTCCAGGTCAGCGTGTGGTAGTTCTCGGGCTTGTCCTCCTCGTCGCCGAGGGGGCTGAAATGGGTGTGGACGAGCTTGTGCCCGGGTTCAACTTCGAGGATTTTCCCCTTGTCCTCGTAGGGCTTTCCTTCCCATTCCCCGCGCCAGGCGATGGGCCCGCCCACCGTCCAGTCAGTGACGAGGTCGGCCCCGAACATAAACTCCTTCACGGCTGCCGGATCGGTGATGACGCCCCAGACCTGGTCCGGCGGGGCATCGATGCTGATGCTGGACGTCGCCACATGGCCGACCGCCATCACTTAGCCTTCCGTGCCGTGAGCAGCAGGTATTCCCATTCCATTTGCCACGCGGCATCGCCATGGGCATCACCGAAGGAATCAGCCAGCTCCGTGAGGGCTTTGTCCAGGGCTTTGACTTTGTCTTCGTCGTCGGCGAGGAATTTGTAGACGGAGATGGTGGGGCCGTAATGGGACTTGAAGTACCGCAGGAAGTCCTCCGGCTGGTGGAAGCTGTGGATGGCCACGGTGCGCTTCTGCGCCTTGATGTCGGTGATCCTGTCGCCGAAGAGTTCACGCACGTGGTCCTCACTGCCCCAGAGCGGCGGCGGCTGGGCCCCGGGCGGTGGCGGAGGCGAGAACGGCTTCATGGTGGCGAACATCTTTCCGATGAACCCTTCGGGCGTCCAGCTCAGCAGCCCGATCGTTCCGCCGGGCTTGCATACCCGTACGATTTCGTCCGCCCCCGCCTGGTGATGGGGCGCGAACATCACGCCCAGGCATGACAAGACCACATCGAATTCGTTGTCCCCGAACGGCAGGGACTCGGCATCGGCTTCCCGCCATTCCAGCGAAACTCCGCGGTCGGCCGCCTGGTGCCGGCCGGCGTCGAACAGTTCCGGAGTGAGATCGCTGGCGATCACCTGGGCGCCCATCATGGCCGCAGGGATGGCAGCGTTGCCGGCCCCGGCCGCCACATCCAGAACACGCTGTTTGGCTTTGATTCCGCACGCATCAACCAGAATGGCTCCGAGGTCCAGGATCAGTTCGCTGGCCAATGCGGGGTAGTCCCCCGACGCCCACATGGCCCGGTGCTTCTGCTTCAGTGCACGGTCGGCATCTTTGACGTCCGTTGTGTCATTCATGTCGGTGTCCCTCTCCTGTGGCAGGTTTCGAGCGACAGCACGCTGCGGTAACAGGGCTGCGATGCGACCCATTGTGGCCGCAGCGGGCCGGGGTGTAAAGCGTCCGAAGGTGCTGGCCGGGCCAGAAAGCAAGCGAACTTAGGGTTCCTTGTTTTTGCGCAGGCCCGGACATAGCGTGGAGCCTGACCAGCAAAGACAGTGCCGCCGCGCACGGGCCACCGGTTTGAGGAGGATGACATGCCAGGCAAGAAAAACCCCAGCCTGAAGGATCCCGAGCTCTACGAGGAACTTCGCGAGGACGGCGCGTCCAAACAGAAGGCCGCCCGCATCTCGAATGCGGCAGCCCAGAAGGGCCGCTCCGCCGTGGGCCGCAAGGGCGGAAAGTCGGGCGACTACGACGACTGGACAGTCCCGCAGCTCAAGGCCAGGGCCAAGGAAGTAGGCCTCACCGGCTACTCCGCCAAGAAAAAGAGCGAGCTCATCTCCGCGCTCCGGAACTCCTAGGCGGCCGCCATCACCGCACCAGCGGCCCTGAGGTCCACAGCATCAGGCACGCGTGCAGGATCACGCGCCCTTGCGCGCCCGCGTGGTGGTGGCTTTCGCCGCAGGCTTGGCAGCCGACGAGTCCGCCTTTGCCGCGGGCTTGCGGGTGGTGGACTTAGTGGTGGTGGACTTTGCTGTGCTGGACTTGGCTGCAGCAGTCTTGGTTCCAGCGGCGCTCTTTGTTCCGGACTTACTCCCGGCAGCGGATTTCGCCGGAGCCTCGCCTGCTTCGTCCTCGTCGGCGTCGGTATCCTTGGCGGCCGCCGCGGAACCACCGCCGCGCTTCCGGTCCAGGCTGCGCTTGAGGGCTTCCATCAGGTCAATCACTTCACCCTTGCCGCCTTCGCCGGCTTCCACACCAAACGTCTCGTCGGTGTCCAGGGAGTCGCCCTTTTCCAGCTTGGCGTCGATGAGCGTGCGGAGCTGGATCTGGTAGTCATCGGTGAAGTGGTCCGGATCGAAGTCCGCGGCCATGGACTCCACGAGCGCCGCGGACATTTCGCGCTCTTGGGCGGAGATGCGGACGGACTCATCCAAGGCCGGGAAGCTGGCCTCCCGGACCTCGTCAGGCCACAGCAGGGACTGCAGCACCAGCACGTCGTCCTTGATGCGCAGCGCCCCCAGCCTGGTCTTCTCGCGCAGGGCAAACTGGACGATGGCCACCCGGTCCGTGTCCTCAAGCGCCCGGCGCAGCAGGACATAGGCCTTGGGCGATTTGGAGTCCGGCTCCAGGTAATAGCTTTTTTCGAACATCATGGGTTCCAGCTGCTCCGACGGGACAAACTGGACCACCTCGATCTCGTGGCTGTTCTCCGCCGGAATGGACTTCAGTTCCTCCTTGGACAGCACCACGGTCCGGCCGCCGTCCTCAAAAGCCTTGTCAATGTCCGAATAGTCGATGACCTGGCTGCACACCTCGCAGCGCCGCTGGTACCGGATCCGGCCGCCGTCGGCGTTGTGGACCTGGTGGAGGCTGATGTCGTGGTCCTCGGTGGCGCTGTAGACCTTCACGGGCACGTTGACCAGGCCAAACGCGATGGCACCTTTCCAGATGGCTCTCATCCCTCAAGTGAACCGCACGCAGCGCCGGAGGTGAAGACCTTTGGCCGGCGCTAAAGAGCGTGTCCGGGTGGCGGGGCGGGAGCTGACCCTGACCAACCTGGACAAAATCATCTATCCGGAGACCGGCACCACCAAGGCCGACGTCCTGGCGTACTACGCCGCCGTAGCACATGTCCTGATCCCGGCCGCCGCCAGGCGTCCCGCCACCCGCAAGCGGTGGGTCAACGGCGTGGGCACGGCGGAGAATCCCGGCGAAGTGTTTTTCCAGAAGAACCTGGAGGATTCCGCCCCGGGCTGGCTGCCCCGCGCGGCGATCACGCACAAGGACCGCACCATCTACTACCCGATGGTCAACGATCCGGCCACGCTTACCTGGTTTGGCCAGATCAATTCACTGGAAATCCACGTGCCCCAGTGGCAGGTGGACTCCCACGGCAAGCAGCTGAATCCCGACCGGCTGGTCCTGGACCTGGATCCCGGCGACGGCGCCGGGCTCGAAGAATGCGTGGAGGTGGCCTTCCTGGCGCGGGCCATTTTGCAGGACGTGGGCCTGGACCCCGTGCCGGTGACCAGCGGCAGCAAGGGCATCCACCTCTACGCCGGCCTGGACGGAACCCAGACCTCCGACCAGATCTCGGACTTTGCCCACGAACTGGCCCGCGCCCTGGAGGCAGACCACCCCGACCTCGCCGTCAGCGACATGAAGAAAACGCTGCGCAAGGGCAAGGTCCTGGTGGACTGGAGCCAGAACAGCGCCGCCAAAACCACCATCGTTCCCTACTCCCTCCGGGGCAGGCACGCCCCCACGGTTGCCGCCCCAAGAACCTGGCGGGAGCTCAGTTCACCGAACCTCCAGCACCTCGACTACAACGCCGTGATGCGCCGGGTGAAGGCAGGCAAGGACCCGTTCGCCGCCGTCGCCACCAGTTCCGGGAACCCGGGCGAGACCAAGCACGACGGCGGCACTCACCCGCGCCTCGAAAAGTACCGTTCGATGCGCGACCCGGACGCGACGCCCGAACCGTTCACGGGCGCCGAAGGAAACGGCGACACGTTTGTGATCCAGGAGCACCATGCCAGCAGGCTGCACTTCGATTTCCGGCTGGAGCATGACGGCGTGCTGGTGTCCTGGGCACTGCCCAAGGGGGTGCCGGACTCGGGCGGGAAGAACCACCTGGCGGTCCAGACCGAGGACCACCCCCTGGACTACGCCACGTTTGAGGGCACCATTCCCAAGGGTCAGTACGGCGCCGGCGAAGTGACCATCTGGGACCACGGCACGTACGAACTTGAGAAGTGGATCAACGGCCGGGAGGTTATAGCGACGCTCACCGGTTCCGAGGGCGGAGGCCTGGGCGGGACCAGGAAATTCGCCCTGATCAACACCGGCCGGGGGCAAGGCAGGGATTCAGACGGACAGTGGCTCATCCATCTGATGGATAAGGACCACCACACGTTCCATCCGAGAAAGGCCCCGGCGGATGATGATGGGCCCGGGAACGGGGCCGAGGGGAACGAAAACGAACAGGAGCCTGGTCCGGCGTCCGAGGCTGCCATCGAGGACCTCAGGCCCATGATGGCCACCGCCGGAACCGCCGCCGACCTCCACGGCAGCGACTGGAAGTATGAACTCAAGTGGGACGGCGTCCGGGCCGTGATCGTCGCCGACGAAGAGAAGGTCCGGATCTTCAGCCGCAACGGCAACGACGTCACCGCGACCTACCCCGAGCTGACCGACCGGACCTGCTGGCCGGACCGGCCGTTCGTCGCCGACGGCGAGATCTTCGCCGTCGGGCCTTCCGGCAAACCCGACTTCGGCGTACTTCAGGGACGCATGAAGCTGACCCGGCCCGCCGACGTCACCAAGGCCCGCGCCGCCATCCCCGTGCGGCTGATGCTTTTTGACCTGCTGTCCGACGGCGGCAAGGACCTCCGCCGCCTTCCTTTCGGCAAGAGACGGCAACGGCTTGAGGAGTTCCACCAGCCGTCGGCCTGCCCTGTGGAGCTGTCCCCGGTCCTGGATGACCGGATCGACCACATCCTGGAGAGCGCGCGGGAGTTGGGGCTCGAGGGCGTGATGGCCAAGCGGACGGACAGCCGGTATGTCAGCGGGCAACGGACCCGGACCTGGATCAAGATCAAGCTGGAGCAGACCCAGGAAGTGGTGGTGGGCGGCTGGCGGCCGGGCAAAGGCGGCCGGCAGGAGTCGGTGGGTTCACTCCTGGTGGGCATCCCCGACGGCAACAAACTTCGCTACGTGGGCCGCGTGGGCAGCGGCTTCAGCCTGCGCGAACTGACGGAACTGCGGCGGACAGTGGACGGCCTCGCGCGGAAAACCTCCCCGTTCGACGAAGTCCCCCGCGAGGATGCCTCCGACGCCCGCTGGGTGACGCCGCGGCTGGTGGGTGAGGTGACGTTTGGCCAATGGACAGGGACCGGGAAGCTTCGGCATCCGGTGTGGCGGGGGTGGCGGCTGGACAAGGCCGCGGACGAGGTGGTGGACGAGTCCTAGCGCCGCTGCGCTGGCGACGCGCAAAGTCACCGGGGAAACGGAAAAGACCTGACGACACGCGAATACGGGTGTCGTCAGGTCTTTTGCATGTCGTCAGGTCAGATGCGCGTCGTCCGGCCCAGGATTCCTAGGATGAGTGCGGCATCTGCGGGCGGCCGGTCCGGTGCACGGCCGTCACCGCTGCTTCCTGGCCGGCGCGTCCGTGGGAGGAGCCCCGTTCCTTGGGGTGGCGGCGCTTGCCGTTTCCGTCCGGCCAGCGTTGCATCCCCGCCATGGCGGTGCTCACGGCAATGGTGGCCGGCCCTGGCATGGACGGTTTGTCCATGGCTGCCGCGAGGTGTTCCGCGACCTCCGGTGCGACCTTGGACCCAGTATGTTTTTCAGCCATTTTTCTTCCTTTCCGCAATGAAATGAAGTGTTTACCAGCAGTAAGACTGGCGTGCCTTTCCGGGGCTGGAATTACCAGCGGACTTTCTTCTCGACCGGCCCCTGTTTGCCGCTTGCATGCGTGGGCTTGTGGTTCTTGCCAACGCTTTGCAGCCCGGAGTCGCCACCCCGGGACTTGCTGGCGAGCATTGCCCGCTGCGCTTCGGTGAGCCCGGCCCTGATGCCCTTGGCTTCTGGTTTTTCGCCGGCGGTGTCGGGCTCACTGGGAGTGTTTTGTTCAGTCATTGGGTGGAACCTTTCTGAGGAGGATCAGCGTATCTGACGAGATCAGCGTGGACGGGGGCCGGGCAGTCCGGGCCGCAGGCGTCCGCCTACTCAAAAATCAGTGTTCCCATGGCACAACAATAGGCAGCTTGCACCTCGCTTGTGAACCCCCGTTTTGGGCCGCCGGGGACATCCTGCCGTGGCCGGCCGGGCCGTGGCGGGCGTCACGATTGGGCCTGAACGGGCTGCCGAAAGCCGCCCTAAAGCGGCCTGGAAGAAAAAGATTAGGTAACGATGGCACCGAAGGGCCTGATTCCCAGTGATGGCGCGGCCAAAGCGCCGAAAAGAAATCAGACGACAATGGCCCAAAACGCCTTGAAACGGGTGATCCTACGGCATCGAACTCTCAATTGCCACGGAATTCGCGTAAAATTGAAGGCCTGCCCAGAGCGGGGCAGCTACAAGTCGCAAGCAAATGACCTCCATAGGAGTTGCCCAAATGCCCACAGACCGAAGCATGACCGACTCTTCAGCAGGCGTTAACAGCGCCAGCGGAACCAACAATGTAATGCCACCAACCGCACCATCCAGTGTGCGGAAACCAAAGATTCTTGCACGTCGCCGGCTCAAGGAGTCCGACGTGAATGTTGTCAACCAGCCCATGCTGAAAAAAGCACTCGGCGGAACCATCGTGGGAAACACCATGGAATGGTTCGACGTCGGTGTGTTCGGCTACCTGATCACGACCATGGGGCCGGTCTTCCTTCCTGAAGCCGACAAATCCGTCCAGACGCTGTTCCTGCTCGGAACGTTCGCCGCCACCTTCATTGCCCGTCCACTCGGCGGCGTCGTGTTCGGCTGGCTCGGCGATAAGGTGGGGCGGCAAAAGGTTCTCGCCGCAACACTGATGCTCATGGCGGCGAGCACTTTCGCCGTCGGGCTGTTGCCCGGATACGCGCAGATCGGCATCTGGGCCGCCGCGCTCCTGGTAATCCTGAAGCTCGTGCAGGGCTTCTCCACCGGCGGTGAATACGCCGGTGCCACCACATTCGTCAGCGAATACGCTCCGGACAAGCGCCGCGGCTTCTTTGCCAGCTTCCTGGACATGGGCAGCTACCTTGGCTTCGCTTTGGGTGCGGCGTTGGTTTCTGTCCTGCAGCTCACCCTTGGCCAGACCGCCATGGAGGAATGGGGCTGGAGGATTCCGTTCCTGATTGCTGGTCCCCTGGGCCTCATCGCCATCTACTTCCGGAATAAGATCGAGGAATCCCCTCAGTTCCAGGCAACCCTGGATGCCCAGGAATCCATCGGGCAGGCCGCCGCCGCAGCTGACGTGGATGCCGCCAAGAGTCCGGTCGAAATCGTCAAGGCCTATTGGCGCTCTCTCATCGTGGCCATGATCCTGGTCGCCGCTGCCAACACTGCCGGCTACGCCTTGACGTCCTACATGCCGACGTACCTCACTGAGTCCAAGGGCTACGATCCCGTCCACGGCACGCTGCTGACCATCCCTGTGCTGGTGGTTATGGCCTTGTGCATCCCGCTGACGGGCAAGCTGTCCGACCGCATCGGCCGCCGGCCGGTCCTGTGGATCGGCGCCATCAGCACCGTAGTGCTGGCGACTCCGGCGTTCCTGCTGATCGGCATCGGATCCGTCTGGTCCACGCTGGCAGGCCTCTCACTGATCGCTTTCCCGGTGACGTTCTATGTTGCGAACCTTGCTTCGGCATTGCCCGCACAGTTCCCGACGGCTAATAGGTACAGCGCCATGGGTATCGCCTACAACTTCGCCGTTGCCATCTTCGGAGGTACTACCCCGTTCATCGTTGCCGCGCTGATCACGGCGACCGGCGATGACATGATGCCGGCCTACTACCTGATGGGCACCTCCTTGGTTGGAGCTGTCGCGATCTACTTCCTCAAGGAATCAGCCCAGCGGCCCCTGCCCGGCTCCATGCCCAGCGTGGACACCCAGGCGGAGGCCAGGGAACTGGTTGCCACCCAGGACGAGAACCCGCTGATCGACCTGGACGACATGCCGTTCGAAACCCAGGACATCACCGACGCCTCGGCCACCAAGGTTCCGGCCGGAGTCTAAGCACCGCAGTCTAAGCACCGCAACAAACAAACCGGCCTGTCCGGGCCGTCTTGTAGCCGCTGTTTATCTGGCCCGCTCAAAGGCCCGTCCCGCTTTCTTTCCTTGGGGGAAGCACGCGGGGCGGGCCTTAGCCGTGCGCCGGGAGATAATTTTGAAAGGCCCCGCTCGGGGCAGCCAACCACACGAGGGGTGTCAACGCGTGAAGCCAGTGCTGCGGCAGGTCCGCGCCCTCCACCGGCTGGAACCCGCGAACAACGACCACCTGGCGGCGCTCCGCGTTGCCCTCAGTGTCGCTGTCCCCTCGCTCCTCCTGCTGCTTCTGGGGCGCGCCGACCTGATCATCTACGCGGTGTTCGGCGCCCTGACAGGGATGTACGGACGGTCCGAACCGCACCAGCTGCGGCTCCGGCACCAGTCCCAGGCTGCGCTGGTTCTCCTCAGCGGGGTGGCCGTGGGCGTCTTCCTATCCGTTAACCACCTCCAGTCGTGGTGGCTGGTGGTGGTGGAGGCGGTGCTCGCCGGCGTCGGTTCGGTGTATTCGGACCGTGTGAAGCTCAAGCCCAACGGCCCGTTCTTCGGCATCCTCGCCCTGGGTGCCTGCGCCTCTGTACCTATGGCCGTCCCCTGGTACGCCGCCCTGCTGATTGCCGCCGGAGCGGCTGGCTTCTCCATCCTGGTGGGCTTCGGCGGCTGGGTCCGCGGCCGGGCCTGGCAGCCGGGAGCCGCGCGCGACGTCGTATCCCTCCGCGGTGCGGCAGGGCGGGCGGCCGCCGTGCACGCGGCCAGGTACACGCTGGCTGTCGGCCTGGCGGGAGCCATCGGGGTCATCAGCGGCAGCGGACATCCGCACTGGGCCATGGCAGCCGCTGCTGTCCCGCTGGCCGGGGCCGACCTCCCCAGCCGGGTCCGGCGGGGAATCCACCGCATTGTGGGGACATTCCTCGGACTGGCCGTCACCGCCGTCGTCCTTGTCCAGGCCCCGTGGTCGCTGGCGCCGCTGTTCGCAGCCCAGCAGGTGGCGGTCCTGGCCATCCTGGTCATCGTTTTCCAGTTCACCACCGAGCTGTTTATGGCCCGGCACTACGGCCTGGCCATGGTCTCCTTCACGCCCGTGATCCTGCTGATGACGCAGCTGGCGGCACCGATCGACCCCGCCGTGCTCATCCTGGAACGCGGTGTGGAAACGTTTGTGGGCGCGCTCGTGGGAATCCTCGTGGTCGTGGCGGTAAGGACCCGGCCAGGGCGGAGCCCGCTACTTCGCCTTGCGCGCCGGTCCGGTAACTAACCGGTCCGGCAGCACGCGGACCGCAGCAGCCAGGGCCTTGTAGCGCTTCGAGGGGATGGACACGGCCTTACCGCGAAGGTTGTCGGCCAGGCCTTCCCGCACCACCCGCTCGGCAGTCAGCCAGGTCCAGGCAGGCGCAACCGACTTGTCCATGCCCATCCGGTCGTGGAACTCGGTGTGGGTGAAGCCTGGGCACACCGCCGTAACCTTCACGCCCCGCGCCGAGTAGGCCAGGTTGGCCCAGCGGCTGAAGCTGAGCAGCCACGCCTTCGCGGCCGAGTACGTGCCGCGCGGCAGGAACGCCGCCACGCTGGCCACGTTGATGATCCGCCCCGAACCGCGTTCCAGCATGCCCTGCAGCGCGGCGTGGCTCAGTTCCATGGCCGTCTCACCGTGCAGCTTCAGGTGCCGTTTCTCCTCGTCGATGTGGTTCTGCTCGAAGTTGTGGAGCAGGCCGATGCCCGCGTTGTTGACCAGGACGCCCACCGGATTTTCCGCGGCAGCGAGGCGTCCGACGACGGCGGCCACACCGCCGTCGTCCGTCAGGTCCGCGGGCAGCACCTCAGCCGTGATCCCGTACCGCCGTTCCAGGTCCGCCGCCGTCTTTTCCAGCCGGGCCCGGTCCCGGGCCACCAGCACCACGTTGTGTCCCTGGGCCGCCAGCTGGCGGGCGAACTCCGCGCCCAGCCCGGCGCTGGCACCGGTGATGAGGGCTGTGGTCTTATCGTCCCGAGGCGTCATGCCCCCAGCCTATAAGGCGAACCTTGCCAGCGGGTTCTTCAGCCGCCCTGCCATCTGCAGCCCGCCGGACGGGTCGGTCAGGTCGAGCATTTGCTGGTTGTTCCGCAACTGCAGCCGGTTCAGGCACGACAGTTCAAAATCGGTGGCGAACAGGTCGTGGCGGGCGAACTGGTCCGCCAGCTCCGGATTCTCGGCCTGGTAATCCCGGATGACCCGGGCGGCGGTGCCCCAGAACTCCTCCTCGCTGAGCTTTCCGTCCTCCACCAGCAGCGCGCCGAGGAAGCGGAAGATGCAGTCGAAGACGTCGGTAAAGATGGCCAGCACCTTTTCGCCGTCGGGAATGTCCGCGCGGATGCGTGACACTTCTTCGGGGAGGTCCAGCCGGTCCCCCATCACCACGATTTCCTCGGCGATGTCCTTCATGACTGCCCGGACTGGCACGCCGTCCTCCAGCACCAGGATGACGTTCTCGCCGTGCGGCATAAACGCCAGTTCGTACCGGTAGAGGCAGTGGACCAGCGGAACAAGGTAGGCCTCGAAGTAGCGGCGCAGCCATTCGGCAGGTTCCAGTCCGGACCGCTCGATGAGGGCGGAAACCATCGGCTTACCGGCTGAATCGACGTGCAGCAGCGACGCCATCGTGGCCAGCTGCTGGCCATCCTCCAGCAGCTGAAGCGGGCTTTCCCGCCACAGCGCCGACAGCATCTTCCGGTACGGCGAGCCCTTGGCGGACGCGGCCTCGTAGTAGCCGTTGTGGTAGCCGATGGCCGCTATCTCGCTGATCATGGCCAGGCCGCGCTTCTGCAAGGCGTCGTCCGAACGGATCAGGTCCTGCAGCCAGTCGTTGATTGCCGGGGTGGCTTTCATGTACTGCGGCGAGAGGCCCCGCATGAAGCCCATGTTCAGGACCGACATCGCCGTCTTGACGTAGCTCTTCGCCGGGGCGCTGGTGTTGAAGAACGTGCGGATGGACTGCTGGGCCTGGTAGCTGTCCGGGCCTGTCCCCAGGTGGATGATGTGCTGCTGCGCGATTTCGGCGGCGAACGTGACGGTGAGCTTGTTTTCCCACTGCCAGGGGTGCACGGGCATCAGGAAGTACCCGGCCGGGTCAACGCCCTGGGCGGTGAATTCGGCGTCAAAGGACTGCAGGACCCCGGCACCCAGTTCGGCCTCCAGGTGGGCACGGTAGTCCAGTGCGGCGCTGGACGTGAAGACAGCCTTGCTGCGGTGCACCCCGATCCATTCGATCCGGACAGGAGCCCCGGTTTCCGGGGCAAACGCCCGGTAGTCACTGATGCCGAAGCCCAGCCGGCCGTTGTTGGCCACGAAACACGGATGGCCTTCGGTCATGCTGCGCTCGATGGCCTGGAAGTCGGCCGCCGGGTCGGTTCCGCCCGTCACGCCGGCAACAAGCTCCTGGGCCGAGGGCTGCCCCAGCCACTGCTTGTAGGAGTGCCCGGCCAGGGTGCTGCTGATCTCCTCGAGGTAGACCGGGAGCATTTCCTCGCGAATCCCCAAGGTGTCCTTGAACTCGGTAATGAAATGCAATGCGTCGGGGGCGGCATCCCCACCGTTCCGGGTGCAGCGGATGGACGCGGCGTCCACCGACCAGTGCTCCAGCTCCAGGACGCGGGCGGTGAACGAGTACGCCGTGGAGCCGTCGTCGCTGCGGACCACGTACACGGCGGGCTCAGCCGGGTCTGCGGCGCCCGCGCCTGAGCCCGCGCCGGAGCCCAGCCGCTGCGGCACCAGAATGCGTTCGTGCAGGAATTCGGCAAGTGCCTTGCGGACCAGGTGGCGGTTGGCCGTGGCCCAGCGTTCCGGCGCGAGGTGCGGCACGGTGTCCGCGGTGGTTCCCGCCATGGCGGCGGCGGTTGGGTCCAGCTCGATGGTGGTCACAGTGTGGCTCCCTGGTGGATCGGGGCGGAAAGGTCTTGGGGGTTGCGGAGCGCCGCGCGGGCGGCGAGGTAGTCCTGGCGGGTGCAGAAGCTGAGCAGAGCTTCCTTGTCCGGCAGCGTTACGACTCCTGCCGGCTGGAAGCCGAGCCGCTCATTGAGCACATGGATTTTGGTGTTCCGGGCGTCCGGTTCCACCACAACGCGTTCCACGCCCGGCTTCGCAAACAGCCGGTCCAGCACGGCGTCCATCACCGCGGCGGTATACCCGGGTTTGGGACCTTCCGACGGCGGCGCCACCAGCAGGTGCATGCCGATGTCGCCGTCCTGTACGGCATAGGCGGCGGCCAGCGGTGAGGCGGACGGACGGTACTCCTCCATCAGGAAGGCGGGGACGCCGCCGTCGAGCCCCAGCAGGGCATGGTGGTGCCCGCTGGACTGGATCGTTGTGTACTCCTCCACAACCCTGTCGACTGTGGCGGACAGCATCCCCCAGAACGACGCGTAGGGCTGGGTGACCCAGCTGTGGAGGAGGGGTGCGTCGGCAACGGCGTCAACGCAGCGGAATGTGAAGCTCATGCGGTCACCTCCGCTTTTTGTGTGTGCTCTTCCCGGGCCGGGCCTGCTCCGGCCGGAACAGTTTCCGGCGCGCCGAACTGCTGGAACGCGATGCTGCGCTCCACTGGATAGACCTCGCGGCCGGTGATCTCGCGCAGGATGCACGAGTTGCGGTAGGCAGCCATGCCCAGGTCCGGGGTGACAAAGCCGTGCGTGTGCAGTTCGGCGTTCTGGACGAAGATTTCGCCGGGTTCGACGCCGGTGCTGTAGTTGCGTGCCACGGCGAACCGGCCGGCTCTGTCCCGTGCGATCCGGTCCTGGACACCTACCAGAAAGCCCGGTTCCTGGTAGGTGTAGCCGGTGGCCAGGACCACGGCCTCGCTGTCCAGCGCGTAGTCGGTGCCCTGTTCCTCGTGCCTGAGCTGCAGGGTGTGGGAACCGGCGGCCGGATCCCACGCGGCGCCGGTGAGCGATGAGTGCGTGAGGAGCTGGGTGTCCACCATGCCGGAGAGGCTCTTGGTGTACAGGAGGTCGTAGATGGCGTCGATCAGCTCGGAGTTGATGCCCTTGTAGAGGTTCTTCTGGCTCTTGATCAGGCCGTCGCGCTGGTCCTGCGGCAGCCCGTGGAAGTAGTCCACGTATTCCGGCGAGGTCATCTCCAGCGTGAGCTTGGTGTACTCCAGCGGGAAGAACCGGCCGGACCGGGTGACCCAGTTCAGCTGGTACCCGAACGTGTCGATGTCCTGCAGGAGCTCGTAGTAGATTTCGGCGGCGCTCTGGCCGCTGCCTACGATGGTGATGCTGCGTTTGGTCTGCAGCTCACTCTTCCTCGACAGGTATTCGGCGTTGTGGAGGACAAGTCCCCCGCCGTTGGCCGCCGCGTCGACTATTCCGTCACAGGACGCCGGCATATAGGGCGAGGTGCCCGTGCCCAGCACCAGGCGCCGCGCCAGCAGCACCTCTGGCCCCTCCGGACCCTGCAGCGAAAGGCGGTACACGCCGGCGTCGTACGTTACATCCAGCACAGCCGTGCTAAAACGGACGGACCGGAGCTGGCCGGCCACCCACTGGCAGTACTGGTTGTATTCAGCGCGCAGCGGATAGAAGTTCTCGCGGATGTAGAACCGGTAGAGGCGTCCGGTCTGCTTGAGGAAGTTCAGGAACGAATACGGCGAGGTGGGGTCGGCCAGAGTCACCAGGTCAGCCATAAACGGCACCTGGAGGTGGGCCGGCTCCAGCATCATGCCGGGGTGCCAGTCGAAGGATTCCCGCTGTTCCAGGAAGACGCCGTCCAGGCCGTCCACCGGCTCGCTGAGGGCGGCGAGGCCCAGGTTGAAGGGCCCGACGCCGATGCCGGCGAAGTCGTAAATGCGCGGTTCTGCAGAAGTGCCAAAGTCCGGGGTGCTCATGCGGATGCTCCCGTCGTGGCGGTGTTGGCCAGCAGCTGCGCGCCGGTGCGGCGGAGCAGTTCGATGATCTCCCTGATGTCCCCCAGCGTTGCTTCGGCGTTGAGGAGGGTGAACTTCAGG
This sequence comes from Arthrobacter sp. HS15c, assembly GCF_040812005.1. Taxonomy (NCBI): domain Bacteria; kingdom Bacillati; phylum Actinomycetota; class Actinomycetes; order Micrococcales; family Micrococcaceae; genus Arthrobacter; species Arthrobacter sp. HS15c. Next base: position 14,225 of record NZ_JBFOHM010000004.1, read on the forward strand.
TAGTGCCGACCAGCTACCTTGGTGCCGGCCACCACGGCCTGGCCGGAGGCGAAGACCGCCGCGCGGATGGCCGGGTTGAGGGCGTCGGCCGCGTCCTCGGAGAGCCGACCGCCGCTGTCGGCAAGCGCTCCAGCACCAGCACCAGCATCAGCACCAGACACAGAACCAGAGACATGCGGCCGGTACCGGAAGACCAGCGTGCTGAGCTGAGGGTCGGCGGCGAGCTCGAAGTCGTCGTCGGCCGCCAGCACGGACCCCACGCGGGTGGCAAGGTCGATGGCCTCGTCAAACAGGGCGCCGACCGCGTCCGCGCCCATGATGCGCAGGGTCAGCCACAGCTTGAGCGCGTCAAAGCGCCGGGTGGTTTGGATGCTCTTGTCCACCTGGTTGGGGATCTCGGCCAGGGCGGCGCTTTCCGGGTTCAGGTAGTCCGCGTAGTAGGTGACGTGCCGCAGCATGGCGCGGTCCCGGACCAGCAGGGCGCTGGAGCTGACGGGCTGGAAGAACGTTTTGTGGAAATCCACGGTGACGGAATCGGCCAGCCGCGTGCCGTCCAGCAGGTGGCGGTAGCGGTTCGAAACCATCAGCCCGCCGCCATACGCGGCATCAATGTGGAACCACGCGCCGTAGGCGCGGGCCAGTGCCGCGAGCTCCGCGAGCGGGTCCACGGCGCCGAAGTCAGTGGTTCCGGCGGTGGCCACAACCGCCATCGGCACCAGCCCGGCGTCGTGCGCTTCCGCCATGGCCTCGGCGAGGGCGGCAGGGTCCATTTTGTGGTCAGCGGCGCACGGGACGGAGATGACGGCGTCGAAACCCATACCGAGCATCGATGCGGATTTCTGGATGCTGAAATGGCTGTCCGCGGACGTGAAAATGCGCAGCTTTTCAAGCAGGGCGGGCAGCCGGAGTCCGGTGTTGGCCGGTTCCTGGCGCAGGCCCGCCACGGCGTGGTTGCGGGCGATCAGCAGGGCCTGCAGGTTGGACTGGCTGCCGCCGGAAGTGAACACGCCGTCGGCAGCCGCCCCCAGCTGCAGCCGCTCGGCGGTCCAGTCGATGAGCCGGCGCTCGATCATGGTGGCGCCTGCACTCTGGTCCCAGGTGTCCATCGAGGAGTTCACCGCGGAGAGGATGGCCTCCCCCACCAGCGCCGGGATCACCACCGGGCAGTTCAGGTGGGCGGCGTACTTGGCATCGTGGAAGTAGATGGCATCCCGGAGGTAGACGGACTCGAGCTCCTCGAGGGCAGCGGCGGTGTCCGGGAGCGGGCGGTCCAGGTCCACGGCACCGATGCGCGCCTTCATTTCGGCAGGTCCGACGCCGGTGAACGGCCGGGCGGTGCGGTCCAGTTTGGTGGCAACTGCGTTGACGCCCTGCAGCACCTGCGCCACGTAACGGTTGGAGTTCCGGGTGTTGAACAGATGGTTGGTGGCGGCGAGGGCAAGCTCCACGCGGGAGCCAAAATCCTGTCCGGGCAGGGCATGGCCCACCTGGTTCTCATCCACGTACATCTCATCGACACGGGGCAGCAGCGGCACGGTGGTCATCCTTAGTTTTGACGTTGGGGGTCTTTAGCAAGGCAAGCCTTACTTAGGCATGCCTTTTCGTCAAACTTTTGTGACCTATTTATCGAAACCGCGGGAATGCGGGCACATTAGGGGTCCCGAACGCGTCATTGACTGGCGCACGTCGCCGATCAGGGGCAAAATGCCCGCGCGAACGTGCAGACAAGGCCCTCAATGATGGACGCGGAGGGCTTTAGCTGCATGTTCGCGCCGGGAGCGTTTGGTTGCCGCGGCGCGGGACGGACGCACCGGATGGACGGGGTCGGTGGGCTGGCTGGGGTGGCCAACCACCGCGGCGTCGGCAGCGTCCCGGCGCGCCGCTTCGAAGTCGGCGGCCGAATGGATGGGGCACACCGGCAGGTAGACCGGCTCGAGCAGCGACAGGCGGAAGTCGTCGACCTCCTCCAGCGCCGCAGCAGCAGCAAGCCCCATTGCGTGATGGATGGCCGCATGCTGCCCTGATCGGTGCGAGCCAGGACTGGCGATGTGGCGAAGATGTGCCAGGACGCCGGCGTCAAGGTGGATGGCGTGCCGCAGGTCCAGGGCTATCTGGGGGGCGGAGGCGAGGCGCTGCGCCCGGAGGAGCAGGTGCAGCAGCGCCGGAAAATTGTTCTGCGTCAGGCAGCCTCCGACATCAACGCTGATGTTTCCGCGGTCCACATCAACGTGGACAACAATCCGAAGCTTGTGATGGGAAAGTTTGTGGCTCATGGCGATCTCCGCATAGGTGCCCGCGGGCACACTGCATGGCCCACCATCGACTTTATAAAAATGTTGAGCAGCTCACAATACTGCGTAGTTGAATGACGGCGCGGCGGCTTGACCAACGCTGGGCGAGGACCCCTGGAACCCACCTTTTTCATGGGGTCAGGCCTAAACTGAGGCTATGGACAAGTCAGCGTTTGAGGCGCAGAGCCGCGCCGACGACGCCGTGGCTGAACAACTCCAGAACCTGGTAGTCGACAGCCGGGACGTCAACGAATTCCTGCACGAATTCTGCGACTACTCGGCCCGTGCCCTCTCCGAAGCAATGGAGCTCCCTGTGGTCTGCGCTGTGACGCTCAGCCGGCAGCGTCGGACCACTACAGCGGCCTGGAGTGATCCGCAGGCCCGGCTGATGGACGAGATCCAGCAGAACCATGGCGCCGGACCGTGCCTGCAGGCCATGAACAGCGGCACCACGGTCCTCGTCCCTGACACCCGGCACGACACACGCTGGCCCGAATACGGGCAGGCCATCGCAGACATGGGCCAGCTCAGCGTCCTGGCCGTTCCCCTGACCCTGGACGAGGACTCCAGGGCAGCCTTGAATATTTTCGCCCCGGAAGTGAACGCCTTCGGGTCAGAGTCCATCAGCAACGCGGAGCTGTTCGCCGCCCATGCCCAGAGTTCGCTTCGGCTGGCAGTGCGTGTTGCCGCCGGCCAGCAGCTGGCGGCGGACCTCAGGGCAGCCATGGAATCCCGGACGGCGATCGACCTCGCCGCCGGCATCATCATGGGCCAGAACCGCTGCTCGCAGGAGGAGGCCATGGCCATTCTGGTCAGGGCCTCCAGCGGCAGGAACCAGAAGCTCCGGACCCTGGCGGAGAACCTGGTCGCCTCAATCTCCAGCCAGGAACCGTTCACCCACTTCGATTAACCAGCTCGCCCAAGAAATTCGACTAAACGTCCTCCGGCCAGTCGATGTACTGTTCGTACCCCTCATGCTGGCGGAGGTAGCCGGAAATGAAGGGGCAATGCGGGATGATCCGTTTCCCCGAGGCCACCACGTCATCCAGCGCGAAATGCGCCAGCACCTTGCCCAGGCCCTGGCCCTTGAACTCCTCGGCCGTCTCCGTGTGGGTGAAATCTATATGCCCCGGCCGGTCCCGGAAAAAGGACTGCACAGCCACCTTCCCGCCGACCCGCAGCTCGTAGCAGTGGTGTGCGTCGTTCCGCGCCAGTGAAACGTCGGGGCTGAATTCGTCCTCGGTGGAAATCATGTTCTCGGTCATGGTTCGACACTGGCACTACTTGGCCCTGCTGGCAATGGCCCGCCCTCCTGCCCGCCGGACAGTCCGCCGCGGGCCGCCCGGGGCTGCTCCGGCACCCGCTCCGGCATCCTGCCCAGCAGCAGCACGGCGAGCGCGAAGCATGCTGCTCCCCCGCCCAGGAGGCCCAGCGTGAGGCCGTTGAAGGCGGCATCGGTCACCGGAATGAAGACCACGACGGCGGCGGTCACCACCGCACCGGCGGGCCGGCCCCGGGTGTGGAGTGACGCCGTCGGACGTTCCTCCAGCCGCCCGAAGGCGGCCAGGACGGGAAGCAGCAGTGCAACCACGCCCAGGAGCACCAGCGGCCGCGCCCACCACCATCCAGCGCTTCCGGCGGCCGGCTTGGGGAAGTCGGTGAGCAGCAGGAGCCCTGACATCCCCACCAGCAAGGGAAGGTGCCAGAGATAGACCGTCATGGACCGGCGCCCGGCGACAGACACCAGCGCACTGACCCAGCGCACCCCCGCAACCCAGCCGAGCCCGGGGCGGACCAGCTGGAGGAAGGCCGCCTGCGATACGCCCAGCAGCAGCAGGCAGAGGTTGGGCGGGTTCAGGTTCACCAGCATGTCCCCGGAATACAGGCCCAGCCCCGTCACCACGCCCAACAGCAGGTTGGCCGCGACGACCAGCCCCACCAAGGCGGACCGGGACACCCGGGTAAAGTGGCCGTCCGCCATCAGGAAACCCAGCTGCTGCACTGCGCACCACAGGAACACCAGGTTGGCGTAGGCCAAGAGGGGCAGGACGCCGCGGAAGCACTCCACGGCCACCACCAGCCCGGCCAGCGCCCCCACCGTCAGCCAGGGCGCACGGTCATGGAAGCGGGCCAGCAGGGGAATGTTCAGCTGCGCGGCGAGATACGCGGCCAGGAACCACAGCGGCATGCCCGCGCCGGCGGTCATCAGCTGGATCACCTGGGGGTCAACGCCCAGCAGCAGGGCCGCCCACAGACCCAGGAACATGCAGGCCAACAGCGCCGCCGCCGGCCGGACCAGGCGGAGCAGTCGGGCCTGGGCGAACTCGAAGCCGGTGCCGCCCCGGACCTTGAGCCGCTGCCAGGACTGCAGGCCGGTGGTTCCGCCTGTCACGAAGAACAGCGGCATCACCATAAAAATCCAGATGACGGGTACGAACCAGCCCTGCGACGTGAGGGTGTTTTCGGTGGTGACGGTGCCGTCCCGGTGCAGGACCGGGCTGACCATCATGCAGTGCCCCACTACCACCAGTGCCAGGCAGAAGAACCGGACGAGGTCGATGACCAGGTCGCGTTCAGCGTCGCGCCGACCAACAGGTCCGTGTTGCGGGGTTGCCCCCTGCTCCTGCACACCACTCACGTACGGTCCCTACAAGCGCCGGATGTTGTTGTTACCTACATTCTCCGCCCGGACGGTCCGGCTGCGGCAAGGTGCCGCGCTGGAGATCGTGCGTTACAGGTTCAGCGCCACGAGCCCCAGTACGACGGCGAGCAGCGGCGTGGCGCCCTGGGTGGCGGCTGCGCGGAGGTACTTTTTCCCGCTCAGGGCGAGCACCACGGCGGCCAGCAGCATGGATCCGCAGCAACTGAAGAGCAGGGTCCAGCCGGCTACGGACGGCGCCGACCCCGCGGCGGCGAACGCCACGCAGCCGGTACCGATGAACGCCCCGATGGCCAGGAACAGGTTGTAGAAACCTTGGTTGTAGGCGAGGGGTTTGGTGGTTTCGGCGTCGACCTGTGAAGCGACGCCGAAGCGTTTCCAGGTGGCGGGCCTGGTCCAGGTGAGCGATTCCATCGTGAAGATGTAGACGTGCAGGGCTGCGGCAAGGAACGCAAAAAGGAGGGAGGCCAGGATCATGTGCTGATCCTAGCCTCCCTCCCCTGCGCTGACCCGTTCATCAGGTCCGGAAAATCAGCGCGTGAGCATGCCCAGCGCGGCGGTTGCGAACTCCCTGGCCGAGGTGTTCCAGTGGCCCAGGAGGCCCTGCAGGTTTTCGCCGTCGGCCCGGTGCGCCGGCAGCTGGTCCTGGAGCGTGGACAGCACACCGGTGCGGAGCTCGGTGTTGAAGTTGACCTTGCCCACGTTCATTGCGGCGGCCTTGACCAACTCGCCGGCCGGAATGCCGGACGCGCCATGGAGCACCAGCGGGATGTGGGTCCGCACGGCGATGTCCTGCAGGACATCCCAGCGCAGCTGCGGCTCGCCCTTGTACTTACCGTGGACGTTGCCCACGGCCACGGCCAACAGCTGTGCGCCGGTCCGGGCCACGAAGTCCTCCACCTGGGCGGAATCGGTCAGGCCGGCCACCGCCACTCCGGCGTCGTCCGCGCCGAAGGCCCGGTCCTCGTCGCCGGCCAGGCCGCCGAGTTCCGCCTCAAGCACTACGTCGGCACCCAGCGCCTCACGGGCCGCGAGGACCAGCGCAATGTTGTCCTCATACGGAAGGGAGGAGCCGTCCGCGAGGACCGAATCCGCCCCAGCGGCCACGGCGTCGGCCATCACTGCGAGGTCCGACGCGTGGTCCAGCTGGACCGCCACCGGGACGGACGCGGCGTCTGCCAGGCCGCGGAGCGCGGCGATCAGCCGCAGGCCGTTGGCCGTGGCGGCCGTCTTGGGGGCCACCAGCAGGATGACCCCATGGCCTGCGTCCTCGGCAGCGCCCACAACGGCCAGCGCTGTGGTGAAGTCGTAGCACGTGAACGCCGGAACGGCGGAGCCCTGCTGGAGGGCGGAGGTGACGAGGTGGTCGAGTCGGGTGCGCATCAGACGCCCAGGCCTCCCACCAGGATCCAGGCGACAAAGGTGAGGATAAAGCCGGCCAGGCCCAGGATGGTGGTCAGCACGGTCCAGGTCTTGAGGCCGTCGGAAACGGTGAGGCCGTAGTAGCGCACCACAGTCCAGAAGCCGGCGTCGGTCACGTGGGACAGGCCCAGGGAGCCGAAGCCGATAGCGATCACGATGATGGCGATCTGGGCCGGCGAGTAGCCGCCTTCCATCACGGCCGACGTCAGCAGGCCGGTGGTGGTGACGATGGCGACGGTTGCCGAACCCTGGGCTGCGCGCAGTGCCAGGGAGATCACGAAACCGAGCACAATGACCGGCAGGCCAAGGTGGTCCAGGGTCTGCGACAGCGCGGCACCGATTCCGGACGTGCGGAGCACCTCACCGAACACACCGCCGGCAGCGACCACCATCAGGATGGAGGCGATGGGAGGCAGTGCGCCTTCGAAGATCTCGCCGGTTTCCTTGAGGGACCAGTTGCGGCGGACAGCCAGCAGGAAGAAGGACAGGGCAACAGCCACCAGCAGGGCGAAGAACGGGTTGCCGATGAACGCAGCGAGGCCGTACCAGGAATTGTCCTTGGGGATGGTGAGCGTGCCCAGGGTACCGATCAGGATCTGCACGATCGGGGCGGCGATGAGGAAGATGATCAGGGCCGGACGCGGCGGGGCGATGCCGACGGCTCCGGGGCCGTCGTGGCCGACCTTGACCAGGGAGTCGGAACCGAATTCGTCCACCTGTGCCTTGACGCCCGGGAGGAGCTCGTATTCTTTACGGTTCATGATGCCGGCAACCCAGTAGGACAGGAAGCCGAGCGGGACGCAGATCAGCAGCGAGATGAGGGTGATCAGGCCGATGTCGGCACCGAACACACCGGCGCCGGCGACGATGCCCGGGTGCGGCGGGACAGCAACGTGGATGGAGAGCATGATGCCCGCCATGGGCAGGCCGAACTTGACCGGGTGGACGTTGGCGATCTTGGCGAAGGCGTAGACGATGGGGACCAGCACAATGATGCCCACCTCGAAGAACACCGGAATGGCAACCAGGAAGCCGACGGCGGTCAGGGCCACCGCAACCCGCTTGGCGCCGAGCTTCTCCGTGAAGTGCGCGGCCAGCGACTGGACGCCGCCGGAAACTTCGATCATCCGGCCCAGGACGGCGCCGAGCGCAATCAGCAGGGCTACCTTGCCCATGGTGCCGCCCACTCCGGTGGCCACCACCGTGAAGACGTCCTTGAGCGGGATCTGGGAAGCCACGGCCACCAGGATGCTGACGGTCAGCAGCGCCACGAAGGCCTGGATCTTGAAGCGGATGATCATCACCAGCAGGATGGCGATGCCAACGGCGGCAATGGTGAGCAGCAGAGGTGTGCCTAGTTCTACTGCCGGTTTGATGGCGGGGGCGTCGGCCGCCCGCACTATCAGGGGGTTCATCAGGTGGTTCATGACGGTGTCTCCTTTGACGAGCCAGTCTTCCAGAAGACGGGCAATCAGGCGCTAACTGTTTCTGTTGGGGAACGCTCTTAAAGGGAACGCTGGGAGGTACGACGACGGCGGAGGGGGGACCGCCGTCGTCGGGCTTTACGGGGAGGTGCTTTAGCGGTGGTGCAGCACTGGTGCTTAGGCTGTGCGCCTGGTGGGCGCGACTACCTTGATGACGGCGGAGTCGTCAGCGGCGGCGAGGCCCTGGGCCTGGCCCAGGAGGTACAGCTGCTCGGCCGCTGCGGCAACGGGGGCCGCGAGTCCGGCAGCGCGGGTGGCTTTGCCCACGATGCCCATGTCCTTGACGAAGATGTCCAGGCGGGACAGGACCTCGGCGCCTTCCTCGGTGTAGGCCTCGAGGATGCGCGGGCCGCGGTTGGAGAGCATAAACGAACCCGCGGCACCGGCCTCGAGGGCTTTGAGGGTCTTCTCCTGGTCCAGGCCCAGGGCGTCGGCCAGTGCCAGGGCCTCGGCAGCGGCGGCGATGTGGACGCCGCACAGGAGCTGGTTGACGGTCTTGAGGGCCTGGCCGTCGCCGGGCTTGTCGCCCACCACGGTCAGGGTGGAAGCGAGGAGTTCCAGCGCGGGGCGGGCCTTCTCCTGGGCTTCGTGGGACGCGCCGACCACGATCAGCAGGTCGCCTTCGCCGGCGCGCTTGGGGCCGCCGGACAGCGGCGCGTCCACGAGCTCGACGCCGAATTCGGCGAGGCGGGCCACGGTGGCGGGGATGGCTTCGGTGCCCACGGTGCTGCCCAGGATGACGACGGCGCCCGGCTCCAGCACGGAGGCCACGCCGTTTTCGCCGAAGAGGACATCGTTGAGCTGCTCGCCGTTGCGTACTGCCAGGAGCAGGGCGTCGGCGCCCTTGGAGGCTTCCCGGGCGGAGGCGAAGGTGCGGATGCCGGCTTCTTCGGCGAGCTTCAGGCGCGGCTCGGCGATGTCGAAGCCGTGGACGGTGAGCTCGCTGGCCAGGCGGGTGGCCATGGGCAGGCCCATGGCGCCAAGGCCCAGGACGGTGATGGTGTAGTTGCTGGTCATGGTGTTCTCCTTTGAAAACTTCGGGATGGAGCCGGTGGGGATTAGAAAGTGTTGCTGAGCTTGCGGGTGACGTCGGCGAGCGACTGGTCGTCGCCCACGTTTCCGGCGAACACGATGTACGGGATGCCCTTGGCGGGGCCGTCCACCGGTTCCCAAAGAGAGACGATGCCCGGCAGCATGGGCCCGCGGACAATGGCGTGCCGGATTTCCAGGCCGTGCGCGGCGACGTCGGAGGACGTGATGCCGCCCTTGGCGATGACAAAGCGCGGCGGGAAGGTCTTGAGCGTCCGGTTCACTACGGCGACGACGGCGGCGGACACTGTGCGCGCGATCCGCAGGCTGTCTGCGGGGCTGTCGGTCTTGATCAGCAGGCGGCTGGTGTGGACGATGACGTCCCCGCCGCGCAACGCCTCCACGACGGTGTCCACGGTCTGGTCAAGGTAGGAGTCCGCAGCGTCGCCCAGCAGCTTCTCGACGTCGATTTCCACAATGCGTGCGGCACTGTGCTGTTCGGTGAGGGCCTTGAGCTGGCGGGTAGTGACGCCAACGTGGGAGCCCACCACGATCAGGCCGCCCGCGGTGGACGGAGTGTTGCCGGCGTAGGCTTCGGCGCCGCTGAGCTCGGCGCGGATTTCCTGGCCGATCCGGGCACGTCCAAACGGCGGGCCCACACGGTAGAGCAGCTTCTTGCCGCGCCGTTCGGCTTCTTCCAGGCCCAGGGACAGGGCGCGGAGGTCGTTCTCGGTGACGATGTCCACGACGATCGGGGTGGAGTTCGTCGCGGGCGCAATGGCATCGGCGATGGCGTTGGCAGTGACCTGCGGATCGGTCGAGGCGCGGATGACGTTCAGGTCCAGCACGATCACGGACTCTGCGGCGAAGCGTCCCCGGGACTTCTCCTCCACGTACTTGGCCATGTCCGAGTTGGCGAAGCCGAACGTGGCGTCCTTGGCGAATTCGGTCTCGGCCACGGGCGTCAGCTTGCCGGCGTCCTCTCCGGTGCCGCGCATGTAATGCACGCCGCCGATGGTCACGCGTCCGGCGTCGGGGAACGCCGGGACCAGGACCACGCCGTCGGTTGCTTCTCCGCTGACCTCGGCCACGGTGGCCGCGATGACGTCGGGTTCGAGCGGGTAGTGGCCGCGGAGGGTGGAGTCGCTGCGGCTCACGAAGCCGAGCCGGAGGCCTGAATCAATGCCGGAACCGGCGGCGGCGAGCGCGTTGCGGACCACTTCCTCGTTGCGGGCGGCGGCTTCGGCGGGGTCCAGGCTGCGCGTATTGGTCAGCACGTAGACGGCGGGCTTGGCCTGGCCAAAGGCCCAGATGAAGTCTTCGACGTCCCAGCGGGTGAGGACGGGCAGGTCCGCAACGGACTGCGTTCCGGTGGGGTCGTCGTCGAGGACCACCAGCATGCGGGGCGACTCGGCGCTGGACGCGGCGACGGCGTCGGCCACCATCGCTGCAGGGATCCGGACTTCGGCCGGAAAGGCGGCCAGGACTTCTGCTTCAAGCGTCATGCTGCACTCCATTGTGGGTGTAATCGGTGGCGATGTGGATATCTGTAAGATGTCTGACATCTAACATTTGAATTTAGTGTGGCATAGGACATACAAACGCGCAAGTAGACTTGTCTGACATATCGGCCACATGGCTTGAACGGGGGAAAATGGCACGGAAATCACTGGTAGGCGTAGTCGCCGACGAGCTTCTGGACCGCATCATCGCGGGGGAATTCCCGCCCGGGGCCAGTGTGCCCGGCGAACTGGAACTCAGCGCCGCGCACGAAGTCAGCCGGATGACTGTGCGCGAGGCCATGAAGACCCTCGAGGCGCAGCGGATCCTCAGCGTTGAGCGCGGCCGCGGCACCTTCGTGAACCCGCTGAACCGCTGGGCTTCACTGGAGGCCGTCCTTCGCGCGGCCTCGGAGGGGAAGAACGAGGCCGAGGCCTCGGTGCAGCTCATCGAACTACGCCGCATGCTGGAGACCGGGGCCTGCGAACTTGCGGCTGGCCGGATCGGCGACGCTGACGTCCAGACGCTCTACGGCTTTGTGGCCGCCATGCGCGCCGCCCACGAGGTCAACGATGTTGCCGCGTTTGTGGAGGCGGACCTGGCATTCCACGACCTGATCCTGCACGCCTCGGAAAACGTCTTTGTGGCTGTCCTGTTCGAGCCGCTGCACCGGGTGCTGGAAAAGCGCCGCACTGAAACGTCAGCGGTGCGCGAAATCCAGGTACACGCGATCGGTCACCACCAGAACATCGCGGAGGCGCTGGAGTCCCGCGACCCCTCCCGCTCCCGCGAAGCCATGGACGCGCACATGCAGCAGACCCTGGACGACCTCAAGAACCTGGTGCTCGAGGCGCAGTAGCCGTCCGGCCGTCGAGCCTGTCGAGACCCGGCTACAGCACCCGCGGCGGGGCGGTAGTGCCGCGGACCACCAGTTCGGTGGCAACTTCCAGTGCAGCCGGAACCGCCGGCCCCTGCTGCTCGAGCTGTTCCACCACGATGCCCACGGCCATGGACGCCAACTGCGCCAGCGGCTGGCGGACGGTGGTCAGCGGCGGAGACATCAGCGCAGCCTGCGCAATGTCGTCGAAGCCCACAATGCTGATATCCCCCGGAATCTTCAGCGAGCGCCCGGCGGCTGCGTTCATGACACCCAGCGCCTGGAGGTCGTTGGCGGCAAAGATCGCGGTGGGAGGCTCCGGCAGGTCCAGGAGGTCCCCGCCGTGGCGGACGCCGGACTCGATGCTGAAGTCGCCGTCGCGCACCAGTTCAGGCAGGACCGGCAACCCCGCTTCATGCAGGGCGGCAGCGTATGCCGCGTACCGCGCACGGCTGTGTCCGGAACCGTGCCCCCGGCCGGTGATGATGCCGATCCGGCGGTGGCCCAGTTCCAGCAGGTGGCCCACTGCGGCGAGCGCTCCGGAGAACGACGCCGGGCTGACGCTGGGGATGGTGAGCCCCTCGGTTCTTTCCGGATCCACCGCTACCGCGGGGATGTTGAGGCTCCGCAGTGTGGTGACCAGCCGCGAGCCGCGGCGCGGAGCCAGCAGCACCACGCCGGCGAGCCGGTTGGCCGAGGATTCCCGGAGCTTCCGCCAGTTCTCGGCGGTGGCGTGTTCTGCCCGCGTGTACACAATCGAATAGCCCAGGCGGGCCGCAGCAGCCTCGGCGCCTTCCATGATTTCCAGCACCCAGGGCGAGTCGAAGTTGTTGACCACTAATTGGAGCAGTCCCGGCTGGTCAGCCGGGGCGTTCCGCTTGGTGTAATCGAGCTCCTCCAGGGCTTGGCGCACCTTGGCCCGGGTGGCCTCGGAGACGTGCGAACGGCCGTTGAGCACTTTCGACACGGTGGGAACGGAGACGCCTGCCGCTGCGGCCACATCTGCGATCTTGGGGCGCGGCGTGGCGGTCAACGGCTGGGTCCTTGCGATCATCTGGAAGCGGTGGCGGCAAAGTGCGGCACAACTGCCCGGCGGACCGGCGCAGTCTCGACCCGCACGGGTCCAACGATAACACTGCCGCCTTCCTGCGAACCCAGCGGGGACGCGGTGAATATGCCCAGTTCAGCGCCGATCCACTTGCCCTCTACCGCCTCGAAATTCCAGCCCTGGACTTCCCACGGCTCGCCCGGCCCGGTCCGCCAGGCGAAGGTGGAGCGCGGTTTTCCGTCTGTCCGGATCTGAAGCTCGATCCTTGCGCTGTCCAGGGGCACGTGGCGTCCGGGCCGCTCCTCATGCGGGCCTTCCCCGCCGGTACCGCTTCCCAGCACAAATCCGTCGGCGGTCCGGATAATCCCCAGCCAGGCGTACTTCTGCCCCAAAACCACGACGCCGGCCCGGGTGCCCACCGGAACATCGTCCAGTTCCAGCGTGGTGGTGAAGGTTGACGGGGTGCCGGGCAGGATCTGGCCCAGCACGTTGGGCAGTTCACGCAGGTTGACCGGATCGTTGGCCTGCGGGCGCAGGACGAGCTGCCCTCCCCCGCCCTGGAAGGACCAGGACTCGCGCGGATTCGCCTGCCAATGCCATTGCGGCCCCAGCCATGGCGAGTCGAAGCTGTCGCTCGCAGGCGGCGCCACGTCCTTCGGCGAGGTTCCCACCGGATAAGGGTGGCTGGCCACCGGAGTGCCAGGGCCGCCGTCGTCCGCGGGAGTTCCCATCCACGGCCAGCCGTCCTCGCCCCACCCCATGGGCTGGAGGTGGACCACCCGGCCGTAGGGGCCGCGGTCCTGGAAGTGCAGGAACCAGTCCTGGCCCGTCGGCGTGGTGACCCAGGCGCCCTGGTGCGGGCCGTTAACGTCAGAGTTCCCCTGCTCCAGCACTTTTCGTCCCTCGTACGGGCCGAACGGCGACCGTGAGCGGAAGACCGACTGCCAGCCCGTAGCCACGCCGCCGGCCGGGGCGAAGATCCAGTACCAGCCGTCCCGCTTGTAGAACTTCGGCCCTTCCAGGGTGGTGTAGCCCGGGAGGTCTGCACCGTTGATCACGTGGGTTCCGTGGTCCAGGAGCCGGCTCGCATCGGGGCTCATCCGGTGCACCGTGAGGCGGTTCTTGACACCAACCCGGCTGTGCGCCCAGCCATGGACCAGGTAGGCATCGCCGTCCTCATCCCACAGCGGGCAGGGATCGATGATGCCGCGGCCGGCGTAGAGCAGGTGCGGGGCACTCCACGGTCCTTCTGCCCGCTCGGCGCTCAGGACGAAAATGCCGTGGTCCGGGTCCGGGTAGAAGATCCAGAAGCGGCCGTCGTGGTACCGGAGGGCCGGTGCCCAGACTCCGCTGCCGTGGCGCACCAGGGAGTAGTGGCTGCCCTGGGGCAGTTCGGGAAGGGCGTGGCCGGCATGTTCCCAGTCCACGAGGTTCCGGGACTTCAGCACGGGCAGCCCCGGCACCCTGTTGAAGCTCGACGCGATGAAGTAGTAGGTGCCGCCCACCTGTACGGCATCCGGGTCAGGCCAGTCGCCGTTGAGGATGGGGTTGGTGTAGACGGGGATGGGAGGCCGCGTTGTCATGATGTCCTGTCGGTTGAGCCGGGGCGGCTGAGTCGGGGGTGCTGGTGGAGAAGTTCGAGGGCGCGGGCGGGAGTCTGCACCGCACCGTCGTGGATGACGGCGTGCAGGCCCAGCCTGAGCGGAGTGTTGTGGTCTGCGTGCGCAGGTTCGGACCAGGCCACTGCGGGTCCGGCCCCCAGGTAGCCTCCCGCCCGGATGAACCACGGGAGCGGGCGTTCCGGGTCCTGGGCAAGCACAACGCTGACGGGACCGCCGTCGATCCGCATGCTGACCGAAAGCCAGGGCGAGCGCGAACCATGGGCGGCGTCGGCGCCGCTGCCGGCGTCGGACAGGACCAGCGGGTCAGCGCTGCCTTGGGGAAACCGCCAGAAGATCCCGCCGTATCCGGCGCCTGCCCGGCCTTTCACGGCCGACGACGACACCTCCAGCTGCTCCACGGTCGCCGCCGGTCGGATCACCGAGGACAGTGAGAGGCTCCATGTGCCGGGCTCCGGATGGGCAAAGTACTCCAGGTGCCGCTGCTCGACGGCAAGTTCGCCACCTGACTCCGACCGCCAGGAGACGCGGCCGGATTCGCTGCCGGTGACCCAGGCGGCGTTCCCGCCGGTGTCCCCGGCTGGCTCCCTCCCTGCGGTTGACTTCCAGCCCTGCAGCACCTGCGTTCCGTGGTTGGCCAGAAGCATGGGACCGCTGGCGGCAGTGAAGGTGGAACCGCCCCAGAAATTGATTCCGTTGACGTCGGAGAAGGCGACGGACAGTCCCAGGTGGTGAGGATGGTCGGCCGGCGCTGCTTCCGTGACGGTGGCGCCGCCGAGGGACCGGACCGGGTGGAGGTAGGGCCTGGGCGCACTGGTAGCGGGCTGCTCCCGTCCGGTGCAGTGGGTGGCGAGTGTCGGGACCGGGTCCGCAACACCGGGGGCCGCAGCCGACGGCGGGGTGTGGATGGCCAAGCAGACCTCCTGGTTGGGTGGCGTGTCCGGGATGTGTGGATCAGCATAGCCATGTCAGAAATCTTCGGCAAGTAGTACAGAAAGTTTCTGCAATCTCCGTTCAGTGGACTTTCAAAATTGTGTTGACAGTCACAGGGTTTTCTTGCTAGAAATCGTTTACTCACAAGTTTTTTAGCAGTTGTTCCCTAAATTCACCGTCACCTGATGTTCCGAACGCTGGAGCCGTACCAGAAAGTTTCCTTTCAACTGGAATTGGCACGTAGCCGGAACAAGCCCGACACACCCCCGCTAGAGAGGCGTCATTCGATGAAGAAGACCACGAGCACCCCGATTCCGCGCAGGATCATCCTGGGTGCTGCACTGACCGCGGCCGGTTTGGCCCTGAGCGGCTGTGGAGGGGCCACCTCCCCGTCCTCCGGCGGCAACGTCGAGCTGAACTTCGTGTACTGGGGTGATTCCAACCGCGCCAAGATGACGGATGCCGCGATCAAGATCTTCGAACAGAAGAACCCGGGCATCACGGTCAAGAGCGAATACCAGGACAGCGGGCCCTACGCCGACAAGCTGGCCACCCGCTTCGCCGGCGGCAATCCCCCGGATGTACTGAACATGGCCAACCGGACCCTGCTGGAATACGCCCAGCGCGGCACGCTGGCAGACCTGAAGTCGCTGTCCGAGATCAACCTCGACAAGATTCCGGCGACGATCCAAAGCCGCGGCGAAGTCGACGGCAAACTGTACGGCCTGGCCACCGGAGTCAACCTGATCGGCATGGTGGTCAACAAGACCATCACGGACCAGGCAGGCGTGACCATCCCGGACGACAAGACCTGGAGCTGGGAGGACTACGCCAAGTTCGCCACCGAGGTGACGCAGAAGACCGGCGGAAAGATTTACGGAGCCGGCTACGACGTGGCCACGGAGACCGGCCCCATCCTGTTGGCCCGGCAGCGCGGCGAGGACTTCTACACCAAGGACAACAAGCTCGGCGTCAGCGAGGACACCATCCGCGAGTGGTTCCAGTACAGCGTGGACCTGCGCAACGCCGGCGGCTACCCGCCGGCCGGATTTTTCGAACAGATCGGCGGCTCGCCGGCGCAGTCCTACCTCGCCAAGGGAACGGTGGCTTCCCAGATCATCCCCATCAACAACTTCCGCGGCTACAACGAAGCATCCGGCGGGAACCTGGTCCTGCTCCGCATGCCCGGCGAAACCACGGAGAAGCGCCGCGGCTACTCAGCCGATCCCAGCATGCTCTGGTCCGTTGCCGCCA
Organism: Arthrobacter sp. HS15c; assembly: GCF_040812005.1. NCBI lineage: Bacteria > Bacillati > Actinomycetota > Actinomycetes > Micrococcales > Micrococcaceae > Arthrobacter > Arthrobacter sp. HS15c. The sequence goes on from NZ_JBFOHM010000004.1 coordinate 30,341, forward strand.
AGTCCAAGCACCCCAAGGAAGCCGCCAAGCTGCTGAACTTCCTGATCAACGATGTTGACGGCGCCGCTGAGACCCTGACGCAGCGCGGCGTGCCAATCAACCCCGAGGTGACCGAAGCAATCATGCCCAAGCTCGGCGCGGATGACACGAAGTTTGTGCAGATGGTGGCCGACATCCAGAAGGACGAACTGGCGCCCGCCTACGTCTACCCCAAGGGCGCCAGCGTGGTGGCTGACACCCTCAAGCAGCTCGCTACCGAAGTTGAGTTCGGCCGCGTCACGCCCGCGGATGCCGCCAAGACCTTCATCGAGAAAAGCAATGCGGCCATCAACAAGTAGCCGCCACCACGCCCGGACACGCAAAAACGCAGATAGGAGCCTGGCGCCATGTCAGTGCTGACCAAGCAAGCCCCCGGCGCGGCCGCCACCCTGGCCGCACCGGGGCGCGGTAAACCCAAACGCGGCCTGTCGAGGCGCAGCAACCAGCGCAGCGGCTACCTCTTCCTGCTGCCGTGGTTCATCGGCATGCTGTTCACGATCATCCCGTTCTTCGCCTCGCTCTACCTGGCCTTCACGGACTACAACCTCTTCACGGAGCCGAACTTCGTGGGCCTGGCCAACTTCCAGGCCATGTTCGAGGACCCGCGCCTCCTGCAGTCGCTGAAGGTCACGTTCATCTACACCTTCGTGTCCGTACCCATCTCCCTGGCCATCGCCCTGCTGGTGGCCATGGTCCTGAACCGGGGCCTCAGCGGCCTGTCGATCTACCGGTCCGTGTACTACCTGCCGTCCCTGCTGGGCGGCAGCGTGGCCATCGTGATGCTGTGGCGCTACATTTTCGGCAACGACGGTATTGTGAACGGCTTCCTGGGACTGCTCGGCATCCAGGGACCGGCCTGGGTCACGGACCCCGAGTTCGCGTTGAGCACCCTGATCGTCCTGAACGTGTGGACCTTCGGTTCGCCGATGGTGATTTTCCTGGCCGGCCTGCGGCAGGTCCCGGCCATGTACTACGAGGCCGCCTCCATCGACGGTGCCTCCAGGTGGCGGCAGTTCCGCAACATCACCCTGCCGCTGATCAGCCCCATCATCTTCTTCAACCTCATCATGCAGCTCATTGGGTCCTTCCAGACCTTCACCCAGGGCTATGTGATGAGCGGCGGCACCGGCGGCCCGGCTGATTCCACGCTGTTCTACAACCTGTACCTCTACCAAAAGGGCTTCACCGAATTCGAGATGGGGTATGCCTCCGCGATGGCGTGGCTGCTGTTGATGATCATTGCGATTTTCACCGCCATCAACTTCATCGCGTCCAAGTTCTGGGTCTTCTACGACAATTAAGGCAACCGCAATGGCTCTCCTCGAACTACCCACCAAAAACAAGCAAAAGAAGGACGTGGCGCCGGAAGATGCCTTGACCGGCACACCCGGCACCCGTTTCTCCCGCCACCTGATCCTGTGCCTGGTAGGCCTGGTGATGCTGTACCCGCTGCTGTGGCTGATCTCCAGCTCCTTCAAACCCAGCAACGACATCTTCCGCCAGCTGGGGCTGTGGCCGGAGAACTGGGACTTCAGCAACTACGAACAGGGCTGGACGGCGTTGAACCAGCCGTTCCATGTCTACCTGATCAACTCCCTGATCGTGGTGGTGTTCTCCATCATCGGAAACATCTTCTCCTGTGCCCTGGCCGCCTACGCCTTCGCCCGGATGGAGTTCACCGGCCGCAAGCTCTTCTTCGCCCTGATGCTGGGAACCCTGATGCTGCCCGGCCACGTGCTCCTGGTGCCGCAGTACATCATCTTTTCCCAGCTGGGCTGGCTTGATACGTACCTGCCGCTGATCGTGCCGAACTTCATGGCCACCAACGCGTTTTTCATCTTCCTGATGGTCCAGTTCATGAAGGCCCTGCCCAAGGAGCTCGACGACGCCGCCCAGATCGACGGCTGCGGCCCCTTCCGGACCTTCCTGCGCGTGATCATGCCCTTGTGCGTGCCGGCCATGGCCACCACCGCCATCTTCACGTTCATCTCCACCTGGAACGAGTTCTTCGGCCCGCTGCTCTACATCCAGAACCAGGACCTCTACACGGTTCCCCTGGCGCTGCGCGCCTTTATGGATTCCGAAGGCCAAAGCATGTGGGGCCCCATGTTCGCCATGTCCGTGGTGTCCATCGCCCCGATCATCGGTTTCTTCATTGCCGGCCAGAAGTACCTCATCAACGGCATCGCCACCACCGGGCTCAAGTAACGCCCACAGCGGCGGGCCCGCCTGCTTCTCCGTACGCATCACTGACTGAACGCCCCTTACTGAAGTCCTGGCTGGAGGCTGCCCGGACACAAAACAAAGGAGTTTTGCATGAGTTTGCGACAACTACTCGGGGCGGCCACCGCCGTCGTGATGCTGGGAAGCCTCACGGCGCTCCCGGCCGCCCACGCGGCACCAGCCGGTTCCGGCTTGGGCAGTACCGGCTCCAGCCATACTGGCCTCCAAAACGGGGCCCTGGTTCCCGCAACAACCCAGGACACCGCCGGCACCCCGGAAGCGATGTGGAAGCAGACGCCTGACGGCTTCGCCTCCCTACCCGGCTACGGCCTGGCCGGCACCACCGGCGGCCAGGCCGGCAGGATCGTCACCGCCTCCAGCATTCAGGAGCTAAAGGACTACGCGGCGGCCAGTGAGCCGCTGGTCATCTTCATCCGGGGCACGCTCAAGGCCACTGACTACGTCAAGATCCCGGTAGCGGCCAACAAGAGCCTCATCGGTGTGGGCGCGGGCGCGGAGGTGGTGAACGCCGGCTTCAAGCTCATCAATGTCTCAAACGTCATCTTCCGGAACTTCACAGTCCGGGACGCCTACATTCCGGGCGACTGGGACGGCAAGAGCCCGGAGAATGACCGCGACGGTATCCAGCTGGACACCACCCACCACGTCTGGGTGGACCACATGAAGTTCGAGCGCATGGGCGACGGCCTGATCGACACCCGCAAGGACTCCGACCTCGTCACGTACTCCTGGAACGTCTTCGCGGACAACAACAAGGCCCTGGGCGTGGGCTGGACCGCCAATGCCGTGACCCGGATGACCATCCACCACAACTGGATCCGCAACACCACCCAGCGCAACTTCAGCATCGACAACACGGCCGCAGCGCACGTCTACAACAACTACCTGCAGGACATCGGCCAGTACGGCATGATGGGCCGCAACGCAGCCAAGGTGGTCCTCGAAGGCAACAGCTTCAGCGCCGTCCAGGACCCGATCGTTGCCAAGGATCCCGCCACCGAAGTGGTGAACCGGGACAACATCTTCAACGGCACCCGCGGCCGCAAGGACAACGTCGGAGCAGCCTTTGACCCCACCCAGTACTACGCCTACAGCAAAGACGACGCCGCCCGGGTCCCGGAGCTCGTTGCCGCCGGCGCCGGGCCATTGGAGAACAGCGCCCCGAACAACACCACGGAGATCACCGTTGCCCTGGACGGCACCGGCGACTTCGGCAGCCTCCAGGCCGCGATCGGGTCCGTCCCCAGCGGCAGCACCTTGCCCCGCACCATCACGGTCAAACCCGGAACCTACCGCGAATCGGTGAACATCTGGGCAGACCGCCCCAACCTCACCATCCAGGGCGCCACAGCCAACCCGGCCGACGTCGTCATCAGCTACGACCTCCCGGCCAACGGCGTGAAATTCTTCGGCGGCACCTGGGGAGCGGGCGGCAGTGCCACCCTGAACGTCCTGGCCGAGGGCACCACGGTGCGAAACCTCACCGTGGAGAACGCCTACGACGAGGCCGCCAACGGAGGCAGCCAGGCACTCGCGGTCCGGTCCGTGGCAGACCGTGTGACGTTCGACGGCACCCGGTTCCTTGGCAACCAGGACACCTACCTCGCGGACACCACCGGCCGTGACGACACCGCCCGCACCTACCTGAAAAACTGCTATATCGAAGGCGACGTGGACTTCCTTTACGGCCGCGGCACGGCAGTCTTCGACGGCTGCACCATCCACTCCCTGGATCGCGGCAGCACCACCAACAACGGCTACATCGTGGCCCCGAGCACCAAGAACTCCAACCCGTACGGATTCCTGATCGTGGACAGCACGCTCACCTCCGACGCCGCTCCCGGAACCGTCAGCCTGGGCCGCCCCTGGTTCGCCAGCAGCGATCCGGATGCCCACCCGATGGCCGTCATCCGCGACTCTGTCCTGGGCAGCCACATCGCCGTCCAGGGCTGGTCCGGCATGAGCGGCCACGCCTGGACCGAGGGCCGCTTCGCCGAATACAACAACAGCGGACCGGGCGCCTACGTCAACGAGTTCCATCCCCAGCTCACAGCGGCGGATGCCCTCACATTCACCAAGGAAGCCTTCCTTGGCGACTGGACCCCGGTGGGACGTGGCTGAGATGGCGCATTCACAGTCACAGTCACAGGACCTGAACATCCGACGGCGGACCCTCCTCGCAGCAGGCCTGGCGGCGGGCACCCTGGTGACGTCCGGCCTGCTCAGCCCGGCAGCGACGGCGGCGGACACCGGCGGCGCGAGTCCCGCCGTCGGCAGCTGCGGCTTTGCTGAAGCGGGACTGCCGGTCAACCGTGCACTCGGCGGCGGACCAGCCGGCACCACCTGGACCGAAGCGCCGGAAGGCTTCGCCGGCGTTGCGGCACACGGCCGCGCCGGCACCACCGGAGGGGCCGGTGGCAGGCTGGTCCACGCCAGCACCCCGGATGAGCTCCGGGCATTCGCCAAGAGCACTGAGCCGCTGGTGGTGATCCTGCACGGCGAGCTGGTGTTCCAGCAGTACGAGAAGCTGACGGTGACAGCCAACAAGTCCTTCCTCGGCGCGGGCGAAGGAGCCGCGGTGGTGAACGCCGGTTTCAAGCTCATCAGCGTCTCCAACGTCATCTTCCGCAACTTCACGGTCCGGGACTCCTATATCCCTGGCGACTTCGTGGGGAAACGCCCGGACAACGACAGGGACGGGATCCAAATGGACACCAGTACCCACGTCTGGGTGGACCACATGTACTTCACCCGCCTGGGCGACGGCCTGGTGGACATCCGCAAGGACTGCGACAACATCACGTTGTCCTGGAACGTCTTTGCGGACCACAACAAGGCCCTGGGCGAGGGCTGGACCCAGAACGTGGTCACCCGGCTGACCCTGCACCACAACTGGATCCGGAACACCCACCAGCGCAACGCCAGCCTGGACAACACCGCGGCGTCCCACGTCTACAACAACTATCTGGAAAACATCTCCAGCTACGGCATGCTGGGGCGGAACTCAGCCCTGCTGGTGGTGGAAGGCAACTACTTTCGGGATGTCCGGAATCCGCTCCACCACCAGGGCCCGGGAGGTGAACTGGTGGCACGCAACAACATCTTTGACCAGTGCACCGGCAATACGGGCCAGGAACGGGGCCAGTCCTTCGATCCGGCTGCGGCGTATGCCTACGAGCTGACACCCACGACGGCGGTTCCTGCGCTGGTCCGCGCCTTCGGCGGACCCTTGGGCGGGACGGAATCCGCGCCCGCGAACGTCATCACGGTGGCGCTCGACGGCAGCGGAGACTTCGCCAGCATCCGGGCAGCCGTCGGGGCGATCCCGCCGAACAACCCCGGTCCTGTGACGGTGCTGCTCCAGCCCGGCACGTACCATGAGCCTTCGGTGGTCTGGGGCGACCGGCGCAACGTCACCTTGGCCGGGGCAACGGGAAATGCCGCGGACGTGGTGCTGACCAACAGCGAGGGAGTCACCCTGGTCGTGGCAGCGGACGGTTCAACGGTGCGGGACCTGACCGTCACCTCCGACACCCCGCAGGACGGCAATGTCCTCCGGGCCACGGGAAGGAATGTCAGCTACGCCAACGTGGCGGTTCTCAACGGAACATCCGGCTAGGGGCTGGCCAACGTTCTTGAAGTCCTACTAGGCTTCGAGAACGGCCCGCAACCGGGAATCGAAGGCGATCACGAGGAGCGAAGTTGTCCAACCACACGTACAGCATTACTGAAATTGTCGGCACCTCCGAAGAAGGCGTGGACGCGGCAGTCCGCAACGGGATCGCCGAGGCCGCCAAGACGCTGCGCAACCTTGACTGGTTCGAGGTCAAGGAAATCCGCGGTCACCTCGAAGACGGCAAAGTTGCCGATTGGCAGGTGCGGATCAAGCTCGGTTTCCGCCACGAAAGCTGACCTGCCTGAGTTCTAAGAGTGATGGCCGCGTCCTTTGGACGCGGCCATCACTCGTTAGCTTCAGTTGGACGAGACGATGCCAGTGGTGCGCCGGCGCCACACGGTGGGAACGCCGTCGAACGCGGGGAACACGTGGCCCTCGAAAAACGACAGGACCGTGTGCGGGTCAGCCTCCGGGCTCCACAGTCCGGAAGCTGGGCAGTGGGAGCCGGTGCTGGCGGTCCGGCCGTTGCTGGCAGCGTTGACCTGGCGTTCCTTGAGCAGTGCGATGCGTTTCATCGTTGAGACCATCCTTGGTGGAGAAAACTTTGTTACTCCAGCCTAGGAAGGGCACAATCCGATCCCAATGGGCTCCTGGCCAGAATCCTGCTGTTGTGCTGGCCAAATGTACAGCCCCGGTGATACAGGGCTGCCGCTACTCCCGGTTTTCGGGGACCGCGGGCGGCGCCGCGGCTGCGGTCCGTGGCTGCTCCGCCAGCCCGGCATCGGTGCCAAGGCTCAGCAGGGCCAGGGCGTCCGACGACGGCGAGCCGGGTTTTGCGGAGTACACCCGGAGTGCCTGGTCGGGATCGTCGGGCAGGACAAGGTTTTCAAAGTTCAGTTCCAGGTCTCCGACGGCCGGGTGGTGGAGCCGGACGCTGCCGGCGGACCGTGTGGCCACGCGGTGCCCTGCCCACCATTGGCGGAAGTGCTCGCTGTGGACGGCGAGCTCGCCCACCAGCTGGTTGGCCTGCGCATCATTGGGATGCCGCCCCACGTCCACGCGGAGCGCTCCGGCCGCTTCCGCTGCCACGGTCTTCCAGTCGCGGAAGAGATCCCGGGCACCGGGATCAAGGATCAGCCACCGGGTGAGGTTGCGTTCCTGCGGCGGAAGGCCCAGGAAGTCCGTGAACAGCAGGAACGCCATCCGGTTCCCGGCGAGCACGTCGGTCCGGCGGCCAAGCACCATGGCCGGGACGTCGCCCACGGCCTCCAGGAGCTGGCGGAGCGCCGGACGGACAGCCTGCGCCGGTCCGGGGGAACGCGTGCTGGCCGCGCAGTTTTCCAGGAGGTCCATCATGTGCGCATGCTCGCCCGCGTCCAGCCGCAGGGCGCGGGACACCGAGTCCAGCACAGTGCGCGAAGGGTGGATGTTCCGCCCCTGCTCCAGGCGGATGTAGTAGTCCGTGCTGACGCCTGCCAGCTGCGCCACTTCCTCGCGCCGGAGGCCGGGAACGCGGCGCGCGCCGGAAGTTCCTTTCGCTCCAGCGTCTTCCGGACTCAGCCGGGACCGCATGGCCTTCAGGAATTTTCCGAACTCGGCGCTCTGACCCATGCACCCTATTCTGCACGGCCCGGGCAGGGACTTTCTACAACGAAGGTAGGACTGCCAGTCCTAGGAAAAACAGGGACAGGGTCAAGGGCTGACTATCGGCGCAAAAGTGCATAGGCTCAGGGGAGAGCCTTCCCGAAAGCGTTTTCTCACTCATCACTTCCTGTTCATCAGCAAAGGAGCCACCCCATGTCAGAGCTGACACCGGAGACAACACTGAACAACGGCGTCACCATCCCCCAGCTGGGCCTCGGCGTCTTCCAGGTTCCGCCGGAGGACACGCAGCGCATCGTCGAGGACGCGCTGGCTGCAGGCTACCGCCACATCGACACCGCAGCCGGCTACCGCAACGAGGCCGGCGTGGGCGCGGCCATCGCCGCCTCCGGCATTGCCCGCGAGGACATCTTCGTCACCACCAAGCTCCGCAACGGCGAGCAGGGCCGCGCGCAGGAGGCGTTCCAGAACAGCCGCAAAGCGCTGGACCTGGACTACGTGGACCTGTACCTCATCCACTGGCCGGTCCCGTCGCAGGGGCTGTACGTCCAGGCCTGGAAGGAGATGGAGCGGCTGTACGAGAACAAGCAGATCCGCGCCATCGGCGTTTCCAACTTCCTCGCCGAGCATCTGGACACCCTGCTGGAAGCCGCGGAAGTTCCGCCTGCCGTCAACCAGATCGAGCTGCACCCTAGCTACCAGCAGGCCGCCCTTGCCGCCAAGTGCCGGAAGCTGGGCATCGCGGTGGAGGCCTACAGCCCGCTGGGGCAGGGCGCCGACCTGAACGGGAACGCCGTCACCGCCGTCGCGCAGGCGCACAACGCCACCACCGCCCAGGTGGTGCTGGCCTGGCACCTCGCCGCGGGCACCATCGCCATCCCCAAGTCCGTGGACCCGTCCCGGATCCGCGAAAACTTCGCGGCCACATCCCTCAGGCTCAGCGACGACGAACTTGCGGCCATCACGGCGCTGGAGTCCGGTGCCCGTATCGGTTCCGATCCCGCCGTCGCCTCTTTCACCCAGCTCTAACCGGGCCCCGACAGGCCCGGCCACCGAAAGGATTACACAATGCAGTACACCCACCTTGGCCGCTCCGGCCTGAAGGTTTCCCGCCTCTGCCTGGGCACCATGAACTTCGGCCCCCAGACCGACGAGGCCGACGCGCACGCCATCATGGATTCGGCGCTGGAATCCGGCATCAACTTCTTCGACACCGCCAACGTGTACGGCGGCACCGGGCACCGAGGCTGGACCGAAGAGATCATCGGCCGCTGGTTCGCCCAGGGCGGCGAGCGCCGCGAACGGACCGTCCTGGCCACCAAGCTGTACGGCACCATGACGGACCGTCCCAACGAGTCCAGGCTCTCCGCACTGAACATCCGCCGGGCGCTGGATGCCAGCCTCAAGCGCCTGCAGACGGACTACATCGATGTGTACCAGTTCCACCACATCGACCGCGATACTCCGTGGGACGAGATCTGGCAGGCGATCGAGGTTGCCGTCCAGCAGGGCAAGATCCTCTACTCCGGCAGCAGCAACTTCGCCGGCTGGCACATCGCCCAGGCGCAGGAGGCTGCCCGGCGACGGAACTACACCGGCCTGGTCAGCGAGCAGTCCATCTACAACCTCTTCCGCCGTGAGGTGGAACTCGAGGTCATCCCGTCCGCCCAGCAGTACGGCCTGGGCCTCATTCCATGGTCGCCGCTGCAGGGCGGACTCCTGGGCGGTGTGCTGAAGAAGCAGGAACAGGGCGTCCGGCGGGCCGAAGGCCGGGCCCTGGAAACCCTGAAGAAGCACCAGGACCAGATCCAGCAGTACGAGGACTTCGCGGACGACCTGGGCCACGCGCCCGGCGACGTCGCCCTGGCCTGGCTGCTGCACCAGCCGGCGGTCACCGCACCGATCGTGGGTCCGCGCACGCAGGAACAGCTCGACGCCGCCGTCCGGGCTTTGGATGTCACGCTCGACGCCGATGCACTCAAGCGGCTCGATGATATCTTCCCGGGGCACCGCCCGGCGCCCGAAGACTACGCGTGGTGAATCCACTCAGACCTGAGGCCGACACGGTGGCGCCGAGGAGCATCCTTTTCATCGGCGGCACGGGGGTCATCAGCGCGGCGGCGGCAGAACGCGCCGTCGCGCTGGGGCACCGGCTGACCATCCTCAACCGCGGCCAGTCGGCGGGCAGGCCTGCGCCGGACGGCGCCGAGGTCCTGCACGCGGATGTGCGCGACGCATCTGCTGTGCGGGATGTGCTGGGCGGACGGGAGTTCGACGCCGTCGCGGATTTCATTGCCTTCACTCCGGACCAGGCGCGGGCCAGCATGGAGCTGTTCCGCGGCCGGACCGGGCAGTATGTGTTCATCAGTTCAGCGTCGGCGTACCAGAAGCCGCCCACCCGGCTGCCCATCCTGGAGTCCACTCCCCTGAAGAACCCGTTCTGGAAGTATTCGCGGGACAAGATCGCGTGCGAGGACCTGTTGTTCGAGGCGTACCGCTCGGAGGACTTTCCGCTGACGGTGGTGCGCCCGTCCCACACGTACGACCGCACCAAGATCGCCATGGTGGGCGGCTGGACGGACGTACACCGGATGCGGGCGGGGCTGCCGGTGATGGTGCACGGCGACGGGACCTCGCTGTGGACCCTCACCCACAGCCGCGACTTCGCCAAAGCCTTTGTGGGGTTGCTGGGCCGGCCGCAGGCCGTGGGCGAGAGCTACACCATCACCTCGGACGAATACCTGCCGTGGAACCAGATCTACCAGCTGTTCGCCCGGGCGGCCGGCGTTGCCGAGCCTGAACTGGTCCACGTGGCCTCGGAAACCATCGCCGCGCACAGCGCCGAACTGGGGGCCAACCTGCTGGGCGACCGGTCCCACTCTGTGGTGTTCGACAACACCAAGATCAAGTCCCTGGTCCCCGGCTACACCGCCACCATTCCGTTCGCGGACGGAGCCCGGGAGATCGTGGACTGGTACGACGCCCACCCTGGGCTGCAGGTCGTCGACCAGCAGTTCATGGACCTGAGCGACCGGCTGACCGGCTGGGCCCGCAGCCCAGGGTGAGCGGAACGTCCCAGTAAAGCGCCATTCCCTAGCGAGTGCGTTCGCGGGTGAGGCCGAACGGGACGTCCTCGCTGAGGGAAATCGTGTAATGGCCGGGGTTGAGCCGGGTCACGAGGATGCCGTGCCGGGCGCTGGCCGCCAGCGGCTGCAGTTCCTTGACGGCCGCGTTGAGGCGCTCCTCGATCTGGCGGGCGCTGTCCACCCGCACTTCGACGTGTTCAGCAGTGGCGGTGTTCATGGCGCATCCGGCTTTCTGGTGGGAACGGTTACTAGTGGTTTGTATGGCGGGGCGGGGCGTGGAACGCCGGCCCGGACCGTGAGTGGGCCGGGCCGGCTTTCCTGCGGTTTAGCTGGTTACACCCGGGGTATGGACGACGCAGACGGTCCCGGCCGGGATGTGGGCCGTGCCGCTGACGGTTTCGCCTGAGAGCAGGTCGAGCCCGGCGGCGGGGTATTCGGCGTCGGCGTCGGTGTGGTTGATCAGGAAAGTGAACTTACCTGACGCGGCGTTCCGGGCAACCACTTCCAGTCCGGCGGGTGGCTGGGTCCCGAGGTCGATTCCTGCGCCCCGCGCGGCGTCGAGCAGCACCCCGGCGAGGTCGTCGCCGTCGAGCTTGGTGGAGACGTACCAGGCGGTGCCGGCCCCGAACGTGTTGCGGGTGATGGCCGGACCAGAGGCGGCGGGGCCGTCGAGGTAGCGACTGAGGACCGTGGCGCTGCCGGGGAGGATTTCTTCGGCCCAGACGGTGCCGGCGGCGCCGTTGCTGAGCGTGATGGTTTCCTCGTGGCGGAGCGGGAGGAACTCGTGGATCTCCAGTCCCAGCACGTCGCGGAGCGCGCCGGGCGAGGCACCTGCATGCACGGTGTCGTTGACGTCGACGATGCCGGAGAAGTAGGAGACCATCAGGTTGCCGCCGTTATGGACGTAGCTGCGAAGGTTGGCGACCGCCTTGTCGCCCACGAGGTAAAGGGCAGGGGCGAGGACGAGGTCGTAGCCGGACAGGTCCGCTTCGGGGTGGGCGAAGTCGACACTGATCCCGGCCTTCCAGAGGACGGTGTAGAAGGCTTCGATGCGTTCGCGGTGATCCAAGTCGCTGCTGGGCCGCCATTCCAGGTCCTGGGCCCAGAACGATTCCACGTCCCACAGGATGGCCACACGGGATTCCACCGTGGAACCTTTCACGGCGGCGAGTTTCTTGAGGTCGTCGCCGAGATCCAGGACTTCGCGCCAGATCCGGGTGCCGGTGCCGGCATGCGGAAGCATGGCGGAGTGGAACTTCTCGGCGCCGAACCGCGAGGCCCTGAACTGGAAGAACATCACGGCATCGGCACCGCGGGCCAGGTGGGAGATGCTGTTGCGGGCCAGTTCGCCGGGGCGTTTCGCGATGTTCCGGCCCTGCCAGTTCACAGCTCCGGTGGAGTGCTCCATCAGCATCCAGGGCCGGTTTCCGGCCAGCGAGCGGGTCAGGTCGGCGTCCATGGACAGCAGGACATGGTTGTCGGTGCGCTGCGCCACGAGGTAGTGGTCGTTGGCGACGATGTCCACTTCCTTGCTCCAGGCCCAGTAGTCCGCCGAGAGGCAGTTGGTGGCCATGAAGTTGGTGGTGACCGGCAGGTCCGGGGTGTACTGGCGGATCACGTCCCGTTCGGCGATGAAGCACTGCAGCAGCGCATGGGAGGTGAAGCGGCGGAAGTCCAGGCGCTGGGCCTGGTTGCTGACGCTGGCCGAGACGCGGGGGGCATCGATTTCATCCCATTCGCCGTATTTTTGGCCCCAGAACAGGGTGCCCCAGGCCTGGTTGAGTGCGTCCAGCGTCCCGTAGCGGGCGCGCAGCCACTTGCGGAACGCGAGCACGGAGTTGTCGTCATAGGACTCGCTGACCGGTGCACCGTACTCGTTGTGGACGTGCCAAAGGACCAGGGCCGGGTGGGAAGCATACCTGCGGGCAAGCTGCTCCGTGATGTTCGTTGCCGCGCGGCGGTACTCCGGTGAGCTGGGGCTGGCCATGCCGCGGGATCCGTTGCCGAGGGTGGCGCCCTCGCGGGTGACCGGAAGCGCCTCGGGGTACTTCTTCCAGAACCACGCGGGCGGGGCTGCGGTGGGGGTGCCGAGGTCAACGCTGATGCCGGCGTCATGCAGGAGATCCAGAAGGTGGTCCAGCCACTCGAAGTCGTATTCGCCTTCGCGCGGCTCCAGGAGCACCCAGGAGAAGATGCCGACGCTGACCAGGTTGATCCCGGCCTCCTTCATCAGCGCGATGTCCTCCACCCATACCTCGCGGGGCCATTGCTCGGGGTTGTAGTCCCCGCCGTAGCAGAGGCCGGCCGGGCGCTGGACCCACGGCGCCGGTGCGCGTTGGGGAGCGGGGGCCTGCAGGACGTCTGTCATCGAGTGATCTCCTTAGAACTGTGTGCGCTCCCAGTAGTATCACAGCGCCCGGAGACATGGCTAGAACCAATTCGTTATTGACACGGCTCACATTCCTGTGAATTACTGGAACCGCTCACAGTCATGCGGCCTAGGTTCGGATGAGCGGTGATACTTCAGACAGACCATTCAGCTTTTCGACAAGGAGGACGAAATGCGCAAGTCATTTCGTGCAGGCGCCGTAGCCATGCTCGCAGCGGCCGCAATGCTTACCGCAGGATGTTCCGGCGGGTCAGGCACTGGTGCCGGCAGTGATTCAGCAGCAAGCGACCCCAACCAGAAGGTGGAACTCACCTACTGGGCCTGGGCACCCAATCTGGACAAGGTGGTGGAGCTCTGGAACGCCAAGAACCCCAACATCCACGTCACGGTCAACAAGCAGGACGGCGGGGACCCCGCAGTCACCAAGCTCCTGACCGCAGTCAAGGCAGGGTCCGGAGCTCCGGACCTGATCCAGGCCGAGTACCAGAAGATCCCCACGCTGGTGGCAGCCGATGCCCTGGCGGACCTGTCCGGCACCGAAGCCAACGAAACCAAGAGCCATTTCCCCGACGGCGTCTGGAACGACGTGACGCTCGGCGGCGACGCCCTGTACTCGGTTCCGCAGGACACCGGCCCCATGGTCTTCTACTACCGCGCAGACATCTTCGAGAAGCTGGGCCTGTCTGTTCCCGCCACGTGGGACGAATACGCCCAGGCCGCCAAGGCCGTCCACGCCTCCGATCCCGAGGCTTACCTGGGGACGTTCTCCTCCAACGACGCCGGCTGGTTCACCGGGATGACGCAGCAGGCCGGCGCGTCCTGGTGGGGCGTTGACGGTGACGCCTGGAACGTCAAGATCGATGAAGACCCAACCCGGAAAGTCGCCGGATACTGGGGCGGCCTTGTGGAAGAGGGCACCATCGACAACAAGCCCATGTACACCCCGGAATGGAACACGGCCCTCAACACCGGCAAGCAGGTTGGCTGGCTCAGCGCAGCCTGGGGCCCGGGCGTGCTCTCCGGCAACGCAGGCGCCACGGCAGGGATGTGGAAGGTGGCTCCCATGCCGCAGTGGGATGCTTCCAAGCCCGCCACTGGCAACTGGGGCGGTTCCTCCACCGCCGTGACCTCGCAGTCCAAGAACGTTGATGCTGCCGCGAAGTTCGCCACCTGGCTGAACACCGACGCCGAAGCTGTCAAGGCCCTGGTTGAGGTAGCGGGCATCTACCCGGCAGACAACGAAGGTGCCAAGTCGGCCCTGACCAAGGCTCCCGAGTTCTTCTCCAACCAGCCCGACTTCTATGAGGTAGTGGGCGCCGCCGCGCAGAACGTGGGCTCCTTCACCTACGGCCCGAACGTCAACGTGGCCTACAACGCCTACAACGACCAGTTCGCCAAGGCAGCGCAGGCCAAGCAGAAGAGCGCCTTCCTGGACGCCGTGAAATCCATGCAGCAGGTCACCGTGGATGACCTGAAAAAGACCGGCTTCACGGTCAAGTAAGTCACCGCGAGCAGGATCCCGGTCCGGGAGGGCGCCCACCGGCGCCCTCCCGGAACCCCGCTCCTCCAAGCACCGCTTCTCCAACAGCTATGCCCCAACAAGACCATCAAGGAAGTGCACCCGTGGCAATGACCGTGACCAAGCCCGGTCCGGCGGCAGAAAAAGCAGCCGGAACCCCCAGGCGGGCGAAGAACTTCAAATCCCGGGTCCTCGTCCCCTACGCGATGCTCGCCCCAGGCATCATCCTGTTCCTCGTTTTTATGGCGGCACCCATCGTCTACACGCTCGTGCTGAGCTTCCAGAAGAAGAAGGTCAGCGGCCTGGGCCTCGGCAAGGGATCCCAGAGCCAGGTGTTCGCCGGCTTCGACAACTACGTCAGCGCCCTGACGGACCCAGAATTCCTGGGCAGCGTCCTGCGCGTCCTGCTCTACGGCCTCATCCTGATCCCGCTGATGCTGGGCTTCGCCCTGCTGTTCGCGCTCCTGCTGGACTCCCGGCGGACCAGGGCCGGCAGCTTCTCCCGGACCGCCATCTTCCTGCCCTACGCGGTGCCGGCCGTGATCAGCTCACTCCTCTGGGGCTTCCTGTACCTCCCCGGCGTGAGCCCCTTCCACTTCCTGGCCCGGCAGTTCGGCGTCGAACTCCCCTCCCTGCTGGACCCCAACCTGGTGACCTTCGCCATCTGCAACATCGCCCTATGGGGCGGCGTGGGGTTCAACATGATCGTGATGTACACCTCGCTCAAGGCTGTCCCCAGCGAAATCTACGAGGCCGCCAAACTGGACGGCTGCTCGGAAATCCAGACGGCGCTGCGGATCAAGATCCCCATCATTGCCCCGTCCCTGGTGATGACCGCACTGTTCTCGATGATCGCCACCCTCCAGGTGTTCGCCGAACCCACCACCCTGCGCCCGCTGGCCAACAGCCTCTCCACCAGCTGGTCACCGCTCATGCTCGTCTACCGCGACGCGTTCACCCGCAACGACGTGTTCTCCGCAGCGGCCACCAGCATTGTGATCGCCGCAGCCACCTTCATCATTTCCTTCCTGTTCCTGCGCATCGTGCAGAAGCGGGCCTTCGGACAGGAGAACTGACCGTGACCACCCTCGCCAGCAGCCGGACTTCGCATAAAAAGTCACCCCGCACGTCCACCCGGGCGGAGTACCTCCGGGAAAAGCCCAGCTACCTGTCCACGGGCATCCTGATCCTGGGCGCCCTGTACTGCCTGTTCCCCGTCATCTGGGTGGTGGCCGCCGCGAGCAAGGACGGCACCGAGCTGTTTTCCACGTTCACCCTGGCGCCCAGCACGCACCTGTGGGACAACATCGTGGCGCTCACCGAATACCGGGACGGCCTGTTCTGGCGCTGGATGCTCAACACCGCGCTCTACGCCGGCGTCGGCGCCATCGTCTCCACCTGGGTCTCGGCACTCTCCGGCTACGTCCTGGCGAAATTCGACTTCCCCGGCAAGACGGGAATCTTCAAGGTCCTGCTCATGGGCGTCCTTGTCCCCGGCGTTATCCTGGCCATCCCGCAGTACCTGATGCTCGCCCAGGCCGGACTCACCAACACCTACTGGTCCGTGCTGCTCCCGCAGATCATCAGCCCGTACGGCATCTACCTGGCCCGCATCTACGCCGCGGCATCCGTGCCCGGGGACGTCATCGAGGCAGCCCGCACCGAGGGCGCCAGGGAGATGTACATCTTCAACAGGATCGCGGCCCCCATGATGCTGCCGGGACTGGTGACCATCTTCCTGTTCCAGTTCGTGGCCATCTGGAACAACTTCATGCTGCCCTACATCATGCTCGGCGATGACCACCTGTTCCCCATCACAGTGGGCCTGAACGGCCTGCTCAACCAGGGGGCATCCGCACCCGCGCTGTACACGCTGGTCCTTGCCGGCGCGCTGATGTCCATCATCCCGCTGGTCATCATGTTCCTCCTCCTGCAGCGGTACTGGCGGGTCGACCTCGCCGCTGGCGCCGTGAAGGCCTAGTCCTAGATAGGCTTTGAACCATGACTCAACCCACCCCCCGGCCGCGGCCAAAGATCGACGATGTGGCCGCCGAAGCAGGCGTGTCGCGCGGAACGGTCTCCCGTGTCCTCAACGGTGGGCACTGGGTCAGCCCGTCCGCCCTGGCCGCCGTCAACGCAGCCATCAAAAAGACGGGCTACCGCGTCAACCCGCACGCCCGGAACCTGGCCACCAACCGGGCCAACTCGGTGGCGTTCCTGCTGACCGAAACGCATGACCGGCTGTTCGAGGACCCCAACTTCGCGGTACTCATGCGGGGCGCGGCGGACGCCCTGGCCGTGCACGACATCCCGCTGGTCCTCATCATGGCCGGCACCGACGACGAGCAGCGCCGCGCCACCGACTTCCTCACTTCCGGTCACGTCGACGGAGTCCTGCTGGTTTCCTCGCACGGAAGCAGGAAGGGCATCATCGCGGACATCATCGCTGCGGGCGTTCCGGCCATCGCCTGTGGCGTACCCCTGGGCTTCGAAAAGAAGATGGGCTACGTCGCGGCGGACGACTACGAAGGCGCCCGGGACCTCCTGCGCTACCTGCGCGACGGCGGCCGCAAGCGGATCGCCACCATCACCGGCCCGCAGGACACTTCCGGCGGCATCCGGCGCCTCGAAGCGTACCGCGCCGACCAGGGCGCGGACCTGAACGAAGCCCTGATCGCCCATGGCGACTACAGCCGGGAGAGCGGGGCGAAGGCCATGCGTGAACTGCTCAACCGCGCCCCGGACCTCGACGCCGTCTTTGCCGGCAACGACCTCATGGCACTGGGCGCCATGGAAGTGCTGCGCGAAGCCGGGGTGCAGATACCGCAAGATGTGGCGGTGGTGGGCTTCGATGACATCAATGCAGCCCAGGAGGCAAGTCCTTCCCTGACCACCGTGAGGCAGCCCTTCGACCGCATCAGCGAAGAGATGGTCCGGCTGCTCCTTGACGTTATCAACGGCAAGAAGCCCGCCGCCATCACCATCCCCACGGAACTGGTCATCCGCGAATCAGCCTGAATTCCCACGCCCGTACGGCGGCCTTGGGAAGTGTAGCCGGACCAATTTCTACAACGTTCTAAATACTCTGGTTTTGCACCCGGCGCAAGGCTTGATTTGTGGCGCCCACCACCACTAAGTTACTGGGGAAGCGTTTTCCCATCACGAAATTGAAAGGATTCACTGATGAATCCGAGCAGGAAATCGGTGCGCCGTTTTTCGGTGGCCACCGCGGCCGGACTGGCACTGACCGTTGGCTGCCTCACCACCCCGGCAGCCGCCGTCGAACCTTCCCCCAAGCCCGCCACGGCGGGAGTCCAGCTGGACCACCTGGACCGCGGGCTGGTTGCCGCCGGCACGTCGGAGGGTGTGTTCCTGAGCTGGCGCCTCCTGGGCCACGAGGCAACCGGGTCCACGGCGACCGGCCTCACCGGCACCGACTTTGCGGTGTACCGCGACGGACAGAAGCTGGCAACGGTCACAGACAGCACGAACTACCTCGACGCTGGCGGAACCGCAGCCTCGGAATATGACGTACGTGCCGTCGTCGGGGGCGTTGAACTGGACCGGAGTGCCATGGCCAGGTCCTGGGGCGGCAACTTCAAGGACATCCCGCTGAAGAAGCCGGCCGACGGCGTCACCCCCGCCGGCGAGGCCTACACCTACGCGGCGAACGACACCAGCGTGGGCGACGTGGACGGCGACGGGCAGTACGAGTTTGTGGTCAAGTGGGACCCGTCCAACGCCAAGGACGTCTCGCAGGTGGGCTACACCGGCAACACCTACGTGGACACCTACCAGGCCGACGGCACCCTGCTGCACCGCATCGACCTGGGCGTGAACATCCGGGCCGGCGCCCACTACACGCAGATGCTGGTCAACGACTTCGACGGCGACGGCCGTGCCGAGATGATGTTCAAGACGGCGCCCGGCACCAAGACCGTCTCCTACAACCCGGACGGCTCGGTGGCCGGGGAGTCGTTCGTCCCGCTGCTCCAGAAAGACCTCGACGCCGGCTACGCCACCGGCGACGACTACCGGATGAGCGCCGCCGACTACTACGAGCACATGGTGGAGACGTTCCAGGGTTGGAGCGACCACCCGGAGGTCAAGGCGGGCAACTGGCCGGCCACGCTGGAAGAGGCATTCGGCATCGCGCCGCAGTACCAGTACCCGCTGTCGCGGACGGACGCCGAGGCTGTGACCGACTACTTCATGGCCGTCTACGCCCCGTCCCGCAGCGCGCGGAACAACCTGCGCGCCTTTGAAGGGTTCATCGTCTCCGGCCCCGAATACCTGACGGTCTTCGAAGGTGCCACCGGCAAGGAGTTGAAGACGGTTGAGTTCACGCCGGACCGCCACGACGACGGCCTGATGTGGGGCGACTACGCCATGGCCCGGATCGAACCAGGCAACCGCGTGGACAGGTTCCTGGCCGGCGTCGCCTACCTTGACGGCAAGAAGCCCGCCGCCGTGTTTGCGCGCGGCTACTACACCCGTACCACGCTGGCCAGCTACACCTGGGACGGCACTGACCTCAGCCCCGTTTGGAACGTCGACTCCGGCTGGACTCCGATGACCAACCCGTTCAACGACGGCCCGCACGGCCGCGACGGCACCGATCCGGTGTTCGGCAAGCTCACCACGCAGGGCTTCCACTCGCTCAGCGCCTCCGACGTGGACGGCGACGGCAAGCAGGAAGTGGTCTACGGCTCCGCGACGATCGATGACGACGGCTCCCTGCTCTACAGCTCCTTCGACACGATGCCACCGCAGAGCGCCACCCCCGGCGAGGAGGCCCGCCTGGGCCACGGCGACGCGATGCACGTGACGGACATCGACCCGGCGCGTCCGGGCAAGGAGATCTTCTCGGTCCACGAGGGCGGCATCTACGCGCCCTACGGCTACGCGATGCGCGACGCCGCCACGGGTGAGGTGCTGTTCGGCGCCTACTCGGGCAAGGACACCGGCCGCGGCATGATCGGCGATGTTGACCCGTCCGTGCCCGGCATTGAGAACTGGGCCATCGGGATGCAGTCGGCCGACGGCGACAAGCTTTCCGCGACCGCGCCGGGCACCAACATGAGCATCAAGTGGGCGGCCGACATGACCACCCAGATCGTGAACGGCTCCGGCGACCAGACCCCGACGATCGATGACTGGAAGCGCGGCCGGCTCCTGACCGCCGGGGGTACCCGTACCAACAACGGCACCAAGGGCACCCCCAGCCTGGTGGCCGACGTCGTGGGTGACTGGCGTGAGGAGATGCTGGTCCGCACTGCTGACAGCTCGGCGCTGCGGATGTACGTCAGCACCGAGGTCACCACGCACAAGCTGTACACGCTGATGCACGATCCGCAGTACCGCGCCGAGGTGGCCCGCCAGAACACCGCCTACAACCAGCCGTCCTACACGGACTTCTACTTCGCCTCTGACATGGACTTCCGCAACGTGCCGCTCCGCGCGGCGTGGACGCCGGGCAGTGTGCAGGCCCTGGGGCAGGTCCTCGCCGGCCTGGTTGAATCCGGCGACGTTTCGGGACCAGTGGCCAGCCAGCTGACAGCCAGTGTGCAGCAGGCCCTGAAGGCAGTGGACGACGGCGACACCACCAAGGCGGCGCAGGCCATCGGGCGTTTCGCGGACTTCCTGGACCAGCAGAAGAAGCCGGACCAGGTATCTGACGCAGCCCGGACGGTGCTCGGCTACAACGCCGGAAATATTCTCCGGGCATTCGAGGGCTAGGAAGGGCGAAAGCACGAGAGACTGTTGAAATGACTCTTTCACCGCTCATCAAGCTCAATGACGGTTACAGCATCCCGCAGCTGGGGCTCGGCACCTGGCCGCTGGACGACGATCAGGTGGCTGCCGCCGTCGTCAGTGCCGTGGAAGCCGGGTACCGGCACATCGATACGGCCGTGAAATACGGCAACGAGGAAGGTGTGGGCAACGGTATCCGGGCCAGCGGGGTGGAGCGCAGCGAAATGTTCGTCACCACCAAGCTGGATGGCCAGTTCCAGGGCCACGACCGGGCTGCGGCGGGGTTGGAGGGGTCGCTGAAGCGGATGCGGCTGGACTACGTGGATCTCCTGCTGATCCACTGGCCGCTCCCTTCCCGTGATGAGTTCATCTCGACGTGGAAGACCTTCGAGCGGCTCCAGGCGGAGGGGAAAGTCCGGTCCATCGGCGTCTCCAACTTCAAACCGGCCCACCTGGAGCGGCTGCTGGCCGAGACGGACGTGGTGCCGGCGGTGAACCAGATCCAGCTGAGCCCCGCCATCAC
The DNA here is from genome assembly GCF_040812005.1 of Arthrobacter sp. HS15c. NCBI lineage: Bacteria > Bacillati > Actinomycetota > Actinomycetes > Micrococcales > Micrococcaceae > Arthrobacter > Arthrobacter sp. HS15c. The sequence continues at coordinate 51,113 of NZ_JBFOHM010000004.1, forward strand.
CCGTGTGGCCGAGCGCGAGTTCAACACCAGGCACGGAATTGTTACCGAATCGTATAGCCCGCTGGGCGGTTCCGGGGCGAGCTTGCTGGGCGCCCCGCTGCTCTCCCAACTGGGTGAAAAGTACGACAAAACGCCCGGGCAGCTCGTGTTGAGATGGCATATTCAGAACGGACTTGTGGTGATTCCAAAGTCGGGCGATCCGGAGCGGATGAGGGAGAACCTGGACGTGTTCGATTTCGTCCTGGATCCGCAGGATCTAGCGGAATTAGCCATCCTGGACGAGGGTCCCGGCGCGGGCAACGACTCGGACTCAACTGGGCACTGAACCATGCTTGGAGTGGCCCTTTTCCGAACCATGGGGTTGGCAAATCGATAGTAAGCATGATTACTATTGGGGCAGAAGGGTTAAGCGTCCCCGGGATCCGGGTACCTCCTTTATGAAGGAAGAGGAACGACAAAATGGGTTTTTTTGCATTTCTAATTCTCGGCCTTATTGCTGGTGCGATCGCTAAGGCGATCCTCCCGGGCAAGCAGGGTGGCGGCATTTTCATCACCTTGCTCCTGGGCGTCGTAGGAGCATTCCTCGGCGGCTGGATTGGCGGAATGATTTTCGGTACCGGCCTGCAGGAGTTCTTCTCGCTGCAGACCTGGCTGCTGGCCATCGGCGGAGCGGTCATCGTACTGCTCGTCTACGGCATGGTCACCAAGCGCAGCGTCCGTAGCTAACTGCGGCGCCAGCCAGGAGACCGGCCTGGGGAGAATATCCCCGGGCCGGTTTTCTATTCCCCCGGCCACTGGACCGGATTGAAACCTTCTCACGGAGCAGGAGTTCATCATGAAAAACAAACTTCTTTTGGGTATTGGGATCGCCGCAGGCTACGTCCTGGGATCGCGGTCCGGCCGGGCGGCTTACGACAAGCTGAAGGCCCGTGCAGCGGGTCTTTGGGACAGCAAGCCAGTCCAGGACAAGGTGGCGGCGGCCACGGAAGCCATCAAGGAAAAGGCTCCGGAGGTGGCGGACCAGCTGGGTGAGGCGGCCCGCCGCGCCGGAACCGTGATCGGCTCAGCCATGCACCACGACACCGCGTCCAGCAACGGCAAAGCCAGAACGTCCGACGTCGGCGCCTCCACCGGCGCGCCCGGCACCGGCGACCACGTCCCGGCTCACAGCACGCACCCGGAAACCGTCAACCTGGGCACCTCGGATGTTCATTCGGACCCCGCGCTGAACGACGCCACGGGCCAGGACTGGTCCGACGAAGGCGGCGCGACCCCGGCAGGCGCGGCCACCAACGTCGATCCCAAGCGGGACTGATCCCCGGGTTCCGGTCGAAAAGTTACGCAGCTTCTACTGCAGGTAGAAGGACCCCCGCCGGAACTGTGCTACAACTGATTGACCTTGCTGGCCGTCGCGATCCTTGGGGGACGCGGCGGCCGGCGGCGTTTCACGTCAATGCCGCGAAATGTGGGCTCAGGTGACCAGCTCGGCAGCCCCGAACGACACGCTGAACTGGACGCACCACAGATCAACTGCGGGATACTTCGAGAGGTCCACCTCAGCGGGAATCTGGTACACCTGATTACCCTGGTTTCCCTTGATCATGCCGAGGTCGTAGTAGTCCGCCGAGCCGGCCGTAAACCACCCGGCCGTCCCTTCCACCACGTGGGCTGCGCTTAACCAGACGTGCACATCCGGTCCGTTGGATGTATCCAAGTTCTCCAGGGTGAGCACCCTGGAACCATCCGGCTGCTGAACGATCCGGACAGTGCCCGTGGTGGTGTGTTCATGGCTGATCAGGGTACCCGCAGCAAGCTGTACCGGACCCGCGGGAGTGTGTGTCGGCGTAGTGGTTGTTGATGGTGGGGTGCCCGGCGTCGATGTGCCCGCCGTTGAACTCAGAGGCGTAGGCGGCGTCGGTTGTGCCTGCGCGGGAGCGCTGGCAACGATGGGGAGCTGTTCGTCCACCCTCACGTCCACAAAAAGCAGCCACGGCTTGAACACCACAAACCCAATCACGAGTGCTACCGCTGCTACGGCCGCCGCGATAGTCCATTTCCGGCGTCGTGAAGGACTGGGCTTTTCGCTCGCCGACTTTACGCTCATGGAATCATCGTCCGCGCTTCCGCTGATCGGCGCAACGGACGCTCAGCAACGCCGCACGGCACATGTCGGGAGCCCAAAGGGCAGCTCCCTGTTCCCTCTCGCCAAAGGGCTGAATGAGTGCTGTGATGAGTGTCAGATAGTACGTGAGTTGCGCGAGGCGTGGGACGGTTGGTGGAGCAAAAATGAGCACTTCGGACGGCGCCCCCGTCGTTCCTCCAGGCTGGTACCCCGATCCTGCAGGGACGGGGCGGTTCAGGTGGTGGGACGGTGCGGCGTGGACCGACCAGTTCAGCACGCCGCATGTTCCGACTGCGTACGCCAATCCGTACGCAAATACGCCATACGCGCCCCAACGACCACTCATCAGCCGCGAAACACCGGTCTATAACCCGCTCATTTGGACGATCACGCTGCTCCCGCTGCTGACTATGGCGCTGCTGCTGTTTTGGAACCCGGATTTCCGTGTCATTTACGTCGGAAGTCAGCAGAGGCCAACGGTGGACCCGTCGTCGATCTTCACGCCGGTCTATTTCCTCCTCGTCTTCTCGGGCTTCCTGACCTACGCGGCGACTGTTCTGCTGGCCTATTTCGACAGCGAACGGCTCAAGCGCGACGGCGTCACCAGGCCGTTCCACTGGGCGTGGAGCTTCCTCAGTGGCGCGGTGTACGTGATCGGCCGCTCGGTAATTGTTGCCAAGGTTGCTCCGGGGCGGGGGCTCGCGCCCGTCTGGGTGCTGATCGGGGTCGTCTTCCTCAGCTTCGTGGTGACCACCATCAAAATGTCGGCGATGATGTCCTCGGTGTTTGACTCCATTCCCAGGTGAGCGGCCGGACACCGGCTGCGGGATCGACACGTGTTCGGGGCCTGCCCGTTAAATGAGGTCGTACCCCCTTCCTATGGAGGCCATTGCGGGTCGGCAAGCGGAGCACAGCGGTTCAACTGCCGTGCTGACGCCTGCCGGTTCCCGCCGAGGGCTGAGCCGCATGGAGCTTTCGACGGCGGCGCCCGGGTAAGTAGCCCGGCTCGCCGTTGGTTCTTGGGCCCGGAGGCGGGGCGGGGCTTGATTGTCGTACCCCTCTGGAAGAGTGTTCCCATGGAAGCACTTAGGGTTCAGCGCGATGGATACGGCGGTCACGCCTGCCTGCTCACGCGCACTGAACCGCCTGTTGGGGGCGCTTCCAGGACTCGGACGTTCGACGACGGCGCCGGGCCAGTTGCGCCCCTGTTTTTCGCGGCCCGCAGGCTGGTTCTCCGGGCCGGAATCGGTGTGGGGCTTAATTGTCGTACCCCTCTGGAAGAGTGTTCCTATGGAAGCTCTTAGGGTTCAGCGCGCGGGGCACGGCGGTAAAGCCGGCCTGCGCACGCGTGCTGATTTACCTGTTGGGGGTGCTTCCAGCGGCCGCGATTTCGGCGGCGGTGCCCGGGCCGACCGGGCTGACCGGCCGGGCATCCGATGCGCTGCCCCGTTTACGGAGGCTGCCGGGCTCGCTGAAGCTGCCGAAACGGCTGGGGCCGTTGAGGCTGCCGCACCCGCGACCGGCGTTGAAGCCGCCGAAGCTCCCGCATCCGGCGGGTACGGGGCCGGGGCCGCCGCACTCCTGCAGGCCATCGCGGTGGTGAACGCCGCGGCCCTGGCCGCGCCTGGCGCGCTGGCGATGGCCGACTACCCCGAAGCCGCCCAATACGCCGGCATGGCCGAGGAACTCTCCCGGACCGTGGAATACCTGCAGATCCTCAGCGCCGGCGCCGTGGACCACACCCGCACCCAAGCCATCACCGCCGCAACAACAGCCCGCACCAGATCCGCCCGGTCCTGGATCACCGGCTGGGACAACGGCACCGAAACCCTGAACGAAACCGACACCGCCTGGCCCGCCACCACAACCGCTGACACCACCACCACTGGCAACACAGCCACGGATGGCATCACGGCACGGGTCCCCGCGCGCACCGTTCCCACATCACCGGCCGATGACGGGTGCAAAAACACCGAAGAATTCCTCCGGATCACGCTCCGGATCGGCATCAGCGAAGCCCGCCGCCGCCTCCACCTCGCCCACTGCGTCCTGCCCGCCACCACCCTCACCGGCGACACCACACCCCCGCTCCGCGAACACCTCGCCACCGGACTGGCACCAACAACCAGCCCAGCACCCGACAGCCACCCCGACACCGACACTGACCCGGACATGGACGCGGACGCTGACGGGAGCGGGCCGGGCGTGTCCCTAGCTGGCCCGGCGGTGTCTTCCCGGGCCGGGACGATCATCAGCCTCACCCTGAACCGGCTCCAACACCAGACCAGCCCCGAAACCCTCGCCCGGATCGAACAAGACCTCACCCGCACCGCCGCCACCGCAGACCCCGACTTCCTCACCCGCGTCGCCCGCCGCTGGGCCGACACCCTCGACGCCGACGGCACCGAACCCAGCGAAGAAACCCTCCGCCACACCCAGGGCGCATTCATCCGCAAACCCCGCCACGGCCTCCACCACCTCGAAATCTTCGCCACCACCGACCAATACGAACACCTCCTCACCGTCATGAACACCGCCACCAACCCCCGCACCACCAGCCCAGACACAACTGGGACCGACACCGGCACCGGGGCCGGGGACATCTGGCAGGACAACGAGATAGACCTGGACCGCCGCACCAGATCCCAAAAACAACTCGACGGCATCATCGGCGCCATCAAAGCCGGCCTCAGCACCAACACCCTGCCCACCACCGGCGGGAACCGACCCCAAATCATCGCCACCATCAACTACCAAGACCTCTTCCCCCGCACCGACACCGGGCCCGAGGAAACAGCCACCGGGACCGGGAACTTCGTCTTCACCGGCCCCGTCGCCGCCACCACCCTGCGCAAAATCGCCTGCGACGCCGACATCATCCCCGCCCTCCTCGGCACCCACAGCGAAATCCTGGACCTCGGCCGCAAAACCCGGCTCTTCACCCCCGCCCAACGCACCGCCCTCACCGCCCGCGACCAAGGCTGCACCTTCCCCAACTGCACCACCCCCGCACCCTGGTGCGAAGCACACCACATCACCTACTGGTCCCACAACGGCCCCACCAACATCAGCAACGGCGCACTCCTCTGCACCCACCACCACCACCTCGTCCACAAAGAACAATGGACCATCACCACCCAAAACGACGTCCCCTGGTACACACCCCCACCCCACATCGACCCCACCCAAAAACCCCAACAAAACCACTACTTCAAACCCCCACCACCACCCCGCGAATAACCCGCGCGCGGCAACAAACGGCACTGCCCGAACAAAAGCCGAGCCGGCATGAGCCGACACCGGCCGGCGCCTGGCGTGCGACCGGTGCCTGATTTGCGGGCAGCTTGGCGCGCGGTGCCTGGTATGCGGGCGGCCGCCTGGTTTGCCACCAGCGTTTAGTCTGCGGGCCGTCCGGCGTGCGACCAGGTCTGGCGGGCTCGCTGGCGGACGACGCGGGCAAGAATGCAAAGGCATGGAACAGTACGACCCGCACGAAGATGGCCCTCGCGCCGAACTCAACGATCAGCACCGGAGGATCGATCCCAAATGATGCAACAGATGATCGGGACAGCTGAGCCGGGGTCTTGAAGGCAAACCGGGGACCTGGGTAGGGAAGGCCTAGAAAAGTAGGAGTCCGGACGCGAGCAGACCACTCTGCGGCGCTGCGCCGATGACGACGGTGCCGTCCAGTTCATCCGAGTGGACAGTCCGGGCGGCGAATCCCGCGGCGTCCATTATCGCGGCGGTTCCGGCCGCCTGCCGTTCGCTCGTTTCGATGAGGAGGTGCCCGTCAGGAGCCAGCCAATCCGCGGCCTCCGCAATCACCCGCCGGTGCAGGTCCAACCCGTCGGCGCCGCCGTCGAGCGAGACGCGGGGCTCGTAGTTCCGGGCCTCAGGCGGCATGGTCTGCAGCGCGCCAGTGGGCACATACGGAGCGTTCACGGCCAATAGCCGAACACGCCCGCGGATCTTGGAAGGCAGCGCCGAGTACAGGTCGCCCTGATAGATCTGCCCCGCAACCCGTGCGATGTTCACGCGCCCGCAGCTCACGGCCACGGGGTCAATGTCCGCGGCGTGAAGTTCCACACCGGGTAACCGGGAAGCAATCGCGACCCCAACCGCCCCTGAACCGCAGCACAGATCCACAAGAATTCCTGCAGCCATGGGCGGCGGGGGCGGCGACTGCGGCAGGCGCGGCGTGCTTGGCGTGCTTGGCGTGGCCGGCGGGCCGGCCGCATCGGTGAGGGTTTCCGTCGTGAGACCAACCGTTGTGAGACCAACTGTTGCGAGACGTTCCTGCAGAAGCGTCACCGCTTCGGAGACGAGAAGCCCGGTGCGCCGGCGTGGCACAAAAACGCCGGGATCCACCGCGACGCGGAGTCCGCAAAACTCAGCCCAGCCGAGGATGTATTCCAGGGGTTCACCGGCAACGCGGCGATCCACCCATCCGGCCAGTTCAAGGGTGCTGGTGGCCTCGGACAGGAGCAACCGGGCCTCATCTTCGGCGAAAACGCAGCCTGCTGCCCGCAGCGCAGAGACAACATGGGCAAACGTGAGGGAATCAGAAAATAGTTCAGGAGCTGGCATGGGGACGCCTTTCGGTGAGCCGAGGGGGCACTCCGCGCGTCATCTAAGCCTGGCGGCCCGAACGGCAGGGTGAGGGAGTACCCGAAACTGATGAAGCGGTAATCTCACTCACCTCCTTCTGCCTTGACTGGAACTCCCATGCTAACTGACGTCGCAATCCAGCCGCAGAAGCCAAATGTTGGCAGGATGGACCCCATGACTTCCGCGCAGCAGCAGACCCTCATCTGGACCGGCACGTACACAGCCGACGGCGGCGGCCAGGCAGACGGAATCGGCGCCATCGCGGCCAACAACGACGGCACGCTCGAATGGCTGGGGACGGCAGTAACGGCAGATTCGCCGTCGTTTGTTGCCGCGCACCCCACCTTGCCGGTGGTCTACGCCGTCGCCGAGCAGCGCCAGATGGTCCGGGCCTTCCGGCGCACGGGAGAGTTTGGCTTGGAACCGATCGGTGAACCGCAGCCTGCCGGCGCTGCGACCTGCCACGTCGCCGTTGACCCCGAGGGCCGCTTCCTCATTGCCGCGTGCTGGGGTGACGGACAGGTCTTGCTTTACGAACTGGACCACGACGGCGGCATAACAGGGCGGTTCCAGGCCGCACCGTCGGTGGATCCCCACCACAGCGAAAGCCACAGCACCAGCGCCGAGCAGCCAAGGCAAAGCCGGGCGCACGCGAGCCTGATGCTCGCCGACGGCCGGATCATGACCACCGACCTGGGCCACGACACCCTGCGGATCTGGAACTACGTCCCCGGCGAAGGGCTAACGCCGGATCACGAGCTCGTCCTCCCGGAAGGCAGCGGGCCACGCCACCTCGTCCAGCACTCCAGCGGGAGCGTCTTTGTGGTGTCGGAATACTCAATTGAGGCCTTTGTGGTGGCGGCCGGTGAAGACGGCAGGTTCACGCTGCTGAACGCCGGGCCAGCAACGTCCGGCGGCGCGCTGCCGGGCGATTCCGCAGCGGAGATCTGCCTGGGGCCTGGCGGCGAATATGTGTACGTGGGAGTCCGTGGCTCCAACCTGATCAGCGTCCTGCAGGTCGGCCCGAGCGGCGCCGTTCTCTCGCCGCTCAAGGACATCGCCAGCGGCGGTAACTGGCCGCGGCACCACCTGGTCCGCGGCCAGTGGCTGCACGTGGCACACGAGCGCTCGGGCGACGTTGCCACCTTCGAACTGGACCCTGCCACCGGCCTGCCCGGGCCGGTTCTTCAGGTCCTCAAGACACCCTCACCCACCGCCTTGGTGCCCGCGAGCTAGCTTTCAGGCCTTTCCCTAAACACTGGATTTATTCAGTGCAAGCGCTTACAGTTGTGACTTGGTTCACAGGATAGCCCTCGAGGGCCCTGTCGGACCGACCAACACCGAAGCAGTAGTCACTTGCCCACGGCAAGCCTGTACAGCAGCGCCGCTAACCCAGGAAGGTCTCCTGACGTGAACTCCCGCACCCCCAGAGGCTCCACCCCAGGCCTCGATCCAGCCATCCAAACGTGCCCACCACCCAGCCGGACAACGCTCCTGCGCACCGCGCCTTTCCGCGCTGCTGCCGGCATCCTGGCCGCGGCCGTAGCCGCGGCCACAGCTGTGCTCCCTGCGCAAGCGGCGCCCGGCCCCAAGGGCCCGGGGTCGTCGTCGGCCCTTCATTCACTCCGCGCCCCGGTGACGGACGAGAACTTCTACTTCGTGATGGCGGACCGTTTCAGCAACGGGGACACAGCCAATGACGACGGCGGGCTGGGCGCCGACCCCATGGTGTCCGGCTTCGATCCAACCAAAAAAGGCTTCTACAACGGCGGAGACCTGGCCGGCTTGCTGAACAAGATCGACTACATCCAGGGCCTGGGCACCACCTCCATCTGGCTGACGCCGAGCTTCAAGAACAAGGCCGTCCAGCCGGAGGACAAGTCGGCCGGCTACCACGGCTACTGGGTCACCGACTTCACCCAGATCGATCCCCACCTGGGCACCAATGACGAACTGCAGGCCCTCATCGACGAGGCACACTCGCGCGGCATGAAGGTCTACTTCGACATCATCACCAACCACACCGCGGACGTGATCGGCTACCAGGAGGGAGCACGCCAGCCCTACGTCTCCAAGGACACGGAGCCCTACAAGACCACGGCCGGTGCGGCGTTCGACGACCGCGACTACGCCGGCACTGACGCTTTCCCGGCCCTCAACGCAGCAACCTCGTTCCCGTACACGCCCGTCCTGGATAAGGCCGAACAGAACCTGAAAGTGCCCAACTGGCTGAACGATCCCACGCTTTACCACAACCGCGGCGACACCACCTTCCAGGGCGAGGACTCCTACTACGGCGACTTCTTCGGACTGGACGATCTCTTCACCGAGCACCCCAGAGTGGTCAGTGGCATGGAGGAGATCTACAAGACCTGGATCGGCGATTTCGGCGTGGACGGCTTCCGGATCGACACCATGAAGCACGTCAACAACGAGTTCTGGCAGGAATTCGGCCCCGAGGTCCTCAACTACGCCAAGGCACAGGGCAAGGACGAATTCTTTATGTTCGGCGAAGTCTTCGACACCTCCAAGTCATTCACCTCGCAGTTCACCACCCGGAACCAGATGCAGGCCGTGCTGGACTTCCCGTTCCAGGACGCCGCCCGCAGCTTCGCTTCCAAGGGCCAGGCCACCCGCTCTCTGGAGTCCTTCTTCGCCGGCGACGACTGGTACACCGACGCCGATTCCAACGTCTACCAATTGCCCACTTTCCTGGGCAACCACGACATGGGCCGCATCGGCAGCTTCATCGCAGCCGACAACCCTGGTTCAACCGACACGGAGCAGGTGGCCCGCGACCAACTGGCCCATGAGCTGATGTATCTCTCCCGCGGCAACCCGGTGATCTACTACGGTGACGAGCAGGGCTTCACCGGTCCGGGCGGGGACCAGGATGCCCGGCAGACGCTGTTCGCAAGCCAGGTTCCGGACTACCTCGACGACGACCTGCTGGGAACCGACGCCACACACGCCACCGACAACTTCAACGCCGGCCACCCGCTGTACGCCAAGATCAGCCAGCTCGCGGCCCTGACCAAGGAACACCCCGCCCTGCGCGACGGCGCCCACCAGCACCGCTACGCCTCCGATGGTCCCGGGATCTATGCCTTCTCCCGTACCGACTCCGACGACCAGCGCGAATATGTCGTTGCACTGAACAACAGCGAGCAGCCGCAGACGGCGGACGTGCCCACCTACATCGAAAAACGCACCTACACCCGGATTTATGGCGGCGCCGCCGAGGAAGCCAAGACCTCGGCGGACGGGAAGCTGACGGTCACCGTACCGCCGCTATCCGCCGTGGTCTACGAGTCCTCGGGCCGCATTCCGCACTCCAAGGCGGCTCCCGCCGTCGCACTCCAGGAACCTGCTGCTGCAACCGCGGACAACGGCCGGATCAAGGTGACGGCCGACGTCGACGGTGCTTCGTTCTACGAGGTCACCTTCGAGGCGAAAACAGCCGGCGGTGGCTGGGCGCCCATCGGCACCGACGACACCGCCCCCTACCAGGTGTTCCACGACGTAGCGGCTTTGGATGCCGGCACCGCCCTGGAATACCGGGCCACCGTCCTGGACAACAACGGCCACACGGCCACCAGCGCGTCCAAGGCAGCCTCGGTTCCGGCACCAATCCTGACCATTCAGAAGCCGGTTGAGGGCAGCAGCGTGCAAGGGTCAGTCGAGCTCAGCGCCACGGCCGATCCGGAAAAATCCAGCCACCTGGTGTCCTTCGAACGCAGCGTGGCCGGTGGAGAATGGACGGCCGTGGGCTCAGACGATTCCTCGCCGGTGTACTCGGTTGCGGATGACCTGGCTGCCTTGGAACTGGCCGACGGCACGAAGGTGCAGTACCGCGCAACCATGTCGGGGCCCGGCTTCAACGTGGTCAGCGAACCGAGGACGGTGTTCGTGGGGGAAGCCCCGCAGCCCGGCTCGGTGACTGTGGCGGGGAACCTGAACCTGCAGATGGGCTGCGGCGAATGGGCTCCTGCCTGCCCTCAGGCCATGATGACCCTGGACCCGGCGGACAGGATCTGGCGGCTGACTGTTGACCTCCCCGCCGGCCAGTACAGCTACAAGGCCGCGCTGAACGGCACCTGGGATGTGAACTACGGCGCCGGTGGTGTCCTCAACGGGCCGGACATCGTCCTGGACCACCCCGGTGGGGCCGTCACGTTCCGCTACGACAACAGCACGCACGTCGTCAGTGCTCTGTATGCCTCGCAACAGCCGGGCGCCGTTGCCATCGCCGGCAGCCTGGACAGCGAGCTCGGGTGCGCCGCCGACTGGGATCCCGCCTGCGACCAGGCCCAGTTGACCCTGGACCCGGCAACCATGGTGTGGAAACTGGCCGTGGCGGCCCTGCCGGCCGGGACGTATCAGTTCAAGGCTGCGCTGAACCGCAGCTGGGCACTGAACTACGGCGCTGACGGCGTGGCCAACGGCGGCGACATCTCCTATACGCACGACGGCGGCCCGGTCACCTTCCGGTACGACCACGTCACCCACCTGCTCACGGCGGGCCAGTCACCGCGCGGGATGAGTGACAGGTCCAGCTTTGTCACGGTCCCGCTTTGTCACGGGCCTAGCGGACGGTCTGCCCCAGGCCCGTGACAAACCGCCGGATGGCGAGCTCGGCAGTGGGCGGCTCGCCGAAGAACTGCCGCTGGAGGGTGGTGTCCGCGACATAGCGGCCGGTCTGGAACCACTCGATCATGGCGGAGAGGTCCTTGGCCATGGGGCTGACCGGAGCCAGCACCGTTCCCGCCGCGCGCAGAATGCCGGCGGGAACGGTGCTGACGCTGAGCGTCTTGCCGGTGAGCCGCCCGGCGATGTCCGCGACGTCCTGCATGCCCACTGGCCGGTCCCAGCCGATGTCAATGCGCCGGCCTTCGAGATCCGGAAGGTCAACCGCCTCCGCGAGGTAGCCGGCGAGGTCGGCCGTGAGCACAAAGGTCAACGGGATCTGAGGCGACCCCATCCACCTGAGCCGGCCTTTCCTGAACGGATCGCCGCCGAACCGCGTGACCTGGTCCAGGAACGCACCGGGACGGAGTGCCACGAACGGCACGCCCAGTTCCTCAAGCCGGTCTTCCGTGAGCTTCTTGTGCCAGAAGTGCGGAACCTGCGGGGTCTGGTCGCACGTGAGGATGCTGGTGAGGACAAACCGGCGCACACCCGAGCGGCTGGCTGCCTCGACCAGGTTGATGTTCCCCACCGTGTCCGTCTTGGGGGTGTCGCCCTTGCGGTGCCTGGTGTACCCGGCCGCCGAAGTGATCACGGCGTCGGCGCCCTCCACTGCCCGCAAAAGCGACCAGGCATCCATCATGTCGCCCCGGGCGATCTCCACTCCGGCGGCTTCGAGCCGGGACGCATCGGAGCCAGGGCGAACCAGCGCCCGCACGTGTTTGCCGCGCTTGAGCAGCTCCGTGGCAACCTGGCTGCCCAGCATGCCGGTGCCTCCCACTACAAGTACGGGTCCGTCGGTCATGAGAGCGCCTCCGAGACTGCAGCCAGCAATGCGTTGAACCGCGCGTTGGCGGGGAGGTCGTCGATGAACACGGGCTTTCCGTCCGGACCGCCGAGCGGGACCTGCCAGTTCGGGTACAGCGCCTCGGTGGTGCCTGGCTGGTTCTGCACCCGCCGCTCCCCCACCGCATCCACAAGTGCCACCCCGAGCAAGACCGACGGCGACTGGGCCAGCAGGTTGTGCAGCGCCACGATGGTGCGCTCTTCGCTTTGGCCGTCCGCGGTTTCAGTGCCCTCGGGCAGCAGGCCGCGTTCGCGCAGCAGTCCCATCATCTTTTCCAGCGTGGCCGTATGCTCCGCCAGCTCCTCCGCCTCGGAGCGTTCCAGCAGGCCCAGCCTGCTCCGCAGCGCCACGTGGTTTCCAGCCAGGTAGCCGGCAGTAGGCGGCAGGTCGTGCGTGTTGACGCTGGCGAGGGCCTGCGTGCGGTACCTTTCCGGCGGAAGCGGCGAGTCGCCGTCGTTCTCAAACCACAGGATGGACGTCCCCAGGATGCCGCGCGCGGCGAGGTAGTCCCGCACCCACGGCTCAAACGTGCCGAGGTCCTCGCCGATCACCACCGCGCCGGCGCGCTGGGCTTCCAGGGCGAGGATGCCGATCAGGGCGTCGTGGTCGTACTTGACGTAGGCGCCGTCCCGCGGCGAATTGCCGGCCGGCACCCACCACAGCCTGAACAGGCCCAGCACGTGGTCCACTCGGATGCCGCCCGCGTGCCTAAGCACCGTGGAGAGCATGTTGCGGAAGGGTGCGTAGCCGGCCTCGGCCAGCCGGGTGGGATGCCATGGCGGCTGGTTCCAGTCCTGGCCCAGCTGGTTGTACATGTCCGGCGGCGCGCCCACACTGACTCCGGGGGCAAGGACACCGCGCAGCGTCCAGGCGTCGGCGCTGCTCAGGTCGACACCGACGGCGAGGTCGTGGACCACGCCGAGCCGCATCCCGGCGCGGCGTGCCGCCTGTTGCGCGTTCTCCAGCTGCTCGTCACAGATCCACTGCAGCCAGCGGTGGAACCCGATCCTGTCCGCCAGCTTTTCCCTCAGCGATTCGGCTTCGGGCGACCCCAAGGCGCAGTCCGGATCGGCCCAGAGCGGATCCTCCGGCGCCAGGTCCTCGCGGATGGCTGACCATAGCGCGAAGTCGTCCAGCCCCTGGCCGGAGATCCGGCAGAATTCGTCGAACGCGGCCTGCCGCGCCGGTGCGCGGCGGGCGTGGTACAGCAGCTCCAGGGCCTGGAGCTTGGCCGCGTAGACGGCGTTGCGGTCCAGCTTTTCGGCGTCCCTGTTCAGGCCGTGGACCTGCTCCTGGAGCCTGTCCACCGCGGCCCGCCTGCGCGGTTTCAGGTAGGCAATCTCGGGGATGGCCTCCACGCGAATGTAGAGGGGGTTGAAGAACCGGCGCGTGGACGGTGAGTACGGCGAGGGCTGGACCGGCGGGACGGGCTCGGCGGCATGCAACGGGTTGACCAGGACATAATCCGCGCCGCGTGCGCCGCTGAGGGTGGCCAGATCGGCCAGGTCAGCGAAGTCGCCGATTCCCCACGATCGCTTGGACCGCACGGAATACAACTGCGTGGCCAGGCCCCAGCCGCGGCGCTCCAGCAGCGGCGCGGCGGTGGTGAGCCGTGCGGGAACCACCACCAGCGCACCCTTGGCGGTGACGCCGTCGGACTCGGCATGCAGCGTGTGCCAGCCCAGCGGCAGCCCCTCCGGCACGGCGAAAGTGGCGCGCCCGGTGGCGATGCCGTCCACGTCCTGCGGCGGCACCCAGATGTCCTGCTGGACGGCGTCCACGGGCTCGCCGGTTCCCGTTTCCAGCTCCACGTGCAGGCGGGCGGTGGCGCCGTCCCGGACGTGGACGGGAACCAGCGCGGTTTCACCCTGCTGGACCACGACGGCGGGCGGCAGCATCCGCCGCCACGGCGCCAGTTCCGCCTCGGCCAGGGCAGCTTCGATCAGCTCATTGGAATGCGCCGGGACCCCGAGCGCCGCGAGGACCTTGATCAGGGTCTCCGGGGCGACGCTGTGCGGCAGTCCGTCCCAGCCATGGAACGAGGTGCCCACTCCGTGCGCATCTGCGAGGCGCTGCAGGAGATGCTGATCCACGGGCCCACGACCAGCCGCCCCACCGCCGCCGGGCGAACCCGGCGTTCCGGAGAATTGCGCGTACTGCTGATCTGGAGCCTTCATGGATGTCCGCCTCGCCTGGTGTGATGGGCCCGAACTTACATTGATGCTTTGCACGTTGTTGCTTGCGCGCCGGGCTTCGCTGCACCCGGACACACGTTGGTTCCGATTATTGCAGGGGCCGGCGCCGGACCGCTTCAAGACCGGGACATGACTGTTTCAAACCGTTGACTTGTCTTGTGGACATCCCATACCGTTCCTGTCACTGACAACGTTGTCTATCCAATAGGCACGCGCGATGAAGGGCAACCCCTATCCATGCAGATCAACAATTCCCGGACAGTCCGTACATGTTCGGCACTCACCCTGGCTGGCCTCAGCCTCACCGCAATACTCGCCGGATCAGGCCCTGCCTGGGGCTCGGCAGCGCCGGCTTCCCCTGAAATCCAGGCACCAGCGGCACGAACCGTGTCCGAGGCCGCCGGTTCCGGAACGCCTGTCGGCGGGGAGCCGTACCGGCCGGCCTTCCACTACTCGCCGAAGCAGAACTGGATGAACGATCCCAACGGAATGGTCTTCCACAAGGGCGTCTACCACCTGTATTACCAGCACAACCCCTCGGGAAATGCGTGGGGCAACATGTCCTGGGGGCATGCCACGTCCAAGGACCTGACGCACTGGACGGAACAGCCGCTGGCCATCGCCACCGATGACCAGCAGGACATCTTCTCCGGCAGCGTGGTGGTGGACAAGGGCAACACCTCAGGGTTCGGAACCGTGGAGAACCCGCCGCTGGTGGCCGTCTTCACCAGCGCGTACAAGCCGGGATCGCCCTACCAGGGACTGCAGGCCCAGTCGCTCGCCTACAGCCTGGACGACGGCCAGACCTGGACCAAGTACGGCGCCAACCCGGTGCTGAACCGGAACTCGGCAAACTTCCGCGACCCCAAGGTCTTTTGGTACAGCACCCCGGATGGCGGCGGCTACTGGGTGATGGCCGCCGTCGAGGCCACGGACCACAAGGTCCTGCTGTACAAATCCGGGAACCTCTTGGACTGGACGCTCCTGAGCGAATTCGGGCCGGCTAACGCCACGGGCGGGCTCTGGGAGTGCCCGGACCTCTTCCCGCTGGCCGTTGACGGCGACCCCGCCAACATCAAGTGGGTCATGGTGGTCAACATCAACCCCGGCGGCGTCGCGGGCGGATCGGCCGGGCAGTACTTTGTCGGCGACTTCGACGGCACCACCTTCACGTCCGAGACCACCAAAGCCAGCGATGCCCTCCCCGCCGGAACCCCGATCGCCGGCTTCAACAACGGCACCTACGAAGGCTGGACCGTGGCCAACGAACCCGGAAACTGGAAGAACGGCCCGTTGGGAGATGCTCCGGCCACCGGATCGCTGCCCGGACAAAACACGGTGAGCGGCTTTGCCGGGGCAGGGCTGATCAACTCGTTCAACGACGGCGACTGGCCCCTGGGCACCGCGGAATCACCGCAGTTCACGGTCACCAGCGACTACCTGAATTTCCTGGTGGGCGGCGGCCAGCATCCCCGCGTCTCGGACAAGCTGGACAACACCCCGCCGGCCGGTGACCTCCTGTTCAACGGGTTCGAGGTTCCGGACGGAACGTCAATGGCCGACGCCGGCTGGACCGGAACCGCCGACCTGGCACCTTCGTTCCAGCCCGCCACGTCCGGCGGCGACTTCTACATCGGCGCCAAGCGGATCAACACGTTTGATACGGGCGGCGCACCGGGCGACGACAGGCAGGGAACCCTGACGTCGCCGTCGTTCACGCTCTCCCGGGACTTCATGAGCATGCTGGTGGGCGGCGGACACCGGGCCGCGGACTCCGGCCAGCAGTTGGAGGTCCAGCTGCTGGTGGACGGCAACGTGGTCCGGAGCCTGGCCGGGGACGACGCCGGCGCCCTGAACTGGAAGGGCTGGGACGTTTCCGAGTTCGCCGGACGGGAGGCCCAGCTGCGGATCGTGGACCAGGCAACCGGCGGCTGGGGCCACCTGACACTGGACCACGTCATGCTCACCGACCAGGCCGCGGTGCCGCGGTCGGACGAGACCACTGTGAACCTGGTGGTGGACGGCCAGGTGGTCCGGACCGCCACCGGCGCCAACAGCGAGGTCCTGGACTGGGCCTCCTGGAACGTTGCCGAATTCAAGGACCGGCAGGCCAGCATCCGGGTGGTGGACAACAACCGCTTCGGCTGGGGCCACATCCTTGCCGATGAGTTTGTGGCGTCGGCGCAGGCGGCCACCCCGCGGATCCAGACCTACGACTGGCTGGACTACGGCCGCGACTACTATGCCTCCGTCTCCTTCGCCAACATGCCGCAGGACAAGCGCGTGATGCTCGGCTGGATGAACAACTGGGACTACGCGCAGGCCATTCCCACCTCGCCGTGGCGCAGCGCCATGTCACTGCCCAGGGAAGTCGCGCTGACGCAGACTCCGGCCGGACCGCGGCTCACCCAGAAGGCCGTCAAGCAGGTGGATGACCTCGCCGCCAAGCCCAGCTACGCCGAGAAGAGCCCGCGGGACATCACGCCGGGCACCACTGCACTTCCCGCGGCGGCCTGGGGCCAGACCCAGCGGCTCGACGTCACGCTCGCGCCGGGCACGGCATCACGGGCCGGAATCACCGTGCTGGGGAATGGCAGCTCCGCCACCAGGATCGGCTACGACCGGACCACCGGCGAGGTGTACGTGGACCGGCAGAACTCGGGCGACACCGGCTTCCACCCGCTGTTCACGTCGGTGGACTCTGCGCCCGTCACATTGGAGGCCGACGGCACGGTGACCCTGCGGGTGTACCTCGACCGGTCCTCTGTAGAGGTCTTCACCCAGGGCGGGCAGCGGACCATCACGGACCAGGTGTTCCCTGCAGCGGGGGCCAACCAGGTGGCCCTCTTTGCCGACGGCGGCACGGCCCAGTTGAAGTCGGTCACCGTGACTCCGCTGGCACAGTCGATGTTCAGCACGCTGGCCAAGCCGGTCAAGGACCGCCAGAAGTAGCCTGACCCGCCGGGTCTTGTCCGCGGCTCCCTGCCTTGAAGGTTCGGAACCGCGGACAAGCCCAGCTTTGCGGTCAATGGACCGGCTGGAGCCAGGTCAGGATGGAGCCGTCCTCTTCGATCAGGTCCGCGAGCTCGCCGTTGAAGCGTGCACCGTAGTCAGCGCTGATGTGCTCCTGGAAGGCGGCGTCGTCCTCGTAGACCTCGAACACGAAGTACTCACGGGGATTCGCTTCCCGCGTATAAGGCAGGAACAGCTGGTTCCCCGGCTCACGCCTCACCTCGTCGGTCAACTGGCGCATCATCTCCGCCACCCGGTCCTCGCTGCCGGGCTTGACGGTAAATTCGGCGTAAAGCGTTTTGGTCATGGTTGTCCCCTCTGGATTGCTTGGATCTGCTGGTGATTGGGTCTGCTGGTGCTTGGAGGTGCTGGTACTTGGGCCTGCCGGGTTCAGTCCGCAGGCGGCGGGAGCTCACCGGAGCCACGCTGGATGAGCTCGGACGGAACAACGTAGGTCTGTGGCGCACTGCTGTCGCCGTCGATCCGGGCCAGCAGCCGCTCGGCGGCGAGCTTGCCGATCCGTTCGGGGTGCTGGGCGATGACGGTGATTCCGGGCTCCATCATGTCCGCCAGGGTGAAGTCGTCAAAGCCCACCAGGGCCACGCGACGGCTGGCGCCCAGTTCCTTCAGCGCGCGCATCACGCCGAACGTGATGAGGTTCTGGCTGGAGAAAATCGCCGTGGGCGGGTTCTCGGATGTGAGGATCTCCAGGGCGGCCAGCCGGGCTGATTCCTCGTCGTGGAGTCCTTCCCGGACCGGCACTGCGGCGGTCGACTGTCCCGCCCGGCCCAGTTCCTCGATGAAGCCGCGCCGCCGTTCCCGGGCGGTCTGGATGTCCGGCCGGTCGCCCAGGTAAGCCAGCTTCGTGTGGCCGTGGGCCATGAGGTGGGCAGCCGCGCGCGCCGCTCCGACGGCGTTGTCCGTCACCACGGCGTCGGCCTCGATGCCCACCGGCTCGCGGTCAATGAAGACCATGGGCAGGTCCCGGGAATGCTCCGGGATGGCGTACGACTGGCTCCGGGCGATGGGGGTCAGCACCAGGCCGTCCACGCGCCGGCCGAGGAAAGCCGCCACAAGCGACTTCTCCCGTTCGGGGTCATCGTCCAGGCTGGCCGCGAACACGGCGATTCCGCGTGCCGTGAGGGAGTCTTCCATGGCCCGGTGGATCTCGCTGCTGAACGGGTTGGCCACGCTGGGCAAAAGCAGCCCGATGGAGAGTGTTTGGCGGCCGGTGCGGCGGAGGCTGCCCGCCGCCATGTCCAACTGGTAGTTGAGCTGCTGGGATGCCCCGAGCACCCTTTGGCGGGTGGCTTCGGAGACGCCCGGTTCGTCGTTCATCACTCTGGAAACGGTCTTGATCCCCACCCCGGCCAGCGCGGCGACATGGCGCATGGTGGGCCGGCCCTTCGCGGAGTCCGTCTGGTAACGATTCGACATCGTTGTCATTAACTCGCCCTTCATCATCGAATTTGTCTTGACTCTACCCTGTGACGCTGATTACATGATGCCTGACATCGTTGTCAGGCACGGGAAGTGCCACGAACACAGGAGATTCAATGTTGACTTCCAAGACCCCGCGCACCATCGCCCGCCGCCTGGTTGCCGTGGGCGCCGTCCTGACCCTCGGCACCCTGAGCCTCACGGCCTGCGGCGGAAACGCCCCAGCCACCTCCGGCACCGACTCTGGTGAAAAAGTGGGCGTGTCGCTGATCGTCAAGACCACGTCCAACCCGTTCTTCGTCGCCATGCAGGAAGGCGCCAAGAAGGCTGCGGAGGCAGACGGCGTTGACCTGAAGCTCGCCGCCGGCAAGGCCGACGGCGATGAGGACACCCAGATCCAGGCCATCGAAAACGCCATCTCCAAAGGCGACAAGGGAATCCTGATCACTCCCAACGGCCCATCCGTGGTGGATGCCCTGAAGAAGGCCAAGGACGCCGGACTCTTTGTCATCGCCCTGGATACCCCGCCGGACCCCGCCGACGCCGCGGACATCACCTTCGCCACCGACAACTTCGCGGCCGGCGAGCTGATCGGCAAGTGGACCGCCGCGCAGCTTGGCGGCAAGAAGGCCACGATCGCCCTGCTGGACCTGTTTGACGACAAGGTTGTCTCCGTTGACTACAACCGCGACCAGGGTTTCCTCACGGGGCTGGGCATCGACACCGCTGACGCCAAGAAGAACGGCGACGAAGCCAAGACCGGCAAGTACACCGGCGGCAAGGGCGGCGAGTACGAGATCGTCGGGAGCCAGGCCTCCCAGGGCGCCGAAGACGGCGGCCGAACCGGCATGGAGACCCTGCTGTCCAAGAACCCGAACATCAACGTTGTTTACACCATCAACGAGCCCGCCGCAGCCGGCGCCTTCGAGGCCCTGAAGTCCGCGGGCAAGGAGAAAGACGTCCTGATTGTCTCGGTCGACGGCGGTTGCGCCGGCGTGGACAACGTCAAGTCCGGCATCATCGGCGCCACCGCACAGCAGTACCCGGTCAAGATGGCCGAAATGGGTGTCAAGGCCATCGTCGAACTGGCCAAGACCGGCAAGAAGCCTGCCAACTCCGCGGGCCTGGACTTCTTCAACACCGGTGTTGAGCTGGTCACCGACAAGCCCGCAGACGGCGTCAAGGGCATCACCACGACTGAAGCCAGCGACATCTGCTGGGGCAAGTAAGTGGGCAGAACGATCTCAGGAGAAACCGTGACCCAGCAACAGACCGCCGGACCCCCCGCTGCAGGGCAGCAGGCCGACCTGGCAGAAGAATTCCTCGACCGCAGGACGCCACTCAGCCGGATACGCAATATCTTGCACCGCTACCCAGCCGTCAGCCCCGCCCTCGTCCTTCTTATAGCCGTCGTGGTCTTCGGGCTGCTCAATGACAGGTTCCTGCGGGTTGAAAACCTCTCGCTGATTACCCAGCAGGTGTCCGTGGTGGGCACCCTGGCCATCGCCCAGACGCTCATCATCCTCACCGCCGGCATCGATCTGTCCGTCGGAGCCGTCATGATCCTCTCCTCAATGATCGTGGCCCAGCTCGCCGTCAACAACGGACTGCCGGCACCCGTTGCGCTGCTCGCAGGCCTGCTCGTCGGACTCGCCGCCGGCGCCCTGAACGGGTTCCTGGTCACCAGGTTCCGCCTCCCCCCGTTCATCGTCACCCTGGGCACGCTCAACATCTTCATCGCGCTGACGCTGCTCTACTCCAGCGGAGCGACAGTTCGCGGCTCGGCAATGCCGGACCTCCTGACCTGGACGGGAAGCACCTTCCCGGTGGGCCCCGTGCGGATCTCCACCGGCGTCGTCGTGATGCTGCTTCTCTACATCGCCATCGCGTTCATCCTGGGCAAAACCGCCTGGGGCCGGCACGTCTACGCCGTCGGCGATGACAAAGAAGCCGCCCGCCTGGCCGGCATCGCCGTGAACAAAGTCCTCATGAGCGTCTACCTCGCCGCCGGAGCCGTCCTGGCCATCGGCGCCTGGATCCAGATCGGCCGCACCAACGCGGCCAGCCCCAACGCCGGCGTGGACCTGAACCTTGACTCCATCACCGCCGTCGTGATCGGTGGGACCAGCCTCTTCGGCGGGCGCGGTTCGGTGTGGGGGACCCTCCTGGGCGCCCTGATCGTCGGCGTCTTCCGCAACGGACTCTCCCTTGCCGGCCTGGACGTGCTGTACCAGACCCTCGCCGTGGGCGTCCTTATCATCCTCGCTGTGTCCATCGACCAGTGGATCCGAAAGGTGAAGTCATGACCGCGTCCCAGCTGGAATCCGCCGGCACCGAGGTCCGCCAGCCCATCCTGCAGGCCAGGAACCTCGTCAAGACCTTCGGCCGGGTGGTGGGGCTCGACGGCGTCAGCCTGGACCTCTACCCGGGCGAAGTCCTGGCGATCATCGGCGACAACGGGGCGGGAAAATCCACCCTGATCAAGTGCCTCACCGGGGCCGAGGTTCCCGATTCCGGCGAGCTCTTTGTGTCCGGCCAGCCGGTCCACTTCAAGCGCCCGCAGGACGCCCGCGTCCACGGAATCGAGACCGTCTACCAGAACCTGGCCGTCTCGCCCGCGCTCGATGTCGCCTCCAACCTGTTCCTGGGCCGCGAGGAGCGCGTGGCCGGACCGCTCGGCAGCATCTTCCGGGTTCTGGACACCAAGGGCATGCGCCGCAAGGCGAAAGAGGAGCTGACCCGACTTGGCATCTCCACGCTGCAGGACGTTACGGTGCCGGTGGAGAACCTCTCCGGCGGCCAGCGCCAGGCCGTGGCAGTGGCCCGCGCGGCGGCTTTCGGCTCCAAAGTCGTAGTGCTGGACGAGCCGACGGCGGCGCTCGGCGTCCGCGAGTCCAACCAGGTTTTGCAGCTGGTCAGGGACCTCCGGGACCGGGGACTGCCCGTCATCCTGATCAGCCACAACATGCCGCACGTGTTCGACGTTGCGGACAGGATCCACATCCAGCGGCTGGGAAAGTGCGCGGCAACCATCACGCCGCAGTCCCACACGATGACCGACGCGGTGGCCATCATGACCGGTGCCGCCACCGCCTGACCTGCGCTACCCCGCACCGCCCCGGGTTCATCCCCACCTGATACATCCCCAACCTCCGTCCGCGGGCCTGCACCAGGCCCGCGGACGGCCCCATGAAAGGCCCGCCCGTGCACAGCAAATCCCCCAGCCCCCTCTCCGCGACGCCGCCGGCTGCCCGCACCGCCCCTACAGCCCCGGACGTCATCGTCATCGGGGAAGCACTCGTAGACGTTGTCGCCTCCCCCGCCGGCCCGATCGAGCATCCGGGCGGCTCGCCGATGAACGTGGCCTACGGTCTGGGGCGGCTCGGCGTTTCCACCGCCCTGCTGACGTCCCTCGGCGACGACGCCCGCGGCGGGGCGATCGAGGCGCACCTGCGGCGTGCCGGCGTCGAACTCCTTCCGGGCTCAAAGTCCGCAGCGCGGACCGCGTCCGCCACGGCAACCCTTGCCGCGGACGGCTCAGCCACCTACGACTTCGACGTCAGCTGGGACCTGCCGGCAGTCACCCCCGCCCACCTGCCCAAGGTTCTCCACACCGGCTCCATCGCCACGTTCCTGGCACCGGGCGCGACGGCGGTGCGGGCGCTGCTGGAGCAGTCGCACCGTGAGTGCCTGGTCACCTACGATCCGAACATCCGGCCTGCCCTGCTGGGCAGCCAGGCGCAGGCCCGGAACATCTTCGAGGACCTGGTTCCGCTGACGGACGTGGTCAAGCTCAGCGATGAGGATGCCGCCTGGCTGTACCCGGGAGTCAGCCTGGAGGCCGCCGCCGGACGGATCCTGACGCTGGGCGCCGGACTGGCCGTGGTGACCCGCGGCGGGGAGGGTTCCCTGTTGGCGACGCCCGCCACCCAGCTTTTCATCCCCGCCATCCGGTCCACTGTGGCGGACACCATCGGCGCCGGCGACTCCTATATGGCCGCCCTGATCTACGGACTGCTGTCGCGCCGCACCGAGGGCCTGGGACGGGACGTCCTGACCTCCATCGGGCAGACGGCGTCGAAGGCTGCCGCCATCACCGTGCGCCGGCCGGGTGCGAATCCGCCCACGGCCGCAGAGCTGTCGGCGGACCTGGACGAGACCGGCCTGGACGAGGCAGCCCTGGCCGAAGCCGGGTGACCGACGCGCGGGCGAGCGAACGGGCGACGACGGCTGCCGCCGTCGTGCTCTGAGCCGGCCGCTGAGGCCGGACGCCGGCGAATCCGGTTTTCATCCAATGGAAACCGGGCTCGCGGCGGGCAGTCCGCGCCAGTCATGCTGGTGACCACACTTCTGCGCAGCAGACTGGTCGCAGCAGACTGACAGGAAAGAAGGAACCGATGTCCCTCAGCGTTGAGGAAATGAACAAGCAACTCCCTGTGGCCAATGCGCTGCCCGGCGAGGCCGTGCCGTATTACATGGCCTCGGGGGAAGGTGCCCGCTACGAAATCAACGGCCAATTGGTAACGGTCATCGCCCGCGCCGCGGACACCGGGGGCATCTTCAGCGCCGCCTACATCTCCGGCGGCATGGGGGCGGAATCACCGTTCGTCAGCCACAAGGTGGAGCACAAGACCCTCTACGTGTTCGACGGCATCCTGCACGTCTGGCTGCCCGGCGAAAGCCGCATCCTGACCCCCGGCGACTCCGTGGTCATCCCACCCGGAACCCCGCACGCCTATCGCATGGCCAGCCACTACACACGCTTCCTGAACTGGATGACGCCCGGCGGCGCCGAGGCCTACTACGAGCGTGTTGGCACACCCATCGATTCGCATGTGCCTCCGGTCCACGCCGGCCGTTCCGCCAGCCTCCAGGAGCAGGCCGAGGTGGGCGCCGAGTTCGGCATCACCTTCCCGGACGTGGAGCGCGTCACCCCCACGTTCAAGCACGACGCCGGCCTCCCCGCCACGCAGAGCCCCTACTTCCTCAGTGCCCACGAGGGTGAGCGCCTGGCCAGTTACCAGACCATGTTCACGTACCTGTCGCGCCCGGCGAACACCGGTTCGAACTACTTCGCAGTCCACACCAAGGGCGCCAAGTCGCCATACATCCCGCTGCACTTCCACTCGGAGCACACGGAGAACTTCCTGTGCACCGAGGGCCGGATGTGGCTGTACGCCAACGGCCGCGAAGTGCTGCTGACCAAGGGCGACTTCCTGCACGCCCCGGCCGGCACCGTACACTCGTTCGCGTTCGATTCGCACAACACGCAGATGGTGGGTTTCCTGACGCCGTCGGTCTTCAACGGCTTCTTTGAGTACTTCAACAAGCCCACCGAGGACTACATGTACACCGAAGGCGGGACGCCCTACATGGATATGGAAGGCTTTGGCCGCGCCCAGGCCGAGATGGACCTGACTGTGGTGGGTCCGCCGCCGCAGCGCCGGGCGGCCCTGGAAATCTCCTAGCCCCAACCCTTAGCTCGAAACAAGAATGGTCCGTCAACATATGTTGACGGACCATTCTTCGTCAACTAATGTTGACGAAATGGAGGTGGAGAGGATGAAAACACTCGTTGCGTCGATGGATGGCAAGGGACCCGCTGAGGCGCTGTTTGCCGTGGCCGAGCTGCAAAAGGAAGTGGGAAGGACCGAGGCATCCCTGGTCCGCAAGGCCCGGCAGGCAGGACTGTCCTGGGAGGCAATCGCGCTATGCCTGGGCGTGAGCAAACAGGCGGTCCACCGGAAATACGGCAAGCAGTAGCTCAGGAACCCGCGAGCGCCTGACGGACCAGTTCGCGGCCGTAGTCGTTGCCGTTGGGGGTCCGGACCACTGTGTGCATGTGGAACGGCGCGGGTTCGTCGTTGCTGAGGAACACCCCGGTGTGGTGGTCCAGCTCCAGAACCAGGACGGGGCTCTGCAGGCGGAAGTAGAACGCTTCCGGCTCCGCCCAGCCGCCGATCCAGCTGAACCAGGTCTCACCGTAATGCTCCTGGATTTCCCGACGGCGGGCCGTCCGGGGACCGTCCGGCAGGTAGGCGATGAAGTCCTCCACCACGTCATCCAGCACGGCCCTGGCCTCGGGCGGCATGGAGCTGACCAGGATGCCCTCGTACGGGATCACCCGGTTGTCCTGGAAACAGCCGCCCAGGTGCCGCTCGTCGCCGGGATGGATCCGCCCGTCCGGCATGGCCGGGTCCACCATCGACTCGTATACGGTGGCTTCCTTCCGCAGGCCGGCGGGCAGGGCGCCCATCAGCTGCCGGGCAAGGGCGATGCGCTCCTTGAAAACTTTGACACCCTGGTGCGGTCCGGCGTCGATGCCGTCCGGTTCCGCCCCCAGGAAGACGGGCGAGATCACCAGCTGCGTGCCGGCGACGAGGCAGTTCAGCGCCACGTGGTGGCCGAAGAGCTGCCAGCCCCATGGCACGGTTTCGGACGGCTCGCCAAACAGCGCAAAGTTGTAGCTGAACTCGTTCATCAGCAGGGGCAGCTCCACCAGGTCGCCCAGGAACCCGTTGATCCGCATGAGGTTCCGGACCAGCCGGAACCCGGCAGGGCTGAGGCTTGCCTCCACCACGGCAAGGGCGGCATCCCGGACGGCGGGATCCAGCTCGTCCAGGCGGAGCCCGGTGTCGTGCTGCACAAACTCCGGGTTGGCCCAGCTCTGCCATTCGGGGGCGTCCACGGGATAACTCACCCGGGACACCTCATCCAGGCTCGCGGCGGACAGCAGCTTCCGAGCGGCCGCCACCATCGCCGCCGTCGGGGCTTCTTCGCCGGCCCGCGCCGGAGCCAGCGGATACAGCCCGGGGCGGAGGCCGCCGTCGTTCGTGATGCCCTTGAACGGCTGCGGGTACAGCTTCTTCCAGCCTTCGATCATGGGGCCGGCAAAGGAGTCCGCCGTGGCCGCTTCGGCGTACTCCCGGGCGTTGAGGCCCCGGATTTCCGCCACCCGCGGGTGGTCCGGAGCGAACAGGAAATCACGGAATGACGGCGCTGACACGGGCGTTCCTTTCGTTGTCCTGGGATGAGGCTTGCTGCGTCGCGGTGGGCTGCGACGAAGCCTCCGTTGGGGCCGGGCTTGCGGCGCCCCAGCCGGCGGCCACGGCGAGCGCAGCTGCTGCGGCTTCGGCCGAGCTGCCGCGCCAGGCCACGTGCTGGTCCGGGCGGACCAGCACGGCGTCGGCGCCCCACAGGTCAGCCATCGGCGTTTCGTCGGCGGAAGGTCCGACGGCGGCGACGGTCACCGGAATACCCTGCCGGGCCGCGGCTTCGAGGACCGGCGCAAAGGCCTGGGACTCCGGCACCCCGGCCAGCGCACCGGCGTCGGCCAGCAGCGTGAAGCCGCTGCCGAGGAGGCTGTACAACGATGTGGACGGGTCCAGCCACGCATGCGGGAGGAGGGCACCCGGGCTGGCCGACGGGACATAGCGGATGGGGTCTTCGGCGGGCACGGGCGAACCGTCCGGCACCACCAGCGGGGAATCCCCGTAGGCGTAGCCGAGCACCAGTCCCAGCGAATCGAACTCGCTCTGCTTTACCGCAAGCGCCTCGTGGGCGGACTGCCGGGCGCGGACGCCGTCGTCGCCGTCGCTGCGCAAGGCGGGATCGGCGAAGTGGTAGGCCAGCGCCTTGCCGTTGGACGCGGCCTCGCGGATGGTCCTCGCCGCTACCGGGCGGCGTTCCAGCCCATAGCTGTCCAGGAGCTCCGGCCCGCCCCAGCCGGACAGCGTGGCAGCGATCTTCCAGGCGAGATTGGCGGCGTCGCCGATGCAGGTGTTGAAGCCGTGCCCGCCCCACGGCGGGTTCAGGTGCGCCGCGTCCCCCACCAGGAAGACGCCGTCGCGGCCATAGCCAGGAGCCAGCAGCATGCGCGCCGTCCACGGGTCCGTGGCGACGACGTCGACGTCCACCTCTGCGCCGACAAGCTGGCGGACCATGGCCACAGCGCCGTCCGCCGATGAGCTGTCAGTGTTGGCAGCTTTTTCGGCCGCGGAGGCGTCCACGCCCTGGATGATGGCCCACCAGGTATCGGCAAGGTCCATCCGGCCCACCATCCCGGCGGCTTCCGTGCCCACCACCCAGTACTGGACGGCCGGCGGCAGGGTGATCGCGGAGCCCAGGTCCCTGGACCGGAACATAATACTGATGTTGGACAGGGCCGCGGAGCCGCCCTCGAGGCGGATGCCCAGGCTGCGCCGCACGGCCGATGAGCCGCCGTCGGCCCCGATGACATAGCGAGCGGAGACGGTGCGCGTGTTTCCGGCGCCGTCCGCTGCAGTAACGGTGGATGGGCGTCCGGAGTGCACGGCGACGTCCTGGACGTGCCAGCCGGTGAGCAGGGTTACGAGCGGAGCCTCGGCAACCGCGGCGCGGAGGACCTCCTCCAGGACCGGCTGCGGAACCTGCTGGCCGCACTCGGGCTGCGGACCGTAGCGGCCGGGGACCAGCTGGAAAGCGTTGCGGAAGGTACGGAGTTCGTGGGCTGAGGGTCCGGTGAGGCCGGTGCAGAAGGTGACGTCCTGGGCGTAGTCCACGGGAAGCGGGGCGGCGGTGCGGAGCGCGTCGGCGAGCCCCAGCCGCCACAGGTGCGTCATTGTCCGGGCGTTGGTGGTTTTGGCCCGGGGCCGGGTGGAATCAACCGACGTCCGGGGTTCGATCACCACGCTGGGGATGCCGCGCGAAGCCAGGTCCAGTGCGAGGAAGAGCCCGCTGGGACCGCCCCCGGCAATCAGTACTTCTGCCTCCCCCGGCAGCACATCAGGGGAGGCCGGTTGCAGGGTGGCCATCAGGCACGGCCACGGAGTGAGATGTCGCCGACGGGGGTGGTCAGGGTGCCGAGCTTGTCGATCTCGACCTCGACGGTGTCGCCCGGCTGAAGCAGCCACTGCGGCGTGCGGGCATAGCCAACGCCCTCCGGGGTCCCGGTGGCGATGACGTCACCGGGGTGCAGGGTCAGGGTCTGGCTGATGAGCGAGATGATGGCCGGCACGGAGAAGATCATGTCCCGGGTGTTGCCGTTCTGGGCCTCGACGCCGTTCACCCGGGTGCGGACCTGGAGGCCGTCCCGGAGGTCGCCCACCTCGTCACGGCTGACCAGCGGGCCCAGGGGGCCGGTGAAGTCACCGTTCTTGCCCAGGGTCCACTGCGACGTGAGCTTCTGGGCACGGCGGGCGGTGATGTCGTTGAAGGTGGAGTAGCCAAAGACCGACTCGGCGGCAGCGGCCTCGTCCACGGATTCCACGCGCTGGCCGATGTACGCCGCCACTTCGCCTTCCCAGTCCAGGCCGTCCTCACCGGCAGGAACCGGAACAGGCACGTTGCCCACGGACAGGGATGCGGTCCAGCGTCCGAACAGCGTGGGGTACGGCGGAAGTTCCTGGTCCTTGTAGCTGCCTTCGGCAACGTGCGCCTTGTAGTTCAAACCGACGCAGATGACTCGTGCCGACGCGGGGACGAGCGGCACCTCGGCGACGCTGCCGCGATCGAGCCAGCTGCCGGCGTCGGACCCTGAATTGCCGGACAGTGAGGCGCCGGAGACCTCCGAGGCCAGGGAGACAGACTTGTCTTGCCAGCCGGCGGCGTCCGCCCAGAACTCAGCAACGGGGGCCAGGGGGAAAACGCGGGAATCCACCAGGGCCGCTGCCCAGGATTCCCCGCGGTGGGTGATGCCGATGTACTGCATGTGGAGCCTTTCAGGTCTGCCCGGGCACGGCGTATGCCGGTCCGGCGGGTTCAGGAGTCAGGAAGCCTGGGCTTGCCTGCGGAAGAAATCGATGGTGGCGTCCAGGACCGTCTGCACCGCGGCCGGACTGTTGTCCGGCAGCGACCACATGTGGTCGGCGCCTTCAATGAGGAGAAGTTCGACGTCGGCCCCGGCGGCTTCCAGCGCCGCGGCCAGGGTGGCGGACTGCGCCGCGGGGACGAACCGGTCGGCGGTGCCGTGAGCCAGGAAAAACGGTGGAGCGTGGTCGCCCGCGTACGTCAGGGGGCTGGCAGCTGCGGCCTTCTCCGGGGCATCCGCGGGCTGCGCGCCGATCAGGAGGGCCTCGCGGGACCCGGGATCGTCGGCCGTAGCGACGGCATTAGGCAGCGCCTGCTCACCCATGTGGACCAGGTCGGTGGGCGGATACCAGGCGGCGACGGCGGCCACCGAGGCGTTGGCGGCCGGCACGCCGGAGCCCGCAGACCCGGAGTCCGGATCCGCCCCGAGCCCCACGAGGCAGGCCAGGTGGCCCCCGGCGGAATCCCCCCACGCGTAGATCCGGTCGGGGTCGACGTTGTACTCCGCGGCATGGGCCCGCAGCCAGGCGACGGCAGCCTGGGCGTCCTGGAGCTGGGCAGGAAAGACTGCCTGCGAGGACAGCCGGTAGTCAGCGGAAACCACGGCAAAACCGGCCGAGGCGACGCGTTCAAAGGGCGCCAGGGCGAACCCGTCCGTGACGGGCCCAAGCGAGGAGCGCTCCCCCATCCGCCAGCCGCCGCCATGGAAGTGGACGATGGCCGGAACGGGGCCGGGCACCGGCACCAGGGCGCCCGCATCAGCCGGCGCATCAGCGTCCGCGCCGGCCGGGAGGTAAAGGTCCAGCAGCAACGGCACACCGCCGGGCCGGGAAAACTCAATCCCCTTCAGGACTTCCCCTGCAGTCATCAGCGACTCCATCCATTGCCGTGGCCGGAATCAGGATCGATCCGGCGCCTTACCTAAGCCTGCTGGAACGGTACGGGACAGGGAACGTGATATTTCAATGATTGAAAGGGTGCCCGGATTAGCGGCCGCCGCGGAACAGGAGCGCGCCGGCGTTGGCGACAACGATCAGCCCAATCCCGCACCACTGCGCCGCCCCCAGGTGCTCATGGAGCGCGAGTGCACCGATCAGGGCCGCGAAAACGGGGTTGATGCTCATCAGGACGCCAAAGACGTTGGCCGGTACCCGGCGCAGGGCAATCAGGTCGGCCAGGTAGGGCACCACCGAGGCCAGCACTCCGGCGCCGACGGCGCACAGCACCGTGAACGCGTCCGGTGGCCGGCTAATGAAGATCACCGCCGCAACAGGCAGGAACAGCACCGCGGAAACGCCGGTGGCGGCGGCGGTGCCCTGGACTCCCGGGATCCGCCGGCCCACGGTGCGGTTGAGGAGGATGTACGCCGCCCAGCTGCACGCCGCGATGAGGCCCAGCGCGATTCCGAAGTAGTCGGTGGAGGGCTTCGGCTGGGTGATGGCCACAACGCCTGCCCCGGCGAGGACCGCGTAGACGGCGCTGGACCTGTTCCGGCTGCTGAGCAGCGCCACGGCCAGTGGCCCGAGGAATTCGAGCGTGACCGCCAGCCCCAGCCCCACGCGCTGGATGGCCGAATAGAGGGACAGGTTCATGGTTCCGAAGACCACCGCCAGCAGCAGGACCGGCCACCACTGCTGCCGGGTGAGGGTCCACAGCCTGGGCCGGACTACGGGAAGCAGCACCGCGGCGGCAACCAGCTGGCGCACCGCCACCACGCCGACGGGTCCCATCCCGGGGAAGGCCAGCGAGCCGCTGGCGGCGCCAAGCTGGTTGGACAAGGCACTGGCCACGAGTGTTGCCGTACCGCCCTTGCCCGCTTTCCTGGGTGAAGTTCCTTCCATCATGTAGGCAGTGTGCTCCGCTGTTCGGCATCCGCTAAATGCATGGATGCTCTATTTATGCGCCAGGCGTATGAATAGACTGGCCGCATGGATCTTGAGTTGCGGCAGCTCCGCTGCCTCGCGGCACTTCTGGAGGCGGGCACCTTTACCGACGCCGCCATTGACCTGGGCATCTCGCAGGCTGCCGTTTCGCGGAACATTGCAGCGCTGGAGCGCACGCTGGGCGTCCGGCTGGTGCACCGGACCACCCGGAGCGTCGCCCTGACGGAGGCCGGGGAGCGGGCCCTGATCCATGTCCGCCGCGCACTCTCCGCGCTGGACGAGCTGGTCCGTGAGGCGGGTTCCCAGGCGGGGACCGTCCGCATCGGCTATGCATGGTCTGCCTTGGGCGAGCACACCACGGACTTTCAGCGCCGCTGGGCCGCAGCTTTCCCGGACACGGAGCTGGAGCTCGTCCGGAACAACACCCCGACGGCGGGACTCACCGAGGGGACGGCAGACCTCGCCATCCTCCGGCGGGCGCCGGAAGCGGCAGGCATCGACTTCGTGTCGGTTGGCGAGGAAAAACGCTACTGCGCGATGAGTTCCGATGACCCGCTCGCCGGCAGGCGGTCGGTGACCCTGGCACAGGTGGCGCAATCCGCGCTGGCGGTGGACGCCAGGACCGGAAGCACCACCGAGTCGCTGTGGCCCGCAGACAGCCAGCCAGCGAAGTTTGTTGCCATCCGCGACGTCGACGACTGGCTGACGGTCATCGGAAGCGGCAAGGCGCGCGGCATCACCGCGGCGTCAACGGCACACCAGTACCGGCGCCGCGGGGTTGTTTACCGGGCCGTACGCGATGCGCCACCCGTTCCCGTCTACCTGGCCTGGTCCAGGACCGACGCCCCGCGGCAGCGGCAACGGGTCATCGACCTGCTGGCCGCACTGTACGGCACAGGACGTTCCTGAGGGTCTCGTCAGGCTGGGGCCGTTGATGCCCTGACCACCAGCTCCGGCGTCACAAGCTCCGTATGGACGGCGGCCGTGGGATCCTTCATTCGGTCCAGCAGTGCGTTCGCGGCTCCGGCCCCGACCTCGCCGTTCTTGCCGTCAATGGTGGTCAGGCGCAGCAGGTTGGCTGACGCCAGCGGCGAATTGTCGTAGCCGATCAGGGACAGGTCCTCCGGGATGCGCCGGCCCCGGTCGCGGGCCGCACCAGCCGCCCCGAGGGCCATGGTGTCGTTGGCGGCAAAGATCGCGGTGAGTGTGGGATTTTCGTCCAGCAGGTGCAGGGCCGCCTGGTAGCCGTCGGACTCGGTTGTCTGCCCGTGACCCCCGGCCACGAGGGTCCGTAGCCCGCGCCCGCGCATCTCGGCCTCGTAGCCCTGGGCGCGGAGGCGGGCAGCCCCGCCGCCGCCGGTGATGTGCCCGATGTCGCGGTGGCCCAGGCCGGCCAGGTGTTCGACGGCGAGGCGCCCGCCCAGCAGGTCATCGTTGGCCACAATATCCGCGCCGGGAACAGCGAGGTCGCGGTTTCCGGCCACCACGGTGGGCACGTCGAGCCCGGGAAACATGTCCTCGGTGGGCTCGGTGGCAATCACGATGCCGTCCACGCGCAGGGAGATGAGCCCGTCCACCGGGGTCCGGTCCAGATGGGCGTTGAACGACGGGTCCGCCACCGCCACCCGGAAGCCCAGCGGCGCCAGGTGCTCGTGCAGTCCGGCCAGCAACCCGACAAACCACAGGTTCCGGTAGTCGTCCAGGACGACGCCGATAGTGCGCGACGCGTTTCCGGCCAGCGTCGCAGCCGCCCTGCTGGGGCGGTAGTTGAGCCGCTCGATGGCCTCTTCCACGGCTGCCCGCCGCGCCGGCGATACCCCCGGCGCGCCCCGAAGGACCAGCGAAACGAGGGACTTCGAAACGCCGGCTGCGGTGGCCACATCATAGATATTCGGCCTTTTGCCTGCTTCCTGGGTCATCCAGCCATTGTTACCCATCCGCAGCCACATTAGGGATATTGACAGGACAAACTTCCGGCCCTATCGTTTTTGTGGAGCGCTCCAAATCACATCACCATGCGGCGGTTGAGCCGTTCAGCCTCGGCTGACTTTTCGAAGGAGAAAATCAATGCCCAAGGAACTTGGCGTTGCAGTTATCGGGGCAGGCATGGCCGGCAAGGCCCACGCCGCCGCCTACCGCACGGCCTCTGCCCTCTACAGCCCGGTCCTGCCCCCGGTGAAGCTGGTCTCCATCGGCGACGTGAACGCCGAATTCGGATCCCTCGCAGCCCGCCGTTTCGGGTACGAGCGCAACGACACCTCCTGGCAGGCCATCGCCGAAGCCGACGACATCGACGTCGTGAGCGTTGTCATCGCCAACTCGCTGCACCGCGAGGTTGTCGAGGGCCTGCTCGCCGCGGGCAAGCACGTCCTGTGCGAGAAGCCGCTGAGCGACTCCCTGGAAGACGCCCGCGCCATGGCCGATGCCGCCCGCAACGCGTCCAGCATCGCCCGGATCGGCTTTACGTTCCGCCGGACCCCCGGCATCGCCTACATCCGCGACCTCATCCAGAACGGAACCCTGGGCAACGTCCTGCACTTCAGCGGCCGCTACTGGACCGACTACGGCTTCAGCCCCTCCGCTCCGATGAGCTGGCGCTACAAGGGCGGCCCCGGCTCCGGCGCCCTGGCCGACGTCGGATCCCACCTCGCATACGTTTCAGAATTCCTGTGCGGCGACATCAAATCCATCACCGGCGGGCAGTTGAGCACCGTCATCGGGAAGCGGCCGCTGCCGCTGGGTGCCGTCATCGGACACGACCACACTGCTGTCAGCGACTCGTTCGAGGCCGTCGAGAACGACGACTACGCAGCATTCAACGCAGAGTTCGCCAACGGCGCCGGAAGCTTCGAAGTTTCCCGCGTCGCGGCCGGACACGCCAACAGCCTGAACTTCGAAGTCTTCTGCGAGAACGGGGCCGCCAAGTTCGACCAGCGCCGCCCCGCCGAAATCCAGCTGTTCCTCAATGACGGTTCCGGCAACGAGAACGGCTACCGCCAGGTCATCCTCGGACCCGGACACCCCTACATTGCCGGCGGCCTCGCGATGGACGCCCCGGAAGTCGGCTTCGGCCAGAACGATGCCTTCGGCTACCAGGCCCGGGCGTTCCTCGAAGAGGTGGCAGGCCTGAGTGAAGCGGACTCCCTTCCGCGCTGCGCCAGCTTCGACGAAGGCGTCCGCAACATGGAACTGCTCGGCGCCGTCACCGAATCCGCCCTCAACAACGGAAAGAAGGTCACGCTGTGAAGCTCGGCGTCTACAACGCAATCCTGCACGACCGCCCGCTCCCCGAGGCACTGAAAGTCATCGCAGACCTTGGGCTGACCGGGATCGAGATCAACACCGGCGGGTTCCTCCCCGCCGTGCACGTCCCCACCTTCGATGAGATCCTCGAGTCCGACGCGGCACGCGACGACTACCTCGGGATCTTCGAAGGCACCGGCGTCGCCATCGCCGGCCTGAACTGCAACGGCAACCCGCTGCACCCCAACCGCGCCATCGGCGAAAAGCACGCCGAGGACATCCGCCGCTCCATCAGGCTGGCGCACCGCCTGGGCCAGAACCGCGTAGTCACCATGTCCGGCCTGCCTGGCGGGGAGCCCGGCGCCACCACCGTCAACTGGGTAGTCAACGCCTGGAACTCGGCGGCACTGGACGTCCTCGACTACCAGTGGGGCGTGGCTGCGGAGTTCTGGAAGGAAACCGACCGCCTCGCCGCCGACCACGGCGTGAAGGTCGCCCTGGAACTGCACCCGCAGAACATCGTCTTCAACACCGCCGACGTCCACAAGCTCATCGAACTCACGGGCGCCACCCACGTCGGTGTCGAACTCGACGCCTCCCATCTGTTCTGGCAGCAAATGGACCCGGTAGCCGTCGTCCGTGAACTCGGCCCGCTCGTGTTCCAGGCGGCCGCGAAGGACGTCCGGGTCAACACCGAAAACGCAGCACTCTACGGCGTCCTGGACAACAGCTTCCGCCGGCTCTCCCCCGAGGAAAACCGCACCAACCTCGGCGGCGACGAATGGGCCAACGAATGGCCCAAGAACTCCGCCTGGGACTTCGTTGCCCTCGGCCGCGGACATGACACGGCCTACTGGACCGAGTTCCTCCGGGCCCTGTACGAAGTGGACCCGGACATGCTGGTCAACATCGAACACGAGGACACCTCCCTCGGCCGGATCGAAGGCCTGCAGGTTGCAGCCAAGGTCCTGCGCGACGCCGACGCGGCGCTCACCGTTTCGGCCTAGAAAAACCGCCAGGATCATCGGTTGCTCCGTGGTGGCCCTTTTGAAGCTTCATAAGGGCCACTGCGGAGCAATGGGTTTCAGCCCCCGAGCGGCCTTTCGGCCGGTTCCCGGGTGCGGGCAAACTGATCGGCCAGGAACTGCAGGCCGCGCCGGACAACACCCAGCCCTGCTGAATGGTTGAGGTACCCGTGGGCGGCACCCTGTTCCAGCCGGTACTCAACCGGGACTCGGGCCGCAAGGAGCCCCTCAACGAACTGTTCGGATGAGAAGCGAAGGTCGTCGTATTCCGCGGCCACGATGGCCACGGGTGGCAGGCCGACGAGATCGGCGTACCCGGGCATGGCGTACGAGGAAGCCATGCTGAGCGGGCCTCCGATGTAGTTCTCCACCATGGCGCGGCAGTCGTCGTCGGTAAAGCGGAGGACGGGCGGCAGCCCGCTCATGTCCGCTGCCTCGAAGGCCTCCGACGATGGCAGTTCGCCATGCAGGAAGGGGTAGGCCAGCACAAGTTTGGCCGGCAGCGGCCGCCCCGAGTCCTTGAGGTACAGCGCCGCCCCGACGGCCAGGTTGCCGCCGGCGCTGGCTCCGCCCAGGCACAGGGCCCGCGGGTCAGCCCCGAGCTCAGCGGCGTGCTCCACGGCCCAGAGCCAGGCTGCCAGGACGTCTTCATGCGGCACCGGGAAATGGACACCCCCGCCGGCCAGCCGGTAGTCCACCGACAGCACGAGGCCGCCGGTCATGGCGGCCAGTTCCCGTGCAAGCTGGTCCGCCTCCCGCATGTCCAGGTCGCCGTGGGCGAAGCCGCCGCCGTGCATCCACACCAGGGCCGGAAGGCCACCATCGTCGGACCCGCCGTCGGAACGGCCGGCTGCGGAACTGCCTGCCGCGGGCCCGCCATAGATTCGGACCGGCACCGGGCCGTTGGGGCCCGGCGCCGCCACTGTCCGGATCCGGACATCCGGGGCCTGGTAAGGAACCAGGCCGCCGCAAAATACATCGAGCCTGTCCAACCCGGACGGGTCTGCGAGGAGTTCAGCGATGGAACGCGCGCCGGCCACGTGGTGCAGGAGGCCGGCCAGCTCCGGGTCCAGGGTCATGGCTGCGTCACGGGCTCTGGAACCCTGGGAGCCATATCGGCCAGGGCCACGCCTGGCAGCGCCACAGCACAGCCAAACGAATGCGTCCCGGAGCCTACTTCATGGACTGTTCCGGCGGCGTCGGGCAGCACCACCGTGGCGGTGCAGCCCGCCGGCACCGTCACGTCCAGCGTGAAGTCCTGGCCGGTCCGGTCCCAGCGCACGGCGGCCTCACCGTAGGGGGTCTCGTGCCGGGCTTCGGCCCAGTCCAGTCCACCGCCGGGACGCGGTTTGACCAGCAGCTTGCGGTAACCCGGTTCAGCCGGAGCCAGACCCGCGAGGCTGCGGTGCATCCAGTCGGCCACTGCGCCCAGGGCGTAGTGGTTGAAGGACGTCATTTCGCCCTCGTTGATGCTGCCGTCCGGAAGCATCGAGTCCCAGCGCTCCCAGATGGTGGTGGCGCCCATGGTCACCGGGTACAGCCAGGACGGGCATTCCGTCTGCAGCAGCAGGCGGTAGGCCGCCGTCGCATAGCCGTGGTCTGTCAGTGCGTCGCACACCAGCGGGGTCCCCACAAAGCCGGTGGCGATGCGGTAGCCGCCGTCCTCCACCGCGGCGGCCAGGCCGGCCGCGGCCGCAGAGCGCTCCCCGGGTTCGAGCAGGCCGAAGGCCAGTGCGACGGCGTAGGCCGTCTGGGTGGGCGGCTGGAGCTGTCCGTCGTCGGAAACGTAGCGCTCGCGGAACACTGAAGTGGCTCGCCCTGCCAGCTCTTTGAAGCGACTCGACGGTTCCCCCAGCAGCTCTGCTGCCTTGGCCGCCACTTCCGAGGAGTAGGCGAGATAGGCCTGCGCCACGAGCTGCCAGGGCGTGATCGCCTCGCCCGGCTCCTCCGGCGGGGCAGCCGGATCCAGCCAGTCGCCGAACTGGAAGCCGTGCTCAAACCGCAGCTGGGGGCCGGCGGCTTCTGCCGCCGCTTCGAGCCAGGCTGTCATTCCCGGCAGTTGCCGCCTCAGGAACTCCCGGTCACCGGTGCGCTGGTACAGCACCCAGGGGACCAGCACGGCGGCGTCACCCCACGCGGCCATCACGGGGCGGACGGGGAACGGCGGCTTGTCGAAGGTTACTTCGGGGACGACGAGCGGCGGGGGCCCGTCGGACCCCTGCTCCGCGGCCATGTCTTTCAGCCAGGAGGCGGAGAAACCGGGGATCCGGTAGAGGAAGGCCGCGGTTGCTGCGAAAATCTGGAAGTCACCGGTCCAGCCGAGGCGCTCGTTGCGCTGCGGGCAGTCCGTTGGCACGTCCACAAAGTTGCCGCGCATGCCCCACACGACGTTTGAGTGCAGCTGGTTCAGCATCGGATCGGAGCACTCGAACGTGCCGGTGCGCACCAGGTCTGAATGGATCACGACGGCGGTGAAGGCTTCCGGCTCCACGTCGCCGGGCCAGCCGCTTACCTCGACATACCGGAAACCGTGAATAGTGAACTCGGGCTCCCAGGTCTCGCCGCCCGGGGCGCCTTTGAGTTTGTAAACGTCGGTCTGCTTGGCTACACGCAGTGGCCGGACGCCCAGTTCCCCGTGCTCCAGGACCTCGGCGTGCCGCAGCGTCACCTCGGTGCCGGCGGCCCCGCTGACGGTAATCCGTACCCGGCCCACCAGGTTTTGCCCAAAGTCCAGGATGGTCTTTCCTGAGGGTGACTTCAGCACGGCGCTCACGGCCAGCTCTTCGGTGGCGCGGACCGGCGGCCCGTCCGGGGCCACCAAGACCGACGGATCAAAGTCCTTCAGCACAACGGCGTGGAGCAAAGCATCGTCGCGACCGGCCCAACCGGCACCCTCCAGCCGGGCATCGTACGTTTCGCCGTTGTAAAGGTCCGATCCGAGCACCGGGCTGCTGCCTGCCAGCCAGGAACTGTCCGTACCGATGACGGTGACGTTGCCGCCGTCGTCCGAGATTTCCAGTTGGGCGATCGCGGCGGTGCGGCCACCATAGGTGTTGCGCTTCTCCTGGAAGCCCAGGTTGCCGCGCCACCAACCGTCGGCAAGCTCGAGCCCGATGATGTTGGCGCCCGGCTGCAGGTAGTCGGTGACGTCGTAGGTCTGGTAACGCAGCCGGTGGTGGTAACTTGTCCAGCCTGGTGCCAGGATGTCGCGGCCCACCCGCCTGCCGTTGATCGAGGCGACATAAACGCCATGGGCGCTGGAGTAGAGGCGGGCCGAGGCCACGGCGCCTTCCAGCTCGAAAGTCCTGCTCAGCCGAAAGGCGGGTTCCGTGTCTTCGCTCGCTTCGTCCCAGGCCGGTTGGATCATGGCTGCCTGCCAGTCCGCCCGGTTGAGGAGCCCGGCTTCGACGTAGCTCACGGGGCTCCACTCGGAGGGTCCGGCGTTGCCCGTTCCCCAGACGCGGACGCGCGCCGCGACGCGCTGCCGACTGGCCAGCGCCGGTGCGGGCCACGGCTGCAGGAGCTGCTCGGCGGATTCGGTCCGGCCGTAGCTGACCAGCTGCGCCACATCAGGGCCAAGTTCGAGCTCGTACGCGGACTGGACCCAGCCCGGGGTTTCGGTCCTGACCTGCCAGGAAAGCCGTGGCCGGTCTTCGCCGATGCCGAACGGCTCCTCGTGGTGTTCGAAACGGAGGGCTGAGGGGGTGGTGGCCACCGGGTGGGCGTCCTGGAACGGGAAACGAAGGGTATCTGGAGTCAACGTCGGCTCAATTCGTTTTGAAGGGGGAAGTTTTAAGGCTTCCTCCAGCCTCCCGGGAACGGCCTGGCGCTCGCTAGCGAAGTTTCATTGACTGGAAACCGCGTCGGTCGACCCTTGAAACACCTAGCTCAGGCAGAGGCAGAACGGGTGGCCGGCAGGGTCCAGGAAGACACGGAAGGTTGTTCCGGGCTGCGTTTCCGCTTTGGTGGCGCCCAGCCTGGCGGCCTCCTGTTCGCCGTCGTCCAGGTCCGCCACGACGAAGTCCAGGTGCATCTGCTGCGGCCGGGACTGGCCCGGCCACTCAGGCGCCTGGTAGCCCTCCACCTGCTGGAACGAGATGCAGTTACTGCCGTCGTCGGGCCGGATCTCGACCCAGTCACCCTCATCCTTCACGTTCCAGCCGAGCAGGGCAGCGTAAAACGCCGCAAGGGCCCCGGCGTCGGGGCAGTCGATGACCAAGTTTGGGAAGCGCGCGATAGCCATACCGGCATGCTACCCCCGGATGTTATTCAAGCCCGTGGAACTCATGGGCCTGAGGCCCGCGGGCCTTTGAGCCCGCCCTAAAGCTCGCGGGCGAAATAGTCCACGGCCGTGCGGAGGATCCCGTCCAGCTGGTCCTCCGCACCGAAGAAGCAGTGGTCCCCGCCCTCGACGACGATCACTTCGTTGCGGACACCCGCGCCGGCAAGCGCACCGGCCAGCAGTTCGCTCTGGGACAGCGGGACCAGGCCATCGCTGTCGCCGTGGACCAGCAGGAACGGGGCCGCCCCGGCGGTGACGTACCCCAGCGGGCTGGCGGCCGCCAGCAGTGCGGGATCGGCGCTGCCGCCCACCAGCATGGGACCCGGTTCCGTGGACATGCCCGGCGGGACAGCGGCCATCAGCGCGCCGGACATGAGGCCGGCCGGCGTGTCCATGGGCGGCATGTCCGGCAGCGAGGACACCCCGTAGAAATCGACGACGGCGCTCACGGCACTGGAGTGCCCCTGCACGCCAAGCCCGCCCTCGAGGTCTGCGCGGGTTCCGGTGACGCCCAGCAGCGCGGCAAGGTGCCCGCCGGCGGATTCGCCCCAGGCGCCGATGCGCTCCGGATCAATGCCCAGGACGCCGGCGTGCTCCCGCAAGTAGCGGACCGCGGCTTTGATGTCGTGCAGCTGGGCCGGGAACGGCGCCTCGAGTGCGTGCCGGTAGTCCACGGTGGCGCACGCGATTCCGGCTTGGTTGAGGAGCCGGAACACCGAATCGGGGGCGAACGTCGGCGGGAGTTCGCGGCGGTCTCCGAGCTGGAAGGCGCCGCCGTGGATCCACATCACCAGCGGCACCGGTCCGGCTGCCGCACGCGGCAGCCAGATGTCCATGGCCAGCCGGCGGAATCCGACGGCGATCGCGTAGCTGACTTCGCGGTGCACCAGGGAGTGCCCGGAGACTTCCTCGGGTGTGCCCAGGCGTCCGAAGGCCGGGAAAGGAGGCGGGGCAGGCATCCTGCGCGGCGTTTCTGTACCTTCGGTTACGCCGGTTGTGGCGGTGATGGCTTCCGGGGTCATCGGGGGCTCCTTGCAAAGTCGGTAGTGGTTTCTGCGCCTGCCGCCGGGGGCGGCGGCGACAAAGGAATGGGTTCCGGGTCCGACG
This sequence comes from Arthrobacter sp. HS15c, assembly GCF_040812005.1. Lineage (NCBI taxonomy): Bacteria > Bacillati > Actinomycetota > Actinomycetes > Micrococcales > Micrococcaceae > Arthrobacter > Arthrobacter sp. HS15c. The sequence continues at coordinate 91,349 of NZ_JBFOHM010000004.1, forward strand.
ACGGCGGCCGGCTCGCCGGGCAGCCGCATCTCCGCGGTGGTGCCGGACGGTACGGTCGCCGTGAGCGCCAGCACGCCGTCGTCGATGGTCCACTCGATTTCGATGAGGCCCTGCGGGCCCAGGTGCGAGGTGCTGGCGGACGCCAGCCCTGCGCCCGGCCGCGGTTCGATGATGATCTGCTCCCAGCCGGCACTGCCCGGTGCCTGGCGCAGCCCGGCCGTGTAGCGGTGCAGGAAGGAGACAACGGCACCCTTGCTGTAGTGGTTGAGCGACTGGCGCACTGCTCCGTCTGCGCCGATTCCGTCCCAGGCCTCCCACATCGTGGTGGCGCCGCGGTCCACCATCACCAGCCAGGACGGCTCGGAGTCCTGCATCAGCAGCTCATAGGCGAGGTCGAGGCGGCCGTTATCGGCGAGCGCCGGCAGCAGGTAGGGCGTGGCAAGGAAGCCGGTACCCAGGTGGGTGCCCGCGTCCGTGACCAGCCCGGCAAGCTGACGTGTCACGGCGGCGCGTGCAGTGTCCGGCACGAGGTCGAAGGCCAGCGCGCGGACGCAATTTGCCTGCGTGCGGCCGTCGACGGTTTTGTGGGATACCGTTCCATCCGCCTGCAGGTATTCCTGCTGCCAGGCGCGGCGGACGTTCTCGGAGAGCTCGCCAAGTTCCCGGGCTTCTTCATCCCGGCCCAGGACGGCTGCAGCCTGGGCCATGATGGCCGAAGTGTGCCGGTAGTAGGCGGTGGCCACAATGCCGTTGTCTGCGGAGCGGGAGGCAAAAAGGTCCGGCGCCGGGCCGCCGGGTTCCATCCACTCCCCGAAGTGGAAGCCGGTGTCCCAGAGGTACTGCTCGTGCGGGGCCGGCGTGGTGTGGGCTGTTGCCCTGGCCGGGTGCCGGTTCCCTTCCGCGGTGCTGCGGACAAAGCCGAGCCACCGGTTCATGGCGTCCCAGTTCTCTGCCAGGATGCCCGTGTCACCGGTGGCGAGGTAGATCTCCCAGGGAACCATGGCGATCGCGTCCCCCCAGCCGGAGGACCCGTTGGTGAAGGCCATGAAGTCAGCCCCGATGACGTCCGGACCCGGTGACGGCGAAATGTTGGCCACGACGCCGTTGTCCCATTGGTCAGCGCGGACATCGTTGAGCCATTTCCGGCTAAAGCCTGTGACGTCAAAGAGGTAGGCGGCGGTGGGCACAAACAGCTGCCAGTCTCCGGTCCAGCCGGCCTTTTCGCGCTGCGGGCAGTCTGTGGGGACCTCGCAGGCGTTGTCCCGGAAGCTCCACTCCACAATGTTGTGCAGTTTGTTCAGCCGGTCGTCGCTGCAGCTGAAAGTGCCGAGGCGTTCCAGGTCGGTCTGGACCATGCAGCCCACGATGTCCGATGACAGGAGGTCCTCGGCCAGGCCGCGGACGGAAACGTACTGGAAGCCGTGGGCGGTGTGGCGCGGCTCGAAGACCTGGCTGGGCGCACCGGCGGAGACCACCGAGTCCACCTGCCCGGCACCCAGGAACTGGCCGGGGTTCTTGAAGTCGATGGGGCGGAGGTGGTCCTGGGTGACGTCGCCGCCGTCGTCCAGGGCCTCGCCATAGACCAGGGTGACCTCCGTCCCGGCTGCGCCCAGCCGGTGAAGCCGGACCCAGCCGTTGATGTTCTGGCCCAGGTCCACCACCTGGTTGCCGTTGCCAAGGCGGGTGATGGAAACGGGTACGAGTTCCTCCACGATCCGGGTGGGCGGCGCTACCGGGCCGGCGAGGGTAGTGAAGCTGCCGTCCCGCAGGACGGCGGGCCCGGCGTTCTGGCTCCCGGGAACAGCTGAGGCACTGAAGTCCACGCGCTGCCCTTCCATCAGGTCCGCGGCGAGGATCTCCGTTGCGCCGGCCCGCCAGGACCCATCGGTGCCGATGACCGTCCGTGCTCCCCCGAACTCAATTTCCAGCTGCGCCAGGAAGGCCGTCTGCGTCCCGTACATGTCGGCGTCGCGCGTGAATCCGAAGGAACCGCGGAACCAGCCGTCGGTGAGGGCTGCCCGCACCGTGTTGGCGCCGGCACGGAGCAAGTGCGTGATATCAAAGGCCTGGACCTGCAGGGTGCTGTGGTAGCTCGTGGAGCCGGGGGTGAGCTGCTGGTCCCCCACCCGCCGGCCGTTGATGAACAGCTCGTAGATGCCGTGCGCGGTGGCGTAGGCGCGGGCAAAATCGGGGGCCGCGTCCAGGGTGAAATCGCGGTGCAGTACATACCCGGGGCGCTCCCCCGGCGCCGGGATCACCGGCTCGTCGGGTCCGATCCACTGCGCCGTCCAGTCGGCCGGTTGCAGGAGGCCCAGCTCCACCGGCATGGGCTCCGCCCATTCGGAGGTGGTCACGGTGCCGTCCGGGGCCTCGTCCCAGGTCCGGACGGTCCATTCGAAGCGGTCCCGCGACCCGAGTACGGTTCCGCCGTACGGCACGGAGACGTGCGTGCCGCTGTCCACCCGGCCGGTGTCCCAGCCGTTGCTGGCGGTCAGCTGGTAGGCGGTCTGGCGGACCGTGCCCTGCGGCGGGGTCCAGCTGAACCGCGGCGTGGTGCTGGTGATGCCGAAGGCCTGGCTGAGGTTCCCGGTGCGGAGGCGGGTGGGCTGCGTCATGTGTTCCGTTCAGGCGTAGTGGCAGGCAACATCCGAGCCGCCGACCGCGCGAAGGGCGGGCCGTTCGGCGGCGCAGAGCTCGGTGGCGAGGGGGCAGCGCTGCCTGAACGGGCACCCGCCCGGTGAGGCGGACACTGAGGCAGCGGTCCTGACGCCCATGGCTTCCCTGACGGTCCGGCGTTCCGCCTGCTCGGCCGGCCGCGGAACCGGCGACGCGGCGACGAGGGCCTGGGTAAAGGGGTGCTTAGGCGATTCGGTGACGGCGGCGGCCGGTCCGCTTTCCATGACCTGGCCGCGGTAGAGGACCACCACGCGCTGGGCCAGGAACTGCACCACGGAGATGTCGTGGGCGATGAACAGGTAGCTCAGTCCGTGTTCGTCCCTCAGGTCTGCCAGGAGGTTCAGGACCTGGGCCTGGGTGGAGAGGTCCAGTGCGCTGACTGCTTCGTCGCAGACCACAAGCTGGGGTTCGCAGATCAGTGCCCGGGCCACGGCGATGCGCTGGCGCTGGCCGCCGGAGAACTGGCTGGGGTAGCGGTCCACCGCTTCGCGGGGCAGGCCCACGCGTTCCAGCATGGCCTGCGCCTTTTCCCGCGCGTCCCCGGCGGAGACCCCTCGCAGGCGGAGCGGTTCCGCCAATGAGGCGCCCACGGTGTTGCGCGGGTTGAGCGAAGAGTTAGGGTCCTGGAAGACGGCGCGCAGTTCGCCGCCGAGGGACCGGCGTTCGGCCGCACCTGCGTGGGTGATGTCCTTGCCCTGGTAGCTGATGGTCCCGCCCGCGGTTTTTTGCAGGCCCAGGATCGCTTTGCCGATGGTGGATTTTCCGGACCCGGACTCCCCCACCAGGCCCACGGTCTCGCCGGGCCGGATGGCGAAGCTGACGCCGTCCACGGCGGCAGGGGCAGCGGCGGCCTTGCGGCCGCGGCCGTAGCGGACCACCAGGTCCTTCACTTCGAGCATGGGGCCGTCCAGGACGGCGTTGGAGGATTCCTGCCGGGAGGGGGTTGCGATGCTCATGCCATGTCCTTCTCAACAACGTTTGTCCGGGTGGGCGTCAGGTCCAGCAGCCGGTGGGTGGGCACTTCGGTGGCGACCCATTCCAGGCCTTCGACGGCCAGTTCGTCCGCCTTGACGCAGCGGACCAGGCCATCGTCGGAGCCGGAGGGCAGCAGCGGTACCGGGGCGGCGCAGGCTGAACCGGCGAACTGGCAGCGTGCCATAAAGCGGCAGCCGGTGGGCCAGTCCTTGGGCTGCGGAACCTGGCCGCTGATGGTGGCCAGCCGTTCCGGCATGTCTGCCGCGTGGTTGGCGTGCGGGTCCGCTGCCAGCAGCGCCAGCGTGTACGGGTGCCGCGGGTTGTCCAGGATGTTGGCGGTCTTGCCGTTCTCCACCACCTGGCCTGCGTACATCACAGCCACCTGGTCGCAGATGTCGGCCACAACACCGAGGTCGTGCGTCACCATCACCACTGACATCCCGGTGTCCTTCACCAGGGAACGCAGCAGTGAGAGGATTTCGGCCTGGACGGTAACGTCCAGCGCGGTGGTGGGCTCATCGGCAACCAGCAGGCGGGGGCGGCCGGAGAGCGCCAGGGCGATGGCCACGCGCTGGGCCATGCCGCCGGAGATCTGGTGCGGGTAGGTCTTGAGGATGCGCCCTGCGTCCACGATGCCCACCTTCTCGAGCAGGCTGAGGGCTTCCTTCCGGGCTTCGGCCTTGCCCATCTTCCGGAGCCGCCGGATGGCGGAGGTGAGCTGGTAGCCCACGGTGAACATGGGGTCCAGCGCACGCATGGGCTCCTGCGAGATCAGGGCGATGTCGCGGCCGCGGATGGCCTCCATCTCACGGTCGGTGGCGGCAGCCAGGTTCTTGCCGTTCCACAGGATCTGCCCGCCGGTGGCCACCACCCCGGAGGGAAGGAGGCCCAGCAGGGACAGCGCGGTCATGGTCTTGCCGCAGCCGGACTCCCCCACGAGACCCAGCACGGTTCCCTGTTCGACGTCGAAGGAGACGTCCGTGACCAGGCGGGGGCCGCCGTCGACCCCTACCGACAGTCCGCGGATGCTGAGCTGGCCCTTCGCCGGTGCGGCGTCACTGCCGGCGGCAACCTGGGCGGCTCCGACGGCGGCAACGGCTTTGGCGCGCTGCCGGCGGGCTGCCGCGGAGGGCAGGTGGGAGGCGGCGGCATTGGGTGCCTTGGCCAGGGCGTTGCCGATGGCGTTGGCGGCCAGGACGGTCAGGGCCAGCACGGCGCCGGTGGGGACCATCAGCCAGGGTGCGTCGTACACATGCTGCGAGGCGCCCTGGATCATGCCGCCCCAGCTGGGCTGCGGGATGGGCGGGCCGAAGCCGATGAACGCAAGGCCGGCCTGGATAAGCATGCCGACGGCGAAGATGAGCGCGGACTGCACCACGATGGTGTTCGTCAGTCCGGGCAGGACGCGGCGCAGGCTGATGCCAAAGGTGCTGACGCCGTCCACCTTGGCGGCGTCCACGTAGAGCTGGGACTGCAGGGACTTGGCCTGGCCCAGCATCACGCGGTAGATGCCGGCGGAGATGAGGATGCCCAGGATCGCCATGATGACGGGGATGTTGGTTCCCACGGCGCCGATGACGGCCAGGATGATTACCGTGCCGGGAACCGACATCATGATTTCGGTGACGCGGCTGATGACGGCTTCCACGCGGTCGCCCAGCGCCGCGGAGGCCATGGCCAGGATGGTTCCGAGCCCGACGGCGACAATCACCGTGATGAACGACGTGCCCAGGGTGCCGGCGGCCGAGGCGAAAATGCGGCTCAGGAGGTCCCGGCCCAGTTCGTCCGTGCCCAGCCAGTGGGCGGCCGTGGGGCCGGAGAGGACGGCGGTGAAGTCCTGGTCCTCGGTCTTGAACGGCAGCCATAACGGTGCGGTCAGCGACGCCACTACCAGCGCGGCCAGCCAGACCACGCCGGCTACGCCGCCGGGAGAGGCGAAGAGGCGGTGGGCGGAAACCTTGGTGACGGCAGCCTTCGGACCGGACTTGGGCAGGGCGGCCGCGGCGGCGGTGCTGTCAGCCGGGGCGGGTGCAACGTTGGGAATCATGAGGCACGCAACTTCGGGTCGAGGAACTTGGTGGCGAGTTCCAGCACCAGGTTCACGGCCACCACCACCACGGTGGCGATGACAACTACGCCCTGCACGGAGGGGGCATCGTGGGTGCTGACGGAGGTCTGGACGGCCTGGCCCAGGCCCGGCATGGCGAACAGCTGCTCCGCGATCACGGAGCCGCCGAAGAGGCCGATGAACTGCAGGGCGATGCCGGCCACGATGGGGAGACTGGCGTAGCGCAGGGCGTGGATGTAAAGGATCTTCCAGGTGGGGGTGGCAGTGGCACGGAGCGTCCGGATGTGTTCCTGCTGCAGTGCCTCCAGCATCGAAGCCCTCGTCTGGCGGGCAATAAAGGCTGCACCGCCCACAGCCAGGGTGATCACTGGCAGGGCCAAGGACAGGGCCCAGTCCTGGGGTGAGGCTTCAAACGGAACGTAGCCGGTCGCCGGAAAGACCGACGATTGGACGGCCAGGAGGTAAACGAAGATGATGCCGATCCAGAAGGCCGGCAGGGCCACTGCCAAACCGCAGATCCCGCCGACAAAGCGGTCCACCATGCCGCCCCGCACGGCTGCCGTCACGCCCAGGGCGATGCCGAGGACAGCGCTGAGGAGCGTGGCACCGGCAGCCAGCGAAGCGGTCACGGGCAGCCGGTTCGCCAGGTCGTCGGAGACGGACCGGCCATCGATCAGTGAGGTCCCCAGGTTGCCCTGGACCGCGTCGCCGAGCCAGCGGACGAACTGGACCACGAGCGGATCGTTCCAGCCGAGGCGGGCGTTGACCTCGTCGATGGCTTCCTGGCTGGCTCCTGCGCCCAGCGATACTGCGCCGGGGCTGCCGGGCATCGCGTGGACCAGCAGGAATGCCAGCACCGCGACCACCAGCACGGTGGCCAGCGCCATCAGCAGGCGTTTGGTGATGAATAGTGCCATGGTGACCTCCATCGGTCGGAATCTGCCGGGCAGCCGCCCCTCGAGGGGAAGCCGCCCGGCAGGTTCGGGGGTATTAGCTGGCCGGTGCGTAGGAAGAGAGCAACGGGTAGGCGTTGGTGCCGGCAAACTCAACCTGCTTGATCTTCTTGGTGTTGTAGCCCTGGTTGGTGAGTGACTCATACAGCGGGATCATCCAGCCGGACTCCACCAGGCGGGTGTTGAGTTTGGTGAGGGCGGTCTTCTTGGCGGCGTCGTCCTTCGCGGCCGCCGCTTCACCCGTGGCGGCCGTCAGCTGGTCGTCGGTGGCCTTCTGCACGTTGGTGAAACCGTTCAGGACCACGCCGTACATCAAGCCCACCGGATTGTCCCAGCCGAGTGCGGCGTAGCCGAGGGGTGTGGTGGCGACTGCAGCGAAGGCTTCATCGGTGGAAGAGGCCATCTTCACGTTCATGGTGATACCGACTGCGGCGAGGTCCTTCTGGACGGCCTGCAGGTCCGTTTGTGTTTCAGCGCTGCCAACAATGGTGAATTCGAAGCCGTTGGCGTAGCCGGCCTCGGCCAGCAGGCTCTTGGCCTTCGCCGGATCATAGGCGAACTTGGTGTTCAGCTCTTCGGTGAAGCCCGCCGAATCTTTGGGAAGTGCATTCCAGGCCGGGATATCTCCCTTGTGCAGTGCGTCCACGAGCGCCTTGCGGTTGATGGCGTATTGGAACGCCTGACGGACCTTCTCGCTGGCGAAGGCCGGGGCGGTCTTGCCGGTCTTGTCGAAGGAAACCATGGTGTGCAGGGTTCCACCGATCTGGGAGATGCCGAGGCCCTTGGATTTCGCGAAGTCCACCGTGGGTGAGGTGAGCATGGCGACGTCTGCCTGGCCGGAGACGAGAGCGTTGGCGCGCGCCTGGGGATCCTGGATGACGCTGAAGATGACCTTGCTGAAGGCGTACTTGGAGGCGTCAGCGTTCTTGTCGTTCTTCACCATCACGTACTTGTTGCCCTTCACCGTGGAGGGGTCGATGGTGTAGGGGCCGGATCCGGCCGGAGTGGCGGCCAGGCTGGCGGTGTCAGTGACCCCGGCCTTGCCCACGATCATGCCGGTGGTGGAGGCCAGGTTCTTCTCAAAGCCCGGCTGCGCCTTGGCGAACGTGAGGGACACCTGGGTGGGGCTCACGACGTCCACAGACGTGATCTCCTGGGCGCCTCCCTTGGCAACAGCCGAGTACGCGGACAGGGCCGGGTCGGAGCGGCGGTCAAGGTTTGCCTTCACCAGGTCGGCGTCGAGCTTGGAACCGTCGGTGAAGGTCACGCCATCCTTGAGGGTGAGGGTCAGGACCGTGTCGTCGGTGTTGTATTCGAAGGCGGTGGCCAGGCCGGGAGCTGCGGAGCCGTCCGCCTTAAGGACCATAAGGCTGTCGTAGAGGCCTTCGAAGAACTGGCGCTGGGCGGCGGAGACGCGCAGCGGGTCATAGCCGAACGAGGCCGAGTCGCTGTCGATCGCGAGGGTCAGCGTGCTGGTGTCGACCTTGGTGCCAACCTGGGTGGAGCCGCCGCCGCAGGCGGTGAGGGATCCCAACAGGAGCGCTCCGGCCAGAACGGCGGAGCTCCCACGTGCGGTGGAGTTCAGGAGTTTCATGTAGTGCGCCTTTGCATTCTGATGTGACAACGGTGAGTGAACAGCTATGGGGGCCAGGCGAGTGGCCGGCTCCCTCAAGCATCGGCGGCAGCGCAGCGGGGCAGACACGATGATTTCATTGGTTGAAATACTTATGTGGTTCGGGTCACTGTGGAAGACAGGATGGAAAGCACGGCATCGAAGCCGGACGCCGCGCTGCCGGCGTCGCACCGAAAGGACCACCGTGACTGTCTCTTATCCATTTCCCCAGAATTTTTTGTGGGGCGTCGCTACGGCCGCGCACCAGGTCGAAGGGAACAACGTCAACAGCGACGCCTGGCTTTTGGAGCACCTCCCCCAGACGATGTTTGCGGAGCCCTCGGGTGACGCCATCGACCACTACCACCGTTACCGCGAGGACATCGCACTGCTGGCCTCGCTGGGGTTTAACAGCTTCCGGCTTTCCGTGGAGTGGGCCCGAATCGAACCAGAGGAGGGGCACTTCTCGAAGGCGGAACTCAACCACTACCGCCGCGTCCTGGAAGTCTGCCACGAACACGGCCTCACCCCTGTGGTCACCTACCACCACTTCACGTCGCCGCGGTGGCTGCTGGCCGCCGGCGGCTGGGAGGACGCCCGGACACCGGAGCTCTTCGCCCGGTACTGCGGGAAGGTGACAGAGCACCTAGGTGACCTCATCGGCGTCGCGTGCACCCTGAATGAACCCAATCTGCCGTGGCTCCTGAAGTCCTTCGGCATCGGCGGCGAATCGCCCGAGCAACGTGGTTCCGTGCCTGTGTGGGCAGCAGCCGCCAGCACACTCGGCGTCGGCGCAGACAAGATGGCACCGTTCCAGTTCTCCTCGACGGAGGCCGGATTCGACGTGAAACTGGCTGCACACCGCGCCGGTACCGCCGCCATCAAGGCCTGGCAGCCGGACCTGATGGTGGGCTGGACCCTTGCAAACTCGGACATCCAGTCCGTCGACGGCGGACAGGACGCAGCGGAGCAGGTCCGCCGCGACGTCAACGAACGGTTCCTTGAGGCTTCCCGTGGTGATGACTTCGTGGGCATCCAGACCTACGGCCGCACGGTCTACGGCCCGGACGGCCTGGCGCCGGCCCCCGAAGGCGCGGCAATGAACCAGATGGGTGAGGAAATCTACCCCCAGGCTCTTGAGGCAACCATCCGGGAAGCGGCCCGCGTAGCGGGAATTCCGGTGATCGTCACGGAAAACGGCCTGGCAACGGAGGACGACGCACAGCGGGTGGACTACTACAAGGCCGCCGTAGACGGTGTCGCCGCATGCCTGGCGGACGGCATCGATGTCCGCGGCTACATCGCCTGGACCGCCTTCGACAACTACGAATGGGTGTTCGGCTACCGCCCAAAGTTCGGCCTGATCGCCGTGGACCGGGCCACGCAGCAGCGGACGCCCAAGGAAAGCGCGCTGTGGCTCGGCGGGGTGGCGGCCGGGGCACGGGTCCCTGTCGCCTGACCCCCGTTCGCATTTTCATTGGGTGGAACACTAGTCTGGGTGTCACCGGCGACCAAGGAGGATCGGCAGCCCGTCATGGCAACCACCGACAACACTGCAGATGCGGTAACGCCGGCTCCCGCGCGGGGCAAACGCCCCAAGCAGGGTGAACCCGTCATTGACCGGGCGCTGAGCCTGCTGGCCGTCTTCACCGACCGCCGTCGGGCATTGACGCTGTCCGAGATGGCCCGGCACGCGGGGATGCCGGCTCCCACCGCGCTCCGGCTCATCGCCCGGCTGGTGGCGTGGGGTGCGCTAGAAAGGCTCGACGACGGCAGGTACGTGGTGGGGGTCAGGCTCTGGGAAGTGGCGTCGCTCTCTCCGCGCGGGCACGGGGTCCGGGAAATCGCCCTGCCCTACCTGGAGGACCTTTTTGAGGTGACCCGGCACCACGTGCTGCTGGCCGTGCGGGACAAGGACCAGGCGGTGCTGATCGAACGGTTGTCCTCCAAGCAGGCCACCGAGGTCGCCTACCGGGTGGGAGGCCGGGCACCCCTGCGGTCCACCGCCGTCGGGCTGGTCCTCCTCGCCGGGGCCGACGCGGACTTCCAGGAACGCATCCTCCGCCAGCCGCCGGACATCGAACCCGGCGTTGCCCCCATGCCCGAGGGCCAGCTGCGGCGGACCCTGTCCGACGTGCACCGGACTGGCATCGCGATGATCCGGCGGACGGCGCCGTCGTTGACGGTGTCCGTCGCCGCGCCGATCTTCGATGCGCAGGGCGCGGTGGTGGCGGCCCTGTCCATCGTGGTGCCGGACGGGAGCACGCCGCCCAACGTGCTGGCGCCGGCGGTGCGGGCCACGGCGAGGGCGGTCTCGCGAAACCTGGGCTTCAAGACCGGGCTGGCGGACGATGTCCGCACGCATTCGCAGGGCTGACTTTCCGGCGGGCAGCTATTCGTCGAAGTGCGTGACGGCGCCGGTGGTTCCCGAGAGTGCGGCCACCACCTGCGAAGCCACATCGTGGAGTTTGATGTTGCGGGTATTGGAGGCGCGCAGGAGTACTTTGAACGCGGCAGGCTGGCTGCACTTGTTCCTGGCCATGATGGCGCCGGTAGCCAGGTCGATGACCGTCCTGGATTCCATCGCGGCCTTCAGCTCGTCGCGGGTGTCCTGCAGCCGTGCCATCCGCAGCACCAGCCGCAGGCCCTTGGACGCCTGCTCCGCGAAGGCCTCAACCCTGTCGATCCCCTGCCCGTTGAAGGCGTTGGGCAGCCGGCTGTACAGGTTCAGCACTGCCCGGTTGGGGTTTTCCAGGGCCAGCGGCACGGAGAGTACCGACAGGAAACCGTGCCCGGCCACCGACCGGGTGTACTGGGGCCAGCGCTCCTCCAGGCCCAGGTCCGGGACATGCACCGTCCCGTCGCCCCCGCCGGCCGCAGTGCCCGGACCCTGGCCACAGCTGTCCTCCGCCCGGACCATCCGGCGGGCGTACTGGTCACTGCCGGCTGCCGTGCTGGATTTCCTGCTTCGCACCAAAGAAATGCCGCAGGAAACTTCCCCGCCGCGGCTGCTGAGCCGGCCCGCCGCATAGGCGGCCAATTCTCCCAGCAGCACCTCCACGCACGGGTTCCCCAGGACAAGGTCCTGAAGGTGCAGTGCAACATCGGTGAAAACTTCGTCGTTTGAGACCTTTGCGGCTACCAATGTCCCCCCTGAAACACAATGCAAGCCAAAACCGGGCTGCAACGCTGCTGGCCGGCTACCGCCCCCGCGGTCATTGAAGCTTACTCCCGGCGTGGATTGTGCGGAATAGCTGAGGGATTCGTCCTGGCGGACCCGACGCCCCCCGACCTGCGCCGACGTACCCAAGGTAAGCTCCGGGGATGCCTTTGCCTCCGGACCTGCTGGCCACCACGGCCGATTTCCTAGCCCGCGGATTCGCTGTCTCGGAGCCACACGCGGAGGCGGAAAGCCTTGATTACGGGGCGCACACCTTTCGCGTCAACGGCCTCGCCGCGGCCTTCCGCATTGCCAGGAAAACCCCGAAAAAAGCAGGCCGGTTCGTCACGCTCTGGCAGCGGACCGCAGCCGGCGCCGGCCCCATCAGGCCCTTCGACAGCTCCGACGGGTTTGGCCTGTTTGTGGTCAGTGCCGGCAGCGACGACGGCTTCGGGTATTTCGCCTTTCCCCAGGAGACACTGTTCGCCCGCGGAATTGTGTCGCAGGACTTCGTCGGCGGAAAGCGCGCCCTCCGCGTCTACCCGCCGGGGTCCAGCCCCACCAACCGGACGGCCCAGGCCACCCAGCGCTGGCAGCTCGAGTTCTACTTCCCCGGGAATCCGCCCGGCGCCCCGGCCGTTAACCCTATGCACGGGAGATTTCCCCCGAGCCTTGGAGAAGGACGGCATGAGCACCAAGTTTGAATCAGTGGAGGACGACGCCGGCAGGGTCATCCGGTACCGGAGGCACCCCAACGGAGGCGGCTTTGTTGGGCCAGGCGCCTACGTCGCCGACAGTGCGCGCCTGGGATCCATGACGTACGTGGAGCCGGGCGCACGGATCGGATCCGGCTCACGCGTGGGCCACGGCAGTTGGATCGACCGCCTGGCGCAAGTGGGCGAACGGACGGTCATCGGCGACGGCGTGCGCGTGGGCCACGGAACCGTCATCGGCAACCGGGTCCACATCGGCAGCCATTCACGCATCGGCTCCGGCGCCGTGATCGAGCACGGCACCAGCGTAAACGCTGACAGCACGGTTCCCGACGGCGGCCACGTCGCCGCAGAGCCACGGCGCCGGCCCCGCGCGGCGCCGGCCAAGCGTGCCCAGCCACGGCAGCGGAAACCCCAGAACCGGCAGGCGGCCTAAGCGACGGCCCCGGCTTACCGGAATGTTGGGGCTGCCCACGCTCCCCCGGGTGGGATGCTGAAGGTTGGTCGTTCAGCCACCGAGGAGCAGACAGCAGCCATGACTACCGTTTCCACGCCGCAGGGCACCGTCCGCGGGGCCGCCCTGCAGGTCGGCGGCCGCACCGTGCACACCTTCCTGGGAGTGCCCTACGCGGAGTCGCCGCGTTTCCACCCTCCGGTCCCTGTCATGCCCTGGGAAGGCGTCCGCGACTGCACCGTCCCCGGCGCGATGGCGCCGCAGAACCCTGACCCGTTCACGCCGCCGTCGGACGCCTTCGCCGACCTCTGGGACGAGGACAGCTGCCTCAACCTCAATATCTGGACGCCGGCCCCGGACGGCGCCCGCCGCCCGGTCATGGTGTGGATCCACGGCGGCGCCTACGTCAACGGCTCCAACAACGGCGGCATGCACGACGGCGGCCCGCTGGCTTCGGCTGCCGACGTTGTGGTGGTTGCCGTCAACTACCGGCTGGGGGCCTTCGGCTTCCTGCACCTGCCCGAACTGCTGGGGCCGGAGTACGCCGATTCCTCCAACGTTGCCCTGCTGGACATGCTGGAGGCGCTGCGCTGGGTTTCCCGGAACATCGGGGCCTTCGGTGGGGATCCCGGGAACGTGACGGTCTTTGGCGAGTCCGCGGGTGCGGCGGCGATCGGCACGCTGCTGGGCATGCCGGCGTCGGAAGGGCTGTTTGGGCGGGCCATCATGCAGAGCGGAACCGCCGAACGGTACCGGACGGCGGACGAATCGGCCGCGGTGACCGCAGAGTTCCTCCGGCTTTGCGGACTGGATGCCGCACGGGCCGGGGAACTCCTTGATCTCCCCGCGGGCCGGCTGCTGGCGGCGCAGAAGGCACTGGCCGAGGCCGAAGCCGGGCGCAGCTTCAGCGTGCCGCTGCCGTTCCAGCCAACGGTGGGCACACCCTCCCTGCCGGAGCCGCCGCTGGACGCGGTCCGGAACGGGCGCAACTCCGCGGTGGACCTGATCGTGGGGACCAACCTCAACGAAGGTTCCTTTGCCGTGGAAATGCGCCCCGTGTATCCCAGCGACCCGCCACTGCTGGAGGACCGGGTGGAGCTGCTGCTGGCGGCCTTCTTCGCGGACCCCGCCGCGGCAAGGGAGCAGTACGCGGACGCGCTTGCGGACGCCCTCGGAGAGCAACCCGACGGGACGCAGCTGCTCGAGGCGTGCCTGGCGGACCAGCTGTACCGCCAGCCGAGCAACCGGCTCCTCGACGCCCGGGCCGAAGCCTCAGGCTCGACGTTCAGCTACCTCTTCACCTGGCCCAGCCCTGCCCTGGACGGAAAACTCGGAGCCTGCCATGCCCTGGAGATCCCGTTTGTGTTCCGTCAGCTGGACTGCCGCGAAGCCAGGTTCCTGGTGGGGACGAAGGCTCCTGCGGAGCTGAGCGGGATGATAAGCGTTGCATGGGCGGCGTTCGCCCGGAGTGGGGAGCCCACCGCCGCCGGTCTTCCCCGCTGGCCGTCCTATACAACGCCGTCCCGCGAGACCCTGGTCCTGGACGTCCAGCCGCGGGTCGAGGCTGATCCCCGCTCCGCGCTGCGGACGTTCTGGGCAGGGCAGCCGGTAGGCCAGGCCGGCCGGTGAACCTGTAGTGGGACTGAGTCCGGGACCTAGGAGTGGTCCCGGATCCAGGCCAGGATGACCGCCTCCAGTGCAGGCTTCTTCGCTTCGAAGTCGGCGTCGTCCAGGAAGCGGGCCACCCGGGAGGTCTCCCCATCCCCTTCCAGCAAACTGTGGGGGTCATCGAGGGAAGCACCCTGGTGGAACATCAGGGTGACGTTCTTTTTTGAGCGGGGGAAGAACGAGGCGATGTTCCCCTTGTACATAAACGTCGGCGCCTGCCACTTCACTGCCTCGGCCAGCTCGGGCGAGACGTCCATGATGAACTCACGGACCTTGGCCACCAGGTCGTGCTGCGGGTTGGCATAGTTCGCCAGCCAGCTGTCGACCTCGGGATTGCGGTTGGACATGATCCGGCCTTCCGGGATGCGGCGATATACCGACCAGCCTAAAGGAGGGTTTCGCCGATGTCCCGGCCGATCCGCCGCAGCAGCGCGGCGGAAAGTTCCGGGTCGTTGGAGGAATCCAGGTCGGTGTATTCCGCCAGCGTGTAGACCCTGGTCAGGGCCATTTCCGACCACCGCTCCCTGGGGAGGAGGGACCGCCCGGCGACGGCGATGATCGGCCGGGCGCCGGAGCGCCTGGCCACGGCCGCGGGGAGTTTCCCGGCGAGGGTCTGTTCGTCGATGCTGCCTTCGCCGGTGATGACGATATCGCAATTGTCTTTGCGGGCATCGAAGTCCAGCAGGTCCAGGAAGTAGTCGGCGCCGGAGACCTGCTTCGCGCCGAGCAGCAGGCAGGCGTAGCCGATGCCGCCGGCGCTGCCGGCCCCTTCGTGGTCGGCCAGCACGGCAGCCTCAGCGAAGCCGCCTTCCGCCATTCTGGCCACAAGGTTCCCCAAGCCCTCATCGAGCGCGGCAACGTCCTCCGGGCTGGCGCCTTTCTGGGGTCCGAAGACGGCCGGCGCCCCATATGCGCCGCGGAGCGGGTTGTGCACATCGCTGGCGACGATCAGTTCGGTGCCAGCAAGCTCGGGAAGGTGTGTGCGGTGGACGGTGTGGATCCGGTCCAGGTTCCCGCCGTTGCCGTGGAGCCGGCGGCCGTCGGCGTCGCGGAAGCTGTATCCCAGGGCGGTGAACATGCCCATGCCACCGTCGCTGCTGGCGCTGCCGCCCAGGGCCAGCACGATCCGTGCCGGGTTGAGGCACAGGGCGAACAGGATCGCCTCACCGAAGCCGCGGCTGGACGCGGCCAGCGGTTCCAGCCTCCCGTCCGGCAGGAGCCCGAGGCCGCAGGTGTTTGCCACCTCCACGACTGCCGTGACGCCGTCGAACGCTATTCCTGCCTGGACAGGCTGACCGGTGGGTCCGGCCACCGTGTACGTGCGCCGGGTGAAGCCGGAGGCGACGGCGGCATCCACGCTGCCGTCGCCTCCGTCGGCGAGGGGAAGGATCTCGCAGTGCACCGTCCCGGTTCCGGTTCCGGCGGCGGAGCGGAGGCCTGCCGCCAGTGCGTCCGCCACCTCGCCGGCGGTGAGGCTGCCTTTGGACTTGTCGGGCGCGATGAGGGCCCGGACGGTCTGCGGGGCGGTGGTGTTGGTCATGTCAGTTGGATTCCGAGTAGGCGGGGCGGCGGTCGGTGGAGGGGTGCTTGGGCGTGTGGTGGCCGTATTCGGCCAGGTCCTCGTCGATATCGGCAACCTCGTCCAGGTGGATCGGGTCCTCGGCGGGCATGGGTTCCACGGTTTCGCCGTTGAAGACCCGGCGGGCGCGGTCAGCGTCCAGTGTGCGGTCCCACCAGGCGATGAAGAGGGTGGCCACGGCGTTGCCGGTGAAGTTCACCAGGGCCCGGCATTCGGACATGAACTTGTCGATGCCGAAGATGAGCATGATGCCGGCGGCCGGGATGGTGCCGATGGTGGTGAGGGTGGCGGTCAGGGCGATGAAGCCGCCGCCGGCTACTCCGGCTGCGCCCTTGGAGGTCAGCAGCATGACGGCGAGCAGGCCCAACTGCTGGCCGATGGTCAGGTCGGTGTTGGTGGCCTGGGCAATGTAGAGGGCTGCGAGGGAAAGATAGATCGCGGCGCCGTCGAGGTTGAAGCTGTAGCCGGTGGGGACAACCAGGCCGACGGTCTCCTTCTTCACGCCGGCGTGCTCAAGCTTGCGCATCAGGCCGGGCAGCGCCGGTTCTGCGGTGGAGGTGCCCAGGATGAGCATGTATTCCTCTTTGAGGTGCCGGATCATCTTGAAGATGTTCAGCTTCAGGAAGGCCATCACGGAGCCGAGGACCACCACAACGAAGAGGATGGAGGTGATGTAGAAGAGGGCGATGAGTCCGCCCATGCTGGTCAGCGACGAGACTCCGTACTTGCCGACGGCGAAGGCCATGGCCCCGAAGGCACCCAGCGGGGCGGCCTTCATGATGAAGCCCAGGATCTTGAACATCACGCCGGTGAGCCGCTGCACGCCGTCCAGGACCGGTGCGCCCACCTTGCCCATCGCGTTCAGGGCCATGCCGAAGACGACGGCGATGAAGATGATCTGCAGGATGTCGCCCTCAACGAAGGGGCCCACGATGCTGTTGGGGATGATGTGGGTGAGGAACTGCCACCACTCCTGGTGCTGGCCGG
Source organism: Arthrobacter sp. HS15c (assembly GCF_040812005.1). Classification (NCBI taxonomy): domain Bacteria; kingdom Bacillati; phylum Actinomycetota; class Actinomycetes; order Micrococcales; family Micrococcaceae; genus Arthrobacter; species Arthrobacter sp. HS15c. The sequence continues at coordinate 108,194 of NZ_JBFOHM010000004.1, forward strand.
CGTCGATCAGCTTGGCGGCGGATTCCGACGTCTTGATGGTGCTGGCATCAGCGTTAACGCCATCGCCCAGGCGGAAGATGTTGATGGCCACCAGGCCGAAAATCATGGCGAAGATCGTGCCGACCTGGAAGTAGGTCAGGGCTTTCAGGCCCGTCATGCCGACCTTTTTCAGGTCAGCGACGCTGGCGATGCCGCCCACGATGGTGAGGAACACGATCGGGCCGATCAGCATCTTCATGGAGTTCACGAAGGTGGTGCCGATGGGTTCCATGGCGATGCCTGCGGCCGGTGCGAGCCAGCCGACCAGAATGCCGACAACAATAGCGGTCAGTACCCAGAAGTAAAGCTGCCGGTACCAACGTGTTTTGCGGGCCGGCGTCGTCGCCGGACCGGCGGTGCTGATGTGATCCATGATTCCTACCTCGTTGTGGAAAGTCGCTGGAGCTTATAAGTACGGGGGATGTTCGACGGCGGCCGGCTGGCCGCCCGCGGAGGTCCCTTCCCAACGCTCGCAAGCTCGCGTCGGGGCCCTCGGGACGCCGCTTAGCTTGGGACCTCCGCGGAAAAGACTTGCTAGACCGTTGCGGGAGCGAGGGTGAGGGCCTTGATGATGGCCTCGGTGACCTCGTCCGTGTTGGCGTCGCCGCCGACGTCGCGGGTCAGGTGGCCGGAGCCGGTGGCCGCCTCGATGGCGGCCTCTACTTGGCGGGCTTCCTCGTGCAGGCCGAAGTGGTCCAGCATGAGGGCGGCGCTGGCGATCGCGCCGATCGGGTTGCTGATGCCCTGGCCGGCGATGTCCGGGGCAGAGCCGTGGACCGGCTCGAACATGGACGGGAAGCGGCGTTCCGGGTTCAGGTTGGCGCTGGCGGCCAGGCCCAGGCTGCCAGCGAGCGCCGAGCCGAGGTCGGAGAGGATGTCGGCGTTCAGGTTGGAGGCGACCACCACGGACAGGTCCTCGGGCTTGAGGATGAACTTGGCGCTCATGGCGTCCACCAGGACGCTCTCGGTCTGGACGTCCGGGTAGTCCAGTGCCACGCGGTTGAAGACTTCGTCCCAGAGGACCATGCCGTACTGCTGGGCGTTGGACTTGGTGACGGATGAAACCTTCTTCACGGTGCGGGTCCGGGCGAGTTCGAAAGCAAACCGCATGATGCGCTCGCAGCCCTTTTCGGTGAACAGTGCGGTCTGCAGGGCCACTTCGTTGCCGGGGCCGCGGCCGCTCAGGTTGCGGCCGCCGAGTCCGGCGTATTCGCCTTCGCTGTTCTCGCGGACCACAACCCAGTCGAGCTCGGTGTTGTCAGCCTTGCGCAGCGGGGACTGGACGCCGGGGAGGAACTTCACGGGGCGGATGTTGGCCCACTGGTCGAAGTTCTGGGTGATGTTCAGGCGCAGGCCCCAAAGGCTGATGTGGTCCGGGACGTTTTCCCAGCCGACGGCGCCGAAGTAGATGGCGTCGAAGTCCTTGAGGGCTTCCAGGCCCTTGGGATCCATCATCTGGCCGGTCTTCTCGTAGTAGGCGCAGCCCCACGGGAACTCGGTCCAGTCGAAGGCGAACTTGCCGCCGGAGTTTGCCGCCAGGGCGTCCAGGACGCGGCGTCCGGCGGAAACAACTTCCTTGCCCACGCCGTCTGCGGGGATGGATGCGATGCTGAATTTCTGGGTGGCGCTCATGTGCCTACCTCCTCGTTGAGTTTGTTAGCAGTGAGCCTGTTAGCGGGGTCACACTGTTCTTCCTCTTCAAGTAGACGGCCGGAAGGCATGCAGCGTCCAAGACTTAGTTTCGATACGCCTGATAGGAAGGGCCTATCGGTTGGGGTCCTCAAGGGTGTGCTGAACCGCGACGTCCAGGAACGCGCGTGCAGCGGGCGTGAGGTGTTCCTTGCGGCTGAGCACTGCCACGTCCAGGTGGCTCACCGGTTCGATCAGCAGGGTGCGGAGGCCGGCCTTGTGGGCTGTGGGCGCCCACGACGACGGCATCACCGCGTGCCCCACGCCCGCCAGCACCAGCGGAAGGATGGAGGTCCGGTGGGCGACTTCGACGACGATTTCCACCTCCACGCCGCGGGCCAGGGCGTCGTCGACGAGCCAGCGCATGAGGGAGCCGCGCTGGCTGGCGATGATCCGCTGGCCGCCGAGGTCCTCGCGCTGGACGGCTGTCTGTGATCCGAACGAGTCGGCCTGGGGGTTGACGATGAGGATCAGCGGCTGGCGCTCCAGTTCCAGGACCTCGACGCCGGGAACACGGATCGGGGTGGGTGAACCGGCCAGGCCGATCTCCGTGCTGCCGCTGCGGACTGATTCGACGACTTCTTCCGGGGTGAAGGCGGCGCTGACGTTCAGCCGGACGGAGGGGTGGAGCTTGGTGAAGTCCGCGATCATGGACGTCAGCGGTTCGATGCCCGGGGACGGCATGGTGATGATGTCCAGCCGGCCGCTCCTGACACCCCGGAGGGCCTGGACGGCGGACTGGGCGGCGTCCAGGTCCCGCATGACCAGGCGGGCCGGACCCACGAGCTCCTTGCCCGCCTCGCTGAGGACTGCCCGGCGGCCGATCCGGTGGAAGAGCGGAAGACCGAGTTCCTTCTCCAGGCCGGCGATGGTCTGGGAGAGCGAGGGCTGGGCGATGAGCAGGTGCTCGGCCGCCCGGTTGAAGCCGTCGTGGTCCACCACGGCGAGGAAGTATTTGAGTTTGCGGGTGTCCACGTCAGCGGGCAGCCAGGGCGTTGAGAGTGTCGCGGATGCCGTTCAGCGCCGGGTCCCGCAACGACATAAAGGCAGGCTTCAGGAGCAGCTGGAGAATCTTCGCCGGCCCGTTGATGCTGAACTCGGCGGTGTACTTCACGAGCGATCCCTGGCCGGACGGTTCGACGTCGATCGAATCGAACGCGGTGACGGTCTTGTTGGCGCCGCGGAGCTTGATGTGGCGGTCCGTCAGCTCGATGACCTCGTATTCGAGCGACTGGCGTTTGCCGCGGAACTCGGATTCCGCGTAGTAGCGGTGGCCAACGGCCACCGGCCCTGCTGTCAGCTTGTCCATGACCGGCGTGGCGGGATCCCAGTCGCTGGTGTTTTCGAATTCGGAGAGAAAGGCGAACGCCTTCTCCGGGGACAGTTTGGTTTCCACGGTGCCGCTGACTGTGATCATCCCCCCAGTCTAAGAACCCGCCGGGCGACGCACAGCCCCTCGGCGTCAGCGGTCCGGGGTGAGGTCAGCCAGGATCCTGAAGCCGTGCCGGTCCAGCGAGCCGGCGGTGGCCGACAACAGCACAACTGCGGTGCCCGCTTCCCGGTCCAGGCCGATCCAGGAGCTGAAGCCGCCGGTGGCGCCGTTGTGCCAGGTCACGGCCCTGCCTTTGGCTTCCAGGATCATCCATGCAGCCCCGATGCGTGCCGCCGGCCCGGCGAAGTTGGCTACGGGATCCAGGGCCGCGAGGCCAGGCGCGGATTCGTCCAGCAGTGCGCCCGCGAGGGTGGCCATGTCGCCGATGGTGGAGCGGATGCCACCGGCCGGGCCGAGCGCTTCACCCACCCACGGATCCTGGCTGCGGCCTTTGCGGTTGGTGCCGGGAAGGGCGTGCGGGGAGAGCTCGCTTTTGGTGGCGGGGACATACGTGGACGTCAGTCCCAGCGGAGCGCTCAGGCGTTCGGCCACCAGGGCCCGGAACGTCAGCCCTGCGCCGGCGGCCACGGCGTGGCCGAGCAGTTCAAATCCGAGGTTCGAATACCGGGGGCGCGGCGACTTCAACCGGACGGTCCGGGCCTGGGCCAGCAGTTCCGCCACGTCTTCGCCGTAGGGGTTCCGGCCGTGCCGCCACAGGGCGTACGAACGCTTCCACATGTCGGAGTAGTGGGGCAGCCGGGGCAGGCCTGATGAGTGCGTACCCATGGACGCGAGGGTCAGCTGCGCGGCCGGGCAGTCGCCGAGAGGAAGGAACTCCCCCAGGGTTGTGGACGGCTGCACTTCGCCGCGGTCACAGGCGTCCGCATACAGGAGCCCGGTGATCGCTTTGGAAACGGAGCCGATTTCGAAGTCCGCCTCGAGCGGGGCCCCGGCGCTGGCAGTGGCCGTTTGGCCGCCGACAATCGTGGCAACGGCAAGCCGGGGATGCGAGCGCCGCAGTTCGCCCAGCAACTGGCCCATATGGCCGGCATCAAGATCCATGCCGCCTACGTTACCCAGTCCCAGGGACGGCCCTGCCTATTGCAGACAAGCACCTGCAAAGCATTGACAATCATCGATATAGACCGCATTATCTTTTGCATCGAAGTTCATCAATATAGAAGGAAGAGTCAGCGTCATGAACTACATCCCCGCCGAGCTGTGGCTGCCACTCACCCACCAGGAACGGGACGTCTGGGTCAGCCAGCTGCACAGAGACCAGCTGCGGGCCGCGGCGGAACGCCGGTCAATCGCGACGCAGCGCGGAGCTCGGCCAGGCCGGATCCGGCAACGGGCAATCGTGTGGGCGCGCAGCTTCAGCCCGAAGCGCGGCCCCGTCCCGCAGTGCTGCCCCGCCTAGGAAGGGACGCCGCGCCCCACACCGCCAGGAGCAGCGCGATCAGCAGCAGCCCGGCGTCGCCAAGGTCGATCGCACCCAGCCAGCTGGTCAGCGGGTCGTCCAGTCTGAACGCCGTGTTGACGAATCCTCCCAGGGTGATCACGGCGATGACCAGCGCGGAAAGGGCGGAAATGCCGGTCACGGCCGCGTTGAAGCCGAGCTTCCGGCGCGGATCGTCCAGGGCCGCGCGGTACATCCGCATCATCGCCACGCCGTTGAGCGAATCGCAGAGGGTCATGGCCGCGGTGAACGCGAGGGGCAGCGCGGTCAGCGCGAGCGGAGAAACCCCGGCCAGCGAGGCCGCCGTCGTCATCACCAGCAGCCCGATGGTGGTGGCGGTGTCAAAGCCCAGCCCGAACAGGAACCCGATCACGTAGATGTTCCGCGGCCGCCGGACCCTGGACAGCGGCCTCGCCAGGAGGCGCGCCACCAGGCCCTGCGTTTCCAGGTCTTCGACGGCGATGCTGCCGCCGGCGTGCGCGCTGCGGTAGGCCCGCGCCGCCCGGACGAAGGCTGACCCGCTGAAGATCCCCATGGCCAGCAGGAACAGGCCGGATACCCCGCTCCCGATCAGGCCCAGCACCAGGTTGCCGCCCGAGCCGTCCTCCATAAATTGCCCCACCATCGTGGCGCCGGCGACCACCAAGACGCCGGCCAGGACCACCACGGAGCTATGGCCCAGGCTGAACGCAAAACCAACACTGACCGGGTCCTGCCGCTGGGCCACGAACTTGCGCGTGGAGTTGTCGATGGCGGCCAGGTGGTCCCAGTCGTAGCTGTGCTTGACGCCCGCGAGGTAGGCGGTCAGCACCAAGCCCAGGGCAACGGGCTGGCCGCCGCCTGCCGTTCCGCTGAGCAGAAGTACGACGGCGGCAACGTGCAGCGCGGCCACCGCGCCGAAGGTGAAAAACAGCCGGGTCCGGACCGGCAGGGTGTCCCGCTCGCGGTACATCACGGTTATCTGGGTCAGCGCGCTCATCAGTACTTCCTCAGGTTCAGGGGCTCCTGCCCGTGCCACCGTTCCCGGAGCAACGCCGTGCAGGCGCCCAGCAGGCCGTTGAGCTTTTCAGTGCTGTCGGACAGCGAGCGCAGCACCAGCCCGGTGGTTCCGGCGAGGGTGCGGGTCAGGGAGATTCCGGTGTGCGCCTCATGGCCTGCGGTCAAGGCGTGCAGCTCATCCGCGAGCGCCTGGTCAACGCGCGCGTCCACCACCACCAGCGAGCCCAGGTGACTGAAGCCTTCCATAAAGCCCAATCCGGTCACGTCGCCGGCGGGCGGCCGGACCAGCAGGTTGTCGAGGGCGAGGAGGTCGATGCCGCCGTCCTTGGATTCCACCCGGATTTCGTTCCGTAGCCGCAGTTCCTCATACCGAAACGACGCCCCGTCCGGCGACCAGCCGGGCGTGATCACCTCAGCCATGACCAGGCTCGACGTCGGCCGCACGGTGATGTGTGTGTTCTGCCGGTAGCTGGCCTCCCGGTAGGCGATCAGCTGGTCAGGCATCAGCTCCAGCCGCGCCCCCTCCCCCAGCCGCAAAGTCATCCGCTGCTCAGCAAAAGACCCCGGAGTCCGATAAATCTTGGTGGCAGACTGCGTCGTCAACAACAACGAAGCCCCCGCTTCGACTTCAACATCAAGCAAAAAAAGATCTGCCCCAAGATAAGCCCCGCCCGGGTTCACCACGACGTAGCAAACCTGCCCGGAATCATCAAGGTAATGCGGCCGCAAGACTCTCAAGGCGCCTTGATGGAACTGGTGCGACGCAACGGATCGCCCGCTCCTCACTCCAATGCGCAAGGCGAGCTCCCCCATCGGTTCCCTAACCGCGGAGGCGGCGAGGCCGGATTTGGGGGCCGCGGCGTGGTGGGCACCGCGAAGCGGGCACGGCCCCAAATCCGGCGAAGCCGCCGAACCCAGCCCGGCAGCGTTGGTCTCGACAAGCTCGACCACCGGGACGGCGTTCACGTTGCGAGGTCGAGCATCAGGACGTCGCGCCGAACCCATGCGATGACGGCGTCGAGGCCTTCGTCGGTCTTGAGGTTGGTGAAGCAGAACGGTTTGTTGCCCCGGAACTCTTTTGAGTCGCGTTCCATGACGGACAGGTCCGCGCCGACGTGGGGGGCGAGGTCGGTTTTGTTGATGATGAAGAGGTCGGACTTGATCATGCCCTGTCCGGCCTTGCGGGGGATCTTTTCGCCCTGGGCGACGTCGATGATGTAGATGGAGAAGTCGACGAGCTCGGGGCTGAAGGTGGCGGAGAGGTTGTCGCCGCCGGATTCGACGAAGATGACCTGGAGGTCGGGGTGCCGGGCTTTGAGCTCCTCGATGGCGGCGGTGTTCATGGAGGTGTCTTCGCGGATGGCGGTGTGCGGGCAGCCGCCGGTTTCGACGCCGATGATCCGGTCCTCGGGCAGAATGCCGTTGGCGGCGAGGATCTTGGCGTCCTCGATGGTGTAGATGTCGTTGGTGATGGCGGCCATGGAGATCTCGCGGCTCATGTGGCGGGTGAGCCGCTCCACGAGCTGGGTCTTGCCGGCGCCGACCGGGCCGCCGATGCCGATTTTGATGGGTTCAGTCATGTTGTCCTCCTGCTAGCTCATGAACATCCGGGCACGTTGACGCTCGTGCCGCATCTGCGAAATTTCCAGTCCGGGGCTGACAGCGCCGAAGTCGTCCGGCGTCAGGTGGGCGATCCGCTCGACGGCGGCAGCGACGTCGTCGGCCGCTTTCCGCAGGAGCCGCTGGCCAGCGTTCTGCCCGAGCGGAATGGCCCGGACGGCGTTCTGCGTCAGCGAGGTGACCGTCGCGAAAAGGTAGGCGGCCAGCGCTTCGGGGAGCGGCACGCCCAGGGAATGCGCGACGACGGCGAACGCCAAAGGCTGGTGCCCGGCAGCCCGCCCGCTGGCCACCAGGTCCCGGTACAGTGCGAGCGAAGCGGAAGGAAAGACTTCAGTCCCGATCTCCAACAGCCGGCCACCCATCTTCACACTGGCCTCCCGAACCTGCCGAGGCAGAAGCGAGGCAGACAAGTGCACATCCAACTCCCCCACATCGGCACCCTCATAAAGAAAGCGGATGGCCAACCCATCAGAGTAAGAAAGCGACTGCCCCACAAAAGCAGAAAGCCAAACCCCAAAAGAAGCCTCATCAACCACAAGTCCGCGGTCAATGTACGTCTCAAACCCCAAAGAGTGCGCAAAAGCCCCCGTAGGAAGCGCAGAATCAGTAAGCTGCTGCAGCGCAAGCTGATAACCGATCACTGAACCGCCGCCAAGGGTGAGAAAAGCAAGCGACGCGAGGGATATGGGGCCGCGGCGTGGCGGGCCTCGTGGGGGGCCCACTGGCGCGAGGGCCCCGATCCGAGCTTGCGAGGATTGGGAGCGCCAGGGGACGGGCACGGCCCCATATCCCTCGCGGCGTCCCAAGCCCCCACCGGTATTGGAGCGCGCAGCGCGACGCAGAAACTAGTGCGAGTGCTCAGCATGGCGGAAAGGCACAGGCATGACGCGCTCCTGGCGGGTATAGGGCACGGCGACGTGGCGAAGGTAGTCCTCGACGGTGTGGTCGTAGGCGCACACCATGACTTCGGCGCCGTACTCGGAGGAGGAGTCGAAGAACTGGGCCTGGAGGTGCCGGTTGCCGAGGGAGTGTGCCACGACGCCCATTTCGTGGATGCTCCGGGGCGCCACCACCAGGACGTCGGTGGGCAGCACGGACACCACGATCATGTTGGTTTCGGCCACGTGCAGGATGTCGCCGTCGCGGAGGTCTCCGGAGCCGGAGGGCAGCCGGATGCCGATTTCCTTGCCGTGGTCAGTGGTGACCCGCTGGATGCGTTTGACCAGCTGGGCGCTGGGCAGCACCACTTTCTCGCGGTGCAGCCCGGTGTAGGCGGCCAGGTCGGTGGCAGGCAGCTCGTGCAGGTTGCCGAGGACTTTTTCGATGATCACGTCAGGCTCCGGGTGGTGGTTAGAAGAGGAAGTAGCGCTGCGCCATGGGCAGGACGTCGGACGGCTCGCAGGTGACGTCCTCGCCGTCGACCGTCACCTTGTACGTTTCGGGGTCCACCTGGATGTCGGGGGTGGCACCGTTGTATTTGAGATCAGCCTTGGTCAGGGTGCGGATGCCGGAGACGGGCCGGATGACCTTCTGCAGGCCCAGCTCTTCGGGGACACCGGCGTCGATCGCCGCCTGGGACAGGAACGTGATGGAGGACTGCTGCACGGCCTTGCCGAACGTGGCGAACATGGGGCGCATGGTGCGCGGCTGCGGGGTGGGGATGGAGGCGTTCGCGTCGCCCATCAGTGCGTAGGCGATCTGGCCGCCCTTGAGCACCAGCTCCGGCTTGACGCCGAAGAAGGCCGGGTCCCAGAGCACCAGGTCCGCGAACTTGCCCTCCTCGACCGATCCGATGGAGTCGGCCATGCCCTGGGCGATGGCGGCGTTGATGGTGTACTTCGCCACGTAGCGCTTGAGCCGGAAGTTGTCGCTGCCCGCCGTGCCGTGGACACCGCCGTCGGGATCTTCCAGCACGCCACGCTGCTTTTTCATCTTGTCCGCCACCTGCCAGGTGCGGGTGATCACCTCGCCCACGCGGCCCATGGCCTGGGAGTCGGAGGAGGTGATGGAAAAGATGCCCAGGTCCTGCAGGACGTCTTCTGCGGCGATGGTCTCGGCCCGGATGCGGGAATCGGCGAAGGCCACGTCCTCGGGGATGTCCGGGTTGAGGTGGTGGCAGACCATCAGCATGTCCAGGTGCTCTTCGATGGTGTTGCGGGTGTACGGCAGGGTGGGGTTGGTGGACGCCGGCAGGACGTTGGGCAGCCCGGCGATCCTGATGATGTCCGGGGCGTGCCCGCCGCCGGCACCTTCGGTGTGGAAGGTGTGGATGACGCGCCCGTCGATGGCGCGGATGGTGTCCTCCACAAAGCCGCACTCGTTGAGGGTGTCGGTGTGGATGGCCACCTGGATGTCGTATTCGTCGGCCACTTTCAGTGAGGTGTCGATGGAGGAGGTGGTGGAGCCCCAGTCCTCGTGGACCTTGAGTCCGATGGCGCCGGCGCGGATCTGCTCGGCGAGTGGTTCGACGGCGGAGGCGTGGCCTTTGCCGAACAGGCCGATGTTGATGGGCAGCCCTTCGGCGGCCTGCAGCATCCGCTGGATGTGCCATTTGCCGGGAGTGACGGTGGTGGCCTTGGTGCCTTCGGCGGGCCCGGTGCCGCCGCCCACCATGGTGGTCACGCCGCTGGTGAGGGCGGTGGGCACCTGGTCCGGGGAGATGAAGTGGATGTGGGTGTCCACTCCGCCGGCGGTGAGGATTTTCCGCTCACCGGCGATGATTTCGGTGCTGGCGCCGATGACGATGTCCACGCCGTCGGTGATCTGCGGGTTGCCGGCTTTGCCGATCTTGAAGATGTGGCCGTCCCGAAGGGCGACGTCGGCTTTGTAGATGCCGGTGTAGTCGAGGATGACGACGTTGGTGATCACGGTGTCCGGGACGTCCTCATCCCTGATGGCCTGGCCGTTCTGGCCCATGCCATCGCGGATCACTTTGCCGCCGCCGAACACCACTTCCTCACCGTAGACGGTGAGGTCCTTTTCGATTTCGAGGAACAGCTCGGTGTCTGCGAGGCGGATGGCGTCTCCCGTCGTCGGGCCATACAGGTCCGCGTACTGCCTGCGGGGAAGATCGAAGCTCACTTGGCGTCCTCCTTGCCGGCGCCGGGACCGCCGTCTGAATTGCCGCCGTCGAGCGGGCCGTTGACGGCGTTGCTGAGCCCGTAGACCTCGCGGCTGCCGGCCAGTTCGATCAGCCGGACCGTCTTGCTGTCGCCCGGCTCAAACCGGGCCGCGGTACCGGCGGGGATGTCCAGCCTGCGGCCGTAGGCAGCATGCCGGTCAAACGTGAGGGCAGCGTTCGCCTCGGCGAAGTGGAAGTGCGACCCCACCTGGACGGGACGGTCACCGGTGTTGGTGACGACGACGTCGGCCGCCTTCCGTCCGGCGTTCACCGTCACCGGTTCGGGCCTGAGGATGTACTCGCCTGGGATCATGGCCTGCCCCTATCGGATGGGATCGTGGACGGTGACGAGCTTGGTGCCGTCAGGGAACGTGGCCTCGATCTGGACGTCGTGGACCATTTCGGGGACGCCTTCCATCACGTCCTCACGGGTGAGGACGGTGGTGCCGTAGCTCATCAGGTCCGCCACGGTGCGGCCGTCGCGGGCCCCCTCGATCAGTTCATAACTGATGATGGCCACGGCTTCGGGGAAGTTGAGTTTGAGGCCCCGGGCCTGCCGCCGCCGGGCGAGGTCGGCGGCCACCACAATCATGAGCTTTTCCTGCTCACGGGGCATCAGATGCATCAGGTTCCCTTCGGGGCTGGGCGGTCCTACGTTTATAGACCGAAGGGTCATGCATAGCCGGCATTTCCGGTGCATCGCCTCCACGGTGGTCTTTCGTCATCACAGTAGGCGGGCCAGGTTTCCGTCAGATTTCCGGCGTCCGTCCTGGGCCCGTCCTCGCCCCAGTCGGGCCCCACCGGCGACTACGCCCTTATGGGGTGCGCATCGAGGCCGTTTCGACGGGCCTGTCCGTCGCGTGCCCGTACTGCGACCAGCCGCCGACGAACAGCCTGCCTCGCCCTGCACCCAGGTGCTCCAGGACCAGCAGGTTGTGGCAGGCAGTCACTCCCGATCCGCAATAAGTAATAGTGTTCTCGGCGGAGACAATGCCCGCTCGCTCGAAGTTCCCGCGGAGCTGAGCCTCCGGCACCAGGCGTCCCGAGGAGTCGAGGTTCTCACGGCAAGGAACATTCACCGCACCGGGGATGTGCCCCGGGCGGGGATCGATGGGGTCCTGGTGCCCGTCGAAGCGGTCACGATTCCTCGCGTCCACAACCGTGTATTTGTCAGAAGACGCCTCCACGACATCCGCGAGCAGGTTCCGGGGCCAGGCTTGGGCCGAGAAGTCGCCTTCCGGTCGTTGCGGGGCCTCCGTAGCGAGTTCGCCCGGGTAGCTGGCGATGCCGCCGTCCAGGATTGCGGCGCTGTGGCCCGTCGATCGGAGCATCCAGACAAGGCAGTCTAGATCTAGCAACCACATGTTGAGATTTCGATCTCAACATATGGAACCTTGGCTTGGGGAATGGTGTTACAGGCTCCTAAGGCAGACTCCGTTGCGACGTTTGGGCAACGCTCATTTGGCCACAGCCGGCGGGGCCGTTGAATCCCGGATCACCAGCCGGGTGGCCAGTTCCACGTGGTTTGATTCCAGGGTTTCGCCCTTCGCCAGCCGCAGCACCGTCCGGAGGGCCGCCCAGCCCATTTCCTGGAGGGGCTGGGCCACCGAGGTCAGGCGGGGGACGGACTGCTCGGTAAGGTCCGTCCCGTCGAAGCCCACCACGCTCAGTTGTTCGGGGACGCGGATCCCGTGCCGCCGGGCCTCGTCCAGGACGCCGAGTGCGATGACGTCGTTCGCGGCGAAGATTGCAGTGGGCGGATCCGCCAGGGCCAGCAGCTGACGTGCGCCGGCAACACCGCTTTCGCGGTTGAACCGGCCGGGCAGGACGTAGTCAGGGTTTGCCGGGAGGCTGTTCGCCCGAAGGGCAGCCAGGTAACCGTGCAGCCGGGCCACGCTGCACTCGACGGCCTCCGGTCCGCCCAGGAAAGCGATTTTCCGGTGGCCCAGTCCGATCAGGTGCTCCCCGGCGGCCTTGCCTCCCGCCCAGTTGGTGGCCCCGATGCTCACGTACCCGGACCCGGGAGGGCTCAGCGGGTCAATGACCACCACCGGGATGTTGCGGCGCCGGAACGATTCGAGCTGGCCGGCAGTGACCACGGACGTCACGAAGATCAGTCCTTTGCGGCCCGATTCGGCAAGCCGCTGAGACCACTGCTCATGGTCGACGCTGCGGAGCTTGGCGGGCTTGACGCCGCTGAGCACAATCTCCACACCCTCCTCCGCGGCGCATTCCACAATCCCGGCCATCACTTCCAGGGAGTAGGAGCTGTGCAGGCCGTGGAAGACCAGGTCCACGAGGGCCGGCCCGGACGACCTGGAACGGCGCTGCGCCGGTGATTCGTAGCCGAGTTTGCCGAGCGCCTCCTGGACGCGGGCACGGGTGGCATCCGCCACGTCATCGCGGCCGTTGATCACCTTGGAGACCGTGGGCGCTGAGACGCCGGCGAGCGCGGCAACGTCCGCGAGGTTCACTTTGGCGGCGCTCTTGGCAGGCATCGGTGCAGACTTTCTCGAAAAATTTCGGACGAACCAGCGTGCACAGCAACCAGCTCCGCAGTCAAAACAATCCGTGGACAATCCTTGACGCTGGCCATGCCGTGCAACTACTTTTTATCACAGCTCACGAATTACTTGCGAAATATTTCGAAAACCGATGGAGAACACCACAGCTATGACCACGCCTGACACCGCCCCTCCGCTGCGTGTGGGAATGGTGGGCCACGCCTTTATGGGCGCCGCCCACTCACACGCCTGGCGCACCGCACCGCGTTTCTTCGACCTCCCATTGACCCCCGAGCTCAGCGTCCTCGCAGGCAGGGACCGCGGCCGCGTCACCGATGCTGCCCGCCGCCTCGGCTGGGCCAGCACCGAAACCGACTGGCGGGCACTCGTGGAGCGGGACGACGTCGACCTCGTGGACATCTGCACGCCCGGCGACACGCACGCGGAGATTGCCATCGCCGCCCTGAAAGCCGGGAAGCACGTGCTGTGCGAAAAGCCGCTGGCCAACAGCGTGGCTGAAGCGGAGGAAATGGCGGCCGTTGCTGCGGAGGCGGCCGCCCGCGGGGTGTACGCCATGTGCGGCTACTCCTACCGGCGCACTCCTGCCCTGACGCTCGCGCGGAACATGGTCCGGGACGGCAAGCTGGGAACCATCCGACAGGTCCGCGCGCAGTACCTGCAAGACTGGCTTTCGGACCAGAACGCGCCCCTGACGTGGCGGATGGACAAGTCGAAGTCCGGCTCCGGCGCCCTCGGCGACATTGGCGCCCACAGCATCGACGCCGCCCAGTTCGTCACCGGGCAGAGCATCACCGGCGTATCGGCCATCATGGAGACCTTCACGAAGGAACGCCCGGTGGGCGGGGACTTCGTGGGCCTCGGCGGCAGCGGCGCGGTGGGTGCCGGCGTCGAACGCGGACCGGTGACCGTGGACGATGCTGTGGTCTTCAGTGCCCGGTTCGACGGCGGCCCGATCGGTGTCTTTGAGGCCAGCCGGGTGGCGCTGGGCCGGAAGAACGCCATGCGGCTGGAAGTGAACGGTTCCGAAGGGTCCATCGCGTTCGACTTCGAGGACATGAACTACCTGAACTATTACGACGGCGGCAGCGGCGCCGACCCGGATTCGCTCGGCTTCCGGCGGATCAACGTCACGGAAGCGCACCACCCGTACACCGGTAACTGGTGGCCCGTGGGCCATGGGCTGGGGTACGAACACGGCTTCACGCACCAGGTGGTGGACCTCGTGACCGCCATCGGCGCCGGAACCCAGCCCACGCCGTCGTTCTCCGACGCCCTCCAGGTGCAACGGGTGCTGGCCGCCGTGGAACAGAGCGCAGGCCAGGATTCCCGCTGGACCCCGGTGGACGGACGAGAAGGACACACAGCATGACAACCACAAAAAACGCACTCGTGGTCCGCGGCGGCTGGGACGGCCACCAGCCGGTCGAGGCCACGGACCTGTTCATCCCGTTCCTGCGCGAGCAGGGCTTCACTGTGCGGGTGGAGGAGTCGGCGGCGGTGTACGCCGACGCCGGCTACCTCGCCGGGGTGGACCTGATCGTGCAGTGCAACACGATGAACACCATCGAGAGGGCCGAGTTCGAAGGGCTCCGCGCCGCCGTCGCGGCCGGGACGGGCATGGCCGGCTGGCACGGCGGCATCGCCGATTCCTACCGGAACAGCTCCGACTACCTGCACCTGATCGGGGGCCAGTTCGCCTGCCATCCGTCCAAGGACCACGGCGAGCCGCACGGGGACGCCTCGGACAATTTCCGGACCTATACGGTGAACATGCTGCCGGCCGCCGCGGAGCATCCCATCACCGCGGGCATCGGCGATTTCGAGCTTTTCACGGAGCAGTACTGGGTGCTGTCGGACGACTACATCGACGTCCTGGCCACCACTACCCTGCCTGCGCGGGAGAAGGACGCGTGGCACCGGGACGTCGTTTCGCCGGCGATCTGGACGCGGTCGTGGGGTGAGGGCCGGATCTTTGTGGCCACCCCGGGCCACAGCGTGGAGATCCTCAAGGACAACAACGTCCGCACCATCATCGAAAGGGGCATGCTGTGGGCAAGCCGTTGAAAATTGGCGTGGTCGGCTGCGGCAACATCATCACCCAGTACCTGGCCACCTTCCCGCGGCTGGCATCAGTCCGGCTGGTGGCCGTGGCGGACCTCGATTTCACCCGGGCCGAAGCCGTCGCTGCTGGCCAGCCAGGCGTGCGGGCCCTGAGCGTCGACGACCTGCTGGCGGATCCCGAGGTGGACCTGGTCCTGAACCTGACCATCCCGGCGGCGCATGCGGACATCGCGCTGAGGGCCATCGCCGCCGGCAAGGCGGTCTACGGCGAGAAGCCGCTCGCCGCCACCACTGAAGAGGCACGCGAGGTGCTGGAGGCAGCAGCGGCCGCGGGCGCCGTCGTCGGCTGCGCTCCGGACACGGTCCTGGGGACCGGCATCCAGACCGCCCGGAAGGCGATAGACGACGGCCTGATCGGCACGCCCATCTCGGCCACCGCCACGATGATGACCCCGGGCCACGAACGCTGGCACCCCAATCCGGACTTCTACTACCAGCCGGGCGGCGGTCCGCTGCTGGACATGGGGCCGTACTACGTCTCCGCCCTTGTCACGCTGCTGGGACCGGTGGTTTCCGTGATCGGCGCGGCCAGCCACACGCGCTCCGACAGGACCATCGGCAAGGGTCCGCGCGCCGGGGAAACCGTTCCCGTCTCCACCGACACGCATGTCACCGGGGTGCTGGTGCACGAGTCCGGCGCGCTCTCCACGCTGGTGATGAGCTTCGATGCCGTGGCCACGCAGGCTGCCAACCTCGAAATTCACGGTGACCACGGGTCGCTGATCGTTCCCGATCCCAACCGTTTCGACGGCGATGTGAAGCTCCGCACGCTCGGCGGCGAGGGCTGGGAGGTGCTTCCCGTCTCGGCCGGTTACGTGGATTCCGCCCGGGGCTTCGGGCTGCATGACATCGCCGTCACGCCCTCCGGCACCGAGCCGCGAGCGGGCGGGCAGTTGGCCTTCCATGTGCTGGAAGTGATGGAATCCGTGCTGGAGTCAGCAGCGCTGGGGCAGTCGGTGAAGGTGGCCAGCCGGTGCGGGCGGCCGGATGCTGTGCCACTGACGGACCTCGGCGACTAGCGGGGTTTCTGGTGCGTGCTGGTCCAGCGGCACAATGGGAGCTGAGCAGCTGCGCCGGACCGACCTGGAGATGACTAGTGTTCCGACCAAAGGACTGGGATGAGAAGTATGGCCCGTGGGGCACGCCCCCGGACTACACTCCCCCGATGACTGCCACCAACAACATTCAGAGCCCCCTCGGCCTGCGCTTGGCGGGTTTGTTGTCTTTTCTGCTTTTCATTTCGGCCGTGGTTTTGGGTTGGATGGCTTATTCCACCGGTTACCCAATGGGCGAGGTCATCGTCCCGCTCATCATCCTGGTGGTGCTGGGCGGGTATATGACGTGGTGGTGCTTCCACCTGGCAAACCGCCGCGCCCAGTGGCTCCGCAAAAAGAAGGAGCGCGCCCAGCAACTGTCCGCGGAGGGGCAGTCCCCGGCGTTTCCTCAGTGAGCCGGGGCCGCCCGCCGGCACCGCCCACGCGCGGTACAGGTGGCGGCACAGTCCGCCTGCTCGCCGCTTCCCCAGAGAACGGCCTGGCCCTCGACGGAGGGCATCAGGCTGCCCTGGGTAACGTAGCGCGGGCCACCGCCCTCCTGCGGCGTCCACCAGCCGGTTTCGGTGCAGTGCTCGCCGGTGCGAAGGAGCAGTCCGGCGCTGCTTGCCCGGCGGATGGTAAGTGGAAGTTGCATGGCTTTCCTTGCATGGGTCTGGGGTAGGAGCCGGCCGCAGCAGGGCACAGCGGCCAAATGCGGGAGGCCGCCGCAGACCGCGGCGGCCTCCCTTTTGACGGTTCCGGTGTCAGCCGGTTCCTGCGTCAGTCGGTTCCGGCGTCAGTCGTCCTCGGCTGCGCCTTCCATCACGGCCGTGGGCGCGAGGTAACCGTTGGGGTCAATCACCCAGCCGGCATCGTGGGCCGATGCCGCCACCTCGGGGGCCCATTCAAGGCGTACCCGGTCATCGCCCGGGTTGATCACCAGCAGCTCGCCGGTGCCAGGGGTAGCGGCCGCGTCCGAGCCCTCAAGGCAGCGGAGCTCCCGCCAGCTGTTGGCTGGAACCGAGAACGAATCAGACGGGCCAAGCTCCAGCGTGGTGCCCGGGTCCCCGTTGAGGGTGAGGGTCCAGCGTCCAGACTTCACGAGCACCACCTGCGGCCGGTCGTGGCGGTGCCGAAGCACGCCTTCGTTCGGCTGCGCCCGCAGCCACGCGAGGTTGAAGCTGTGCGGCTCGTGGATCGGCGGGACCTGGCGGCGGTCCTCGGACATGCCGTAGCCGATGACCAGGCTTAGTTCCGCGCCGCCGCCAGGCAGCGCGTTGCACAGGAGTGCATGGCGGCTGTACGTGCGGTCACCGGGCTGGACGACGCGGGAGCGCATCTGCTCCGGCGTGTAGCTGGTCAGCTCATCAATGAAGTGCTGCTGCATCGGTTTGATGAGCGGGACACCCTCCGGCAGTTCGTCGCCAGCGACAGTGTCGATCAGGCGGTTGTCTGCGGTGAGGTGCAGGCCGTAGGACTCGGCTTCGCGGAGCACTGACGGTCCCCAGATGATGCCGCCTGTGTCGTCCCTGCCGAGGACCGTGTACAGCAGCCCTTCGTCCGGCCCTTCGTTGGTGAAGCCACGGAAGATCCAGGTCGGGACGGAGATGATGTCGCCGTCTTTCGCGACGTACTCCCCCTGCTTGCCGTCCACGCCCCAACGGAGGCGGAATTCCCCGCCGAGGTTGATGAACACTTCGGCAGTGAAGTGCAGGTGCAGGTTGTTGCTGATGCCATGGGGCATCCCGGCTGCTCCGGTGTTGAAGCCGTGCCGTTCGGTCAGGTTGACGTACTGGTTGGGGTTCTGGGACACGCCCGGGCCGATAAAGGCGTAGTTCTGTTTCTTGTCCGAGCCCGGCGTGCGGCAGTCGATAAAGGCCGAGTTGCAGGGGACCCAGTCTGTGCGGCGGATGGTCCGGCGCTGGATCTCGCTGCTGTCAACGGTCTGCTCGGAAGCGATGGTGCTGGTCATGATGATCCCTCCTTCAGGGATGTGGATCGGTAGATCGGGGGTCAGTAGATGTTGGCGCCAGGTTCAGGACCGTCGCCGCGGGTGGCGTTGATCTGGGCCCGGATGGCGATGTCGTCCCACAGCTTGACCTCGTTGACAATCCGGCCGTTCTGGACGAGGAACTGCGAGATGCCCAGGACGTCCACAGGCTTGCCGGTAGTCGCGCCGTAGCGGGCCTGGCCGTTGTAGTCGCCCGTGAACTTCCAGGTCACGGCGATCCGAAGGCCGCCGTACCGCGCATCGTCGTGCGTCTGGATGTCGCGGACTTCGAACTGGCCTCCGGGGAATGCGTCTAGGAAACGGAGCATCTGCCGGCGGTAGCCTTCGGGGCGGATGATGTGCTCGTGGCCGACCGTGTGCAATGACAGGTCGCGGACGAAGAACTCATCGACCTTCTTGAGGTCGCGGTCGTTCCATACCTGCTGGATCATGGCCAGGACATTCTCGACCTCACCGCGGTGATCGTCCGGCCGGGGGCCCGAGTCGCCAACGGCGATGACGTCTGCCGGCGCGGCTTCAGTAAACGAGCCGGTGTAACCCCGGAACGCCTTGGTCCGGGCAACCTCGTCTGGGTCCAGGCCCTTGTACAGCGCATGGGCGAGCTCATCCCGGACCACCCATTCCTCGACCATCCGGCCGCGGCGGTAGAGGCAGTTCGCGATGGTGCTGGCAACCACTTTGAAGCCTTCCTCACCGGAGAGCACGAGGTGGGAGCTGAGGAAGGCGTCGTTGCCGCGGGCCTCCCAGATCACGTCGCCGGCCTGGCCGATGTGCTCCGGCGCCTTCGAGATGCGCATCAGGCATCCTTCGATGACTTCCTGGCGTGTTGTGGACGTGCCGTAGGAGCCGTGAACGATGGAGTCGGGTTCGTAGTTGTCGCGGATGAAGCCGATCTGGCGCTCAACCCAGATGTAGTCGGTGACCTCCCGGATGAAGTCGTCAGGATCGTTGTAGGGCTTGTAGGCAGCGGGGTCGAGAGACACGCTTTCACTCGCTTTCAGGAACTGAGATTATGTGGGGACAACAGCGAGTGTATGCGTATGCACAATGTGCTGGCAACCCCTTTTCGCTGAACTTTTCCGTCAGCGACGGGTCAGCGCGTGCGCCCCAGGGTGTCGCGCATGACCAGCCGGGACTGGAATGCGGACTCCTCGACGGGCCGGCCGGGGCTCTCGATCCGCTCGATGAGCAGGTCAGCGGCCCGCCGGACCATGGCATCCAGATCGTAGGCGATGGTGGTCAGCCGGATGATGGGCCACGAGGCGGAGGGAAGGTCGTCAAATCCTACGATCGACACATCACCTGGAACGTCAGCGCCCGCGCTGCGTGCGGCATTGAGGGCACCGAACGCCACAACATCATTGCCGCAGACGATGGCGGTGGGCGGCTCGGGCATCTTCAGGAAACGTTCCGTGCCTGCGTGGCCAGTGGCCGTGTCGAAGGGACCCCGGTGGACATAATGCGCGGGGATCGAGATGCCATGGTGGGCGAGCGCGTCGCGCAGTGCAATTTCGCGGTTGATGGCGGTACTTGTGTTGGCCGGACCGAGGATCGCAGCCACCCGGCGGTGGCCCCGGTCGAAGAGGACCTGGGCTGCCTCGCCCATGCCCTGCGCGGGATCCACCACTGCCGAATCGGCCTGGACGGCTGTGGATGTCCGGTTGAAGTAGACGAAGGGAAGTCCGCGGTCCCGGAGCCTGAGCGGCACCACGGAGTCGATCGTGGAGGTCGCCAGGAGCACGCCGTCGAGCCCGTTGGAGATCAGCCGCTCGGCGACGACGTCGTTATCCGCCGCCTCGGTGTGCAGCATGAGCTGATAGCCACGCGACTCCAGCTGGTGGAACGCAGGCGCGATGATGTGCGGATAGAACTGGTTTTCAAGGTCAGTGAGGAGGAGGCCGATGCGCCGGGTCCGCCCGCTGGACAGGGCCCGGCCTGCGTCGCTGGGGACGTAGCCCAGCCGCTCGGCAGCCTTGCGGACACGTTCCTTCGTGGCTTCGGAGACACGCGGATCGTCCCGCAGTGCGCGGGACACGGTCGGCTGCGATACGCCGGCGAGCTGCGCGACATCACGGCTGGTGACAGTCATCTAGTTCTCCCTACGGTCCTCGGCGTCACGGACGCCGCAAGGTTCTATCGAATCAGACTATTGACCTCTGTGTTGGCCCGTTCCTATTATAGACATACGTATGCAACAACGAGGAGTAATTGTGGTCAAGTACCTGAAGCAAGCACCGTCCAAGTCCTTCGCTGACACAAGCCAGGCAGACGTCGCCGAGCGCGTCGGCCAGATCATCGCCGAAATCCGGGCCGACGGCGACGCAGCCGTCCGCAAGTACGCCGAACTCTTTGACAAGCAGACACTGGAGTCATTCCGGCTCTCGGACAGCCAAATCGAAGAGATCATGGGAACCCTGGACCAGCAGGTCATCGACGACATCGTCTTCGTCCAGAGCCAGGTCCGCACGTTTGCGCAGGCGCAGCGGGACTCGATGCAGGACGTCGAGATCGAAACCCTGCCGGGCGTTTTCCTCGGCCACCGGCATATTCCGGTGCAGGCAGCCGGCGCGTACATCCCCGGCGGCAAATACCCCCTCACGGCGTCGGCACACATGACGATCATCACCGCCAAGGTTGCCGGCGTCCCCCGTGTTGTGGCCTGTACCCCGCCGATCCGCGGCGAGGTTCCCGCCGCGACCATCGCCGCCATGAAGCTCGCCGGCGCCGACGAGATCTACCTGCTGGGCGGCGTGCAGGCTGTCGCGGCCATGGCGCTCGGCACTGAAACCATCAACAGGGTGGACATGATCGCCGGACCCGGCAACGCCTACGTCGCCGAGGCCAAACGGCAGCTGTTCGGTGAGATCGGCATCGACCTCTTCGCCGGGCCTACCGAGATCCTCATCGTCGCGGACGCCGACGCCGACCCGTTCGTTGTCGCCGTCGACCTCCTCTCCCAGGCCGAACACGGACCGGACTCCCCCGCGATCCTTGTGACCACCTCCGAAAAGGTAGCCCGTGAGGCGCTCGAGCACATCGAACGCATCCTGCCCGACATGCCGACGAAGGACTTCGCCGAGCCGGCCTGGCGTAACTGGGGCCAGGTCATTGTTGTCGACGACCTTGACGAGGCGTTCAGCGTAGCCGACCAGTTCGCGGCCGAGCACGTTCAGGTGTTCACCGCCGACCCGTCCCTGGCGCTGACCAGGATGCACAATTTCGGTGCGCTCTTCCTCGGTGAGAACACGTGTGTTTCCTACGGCGACAAGGTCATCGGGACCAACCACGTCCTCCCCACGCTTGGAGCGGCGCGGTACACGGGCGGCCTGTGGGTGGGGAAGTACCTCAAGACCGTGACGTACCAGACCATTGAGAACGCCGAATCCTCGGCCGAGCTGGGCCGGGTGTTGGGCCGGGCGGCACGCGTTGAACTCTTCGAGGGGCACGCCCGTTCAGGAGACGTGCGTGCCTGGCGCCATGGCGGCGAGCGGTTCGAATGGATCGACCGTGCCCTGGCGGGCACCACCTCCGCAGGCGCAACCCGATGACAGCCCTCACCGGCCGCACGGCGCTCGTTACGGGCGGCGGCACCGGGCTCGGTGCGGCCATCGCGCGGGCCCTTCACGACGTCGGTGCCGACGTTGTGGTCGCAGGCCGCCGTCCGGAGCCCCTCAAGGAAGTCGCGGCAGCTCTCGGGGACGGCGCAAGCTGGCGCGTTGTGGATGTGGCCGATCCCTCATCGGTTGACCAGCTCGAAAAGAGCCTGCGCGGGACGGATGTTTCGATCCTCGTCAACAATGCCGGGATCGCCGGACCGGTAGCCCCGCTGACAGACATCACGCCTGATGAATGGGACGAGGTATTCAACGTTAACGTCCGCGGCACCTTCCTGATGTGCCGGGCCTTCCTGCCTGCCATGGTCAGCCGCGGCAGCGGGGACATCATTAATCTCGCCTCGGTGTCCGGGAAGCGGCCCCTCATTCGCCGGACACCCTACTGTGCCTCCAAGATGGCTGTGATCGGGCTCAGCTCGACCCTGGCCTTCGAAGTGGGGCCGGCCGGCGTCAACGTCAACACCCTCTCGCCGGGGCCGGTGGACGGCCCACGGATGGACCGCAACTTCCGCCTCGAGGCTGAACGGACCGGCAAGACCTACGAGCAGGCCCAGGACGTTTTCGTCTCCCGCGCCGCCCTGGGCCGGATGGTGACCGAAGCGGAGGTTGGAGCGGCGGTGGTCGCGATGCTCGGCATGCCCGGCCTCTGCGGCGCCGACGTTGATCTCTCTGCGGGGATGGTCGCATGAGGACACAGCGGATTGCCCTGCGGACGCGGATCCTCGCCGGCGAGCGGGTCTGCGGCGTCCTGCTAAGGATGCCGTCGGAGGAACTGGTGGAGATGCTCGCCGTGGCCGGGTTCGACTTCATCCTGATCGACTGTGAGCACGGACCGGCAGACGTCGCGGCCCTTCGCCAGCACATCGCTGCGGCGGCAATGCACGGCGCCGATGTCCTGGTGCGCGTCGGGGAGGGCGAGGACGCCCTGATCCTGCGTGCGCTGGACAGCGGCGCCGCGGGAGTGGTGGTGCCGCACCTTGACAGCCTCGAGCAGGCGCAGGAGGTCGTCGCGGCTGCGCACTATCCTCCGCGCGGGCGACGGGGCTTCGCGACCTACGGCCGCGCGGGGTCCTACGGAGCCGTCAGCGGCCCGGACCACAAGGCCCGGCTGGCCAACGAGACCCTGGTCATCGGCATGATCGAGTCGCCCCTGGCCGTAGCGGAGGTGGACAAGATCGTGGCCGTCGACGGACTCGACGGGCTGATGCTCGGAGCGGCCGACCTGGCCGCGTCCAGCGGCCCCGGAGACCTGTCGGTACCGGAATCGCGGTCGAGGGTCAACGCAGCGATCGCCTCGGCCGGGTCGCTGAGGCTGGATCTTGTGGGCGACGCGGAGGCTGCTGCGGCCGCTTATGCCGATTGCGCCCAACTGGTGGCGTACAACCTCACGCAGGCGCTCATGGCACAGTTTGCCGCTCTTTTGAAGCCCCGCCCGTTCCCACCAGCCTGACCAGGCCGGCAAAAGAACCGGCCACCGCGCCTCGACTGAACAGCGAGGCGGGGTGGCCGGTTTTTTGTGCCGGTGCTAGGCGTTCAGCCAGGACCTAAGAAGCCGGCCCACCTCTTCCGGGCGTTCCATGGGTGAAAGATGGCCGGCGTTGACGGAGGCCAGCCGCGCCCCTGGTGCCGCCGCGGCGATGTCCTCGTGGAATTGCGGCGGGCAGATCGCGTCGGCCGTGCCCGAAACGACGAGCACGGGCATCCGCAGCTTCGGGAGCGCAGCCAATTCGTCGCCCCTGGTGGCCTGCATTCGCAGCTGGGCATCCAACCGGGCGGAGCCGGTTTCGTCGCCCATGCGGAGGACGCGCTCCCCGAGTCGCGGGTCCCGGTCAAGTGCCGGACCGGACAGGAGCGCGCCAAGGATGTCGTTCTGGAGGTCCCTGGCCGTCTCCCCGGCAGCCAGGCGGTCACGCCAGTCCAGCCAGCCCTGCCGCTGCGCGTCAGTAGGTGCCTTGGCGTTGGTCGACATCAGGCACAGGCTAGTTACCCGTTCCGGCGCCTGGCGGCACAGTGCCATGGCCACGATCGCGCCAAGGGACAGGCCGGCGAGGGCGAAACTCCCCGGCAGGGTGTCGAGGAGGGCCGTGACCTGGCCGTCCACGGTGGGTTCATCCAGGGTCGGCGTGATGGAATCCTCGAGCCCGCAGCCGGACCACAAATCTGCGGTGCAGTTCATGCCGGCGAGCAGGACGAGGGGAACGCGGAAGCCCGCCGGGGGTGCCGGCGCACTTCCGGTGGGTGAACGCATGTTTTCCAGGGGACCGCTCAGCCCTTGACCGAACCGTCACTCAAGCCGGCCACCAGGTATTTCTGGGCGACGAAGGAGATGGCGATGACCGGCAGCGTGAGCAGCATCGCCGCCGCCCCGGCCTGTTGGAGCATGGGCAGGGTCTGCCCCAGCTGGGTGGTGATGAAGACGGGCACGGTCTTGGACGACGTATCAGTGAGGACAAGAGCCGTCAGGTACTCCTGGAACGCGAAGAGGAAAACGAAGATGCCGGCGGTGAGGATGCCCGGCTTCATCAGCGGGATCATGACCCGGCGCAGCGTGCCCAGGCGGGTGCAGCCATCGATCATGGCCGCCTCATCCAGTTCCTTCGGAATCTCCGCGAAGAAGTTGCGGAGGAGCCAGATACTGAATGGCTGGTTGATGGCGACGAGCGCGGCCGCCAAGGCGAAGGTTGTGTCATAGATTCCGAGGGACTTGCTGATCTCATACATAGGCAGGACCACGGAGAAACGCGGAAGCGACCGGAAGACCAGGGCCAGCAGCAGCAGGATCGCCGAAACGTACCCCGGGAAACGGGAGAGGGCATAGGCCGCCGGAATGCCCAGGACGAGTGCCACGATGGTTGACAGCACTGCCACCACGATCGTGTTGATGAGGTACTGCGCGAAATACGTCGTTTCCCACAGGTCCGCGAAGGCCTGCAGCGTTGGCGTGTAGCCGGTGAGGACGGGAGGGTTGGCGAAGGCGACGTCCGTCGGCTTGGTGACCGACAGTGCGGTCCAAATGAACGGCGCCAACATGACCACGGCTGTCAGGATGAGCAGGATGGCGGAGATGCGGCCCGCAACGGGCCGCCGCCGTCGTGCCGTAGGAGCCGCGTTGATGACCTTACCGATAGGGGCCTTGACGGTTTCAGCGATCATGCTTTGGCTTTCGCTTCCTTGAGGAGTCCCCGGATGAACGGGAACAGGCAAATCAGGATGAGGAGGATGGAGAGCACATTGATCGCGCTGCCGAGGCCAAGTTGCGCCGACCCGTCGCGGAACGCCGTGTCAAAGACGTAGAGCATGATTGACTCGTTGCCGATGGCATCCGCCTGCGGGGAGAGCGGAATCAGGTTATCGAAGGTCCTAAGCACATCCATGATCGTGATCAGGCAGACGAAGCCCAGGATGCCCCGGATAGTGGGGATGATGACGTAAATGTGCGTCTTGCCCGGTGATGCGCCGTCGATGGTGGCTGCCTCGCGCAACTCCTTCGGCACGCCCTGCAGGCCGGCAAGAATCATCAGCATGGAGAACGGCAGCAGGTGCCAGACGGTGTGTGCCATGACCATGATCCGGTTCGGCCACGTTTCCGTGAACCACAGGATGTTCTGGCCGGTGATCGCCTGGATAACGTAGTTCACGGCACCACCGAAGTTCTGGTCGAAGAGCCACGAGAACGAGACAGCGCCCACGATGTTCGGCAGGACGTAGGCCACCAGCATGGCACCCAGGATGTAGGGGCGGAGCTTTCCCAGGCCGTTCATCCCGGTGGCGATCAGGTATCCCAGGACGAGGATGGTTGCGGTCACGATGACCGTCAGCAGCATGGTGAAGAGCACCGCACGCCCGAAGCGTGCGTCGGTCAGGGCCTGGGTGTAGTTGGACAGTCCGATGAAGTCACCCGGAGAGCCGTATTCGACTTTTTGGAAGCTCCATTGAATGGTGCGGACCAACGGGATTACCAGGAGGCCCAGCATTACGAGCAGGCTGGGGCCTATCAGTAGCGAGAACTCGCGTTTTCGCATCGCTCATTTCCTCTCGATTGTGTCGAGTATGTCAGCGGTGGTCGGCCATGGCCGGCGGGCTGCTTTCACCACCCCGCCGGCCATGGCACGCCGTCAACTGCCCGCTATTGCTTTTTCCGCGAGGCTCTGCATTTGCTGCATGCCCGCGTCGATGTCCAGCTGGCCGGTGATGACCTGGACCAGGACAGGCCGGATGGCGTTGGTGACCGGAGCCCCGGACGGGCTGCCCGGTGCCGGCATGGTTTTGACGATGGTTGCGTTGGCAGCCGCCGCGTACTTGGAACTGTCCTCGCTGACCATGCCTTCACGGGCGGGGTAGGCAGCCGGCACGGACGCCTTCGAGGCGTCCTCACTGACCGAGGCAGCCATCATCTGGAAGAGCAGGTCCTTGTCCAGCTTGGTGTTCTTCGGGATGGACCAGCCATCCACGGAGAGGCGGCTGTAGAGGTGCGGGGAGCTCTTTTCCAGGGCGGGCGGGGCCGCGAAGGCGAACTTGTCAGCCAGCTTCGTGTTGGCCGGGAGCGTGAGGTCGTTCATGCGCCCCGAGAACATGATGGCCATTGCCGCGGTGCCGTTGAACATCTGCTGCTGGACCTTCGGCTGGTCAAACGTGGTCACCTGGGGATCCATGTAGGGCAGGAGTGACTTCATCGCCTCGAGTGCCTTCCGCGATTCGCCGGACGTGAACTGCGGCTTGCCGGACGAATCCAGGAAGTCCTTCCCGTTGGAGTTCATCGCGGCCTGGTAGTTCGTTGAGATGTCTGCGGTCGCGTTCCAGGGCAGGGCGATCGGAAACTTGATCTCCCCCTTGGCCTGGATGGCCTTCGCGGCGTCAATCATCTCCGCGAACGTGGTGGGCGGCTTGAGCCCTGCAGCGTCGAAGACGTCCTTCCGGTAGGCCATCACGTACATCTGCGCCTGCATGGGGAGCCCGTACAGCTTGCCGTCGTAGGACATCGACGAGCGCATCTCTTTGCTCAGGGCGTTGAGCTTGTACTTGTCGGCGTACTTGGCCACATAGTCGTCAAGCGGTTCAATGTCGCCCTTGGAAGCGAATCCGGGGACGACGAAGCCGTAGGTCTCAATGATGTCGTAGCTCCCGCTATCGCCCGCGAGGGTCGCGGTCGTTTTGGTGACCTGGCCGCCGAAGTCGATGGGGTCGTGCTTGAGCGTGACTTTTTCGCGTGTGCAGCTCTTGACCATCGTGTTGGTGAACGGATCGATCGCCGACGAATTGTAGGCAAGGACGTTCACGGTGGTGTCGGCGGCGGGCATTGTGTAGTCGCACTCAACGGCTGTTGCGGCCTGCTCGCCGGTCCGCGAACCGGCACCGCAGGCCGTGACGCTGGCGAGGCTGGCCACGACGGCGAGCGCCGCGGCGCCCGTCCGGAGGTGTTTGTGGAATCGCATGATGTTTCCTCTCCTTGGTGCTGTGCTGGCGGGAGTGGGGCAACCTTGACCCACCCGGTTATTTATACGTATGTACGGCTACGGTGCTGCCACGAGGCCGCTCGCGTCCTGGGCGCGGATAAGGTCGAGGCGAAGCTGTGCGCTGTCACGGTGGGCCGGCATCTGCTCGAAGTCGGCGATGGTTACCACCGGCCCGGCCTGCGCCATGGTGGCCTCCCGCGTGGCCCGCTGGTAGGTGAGCTGCTTGAGGAACCGGGCCACCGAAAGGCCCTCGGTGTACCGGGCGCCACGGCCCGTGGGCAAGACGTGGTTGGTGCCCGACATGCCCTTGTCGGCGTAGGCAACGGTGGACCACTCGCCAAGGAACAGCGACCCGTAGTTCCGGAGGTTGTCGAGGTAGTAGTCAGGGTCCTCCGTCAAGATCTCAAGGTGCTCGGGGGCCAGGGTGTCCATGATTTCGACGGCGGTCCGCGCGGAGTCTGCGACATAAATCGAGCCCCAGTCGCGCCAGGCGGCGCCCGCGATCTCGCCGGTGGCGAGCCCCCGGAGCTGGCGCTCGATCTCGACCTCAACCTCGGCCGCGAGGCGGTGCGACGTCGTTACCAGGCACGCTGGAGACGTGGGCCCATGCTCAGCCTGTGCCAGCAGGTCCGCGGCAACCATGGCCGCGCTGGCGGTGTCATCAGCGATAACGGCGACTTCCGAGGGGCCGGCAAGGACGTCAATCCCTACCGTCCCATACAGCTGGCGCTTGGCCTCGGCCACGTAGGCGTTGCCGGCGCCGACGATCATATCCGCCGGGCTGGCGTCGAGGAGGCCGAAGGCCATCGCCGCCAGGGCCTGCACACCGCCCAGGGCAAAGATGCGTTCAGCCCCGGAGACGCGCGCCGAGTAGAGGACGGCCGGGTGGACCTGGCCGTTGTTGGAGGGCGGAGTGCAGGAGACGATGTTCGGCACGCCTGCGGCCCGTGCAACGCCAACAGTCATGAAGGCACTGGCGAGCAGGGGGAACCTGCCAGCCGGCAGGTAGGCGCCCACGGTGCCCACCGGGACGTATTTCTGGCCGCAGACGACGCCGGGGATAACTTCGTCCTCGAAGTCTGTCAGGCGCGCACGCTGCATATGGGCGAAGCGCTGGGTGCGTTCGGCGCCGGCGTCCAGCGCTTCGCGCAGGTCGGCGGGGAGGTCCGCGGTGAGCCTGTCGGCGTCGGCGGGCGTAATCTCAAACGCCGTGCCGCCCTTCCAGCCATCGAGCCGCTCGGCATAGTCGCGCACGGCTTCGATGCCCTTGGCCTCGATGGTGGAGAGCATGGCGGAGACGGTGGAGATGACCTTTGGGTCGGACTGCGCAGCCACATCTGGACGGTTCGGTTCTCGGACAACGGTCACGGCGCCGGAGAGGCGCGATTTATCTGCATAAGTGAGGTGCATACGTATACAGTAATGATTCGAGGCACCTGTGACAAGAGGCACACCAATGCGATTTCAGGGACGCGGGGCCGGCTGCCAGGTAGCTGGGCTGATGCGTCCGCCGTAGACAGGCAACTGGATATCCGGCTCGCCGGGTTGGAACTGCGACCACATCCGCGTCACTCCGGCTGTACCCTCGGCCCGGACCCGGTCGACCGCACCGAGGTCCAGGTCTGCAGCCAGGAGGGTCGGGGACGCATCGGGCGCCTCGGCGATGACGGCGCCCTCAGGGTCCACGATGATGCTGCGGCCCTCCCCGGTTGGCCCGCCGCAGTTCACGCTCACGACGAAGACCTGGTTGACGATGGCGTTTGCCCGGGCAAGCACCAACTCGAGGGGGCGGTCCGGCGTCGTCGTTTTGACGACGTTGAGGATGACGTCGGCGCCCATCCAGGCGAGCTGGCGGGTGGCTTCCGGGAACCAGGCGTCGTAGCAGATGTTGAGTCCCACCCGCCCCGCCCCGCCGAGGTCGACGACGACGAACCGGTCACCGGGTTCGTACGGCTCGTGCGGGCGCCAGGGAAAGATCTTCCGGTAGCTTCCGGCGAGTTCGCCCGCAGGCGACAGGACGACCTGGGTGTTGAACAGTTCACCGCGCGGACCGGTTTCACACAGGCTTCCCGGGACGAGCCAGACGCCCAGGCTGCGTGCGAGGTCCGCGAGCGCCTCCACACGGGGTCCGTCGAGTGGCTCTGCGGCGGCGCGCAGGGCCTCGGTCCGGTGGCGGTCGGGAGAGCCGTCACCGAAAAGGTGAAGCTCGGGAAACACGAGCAGCTTCGCACCGGGGTGGCTTTCCAGCGCCCTGGCGGCCTCATCGGCGAAAGCTTCAAGGGGCGCTCCGATGAGCTGCGGCGGAGCCTGTACGGCGACGACGGGAAGGTTGCGTTGCACGGGGAACCTCGATTCAGATGCTGCATGGGCTCGGCGAATCATCGTTGATCCGCTGAGGGGCACGGTGCGGCAAGCGCACACTCCGAAAGAACGGCTGGGTCAACCGCAGGCCCAGTCGAAAGTCTAAGGGGACGCGCGCCCCTTAGCGGTCGAGGTCAGGGAGCCGATTCCCGTATCTTCAGCACAAAGCCGGCTTCGACATGCACACCGTCTTCCGCCGCCTCCAGCCCTTCGATCCGGTCGATCAGCAGCCCGATGGACCGCTCGGCAATCTCGTCCATGCCCGGCGACACGGTGGTCAGTGACGGGGACGCGAACCGTGCCTCGTCGATGTCGTCAAAGCCCGCGACGGCTACATCATGGGGGACCTTCACGCCACGGACCAGCAGTTCATGCATCGCACCCAGGGCCAGGGCATCGTTCAGCCCGAACACGGCATCGAACGGAACGCCGCTGTCCAGCAGGCCCGCGACGGCGGCGGCCCCGGAGTCGCGCCGCCATTCACCGGGCGCCACAAGGGCAGGGTCGAAGGCGATTCCGGCGTCGTCGAGGGCTTTCCGGTAGCCATTGAGCCGCAACCCGGCTGTGCCCGCAGACTCCTCCGGATAGGCACCCACCACGGCGATCCGGCGGCGGCCTCCCGCCAGCAGGTGGGCGGTGACCGCGGTGGCGGCTTCCTCGTTTTTCATGGTGACCAGGTCGAACCGGGGATCCACAATGTGCTCCCCGAGCAGGACCACAGGCTTGGTTCCGCGGCGGGAGGCGACGGCGTCGGCCTCCATGGCGATGGGCGTGAACAGCAGGCCGTCGGTCAGCTGCCGGAACGGGCCCTGGAGGGCGGTGAGCTCTGTGTCGGCGACGGCGCCGGACTGCTCCACCAGCACGCGGTAACCGCGCCGGGAGGCGACGGTCATCAGCCGGGACGCCAGTTCCGCGTAGTACGGCGCGGACAGATCGGACAGGACCAGGCCCAGCATGCGCGTTTTCCCGGAGCGCAGGCTCCGCGCGGTCAGGTTCGCTTCATAGCCCAGTTCCGCGATGGCATCGTGGACGCGCTGCTTGGTGGCGGGCCGGATGAACTCATAATCGTTGAGCACATTCGAGACCGTTTTCAGGGATACACCCGCGGCGCGCGCAACGTCGTTCATGGTGACTGCCATCGGTGCTTCATTCTCCTTGCGAATCTGTTTCCGTACATCGTTGCAGATAATGCCGCAACCGGAACAACCCGCCGTCGTAAAAGGCCCGTGGCCGGACCCTCCGGCTCAGCCTTTCGCGGCCTTGGCGGCAGCCTTGGCCGCCTGCTTCGAGGCACGGACCTTGACGAGGGACTCCGGGCTCACGATGTCCGCAACGGAAAGGAACGAATCCTGCTCGCCGTAATGGCCGGCGGCCTCACGCCAGCCCGGCGCCTCCAGTCCGCGCTGCTTGCCGAGGAGTGCCAGGAAGATTTTTGCCTTCTGTTCCCCGAAGCCCGGCAGCTCCTGCAGGCGGCGCAGCACTTCCTTGCCGTCGGGGTCCCCCTTGGTCCAGATCAGCGTCGCGTCGCCGTCCCAGTCGTGCTGGACCGTCTCAGCCAGTGCCTGGACACGCCCTGCCATGGAGCCAGGGAACCGGTGCACTGCCGGCCGTTCCTTGAACACCTCCACGAAGGCCTGCGGTTCGTAGGCGGCAACGGCGGACGGCGCGATCGACCCGATGCGGGCCCGGATTTTTTCCGGGCCCGCAAAGGCGGATTCCATGGTCACCTGCTGGTCCAGCAGCATGCCGGTCAGGAGCGCGAACGCGTCATCGCTGAGGAGTTTGTCGGCAGCCGGGTCACCGGTGATGTGCAGTTCCATGGCCCTTATCTTTCCACCAACCGGCCGCCTGAGTCATGGCCCGGAGTGTGATGGCCCGGAGTTTGCGTCCGGCCTAAGACTCCAGTGCCAGGCGGATCATGGACCAGGACACCGCAGGCAGTTCCGCGGTGAGCCGGCCGCCGTCGGCCTTGACGCTGACGTTCTGCGCCGGCAGGACGGACGTCGAGTCATCAGCGGTTGCCTGCCAGTACGGATCCTTGTTGGCGTAGGTGACCGCTTCGATGACCTTGACGTTGCCCAGCCCGGCGACGGCGGCGTCCAGCGTCAGCGCGTCAGTCGCCGAGCGGTTCACGGCGAAGACCACGGCCTCGCCCTTGTCGGCGTCGAGCGTTGCCACCGCGGACAGTGCCGTAAAGCCAGGCGTCTTGCCGCCGCTGACCAGCGGGGATTCGACGGCGAGCTGCAGCACCGTGCCGGCAGCGTGGCGGGACGTCAGCGCGAACGGGTGGAACGTGGTCTGCTTCCAGGCGCGGCCGCCCGGTTCGGTCATGATGGGTGCGATGACGTTGACCAGCTGCGCGAGGCTCGCGGAGTGCACACGGTCTGTGTTGCGCAGCAGCGTGATCAGCAGGTCCCCGACGACGACGGCGTCCGCCACCGTGTAGATGTCCTCGAGCAGGACGGGGGCCACTGGCCAGTCCTGGCCAGTCGGTGACTTGGACTCGCCGCGGCTCATGTGCCAGACGTTCCACTCGTCGAAAGAGATGTTGACCTGCTTGTCGGATTTCTTCACCGACTTCACGTGGTCGATGTGGGCGACGATGTCGCGGATGAAGGAGTCCATTTTGTGTCCGGCGGCGAGGTGTTCCTGCAGGTCACCGAAGTCCTCGAAGTACTGGTGCGCCGAGACCAGGTCCACCACGTCGTAGGTCTCGGTCAGGACCACGCGCTCCCACTCGCCGAACGTGGGCATGGTAGGTCCGGAGCTGCCGCAGGCCACCAGTTCAAGGTCCGGATCGATCATCCGCATGCCGCGGGCAGTGTCAGCGGCAAGCCGGCCGTATTCGAGGGCGTTCTTGTGGCCAATCTGCCACGGGCCGTCCATCTCGTTGCCCAGGCACCACATCCTGATCCCATATCCAGTCTCGGCGCCGTTGGCCTTGCGCTGGTCCGAGAAGGCGGTGCCGCCGTCGATATTGCAGTATTCCAGCAGGTCCAGCGCTTCCTGCGTGCCGCGGGTGCCCAGGTTGACGGCCATCATGGTTTCGACGCCGGCCTTGGCGGACCACTTGGCGAACTCGTCCACACCCACGAGGTTGGGGTCAGTGGAGTGCCACGCGAGGTCCAGGCGCGCGGGGCGCTGCTCCACCGGGCCCACGCCGTCTTCCCACCGGTAGCCGGAGACGAAGTTGCCGCCCGGATACCGGACGGTGGAGACGCCCAGCTCGCGGGTCAGCTCCAAGACGTCCTTCCGGAAACCGTCCTCGTCCGCTTTGAGGTGCTCCGGCTCAAAGATCCCGGTGTAGACGCAGCGGCCCAGGTGCTCCACGAACGCGCCGAAGGTGCGGCGGCGGACCGGTCCCACGGTGAAGGACGGGTCGATGGTGACCTTGGCTGCGGCTGACTCTGATGTGCCCACGAAAACTTCCTCGTTTCTAGTTTTGTACAACGTTATAGAAAGCAATTGTTAGCGTTGACAGCACGGCGAGTCAAGGACTGTTCGGGAGGTGGTTCCGGCCGCTGACGTGAAGGCCGCGGCTACGCGGGGCTTAGCCGGCTTCCAGCTCCGACTTCAGGTTGGCGAGCTGGGCCACCTAGGACTGGGGGTGCCTTTCAACGCGTCAGGACTGTGCGGTCGAACGCTCCCGAGCATACGGTCCGCCGGCCTGCTGTCACGTGCGGCACGGGCCGAATGTGAGTACTCGTCACCAAAACCAAGTACTACCTAATCTGAAAAACGAGTACCGATTACCCGTTCTCTCTGGTGCCCGCGGGAACTACTTTCGACTGAGAGAACGAACTCAAATTGCTCACTTGGGGGTGTGAGGAAAGGGAATGCGAGCAGGACCCGGATATTGCGGCTTCCCGGCCCCCAGGACCGGGGCAATAAGCGGGGCCGGCGACGAGGAGGTCTTTGAGACCAAGGCCTCTCCCCCAGCCGTCGCCGGCCCTTCACTCGCGCCGCCCGGTCCTCCGTGCGCCATCCCGCCCGGCAGTTGCTGACCGAGCCATGAACAGTCCGTGCTCGCCATCCCCGGCCCCGATCGATGGGGCGGAAACACCCCGCGGCGCCGTCGACCTCCCGGAATTGGACGGACTGCGCGACGGGCTTTTGCTCGATCTCGTGACGGGCGCCCAAAGTCTTGCCGAGTCACTGGACACGCTGGCCCGGATGGCCGGGGCAACACTCACCAAGTCCGTGGGCGGCGTCGCCGAGTGCGCCGTGGTGCTGCACGCCGGCAAGCACACCACCGTGGCGGGGACGGCCGGCCACCCATGCGCGCTGGCCTCGCGGGAACTCGAACTGGGCGAGGGCCCCCTGACTGATGCCCTGGCCACAGGACTCCCGGTAGCGGCAAACCACCTTGCCACGGATTTCCGCTGGCCCGAATACAGGCGCCACGTGAGGCCCGCCGGCTATAGGAGCGTCCTGGCCGTACAGCTGCAGCTGGACGACGGCGCGCAGTCGGCCTTGGCGTTTTTTGCCGCCAGGACGGCGGCATTTCCGCAGGCCGTGGTCGCCGCGGCCCTCGGCTTTGCGGACCTCGCATCGCGTAGCCTCAGGCTGGCCCTGGAGCTCCGGGAAGCCCGGACTTCCGCGGCCGATCTCCGCTCGGCACTGGAGAGCCGGACCTCCATCGACATCGCCTGCGGGGTGATCATGGCGGAGAACAGGTGCTCCTACCGGGAGGCGTTTGGCATCATCTCCAAGGCCTCCAGCCACCGGAACATCAAGCTCCGCAAAGTGGCCGAAGACATCCTGGACAACCTCCCGGACGGCGCGCCCCGCACCCACTTCGACCACTGAAGCAGGGGTCTCAGGCACTGGTCTGCTTCCGTGCCCGGGAGGATTCCTGCGGGGATTCCGTGGTGGCAGCCCCCGGCGCTGCCACCACGGACGGCTCTGCCCCGCCGTTGGTGATGGTCACGAGGCCGTAGCCGTCGGCGAGGTTGAAGTCCGGGCCCGCCAGCAGCTGGACCATGAACTGCTCGTTGGGTTCGTAGAGCGTGTCGCCGTAGATGGTCAGCGTGATGGTGGCCGTGGTGGTGTTGGCCGCGAAGGTCACGGTGCCGGAAGCGACCGCCAGGTAGTCCGTTCCCGCCGTCGCACTGGCCGTGCCGGCGGGGCCGGCAACCGTCTTCCAGCTGAGCGTGAGCGGGGTGCTCTGGGACTGGTTAAGGCTCACGGTAAGCGTGACCGTCCTGCTGCCGCTGTTGCCTTCCACCACGGTGGCGTCGCCGATCCGGACTTCGCGCTGGATGACTGCGGGCGGGGTGAACTGGCGGTCGTCGGTGCGGAACCGGAAGCGGTCGAAGGAGGCGGCAACGTCCTTGCCCAGGACGCCGGTGCGGCCGTCCGCCACGGAGGAATTGAAGACCCGGCTGGTTACCACCTGGCCGTTCAGTGTCAGTGTGACCACGGTGGCCTTGAGGACCAGGTTGAGTGTCTGCTCGCTGCCGGCGGCGATGGTCCGGGCGATCGCCAGGTCCACCACCCAGCCGTTGCGCGGGGTGGCATGGCCGATCAGGATCCGCTGTCCCGGAACGTCGAGGACCACGAACTTGTAGTCGTTGGCCGCGTAGTAGTCGAAGATGATGCCGCTGACGCCGAGGGCCCGGAACGTGGCTTCCACCTCCACGTAGGAGAGGCTGTCGATGCCAACGCTGCCGAATTGGGCGGCCGACAACGCGGGTGTTCCGCCGGTGGCGGTGCCCACGTAGCGGCCGGTGTCGGTGTTCCACGAACCTGCCACAGGTGTGAACGCCTCGGCCACGCCGTCGTCGAAGTATTCGGTGCGGTCCAGGGAGATTTCCGGCGAGATGACCGTGAGTGCGATGTTGTCGAACCAGCCGCGGGCCTGCTGCGAGCCAAAGCCCACCAGGCCCTTGTTCAGGGCCACGGCGTCGCCGTCCACGTAGCGCACCGGGAACTGGTGGCTGAAGGCGTTCTTGCCGTCGATGGTCACCGTGACCACCAGACCGTTGACCACCACGTTCAGGTTGTAGAACTTGCCGGCGCTCACCGAGCCGGGGACGGCGGCCTGGGCGTCGTACCACCAGCCGGACGCGTTGCGGTGTCCGATCACCATTTTGTTGATCGAGTCGTCCACGCCCGCGAACTTGAAATCGTCCGGGGCGAAGTAGTCGAAGATGATGAACGCGTTGGCCTTCCAGCCGCCCACGGCCTTGTCCATCGAGATCTTCGCAGCGAGCTCGTAGTACACGGACTTGTAGGCGTCGGAGTACCAGACCGCGACGGCGTCCTGTCCCCAGCCCGTGGCCGTCACCTTAAGCAGGCTGTTCTGGACGGTGAACGCGCCCGAGTCGGTGGCGAAGCCTTGGAGCGTGCCGTCGTTGAAGTCGGCCCCGCGCAGGGTGTCGCGGCGTCCGCCGGGGATGTTGCCGGCCTGCGGATCCGTGGGGCCGCCGGTCTGGGTTTGCCACTGTCCGTGGTCGTGCTGGGTGATGAGGCCCAGTTCGCCGTCGGGTTCGCCGTTGCGGACGGCATCGTTGCCGGTGTCCGCGGCGCGGGTGGGGTCTGCGCCCTGGCTGCGGGACAGCGCGTACAGGAACATGGGCAGCTGCGGTTCCACCTGGCGGCTGACGGTGGCGATGCCGAACGGCGCGAACGGCACCAGGTAGCTGTTGAACTCGCCCACCCAGTCGATCAGCCGGTCGCCGCCGGTGTTGCCGATCAGGATGTCCAGTCCGGCGCCGCCGTAAACGCGGTCCTGGTAGCTGGAGTTCACGCCGTCCGGGACGTCGTTGAGGCCGTTGTTGCTCGTGAGCAGGTCGTCCGCGTTGGAGAGGTCGTTGCCCCAGCCGGCCCAGATGGTGTCCTTGCCGGTGCCGCCCACGGACCAGTCGTTGCCGAGGTCCCCGAAGATCGCGTCGTCGCCGTCGGAAGGCTGGTTGGTGATGGTTCCGGTGCAGTTGCCCTGGTTGTCGACGGCGATGCAGGCCGTCACCCAGTTGCCCGAGGCGGCATCGTTGTTCAGGAAGAACTGGCGGGCCCACGGCGGGACGGCACCCTTCCAGACGCTGCCGTCCGCGTTGAACAGGATCACCCGGCGGGGATCGTATTCGTCGTAGAGGAGGAACTCGCCCAGCCGGAGTTCGTTGTGGTTGTTGCTGTGCCAGGCGTTCGTGTCGGCGCCGAAGTGCAGCACGTCGCCCGGGTTGTAGGGGTGCAGGAAGTCGATCAGTTCCAGGCCCATCGGGTTGCCGTTGGTGTCGAAGTGCTGGGCGTAGGAGGTGCCGAGCGATTCCGCTCCGGAGATGGCGTCGTCGCCGGCGCCGCCGTGGATGAAGTCGCCGCCCCAGCCGCCGAAGATGATGTCGTCCGAGTTGTTTGCGTCGAACAGGGGCTGGTCCGCCACGTGGTGCTGGCTGGCGTTGACGTTGTCGCCCAGGTTGTACGGGGTGAGGTCCACGGCCTTGGCCAGCTGGCCGGCAACGTTGATCGTGGCCGTCTGCACCTGGCCCGGCGTGTAGATGAACTCGTTGAGCACATCCCCTTCGCTGGTGCGGGTGTCCGGGTCCACGGTGCGGAACTTGTAGACGCCGTAGAGGGGCTCGCTCAGCTGCGTGCACACGGCGCTGGAGGCCGTGGAGCAGCCGGTATTGCGGCTGGTGAAGATCCTGCCGTCGTCGCCCAGTATGCCGTCCGTGCCGGTGCCGGCGGAGATCCAGTCGTTGCCCCAGCCGCCGATCAGGTCATCGTCCTGGGCGTCGCCGTAGATGGCGTCGTGGTCGGCCCCGGTGTAGACAGTGTCGTCGCCGGATTCGCCGTGGACCTCGTCGCGGCCGCCGATCTGCGTGTACTTCCAGGTGCCGGTGGCGGTCTCCAGGATCAGCGAGCAGGTGGGCTGCGTGGGCGAACCGTTGCAGTCCGAGCCCGCACCTTGGCCGAAGTTGGCCGGGACGAAGTCCGGTCCGCCCGGCGTGTAATCGAGCAGGTGGACGCCGCGGACCACGATCTTCTGGGTCCCGTAGGTGTCGTAGTTGAAGGTCGCGTAGTTCGCTGCGCCGGCGGCCCCTGCAGGGTTGATGTCCGTGTGGTTGACGCCCACGATCCGGATGATCCGGCCGTTGTCCGCCACGATGGTGTCCGCGTCGCGTGCGTGCATGTTGGCGGGGAGGGTGTTGTCTGCCAGAATGCCGCCGGCCAGGCCGGGTGTTCCTGCGATGCCGCTCACCTGGTTGTTGATGGCGATCTGCGTGCCGGCGCCGCCGAACAGGAGGTCAGCCCCGCGGTCGTCGCCGGGCAAGTAGGCCAGTGCCGGGAACGGCAGGCCGTCGGGCCGAAGCTCCGGGGTGGTGAGGGAGAAGAAGTCGCTGCTGCCGCCCACGATGTCGTCCTGGCCCAGTCCGCCGAAGACCACGTCGTTGCCGGCGTTCCCCTCGAGGTAGTCCTCGCCGTCGGTGGCTGCTTCGAAGGAGCCGATGACCGTGAGCACCCCGGTGAAGTCGCAGACCACGTTGCCGGGCGTCCCGGTGCAGCCCAGCGGGGTGCGGGAGGCGCCCACGTGGTAGCTGGGGGTGGTGTCGTCCACCATGCGTGCGAAGGCCTGCTCAATGCCGCCGTCGCCCTGGATGACGTCGTTGCCGAGCTGGCCCAGGATCACGTCGTGGCCCTGGCTGCCGGCGAGGTAGTCGTTTCCGAAGCTGCCTGCCCACTTGCTGCCCTGGTCCGAGGCGAAGTCGTGGAAGAGGTTGGTGACGTCGTACTCGGCCCACCAGGGTGCCCCGTCCGGGTCCCGGTAGGCGCGCGGTGTGCCGTCAACCAGGAGGAGTCCGCTGTTGTCCTGGTTGACCGCACCGCCGCAGGCGTTGGCCTGGTCCGAGCGGCTGTACAGGAGCGTTCCGCAGAGGGTCTGGAAGTGGTAGCTGAGGAAGTCGGTCCGCAGCAGGTAGGCGTTGTCGCCCAGGACGAGGTCGTCGGCTTCGTCGCCGTCGGCCATGTCGTGCCCGGCGCCGCCGATGATGAGGTCGCGGCCGAGGTTGCCGAAGATGATGTCATCGGCGCCGCGCTGCAGGTTCCGGGACTCGACCGCCAGGACGCTGGCGAGCGCCGTCGTCTGGATCTTCTGCAGGCGGGCGTCCGGCTGGTTCGGGTCGGCGACGTTCTGGAGGATGGCGCCATGGTCGCCGAAGATGATGTCGTCATAGGCCGTTTCCGGACCGCCCACCACGGTGCCCGCGCCGTCGCCGAAGAGCAGGTCGCGGCCGGCCACCAGGAGGTCGTCGCGCACCGGGGACGGGTACGGCTGGATGGTGGTGCCGTTGTTCAGGAAGCCCGCACCGGTCACCGAGGGGCGGGGGCTCTGGTCGACGACGGCGATGTCCAACGCCCGGGTGAAGACGTTCACGTTGACGCCCGAATCACCGTAGATGTGGTCCACGCCGCGGAGACCGCGGATTTCGTCGTCGCCCGAGCCGCCGGCCAGGTGGTCGCCGGCCTGGCTGCCGATGACGAGGTCGTCGCCGAGTCCGCCGAAGGCCGTGAAGCCAACCGTGGGCAGCTGGGCTGCGGCGAGGTGGGCGAAGAGGCCTGAGGCGTCGATGATGTCGTTGCCGGCGTAGTCGTACGGGTTGGCCAGGCCCAGCATCCACTCGTCGTCCTCGTTCTCCGCATCGGGGATGTGGACGAACGGGTCGAAGGGCTTGGGGCCGAACTCCATGCCGAGGACGTCGTAGGGGCGGCCGGAGTACCAGGCGCCGTCCTGGCTGGTGTCGCCGTAGACCACCAGCGGCGAGCCCGGGCCGGCCGTGGCGTTCACGTCGCACGGGACGCCGTCGATCGGGTTCACAAGGTTACAGACCGTGATCACGTCGCCGCCGATCAGCAGGCTGTCTGGTGCCGAACCGGCAATGGCCGCGTCAAACGCCGTGACCGTGAAGACCGGCGCGTCCCAGACGGCCACGCCGGCCGCGTTGAGGTGCACGGTGGGCTGCAGTGCCGCGTTCCAGAACGTCATGGTGGTGGTTGTGAGGGCCTTGATGGTGAACGGGCCGGCCAGGCCGCTGATGCGGACCTGCATGCCCACCTTGAAGCCGTCGGCCACGAAGGAGCCGCCGTCCGTGCGGAGCAGGGAGTCGCTGTGCAGCTGCATGGTCCCGCTCGCGGTCAGGGCCATCGGCTTGGCGACGTGCACGTCCGTGGGGAGTACCGCCGTCGGGCCGCCGTAGACCGGGCCTGAGAGGTACATGACCGAGCCTTCGCCGCAGTGCGGGAACGGGTCATCGAACGGGCAGGCGGCGTTACCGAAGCCCAGGATCATTCGGGTGAAGGACTCCCCTGCCAGCTGGATGTGCTGCGGGCCGTGTCCGTAGGGATCGAGGGCGAAGTAGCCGCTGCCCGGCAGGTAGGCCGTCAGTCCCCAAGGCAGGCCGTCGAGGCGGGTCAGGACCAGGCCTGTGCCCGCCGGGGCACCAACACCGTTGCCACCACCCGGGGCGGAGCGTTCCATGTCGAACACGTTCTGCATGAACGAGTTGCCGCCGCCGTGGACGGTGGTCAGGCCGCCGTGGGGTCCGGGGACGAAGACGTTGTAGCTGCCGTTGAGGGCAGGCAGTTTGTCCCCGCGGCGGAGGGTCAGCGTCAGGGCGCTGACTTCGGTGAGCCGCCAGGCTCCGGTGACGCCCTGGATCATGACCAGCTGGCCTGCCACGAAGCCGTCGGCGATCCAGCTGCCGCCCGCCCGGGTGAGCGTGCCGCCGTCGTTCTGGGCATTGGGCACAGTGGCGACGGCGCCGGTGAAGGTGACCGGCACGTCGGCCGCGATGACCGTCCGCAGTGCGGTGGACGCTCCTACGGCAGGTCCGGAGAGCTGCAGCAGGTACATGACGGTGTTGTCCGTGGTGTCCATGGGATCGTCGTCGCCGAAGCCCACCACCTTCCAGGTGCCGATGAGCCCGCTGATGGTGACCGGCTGGCCGGCCAGGAAGCCCTGCGCCTTCCAGTCGAACGGTGCGGGGCGGCTGAGCCGGTGGGTGGAGCCGAACTGGCCGGCGGAGGCTGCCAGCACCACGGTGCCGGTGAGCTTGACGGCGTCGTCCGGCTGCAGCGTGCCCTGGACGTCCAGGCGGTCGTTGCCGTAGCCGAGCATGAGGTTGAAGATCTCGATGGTGGACTTGGCACCGTTGGTGGCGAACTGGCCGTCCACGAACTGGACGGTGCCGTAGCTGATGCCGCCCGGGAACACCTGCGGTTCGCCGAAGGTCTGTCCCTCGGCTCCGCCGTACGCGGCGCCGAAGTCCAGGTTCTTGGCCATGTTGAAGCCCTTGAGGGAGGTGCTGTTCATGACGCCGCGGCCGTTGGCCTGGGAGGAGTCGTTGTAGATGTTCAGGATGTCGATCTGCTTGCTCTCCGGTGCCTGGGTGGCGATCGCGAAGAGCGGGCCGTCCTGTTCGCCGGGGAGCTTGAGGCCCAGCTGGAGCGAGCGGTCGGCGCCGGTGACGCCGCCCTCCACTGCCAGTGGGCCGCGTAGCCGGGAAACCAGGTGCTGGCTGACCGGGAAGGCCTTGACGCCCACGCGCTGGAGCGGCTGTTCGTAGGCGATGTCCGCCTCGAGTTCGACGAACCGTTCCTGGTACCAGTTGGCGGCGTTGAAGGTGGCGACGGCGGCGATCCGCACCACGGTGAACGCTCCGGCGCCGAAGCCGGCCAGGGAGTCGCCGCTGAGCAGGAAGTCGCGGAGTTCCAGCTTCTCGTCGTGCCCGGCGTTGTCGCCGCGGATGACGGCGATCTTGGCCCGGATGCACGTGCCGGCCTGGCAGATCTCCACCCACTGGCCCTCGCTGAAGCCGTCGGCGAGCCAGCTGCCGCTGGCGGGCCTGACCAGGCGCCAGGCGCCGTCCACGAACTCCGTGGTGGCGGTTCCGTCCCACACGCCCGAACGGGTCAGCCGGTTGATGCTGATGCCCGCGCCGCCGGCGCACGCCGGTGCGGAGGACAGGACCATGCTCTTGCCGTCCAGGGCAACGGACAGGATGGTGAAGATGGCGCCGCAGCCGGAGATGGTGATCCGCTGCCCTGCCGCGAAGCCTTCGTCACTGAAGCTGCCAAGGTCGCTGCCGTTGGCCCGGCTGATCGAGGAACCGGCGATCGCGAGGGCCCCCAGGAAGGCACGGGCCGGGATGTCGCCGCCGATCACCTGGTAGTCGGCCGGGGTCACTGCGGTGCCGCCCACGGACACCACGTCCACCAGGCCGTCCGGGATCAGGGCGATCCGCACCTCGCCATTGGGAGCCTTGGTGAGCCTGATCGTGTAGCCGTCGGTTCCGCCGGGGATGGTGCAGGCGGTGTTGCCGCACTGGATCACCACGGTGTCCGTGCCGGTGGGGATGCTGACCACATTGGGGGTCTCGTCGTCGTACACCAGCACGTCTGTGCGCTGCAGCCCGCTGCGCAGGTTCGGGAACGGGTAGGCGGCGGACGCCGCGGGGGCGGTGAGCAGGGTGTCGAGTTCGTAGTTGATGACTGCAGTCAGGGGGTCGCCCGGATCGCTGTTGGGGCGGGCGTTGACCACGATCCGCAGCGGGATGTTCCAGTTGCCGGCGTTGAAGCTGACCGAGTAGTAGGTGCCGCCGTTGCCGCCGTTGCCGTCGGAGAAGGCGAGCCAGCGGCCGGCCGGGACCAGGCTGAAGTCGAGCTGGATGAGGCGCTGGCTGTCCGCGTCCATCCAGATCTTCACCCAGATGGTGTCGCCGGCGGCGGGGGCCTTGGCCAGGGTG
Source organism: Arthrobacter sp. HS15c (assembly GCF_040812005.1). Taxonomy (NCBI): domain Bacteria; kingdom Bacillati; phylum Actinomycetota; class Actinomycetes; order Micrococcales; family Micrococcaceae; genus Arthrobacter; species Arthrobacter sp. HS15c. The sequence continues at coordinate 150,352 of NZ_JBFOHM010000004.1, forward strand.
AGCAGGAGGTCGTCGGTGCGCTGCGTCAGGGTGCTGCCTTCGATGACCAGGGTGCGGCCGTCCAGGGCGGTGCCGCCCGGTTCCACCTCGGTGACGTACACGCCTGGCGTGTCGTTGTCGTAGACCAACGCGTTGACCTGCCGCACGGCGGCCCGGTGGAAGCGCGCGTCCTGGCTGATGACGCTGTGCTGGAGGACCACGGTGCGGTCGCCCTCCGCCCGGGGATCGTCCACGGCCCAGAGGTACACGCGCTGCGGCACGTTCCAGGTGCCGTTGGTAAACGTGAGGGTGACGGCCCGGCCGTTCTCGTCCACCACGGCGCCGTTGACCACGTAGTGGCGCCGGAACTCGGCGAACTCGTCGCACTGCGTGTCCCCGGTGCCCACGCACAGCCACACAGTGTCGCCCAGGCCGTTGGGCAGCGGGGCCGGGTTGATGAGGCTGCCGTCCGCTTCCTGCGACGGCGGGAAGGCGGCGGAGACGGTGAGGTACACGGTCGACGTCGGGACCACCGCGAGCTCCACGGTGTAGTACGCATAGCTCTTGATGACGTCCGTGCCGGCCGCGCCTTCGCGGATCCGGGTGCCACCGGTGCCTTCGCGGATCACCACGATGCCGCGGTCCTGGGTGGCCAGGTTGTACGGGACGCCGTCGGCGGTGAGGCCGTCGTAGCCGGGGTCGGCGGGCGAGGTGACGATGTGGTCCACGGCGCCGCTGAGGCCCTCGAGTTCGCGGGTGACGATGTCCGCCGTGACGTCGCCGGTCACGCTGATCATGTCCGAGCCGAGGCCGCCGATGATCCGGTACGCCACCCCGTAGGCGGTGGACTGGACGAAGAACTGGTCGTCGCCTTCCAGTCCGTCCACTTCCACCACTTCGATGGTGGTGTATTTGACGTTCAGGCCGGCCCCGAAGATGCCCTTGTCCGTGATGGCGAAGTCGTCCGCGAACTCGGTGCCCAGGATGACCAGCTTGTCGAAGCCGGTACCGCCGTCCACGTTGACGGGGGCGTTGACGTTGTACTGGACCTCGTCCTCGCCGCCGCCGGCCCGGATGTCCAGCGGCCGGGAGGTGGAGAAGCCCAGGCCGATCACGGGCACGGCCACCCCGTTGGCGTCCAGCGGGATGATGTCGTCTTCCCACATGGTGTTGTCGAGGTCGATGTTAGAGCCGGGCAGGTGGTTGAAAGTGGTGTGGGCGTCGGCGTTATTGCAGACGCCGTCGCCGTTGCGGTCGTAGCGGGTGTAGCTGCCGCTGATGACGCAGGATCCGAAGGCCACCGTGGTGGGGAAGGTGCCGCCTGCGGGGACGAACGTGACGTCGCTGAGGCCGCAGCCGGCGATGCTGTCCGCGTCGGTGTCGCAGACCGCGGCGATGGCGAAGGCCCGGACGATGAAGATGTCGTTGTTGTCGTCGCCGTTGAGCTGGATCTCTGCCTGGTTCGAGTACACGGTGAACTGGTCGTTGCCGGTGCCGCCCGTGGCCAGCAGCGGCGCGTGGGCGCCGGGGCTGAGCCAGCCGCGCGTGGTGGGCACCAGCGCCGGGAAGGTGTCCGCCGGAAGGAGGGCGCCGCCGTCGGGCGCATTCTGTCCGTCGCGCTGGGTGCCGAAGATCTGGCCGATCTGGAAGACGTCGTTGCCGGCGCCGCCATCCAGGGTGATGGTGGCGGAAGTGTCGTCCACGTAGAAGGCGTCGTTGCCGCCCTCGCCGAACACCGTGATGCGGCCGTTGAGCGCGGTGTCGTAGTTGATCCGCTGGACCAGGGCGCTGGGCTCGTTGCCGGCGGTCCGGTCGCGGTAGGAGCCGATGCCGCCGTCGGCGGCGAGGCTGCCGGCCAGCAGGGCCACGAAGGCCGGGTGGTCGGCCGTCTCCGTCGGGCTGAGGCAGCCGCTGGGGACGCCGGCGCTGAGCGTGAACGGGCTCTCGTTGTCTATGCACTTCAGGGCCCGCAGCAGGAAGATGTCGTCCGTGGCGGCGTTGCTGGTTGTGCCCGGCAGGTAGCCGTTGTAGGCGGCCGCGGTGTTGTTGTAGCCGTAGATGGCGAGGTCGTCCACGCCGGCATCCGGGGCGCCCGTGTCCAGGACGTTGATGACGTAGTTGCGGATGTTGCCGTGGCTGCCGTTGGTGTAGACGAAGTAGTGGTCGGACTCGCCCTGGCCATCCAGGGTGAGGGTGTGCCCGGCGCCGGTACCCGTCAGGGCAGGATTAGCGAGGCCGGTGGGGCTGGTGACGACGTCCATGGACTGCAGGTACCAGACGGTGATGCGGTCCTCGCCGTCGGCGGTGTTGGAGGCGGCGGTGGCGTTGCCGTGGACTGTGGTCTTGGAGCCGAGGAAGATGTAGCCGGCGTCGCCCAGCTGCTCCTTGTTCAGGGCCTGGTTGGAGGTCTGCGCCAGGTCCAGTCCGGAGGGATCGCCGAGCTGGATGAGGTCGACGTCGGAGCCGCCCCGGATGTGCGTCTGGCGGTCCGCCACGGGGTTGGCGGCGCTGGGGGCGCAGCTGCCCATGGGGTCGCCGGTGGCGTCTCCGGCGGTGACGTTGCAGTCGGCGATGATGCGGCCGCGCAGGATCATGCTGCTGCCGTATTCCGGGTCCGGGACGGCCAGGGTGCCGCCGGTGTCCGCGTTGCCGAAGTCGCCGCGGATGTCGATGCCGAGGTTCGCAAGGACCTGGGTGTTCTGGTGGAAGCTGAGGTCGTCGCCGACGCGGAGCTCCACGCTGCCGGTTTCGGCGAAGACGGTGCCCACCGGGACGCTGCGGAGGTGGTCGGCGTCGTTCCCGGGGACGGTGGTGTTGTCCTCGGCGAAGTTGGCGCTGCCGCTGCGGATCAGGAACAGGTCCTCGTCCAGTTCGGCGCTTTCGCGGACCGTGATGCGGATGTTGCCGGTGACGGCGTGGGCCAGGAGGAGCCGCAGGTACGCGTCGGTTTCCGTCAGGTAGATGCCCGTTCCGGCCTCCAGGGCCACGTCGTCCGCGGTGGCGGCAAGGCCGGCGTCGGAGGTCCCGTTGTCCAGCAGCCCGGCGTTGTTGGCGCAGTTGGCGTTGGTGCAGGCGAACGGCGAGCCGCGGAGCGAATCGATGTCCAGGTCCTTGACGGCGGTGCCGATGGAGCCGCCGTGCGCGTCGATGTCGATGGTCTGGCCCAGCACGTCCGCCGCGGCGTCGCCTACACCGTTGGCAGCGCCGTCGATGATGGAGCCGGCGCGGCTGCGCAGGGACACGTTGCCGGTGCTGAGATTGTTGTCCCCCGCGGTTTCCACGATGCCGATGCGCAGGTCACCGGCCACCTGGTCGAGGTGGATGCCCAGGGTCTTGTCTTCGTCGGCGGCGAGGTCGTGGGCATTCAGGAGGCCCTTGGCCACGGCCGGGAAGCCGCCCACGGCATCCACCTTGATCTCCAGGAAGTTGTCCGGGAGGCCGATGCCGCCGGTGCCGGAGACGCTGCCGGCCTCGCCCAGGCCGTTGTCGCCGGCGGTAAGGGTGATGTTGCGGCCGGTGACATCCACGCCGTTCTGGACGCCGGAGATGTCCAGGTCGTAGGCGTCCAGAAGGATGCCGTCGTCGTCGGTGTCCAGCACGCCGTTGTCCAGTTCGGCGTCGAGGATCCTGCGCGGCGAATCGAGCCGGACGTCCGCGGCGATCGGGGTGGCGCAGAGCGCCGCGGCGCCGGTGCAGAGGCCGGTGGAGTGGATGTGGCCCACCCGCAGGTCGCCCTTGCCGCTTTGTTCGATGACCCAGATGTTGCCGTTGTTGAGGACGTCGATCTTCCCGGAGCCGTCCGTCACGCCGTGCTGCGCGCCGGTCTCGTCGTCCGTCCACTGGCCGTCAATGTCGGTGAAGGCCTTGATGGTGATGGCGGTGTCCGGAGACGGGTGGAAGATGGCGATGTTGTGGCCGGCCCGGATGTCGCTGAACGTGTAGTTCGCGTTGATAGCGGTGAGGTCGGTGCCGAAGGCCACGGCCACCACGGCGCCGCCCACGATCACGGGGGCGTCCGCGCCGCCGGTGCATGCCGGGCCGTCCGGGCGGAAGTAGCAGGTGGTGGGAACTGACTCGATGGTGCTGCCCGAGCCGTAGGGGGCCGGCTTGTTGTTCGGCGCGTAGATGTCGACGTTGATGTCGCCGACGGCGGGGCCGGTGATGCCTTCCGCGCTGTCCCGCAGGATCACGACGGCGTCGTGCCCGGCCTTGATGGCGCCGATGACGGGGCTGATGGCGGCCGTGTTGGCGGTGAGCGAGTCGCGGCGGAGGACTGTGAGGTCCAGGTAGAGGTCCTGGCCTGCTTCGACGTTGAGGCCTACCGGCTTCAGGACGGCGGGGACGCCCACCTCGCCGGTGTGGAAGATCTGGAAGAGGACCATGGCCAGCGGGTTCGGGACGGTGCCGAGGGAGCCGAGTTCCGAGTCCAGCGTGATGGTGTTGCTGTAGAACGTTTCGGAGCCGCCGTCGGTACCGCGCAGGATGGAGCCGCGCTGGTTTGTCAGGTGCGTGTTGCCGATGGTGTTGCGGATGTCGCCGTCGATGGTGAGGTCGAAGCCGGTGGTCGCCGTTGGCCGGAGGCTTTCGATCACCACGCCGGTGGCGGGGAAGATGTGGTGCACGTGCCAGAACCATTGTGTAGCCGGGGGCGCGTGCGGGCCGTTGTCCACGGAGACGCTGATGACGGCTTCCGGGGTGGTGGAGAGGTGCGAGTTGAGGGTGTTGATGGACACGCTCTGCGGGTCCGTGGTGCCCTTCAGGACGATCGATTTCTCAGAACTGTTGCGGATCAGCACGGAGTTCCAGGTCTGCTGCATGTAGAAAATGCCCAGGCTGCCATGGATGAGGCCGTTGCAGTCGTCGTCGCAGCCGCTGCCGGCGGCGTTGGCCTCGAAGAGGGCAGCGGGGAGCTCGTCGTAGATGATGGGGTCGATCCAGATGGTCCCGCCGGCAATGGTGTCGCCGATGTTCAGGGCGGGGCCGAACTCGCTGGCACGGACCGTCACGTTGTAGGTCTTGGCGATGATCTTGCCGCTGGCGTCAATGATCAGCACCGGGTTGGGCTCGCCCAGCAGGTACACGGTGGACTCCCACAGGATGTCCCGCTTGGGCTTGTACTGGATGTCCGAGTCGGAGGATCCGACGTCGAAGAAGCCGCCGGAGCGGTGCGCCCGGACGTACAGCCGGTCAAAGGACGTCAGCGCCGAGACCACCAGTTCGGCGGTGCGGATCACGGATTCGTCCACGCCGTTGACCTGGGAATCCCCGGTGAACCTGACCTCGGCGTAGGCGTCCGTGTCGCCGCCGCCGCAGCCGCAGTTCGCGCTGGCATCCGCGGTGAGGTTGAGGTTGGCGTGCTGTGCCCGGATGGTCACGGCGTCGCCCTCCACGTAGGAGCCGTTGGAGAGGGTCACGGTGACGTTGTCGTTGACGCTCACGTAGGCGCTGGCGTCGGAGTCGGCGCCCAGGGCGTAGGCGTCGGCGGTGGAGGTGGCCAGCGCCCGGACGGTCTCGTTGATGGCGTCAATGGAGCCGTCGGACAGGTCGATGTTCCAGCGGACGCCGGAGCCGGCAGCCACCTGGACGGCTGCGCCGCGGAGGCTGGCTGTCCCCAGCAGCACGGTGTCAACGGTTGCTGCGTGTTCGCGCCCGATGCCCACGCCCTGGCTGCTGTCGTCGTTCGCATCCGAGTTGGTGCCCAGGCCGCCGGATCCGGAGGAGGCGATGGCCACGCCGTTGTAGCCGGCGGAGGCTCCGATGAGGACCGAGCGGTTGGCCACGATGTCGCCGCCGATCTCGGTGCGGACCGCGTAGCCGATCTCGGCGTCCACGTCGGTGTCCGCACCGGCGATGAGGCCGCCCGTCCGGTTGACCGCTTGGCCGTTGGCGCTGGTCATGGCGAAGGAGGTCACCTGGACGTCGGTGGAGGAGAACACCGAAGCGCCGTCCGAGAGCTTGGTGGTGACGTTGTTGATGGCATCCATGAAAGCGTTGGAGGCCCCGAAGCCCAGGAAGCCGCCGCCCTTGCCCACCGAGGAGGTCGCGGTGCGCAGGTACGAGCGCCCGTCGATGACCACCGCGCCGCCGCGGAGGGTGCCGCCCTGGACGTCCACCGTGAGGTCGATCCTGACGTTCGTCTCGGAGAACACGTCGCTGAAGCGGAACAGCCCGCCGCCGATTCCCGTGGACGTCGCTTCCACCACGCCGTTGACGCCCGTGGCGCTTGGTGATCCGGGTCCGCCCACGCCCATCATCTGGTGCGGCGATCCGCTCATCGTGGTGCCCGGAGCCAGATCGATGTAGAGCTGCTGGATACCGGTGCCCGGGCCAGTGACGGCGATGCCCTGGTTCCGCAGGACATGCGATCCCAGTTTCGTGGACAGGCCGCCCACCGTGTTGCCGGCGGCGTCGCGCAGCTGGATCTTGTCGTCGTCGGCATCGTCGATGAGGTGGACGTAGTACATGTTGCCTTCGACGAGGCCGATCGTTTCATAACCCACCCGGCGCAGCGTGTGGTTGGCGATGATGGCCTTGAAGAAGTTGGTGTCCAGGGGGTTGGTGATGGTGGAGATCGGGATCGCCTGGATGTCCCCGGCGCCGCAGGGCTGCAGGTCCACGCCCGGGCCCGGGTCGACGTCCTTCGTGCCCAGGCCCGTGTGGCACAGGGACGTGGCGAGCCGGATCATGTGGGGTCCGCTGGCTCCGAGGGGGCAGAAGAAGAGGCAGCTGCCGTCGGGGTCCGCGGTGAGGACGTAGTAGGTGGCGCCGTTGACCAGGCCGCCGATCGCCATGGCGGGGTCCGTCACCGTGTAGACCACGGCGTTGCCGTTGCTCCAGCCGTGGGACGGGGCGTAGATGGTGTTCCAGTTGCTGTCGCGGACGATCTTGCCGTCCCCGTCCACCTCGAGCTGCCCGGATCCGTCGGTGTTGATGTCGATCAGCGTGCTCTTGAAGTCCACCACGGCCGGCGCGTAGTACACCACGCCCTGGCCTTCGACGAGGCCGGACTGGCTGCCGACGTTGATGGTGTTGCCGCCCGTGAGAGTGGAACCGTCCGGAGTGAAGGCGCGGACAATAAAGCCGTCGGCGTCGAGCAGGCTCGTCGAGAGACGGATCCGGTAGCTGTCCACCACGAAGATGTAGTAGGAGGCGCCGCACACCAGTCCGCCGGCCGGCGTCGTGCCCAGGGCCGTCCCGCCGGATCCGCAGCTGTAGACCACGCGGTCGCCGGTGAGGAAGTTGTGCCCGTTGGGGAAGTACAGGCTTCCCGTGTCGAGCTGGATAAGCTGCCCGTCGTAGGGGATGTCCGGGTCGTTGGGGTTGGCAGCGTCGAACTGCTCGCCGAGGCGGAGCGTGGTGCCGTCCACCGAGATGACCCCGTAGGTGCGGCCGTCGCCCAGGCCGCCGATCGCCAACGGGTTGGCGATGGTGCCGTTGTCCACCAGCGGGTTGCCGGTGACCGGGGCGCTGTACGTGACGATCGATCCCGTGTCGATGCCGTGCGCGGCGGAGAAGCAGATGGTGTCCGCACCGTTGCAGTTGATGCCCGTGATGGTTCCGTCGGACACGCTGCCGGGGATGATGCCGTGCAGGGCCGTGACGGACAGGACGCCGCCCGCCTGGACGAAGCCGCCTGTCACGGTGGCAAGGATGTCCGGGTTGTCGTGCGATTCAGCGGTGAAGCCGGCCTGGATGTCGATGAGGCCGCCGGAGACCGCGCTGGCGAAGGAGTCCGCGTCCGTCTTCGACTGGGCGAACAGCGTCACGTTGCCCGCCGCCGTGACCTTGCCGCCGCCGAATGTCGCGGCCACCACGGTTTCGGTGCGGGCTTCGGCGGTCGATGCCGAGACCGCCACGAGGCCCACGGCGAGGCTGTCGACGCTGGACTTGGTGGCGTCGTCGGCCACTGCCTTGACCTCGACCTCTGCTGCGCCGGCGTCGCCCACCGTGCCGACGGCGGGGTCCACGTGGGTGGAGCCGACATCGCCGTTCAGTTCGGCTTTGGTGACGGCCCGGTCCACGGCTGCCGGGTAGATGACGCCGATGCTGATGCCACCGAATCCCTTGCCGCCGGCGACCGCGATGGCCCGGTTCACTGCGTGTGCGTAGACGAGGAGCTTGGCGGTGAGGCCCGAGATCTTCGCCGTGCCGCCCACGATCGCGGATGTCACCGTGGCCGCTGAGATGGTGGCGTTGGCGGCGCCGCCCGTGACGGAGCCGAGTCCCGTGGAGAGGACCTTGAGGGTGGACTTGGCAGTGTTGGTGGCGTCGGCTTCGACTGTCATGTTGGCGCCGGCGGCGACCGTGCCGTCCCACTGGGCCCGGGTGGGTGCCGAGATATCCGCGTTCGGCGCACCGACGGCCACGCCCAGAAGGATGCCGCCGGTCATGACGTTGGACTTGGCGGTGGATTGGTTGACGCTGGTGGCCGTGAAGCTGATGTTCGCGCTGCCGGCCGAGATGGACCCTTCACCGCTGGCCACCGTGCCACCGGTGACGGACGCGTCCGCGAGGCCGATGGCGAGGGATGCCAGCGCCACCGATCCGGTCAGGATGTCCGCGAAGGCGGTGTTGTGCGAGTCCGCCAGAATGGTGAGGCTGCCGGCTCCGGTGACGGCGCCGTCGAGCGTCGCCCTTGTCTCGTTCCGCACGGCGGCGATGGCCACGAAGGCCTTGAGGTCCGCCAGGCCCGCCACTGAGGCGGAGTCGATGGTGCTGGTGGCCAGGTTTCCTTGGCCCTGCGTGCTTGCCTTGATGGTGATCGCGCCCAGGGAGCCGAGGCTTGAGCCGGCTTCGGCAATGGCCAGGATGTAGGCGCCGGAGGTGATCTTGGCGCTCGCCCACGCTCCGGAGAGGCCCAGGAGCGAACCGCTGTAGAGCTCCACCTTGGCGTCGGAGGTGTTCGCGGCCGTGGCGATGACGTCGATGGCCGAGGCCCCGCTGACGGTGCCGGTGGCCTTCGCGAAGGTGTGCCCGGAAAGTTCCGCGAACACCACGGTGATGCCGATGGTGGCGAGCCCGACGGCGACACCCGGGGCCCGCAGGACCGCCGAATTGTTCGCGGTGGCCCGGGATTCGACGGCGCCTGCCGTGGTGATGTTGCCGCCCACGAGGGCTTCGAGGTGGCGGCCGGAGTTGACGCGGGCCACGGTGAGCCCGATCGCCACGGCGCCGAAGGTCACGTTGAGCACCCTCGACGTGATGGTGCGGGTTCCGGTGGCCGTGACGTGCACGCCGCCGGCACCGATCGTGCCCACCGGGGAGGCACTGGCCGTGGCGGTGCCTGCCAGGCTCACGAAGGCCACCACGCCGCCAATGGCGCCGATGCCGCCGGCCACACTGACCGCGAGGGCATTGGCGGTGATGTTGTCCGTGACGGTGGAGTTGAAGGCGGATACGGGGCCATCGGCGGCGACGGCCACGGAGCCGGTGGTGGCTGTGTTGTCGCCGGAAATGTTGATCACGGAGACGGAGATGCCGGCACCGATCGCGCCGATGGCTGCGGCGATCGTGTACGTCTCGAGAGTGCGGTCTGCGGTGGAGGCCACGGTGACACCAGAGCCTGCCTTGCGGACCTGGGCGCCGCCGTCGACGTGTGCGTTCTGGACGCCGGAATCGTTCACCACCACTACCTGGCCGGAAATGCCCACCAGTCCGCCGCCACCGGCGAAGCCGATGGCCACCGAGTCTTCGTCCATGGAGGCCGAAACGACGATTTCGTTGCCTGCGGACAGCCTGGCCGTGGAGAGGACCGCGGCTTCGGTCTTGCTCTTGATGTTCAGGACCAGGACGGATATGCCGATGCCCACAGCACCCACAGCGGCGGCTCCGGCAACACCCAGGACCAGGAGCCGGTCGGTGGCCTTCACGTGGATGTGTCCGCCGGCGACGATGGTGGCGCCCACCCGGGCGGTGGTGCCGCCCGTTGCCGGGGCCGCGAGTGCCTGGGTAGTGGGGTTCTGTGCCGGGGCGGCTCCGGAGATGGTTCCGCTGACGCCGCCGAGGTGCCCGGTGAGGCGTTCGTTGGTCTTGGTCTCGGCGCCGGAGATCTGGCGCCAGTCAGTGGAGGCCACGGTAGGGTCCGAACCGCCGGACGCCACGTTGTGCCGTGCCGCGAAGGTGCGGCCGCCGAAGCTGACGCGTTCGCCTTCGTCGTAGGAGGTGGCGTTGGTCCACGGGTCCGGTGCGGCCGCGGAGGCCGTGCTGCCGGTGAGCGTGTTGTCCTTGTAGCCGCCGCTGCCGCCCTGGGCTGCCTCGCCGCCCTGGGTGGCCGATCCGAGTGAACCGCCGCGCTTCCAGTAGCTGCCGTCGGTGGTGTAGCTCGAGGTGTCCGCGAACGGGTCGATGCCCTGGACGCCGTCTTCCGTTGCCGTGTAGTAGCGGCCGGCCAGGTGGACTTCGTCGCCCTTGTTGTACACGGCGGAAGCGCTGTAGTCGCCGCGGCCCAGCGCGCTCTGGGCACCCAGCCACTGGGTGGGGTTGGCTTCGGGGTTGTTGCCGGCGCCGGTCAGGGTGTTGTCCACCTTGGCGGAGTAGCGCTTGCCGTTGTAACTGACCACATCGCCCTGGCGGTAGCTGGTGCCGGAGTCCCACGCACCGCGGTCGTCGCCGCCATCGGCCGCGTGGTAACCGCCCGTGGCGGTGGTGCCGATGGTCCAGACAGACACCGCGGCGGCCACGCCCACGAAACCGCCGGCGGCACTGACGGCGAAGGTGCTGACGTCCTTCTTGGAGACCGCGTAGACCTCCACGTTTCCGCCGGCCGTGACGGTCAGTCCGGCTCCGAGTTCGGCCACCACCGAGTTGTTCGCCACGCCGATGTCCACGCCGCCGGCCACGCCCACGAAGCCTCCGGCAATGCCACCGGCGATGGTGAGGGACTTGAACCTGTCGGTGGCGGAGACGTTCACGCCGGCGCTGCTGTCCACCGTGCCGCCGTCCTTGATGAAGGCCTTCACCAGCACGGTCAGCAGGGTCACCTGGACGCCGCCGGCCACTCCTACGAAGCCGCCGCCGATCGCAGGGGCGAGGCCGAAGATGTCCTCGGAGGAGTCGGCGCGGACGATGACTCCGGAGAAGCCCTGGCGGCCGAATCCGCTGCCGCTGACGGTGCCGTCGGAGACTCCGCCGATCGCAGCGCCCGTGGCGAGGGCCGTGACGGCGCCGTTGCCGCCCAGGTACGCCTGGACCTCCTTGTTCATGACGGCGACGCCCACCGCCGCGCCCACACCTACCAGGCCGCCGGCCATGGCGATGGTGAGGAGCACGGCCTTGGTGTCGTCCTGCGCGGAGACAAGCACGTTGTTGCCGGCCCGGAGGGTGGCGCCGTTGCCGGTGCATTCGAAGGCGTCGGTGCCGCCCGGGGTGCCGGTGCAGGCGAAGGTGTTGACGTTCAGCACGGTGACGCCGACGGTGCCGGCCACGCCCACCGTGCCGCCGCCCGCGCCGGCCGCCACGGAAACCACGGTGCCCTTGCCCTGGGCGGTGACCTCGATGTTGTTCAGCGCGCGGACCGTGCTGCCGGTGCCGATGTACGCGAAGGTATCGATGTTGGCCACCCGCACCGCGACCGGCACGGCCACGCCGGCGGTGCCCCCAATGGCGAGCGCGGCCGCGATGCCCAGCGAGTAGTACTGGTTCGCAGCGGCCACCCGCACGGACTGGCCGCCGTTGGCGCCGGTGACGGTGGTGGCGCAGGTGACGCCGCAGTTGATCCTGGCGTTCGCACCGATGTGGGCGGAGGTGCGGACGGTGTTGACGGTGACGGAGCCTGTCACGGCCACGCCGGCCGTGCCGCCGATCGCGAAGCCGATGCCGAAGGCGCCGATGTTGTCGGAGTTGTTGGCCGTGACGGCGACGCCCCGGAAGCCCGCATCCGTGCCGGCGAGGATGGCGCGCGGGCCGAAGGAACTCGGATCGCCCGACGGCGCGGTGCCCGACTTCGCGAGGCTGTGTGCCCGGCCGAGCTGCAGGGCGGTCATGCCGACGATGCTGATGTCGATGACCGCGGAACCGGCCTCGGTGCTCTTCTTGTTGCGGAGCTTGAAGGTGTTGCCGGCCACGTCCGAGATGAAGTACGTGCCGCCGTCCACCAGTCCGCCGATCGCCGCACCGCCGCCCGAGCTGTAGACCACGGCGTCGTCGTTGGCCACGCCGCCCAGGTCGAAGGTGATCTGGTCCGTGGCGGAGTTGACGGTGGTGATCGGGTTGAAGCGGGGGGTGGAGTCGGCGGTGACGTTCGCTTCGTCGGCCTTGTAGAAGCGCTGGTTCCCGCTGCTGCCCTGGCCCGTGATGTTCACGGCGGCGCCGCCCTTGCTCAGGGAGACCTGGAAGGTGTTGGCGGTGGCACCGACGATGAAGTAGGCCTGCTCGCGGTGGGTGAGCCCGGCGGCGCCGCAGGCGGGGAGGGTGGCGCAGCCAGCGTCGTAGTAGACCACGTCGCCGTTCTGGAAGCCGTGGTTCGCCAGCGTCACAGTGTCGGTGCCGGTGTTGATGTCCGCGGGTGTGAAGCGCATGTCCTTGGTGGTCACCGTGTAGGTGCCCGAGCTGGCGGCCAGCGGCGTGCCGCCCTTGGCTGCCACGGAGGCCCAGTTGCCGATCCAGGCGTGCGTCTCCTTGGTGGTCACGGGGACCGCCACGGATGCGCCCACGGCGGCGGTTCCGCCGCCGGAGATGTTGCCGCCGATCACGTTGAGGTCCAGGGTTTCGGTGGCTGCGATGCGGACGCTGCCGTCCACCGCCACGCTGGCAGCGTCCACGGCGCTGGTGCCGTCCGCGATGAACGCCTTGGTGGTCACGCTGACGGCGGCCACGGCCGCGTTGATGTTCACCGCGGCGGTTCCGGCGAAGCCGCCGCCCAGCGAGATCGAGGTGATGTCCTCGCTGGAGACCGCGTCCACGGTCAGGTTTCCGGTACCCACCACGTGGGCGGTCTTCGCGAGCCAGGCCTGGGTGTCCTTGGTGATGACCTCCACGTCCACGCCGGCGCCGATGCCTGCCGTGCCGCCGACGGTGAGCTGGCCTGCCAGGGAAAGGATGGTCGTCGTGTCCTGGGCGAGGACCGCGGTGTGGGTGGTGGGTGCGCTGGTGGCGCCGTCGAGGTGCGCCTTGGTGCTGTTGCTCAGGACATTGACGACGACGGCGCCGGCCACGCCTGCCGAGTTGCCGCCGGCGCCGGCTACGGCGATGAGAGTGAAATCGCCCGACTGGACGGCGGAGACCAGGAGGCCCGTACCGCCGGACTGGACATCGGCGCCGGCGAGTACCCGGGCTTCGACGTTCGAGCCGCGGACGATCACCACGGCCGATGCGCCGACGCCGGCGGAGCCGCCGCCGATCGAGAGGTTGCCGGAGGAGAACGCCCCGCTGATGCTCCGGGAGGCCTTGACCTGGACGGCTCCGAGGGCGTGGACGTCGCTGTTTCCGATGCTGGCCAGGACCATCGGGCTGCTGCCGCCCTGATTGAAGACGAACACCAGCACGGACCCGGAGACGCCCGCTGAGTTGGCGGAGACCGCACCGGCCACGGCCAGGACGAACCAGTCCTCGCTGGCGTTGGCCTCCACCGTCACGCTGCCGCCGGCACGAAGCTGGGCCGAGTCCCCAATCCAGGCGCGGACGTTGGAGTTGACGATGATGACCACCACGGTGAGGCCCACACCTGCCGAATCCTGGCTCAGGGCGAGAGCGCCGCCGACGTCCACGATCCTGATGTGGTCCGTGGCCCGCACGGTGATGCTTTGTCCCGCGCTGCCAACGGTGCCTTCCTGGTTGACGAGGGCGCCGTTGGCGATCCACGCCTGGGTGTCCAGGCTGATGATCTCCACCACGAAGCCGCCGGTGACGGCCGCGCCGCCGGAACTCGCGCCGCCGGCGATGGCCACGCTGTTGAGTTTCAGCCAGTCCACCTTGCCCTTAAGCGGCTCGGGCAGGTCCGGGATGAGCGGGTTGAGGCTGGTGCGTGCCGTCACGGACGTGGCCCCGCCTGCGTCCACTTTGGTGCGGGTCACGGCGGTGGAGTCGATCCAGGCCTTGGTCTCCAGTTCGATCCAGTTCACGGAGAACGAGGCGCCGACGGCGGTGCCGCTGCTGGTGGACAGGGCACCGGCGATGGCGAGGTTTTGGAAGCGGATGGGCAGGTAGGCGCCGATGGTGATGTCGCCGGCCGGTGCGTCGAGCTCGGCGCCGGCACCCACCCAGGAGTGGGAGGTGAGGAGGAGGATCTGGACGGCGGCGCTGCCTGCCACCGAGGTGCTCTTGCCGCCGGCAGCCGCGAAGGACCACACGATGAAGTCGTTGTAGCTGGGCGTGCCGGCGTTAAAGGGGTCGTCGTCCGCATCCGGCACGGGGACGGTGGCTTCCACGGTGATGCCGGCCTGGCCGGTCACGTGGGCCCCGGCACCGATGGATGCCTCGTTGGTGACGTCCTGGACGTTCAGGCCGATCGTGGCGCCCACGCGGGTCCCGTCGGTGTCGAGGTCGATCGCCGAGCCCATTCCGAAGGCGTTGGCCCGCAGCAGGAACGTGGTGCGGACGGTGACGGCGCCCGTGACGGCGGTGACGGTGCGGTTGCCAGCGATCCGGGCCGTGGAGGTGGCAACCACCCAGTTGACGGCGATGGCGGCCGCGACTCCGGTGCTGCTGCCGGAGGATCCCGACTGGCTGCCCTGCTGTCCGTTGGCGCCGTTGGCACCGTTGCTGCCATTCGTGCCGCCGCTGGAGCTTGGCATGCCGGACGTGGACGATTTGGTGCCCTGCGTGTTGGGGTTGTCGCCGTTGGCCTGGCCGTTGGCCTTGGAGTCTCCGCTGGCTCCGCTGTCCTCGGCTCCCGAGGCGCTGGCCACGGACTTCGACTCGCTGCGGATGACGGAGACGGCGATGACTTCCACCGATGCCCCGCTCGCGTCTCTGGCGATTTCGGCGAGCGTGTCCCAGTCCACCACGGCGTTGACGGCAATATCGATCCCGACGGCGGTGTCCTTGCCGGCCGCTTCGGCGTTGCCTTCGGTGTAGATCACGTTCACGTGGGTGGCGGTGACCTTGATGGCGCCCGTGGCGGTGAGGGTGGTGCCCGAGGTGCCGAGCCGCGCCGTGACGTCGTCGTTGACGCTGACCAGCAGTGCCACCACGGGGGTGACTGCGGTGCCGCCGGTGGTGCCGCCCTCGGCCTTGGTGGCCACCTCGCGGAAGCCCAGGGCGTCCACGGTGACCGAGGTGCCGCCGGTCAGCGCGGCGCCGTTGGCGGCCTCGGCCCGGACCACATTGTTGTGGATGACCTGCAGGGCCACGGAGGCGCCCACGCCGGTGGCGCTGCCTACCTCGGCCTTGCCGCTGGCCGTAGCCTGGTCGTATTCGTTGGCCAGTGCGGAGATCACGACGGCGGCGCTGCTGAGCGTGGCCGAGGCGCCGGTTTGCAGGACTGCTTCCGTCGTGGAGCTGAGGATGTTCAGCGCCAGGGCGCCGGCGATTCCGACGCTCGAGGCCTCACTGGCGCCGGCGCGTGCAGTGGCGGAAACCTCGTGCTCCCAGAGCCGGAAGAGCTGGTCCACGGACGGGCTGGCCGGGAAGTGGTCGCCGTCCGTCAGGGTCACCGACTGGACCACCCACTGCTGCGAACCGTTGCGCTTGTAAAAGCCGGGGGCATTACTGCCGTCCTGTGCCGTGAGCTGGAACCAGTCATTCTCCTCGATGTCGTTCTTGGGGAGTTCCGACTTCTGCCCGTAGGTGTCGGCAGTGATGAAGTCCCAGGTGGTGCCGTTGTACTTATAGACGCTGTTGCGCGGGTGGCCGTCGTGGGCGGTGGTGAGGAGGAAGTAGTCGCCGCTGGCCGGCGATCCCGGGAGCGCTGCACCGCTGGTGATGGTGACGTCCTCGTCCAGGGTCCAGTCGCTGCCGCCGAACTTGTAGATGCCGTCGTTGCCGCCGGTGCCGTCATTGGTCTTGACGTAGGCCAGATCGTCCTTGGACGGGCCGGGCAGTTCCGCCCCGCTTTCGATGGTCTTCCACTCCGTGCCGGTCCAGCGCCGCACCACGTCGTTGGTGTCGCCGCCGGTGAGGGCCGCGGTGAGGACCAGCCCGGTGCCGGTGATGGTGGCTGTGCCGGTGACCGCCCGGTTGTGGATGTCCACCTTGTTCACGGCAACACCGGCGCCGATGCCCACGCTGGCATCCGCTGCGCTGTCGCCCTTGGCGTTGGCCAGGACGTCGGTGTTGGCGAGGCTCTTGAGGGTGACGATGCCGCCGGAGCTGATGACCACGCCATTGCCGAACCAGGCCCGGGAGCTGGTATCCACCACGTTGATGGCGATGGCGCCGGCGATCGAGACCGAGCTTCCGCCGTCCTCGTTGCTGGCGGCCTTGGGGGTGGAGCTGGTGCTGGAGGTCTTGCCGGTTTCGGCGGACTGGGTGCCCTTGGCCTGGCCCAGGTTGGCGTCGGCCTTCTGGTTGACGTCCTTGCCGCCTCCGTCACTGCCTTCGCTGGGCGAGGCGCCCTTCGCGGAGGCTTCCGCGGTGGTGGTGGTATCGGAGGTGCCGGTGGCCTTGAAGCTCGTGGCGCCCCCGGCGGTGATGCTGCGTGCGCTGCCGGAGTCGACGTCGTTGTCGATGATGGCCAGTGCGAGGGAGACGCCGATGCCGGCGGTGCTGCCTACCTTGGTGTCGCCCTTGGCGGTGGTGGTGGCCTTGACGGCCTGGGTGGCCTGGGCGTCCACGGCGCCGATGGCGGTGAGGGCCGTGGCGCTGGCGCCGAGCGAGGCGCTGGTGAGAATGTTGGCGATGGTGATCGCGATTGCCGGGGTGATGCTAACGGTTCCGCCCGCTGATCCGCTTTCGGCTGTGGTGGCCAGGGTGTGCGCGGTGGTTGCTGCGATGGTGACTGTGCCGGCTCCCGTGAGTGGGGGTCCGCGCGTCGGGTCCCCTACCTGGTCGATTCCCGAGTACACGGTGTCGTTGACGAGGTTCAGGGCGAACGCTGCGCCGATGCCCACCGTGCCGTCGCCGGACTGGCTGGCCTTCGCCTTGGCGTTGGAGGTGGAGTTCGAGTTGGCGGTCATGCCGACGGCGCCTCCTGCGAGGATCGCCACACCCGGGGCGGCCGGGGCCTGCGGGGCCGGGGTGGGGTCGCCGTGGATCGTAGCGAGGGTGGTCTGGTCAACGATGTTCAGGGCGAAGGCACCGGCCACTCCAAGGTTGCCGCTGCTGCCGGAGGCGCCCGCCTTGGCGTCGGCTTCGAAGGCGTGGACGGTGTCGGTGCCGCCTGCTCCGATGGGCCGCATGTTGGCGGTGAGGCTGAGTCCGGCCGCCGTGACTGCGGTCCCGACGCCGATGCTTGCCTCGTTCCGTAGGATCACCTTGTTGATGGCCAGGCCTGCGCCGATGGTCACCGAGCTGCCGTTGCTGGCCGAACCGTCGGCCACGGCCTTGGCGTCCGTGTTGTTGAGCGCCTTGAACGACACGGGTCCGGCTGCGGTGACCGCAATGGCCGGTTGGCCGGGCGCCGCAATGGCGAGCGCCGTCGTCGTCGAGGTGACCAGGTTGAGCGCAATCGCGGCGGCGACGGTGACGGTGGTGCCGTCCTCGTTCTTGGCGGCCGGGGTGCTGGTGCCGTTGGAGTTGGTGGACGTGGACTTGGAATCGGCGAAGCCGAGCTGGGCGTCGGATTTTTCCTTGCTGTCCTTGTTGGAGGAGTCCTTGCCGCCGGCGCTGTCCGCGCCCTTGGCTCCGGCGGCGCTGGCCGTGGCCGTGGTGGCGGTGGTGGAGGTGCCGTCCGCTTCCATACTGACCAGCCCGCCGGAGGTGGTGTTCCGGTAGAGCGAGGAGTCCACCAGGTGCTCGGCGGAGGTGAGGGCGAAGGAGATGGCGGCGCCGAGGGTGGCCCCGGCTCCGGCGGTGGTGGAACCCAGGGCCTTGGTTTCGACCGTGGCCGTCTGGTCCGCCTTGCCGGTGATGTCGCCGGTGGTGGTGAGGGCGGCGCCGCGGTTGACGGTGGCGCTGGACTTGATGTTGGAGATGGTGATGCCGACGACGCCGGTGAGGACTGCCGTGCTGCCGCCGGCCGCGCCGCCGCTCGCCTCGGTGGTGGTGGCGTCCGTGGTGGTGGCGTTCATGGCCAGCTTCTTGGCCGCGGTGAGGATGCCGTTGACGGCCAGGCCCGCTTCCACGATGTTGTTGATGACGCTGATGGCCACGGAGGCGCCGATACCCACGGACCCGCCGCCGTCCTGCTTGGCCTCGGCCT
The DNA here is from genome assembly GCF_040812005.1 of Arthrobacter sp. HS15c. Lineage (NCBI taxonomy): Bacteria > Bacillati > Actinomycetota > Actinomycetes > Micrococcales > Micrococcaceae > Arthrobacter > Arthrobacter sp. HS15c. Next base: position 168,566 of record NZ_JBFOHM010000004.1, read on the forward strand.
TGGCCTTGTTCTCGTGGTTCACCTTGGCGGTCTGGGTGAGGTCCGAGCCGTTGAGGTTGGCGCCTGTTCCGCGGACGTTCGCCAGGGTGGTGGCGGTGATCAGGTTCAGGGCCAGTGAACCGGCCACGCCCACGGTGGCGTCTCCGCCGGCGCCGGATTTGGCGTTGGCGGTGAAGGCGTTCTTGCCGGTGGCCGGTCCGAAGGCTTCCAGGACCACTCCGCCGGCGTTGAGGATGGCGCCGCCGGCCAGGTAGGCCTCGGTGAGCAGGGTGACCACGTTGATGCCGACCGCCACGCCCACGCCCAGGCCGCTGCCGGAGGTGGTGCTGCCGTCGGCGTTTGCGGTGGCGTTGTTCTTTGAACCTGCGTGGATCTTCTGGGCGCCTGTGGTGTTGACCCGGGCGCCGCTGATGTAGGCGCCGGTGGTGCTGTCCAGCACGTTGACGGACAGGGCGCCGGCGATGCCGATGTTGCCGTCGGCCGTGTTGGCCTGGCCGTTGCCGCGCCCGGCGTCGTTGGGGTCCTTGTCGTTCTGGCTGGAACCCTCAACGCCGGCCTTGGAGGCCGAGGTGTTGGTGGCTTCCGAGTCGGCAGTGATGTCCAGCTTGGCTGCCGTCGTGGGGGCCGCGCTGCTGGAGTCGATGAAGGCCGTGGTGGTCTGGTTGAGGTTCGCGACCGCGATGCCGGCACCGGAGTTCGCGTCGCTGGCGTCGCCGGTGGCGGTGAGGGTGGCGTGGTTGACGGCTGCCAGGGCGAGGTCCCCGAGCACCTGCAGGTGGGCGGTGCCGGTGACCTTGGTGATGGACTTGGCCGTCACCGTGAGGATGGCAACGGCGGCATCGAAGCTGCTGTTGCCGGAGGAGTCGGCTTCGCCCTCGTCCTTGCCGGCGGCACCCGGCGTCGCACCGGCGTCGACGGTTGATGTGGATGTCATGGTGACGTTGGAGCCTGCGGTGACCACGGCGCTGCCGGACACTGTGACTGTGGCGTCGGAGGAGATGATGGCGAGGTCGCCGTAGTCCTTGTTGAGGGTCACAGGGCCCACCGTGGACGTGGCGCTCATGACCACGGCGCCGGCCGCTGCCAGCAGCGCGTTGCCGGTGACCTCGACGGCGGCGCTGGAGTCGACGTTGACGGCGTAGGCCGAGAAGTGGCCGGCGTCCGGGACCACTGTGGAGGTGGCGGTGAGGTTGAGGTTGTTGGCGCTGATGTTGCCGCCGTTGATGGTGACGGCGACGTCGGTGCAGTGCGTGGCGAGGGCCAGGAGGCAACCCAATGCAGGCCCTCCGGTCACCGAGTCCGCTGCTTCCAGGGTGATGTCGCCGGTGGTGGTGATGACGGCGTCGTCGGCCACGTCGATGAGTTCCATCTGGATCAGCAGCCAGGCGGCCATCAGGGCGATGGTTCCGGAGAGGGTGATCTTGTCCTTGCCCGTGCCGCCCTTGATGGTCAGGGAAACACTCGGAGCCGCGAAAGCGACCGTTTCGAAGGTGGCGCCGCTGAGTTCCAGGAGGCCGCCGCCGTTGAGGGTCAGGGTGGCCACGTCATCGCCGCTGGTCAGCTCGTAGACGGCGTTGGTGGCGTCGCCCGAGACGATCGGTTCGATGTTCAGGTACTGGATCACGGTGGCGTCGAGCCAGATGGTTCCCGAGTGCGGATCCGTGGCCACCGAGCTGCTGCTGGCGGTGTTGCCCGCCGTGACGAGGGTGTCGAAGCCGGCGGCGCCGTCGAAGGTGACGGTGAGGGCCGGATCCGAGATGCCGCGGTCAACGGTGAAGGTGTCGTCGCCGCCTGTGCCGGTGACGGTGATGGCGGTGACGGTGGCCAGGTCCCTGGTTTCGCCGCCGAACGTCACGGTGCCGTCCGCGTTGAACGCGAGGGTTGCCGACGTGGCCGTCATGGCAACATTCCAGGGGCCCGGAACTGCGGCGGCTGCTTCAGCGGCTGCCGGGACGTCCGCTGCGGGGGCGTCCGTTGCCGGAAAGCCGACGGCGGGAGCTTCCGTTGCGGGCGCATCTTCCGTTGCGGGAACCGCGGCGACCGGGACTTCGGCGGCCGGGACTTCAGCTGCCGGGTCTGCCGTCGCGGGAACCGGCTCCGGTGCCGTCGCCGTCGCCGGAGCGGGTTCTGCTGTGGAATCTTCCGGGTCGGCAAGCCCGGTGGCGGGTTCGGCGGCGGGCACTGCGTCAGGGGCGGGAGCTTCGGTCACGGCAGGCTCAGGCACAACGGTTTCAGCCGCGGCCGCCGGGTACAGCCGGTCCTCGCTGTTGAATCGCCGCTCCCCCGGGCTGAGTGTCCGGGTCATCAGGTCAGAGCCACCCTCGATGTCCGCGTACCCGGCGATGTGTCCGTACTCGTGGGCCAGCACCGTGAACAGATCCATGGTGCCGGGCGCCGGTGCACCCATCGTGGCGGACCAGCCCCAGCCGGCGGCCGTGGGGTCCACTGCGACGCTGTTGCCGGAGGTGATGGCGAGTGCGTCACCCGGGAGGTCCTGCACAAAAACAGCGGCTCCGGCTACGGACCAGCCGGGCCACTGCGCTGCGGCAAAACCGGCCACCTGGGCCAGTTCCGCGGCGGTGATGGTGATCCCGGCCTGGGTACCGGCGGTGTAGGCGGCGTCCTGGTGTTCGCCGGCGAACAGCACGGACCGGAGTCCCTGCTGCTGGATGGAGGCGGCCGGAGCCTGCCCGGAAAGATCGAAGGCCACTGCCGGATTTGCGGTGGGGAGATTAAAGGCGACCACCATGCACAGAGCGAGTGCAGCGGATACCATCCGGTGCAGCACAAGCTGAAGCATGGCTAGTTGCATGGCGCTGAGACCCCATGGACTCGTAAATCCCCAGATGCGTCACGAACGCGCGCCCCCGTGCGTTGTGTGGTGACGCTAGCCGCCGCATTTGAAACGGCAACTACGCGCAATCCGTTCTGCCGGCTTCCCGTCGCAGGGAGCCTGGCCACAGTTTCGTGGGACCAGCTTTCGGTCCCAAGCGGCACATTACGCCCGCTGGATTTTTTAAGTCAATACCTTCGACTAATTCAGAGCTGACAGTCCCTTGCGACACGCCGTATTGAGTCGTTTCATCAGGGGAGGAAACAAAAATCCGGGCGGCGTCGCGGGCGCTTGGTGCTCCGCGTCGCCGCCCGGGTCCACGGGCCGGAATCCGGCTTCCTAGAGCCCGCCGGCGAGCTTGTAGTAGGCGGCGTTCCAGTTCAGGTCCTTCTTGAACTGGCGGATGGTGGTGTCCTCGTCGATGGTGAGCAGTTCGGTCTTGGCGATTTCCGCAAAGTCCTCGAAGACGTCCATGCCGACTGCGGTGCTGAGCACGGTGTGGTGCGCGGCGCCGGCGGTGAGCCACGCGGCGGCCGAGGTGGCGAAGTCGGGCTTCGGCTGCCACAGGGCGCGGGCCACGGGGAGGTTGGGCAGCGGCTGGTCCAGCGGCACCACGTCTACGGCGTTGGCGACCAGGCGGAAGCGGTCCCGCATGTCCGAAAGGGCCACCACGACGCCTGCGGAGGCGTCGGCGTCGAACACCAGGCGGACAGGATCTTCCCGGCCGCCGATCCCCAGCGGGTGGATCTCCAGGCTGGGCTTGCCGGCGGTCAGGGACGGGCAGACTTCCAGCATGTGGGCGCCCAGGATCTTCTCGGAGCCGGGCTCCAGGTGGTAGGTATAGTCCTCCATCAGGGAGGCGCCGCCGGGCAGTCCTGCGCCCATGACCTTGGCTGCGCGGACCAGGATGGCGGTCTTCCAGTCACCTTCGGCGCCGAAGCCGTAGCCGGCGGCCATGAGCCGCTGGACCGCCAGGCCGGGGAGCTGGCGGAGCGCGCCGAGGTCTTCGAAGGAGGTGGTGAAGGCGGCGGAGCCGTTGGCTTCGAGGAAGCTGCGCAGGCCCAGTTCGATGCGGGCGCCGTAGCGGAGGGAGTCGTGCCGGGCCGCGCCTGCGCGGAGTTCCGGAACCACGTCGTAAAGGTCCTCGTACTCCGCCACCAGGGTGTCGACGTCGGCCTCTGCGGCGCCGTGCACGGCGTCGGCGAGCTCGTTCACGGACCAGGTGTTGACGGAGACGCCGAAGCGCAGCTCGGCTTCGGTCTTGTCGCCTTCGGTGACGGCGACGTTGCGCATGTTGTCGCCGAAGCGGGTCAGTTTCAGGGTGCGGACGGCGGCCCAGCCGGCGGCGGCGCGCTGCCAGACGCCGACCTGGCGGGCCACCTCGGGGTTGGAGACGTGGCCCACGACGGTCTTGCGGGCGATGCCCAGGCGGGACTGGATGTAGCCGAACTCGCGGTCGCCGTGGGCGGCCTGGTTGAGGTTCATGAAGTCGAAGTCGATGTCTGCCCAGGGCAGATCGCGGTTGGCCTGGGTGTGCAGGTGCAGGAGCGGCTTGCGCAGCAGGTCCAGGCCCTGGATCCACATCTTGGCCGGCGAGAACGTGTGCATCCAGGCGGTGACGCCGATGACGGAGTCGTCCGAGTTGGCTTCAAGGGCGGTGCGGCGGATGGCGTCGGAGTCGGTCAGGACCGGCTTCCAGACGATCTTGACCGGAACGGCCGAGGAGGCGTTGAGCTGGTTGGCGATCTCCTGGGACTGGGCCGCCACCTGCTTCAGGACGTCCTCGCCGTAAAGGTGCTGGCTGCCGGTCAGGAACCAGACCTCGTAGCCGTCGAGGGAAGTGTTTGCTGCTGTGCTCATGGGTTCTCCTGCAAAAGTAAATGTTCGGGCGGGCTGACGGCGAAGGGCTCGGCCGGATGGCTGGACCGGATTTTATTGGCCGTAGACGTTCTGGTAGCGGGCGTAGAGGGAGTCGATGTGGGCCTGGTCGATGGCGATCGGTTCGCCCAGCTGCCGGGAAATGTGGACGGTGCGGGCCACTTCCTCGCACATCACGGCGGCCTTCACGGCGGACCGGGCGTCCTTGCCGATGGTGAACGGGCCATGGTTCTGCATCAGGACCGCGGGCGAGTTGGAGTTCGTCAGCGTCTCCACGATCCCCTGCCCGATCGAATCGTCGCCGATCAGCGCGAACGGGCCCACCGGGATGGAGCCGCCGAATTCGTCGCCCATCATGGTCAGCACGCACGGGATGGACTCGCCCCGGGCGGCCCAGGCCGTGGCGTAGGTGGAGTGTGTGTGCACCACGCCACCCACGTCCGGCATATGCCGGTAGACGTATGCATGCGCTGCGGTGTCCGACGACGGCGACAGCGGCGGGTTGCCCCACTCGCCGTCCGCATCGCCGTCCACGGGCACCCCGTAGAGGTCGGTGACCACCATCTGCTCGGGCGTCAGGTCGTCGTAGGAAATGCCGGAGGGTTTGATGACCAGCAGGTCGCGGCCGGGCACGCGGGCGGAGACGTTGCCGGCGGTCCACACCACCAGTCCGTAGCGGGTGAGTTCGGCGTGGAGGGTGCAGACTTCCTGCCGGATCCGGGCGATGGTTTCCAGGGTGCTGACGGTGGTGGTGCTCATGCGGAGGCTCCAACGGTTGCGGGGGCGGCGGGCGCTGCTGCGGCGCTGGACGCTGCGGGGTTCAACGCATTGGCGCGGCGCGCGATGGCCTTGAGCCGGTGCATCACGTCGTTGGCGCCGCGGCCGAAGTAGTCGTGAAGGGTGCGGTATTCCTGGAACAGTTCCTCGTAGGCGGCAACGTTTTCCGGGATCGGCGTGTAGACGTCGCCGGGTTCGGAGCCCATGGCGGCCGCAGCCTCGCGGATGTCGGCGTACTTTCCGGCCGCAACAGCGGCGTGGATGGCGGACCCTAGGGCGGGGCCCTGGGTTGAGCCGATGGTGGAGAGCTGGAGGCCGGTGATGTCGGCGTAGATCTGCATCAGGAGCTTGTTCTTCAGGAGCCCGCCGGCCACGATGAACTCCTTCACGGGCACGCCGGAATCACGGAAGGCGTCCACGATGGTGCGGGTGCCGAAGGCCGTGGCTTCGAGAAGTGCCCGGTAGGTGTCTTCGGGCTTGGTGGCGAGGGTCTGGCCCACCACCACGCCGGAGAGTTCGTGGTCCACCAGCACCGAGCGGTTGCCGGAGTGCCAGTCCAGGGCGATGAGCCCGTGCTCGCCGATTCCCTGGCGGGAGGCGAGTTCGGTGAGGTATTCGTGGATGCCCAGGCCCTTTTCGGCAGCTGCCTGGTGGTATTCCGGCGGGACGCCGTTCTTGGTGAACCAGCCGAAGATGTCGCCCACGCCGGACTGTCCGGCCTCGTAGCCCCAGAGCCCGTCGACGATGCCGCCGTCCACCACGCCGCACATGCCGGGGACTTCGTGCAGTTCGTCGCCGTTCATGACGTGGCAGGTGGAGGTGCCCATGATGGCCACGAGCTGGCCCGGTTCGACGGCTTTGGCGGCCGGGGCGGTGACGTGTGCGTCCACGTTCCCCACGGCGACGGCGATGCCTTCCGGCAGGCCGGTCCATGCGGCGGCCTCTGCTGTGAGGTAGCCGGCGGCGTCGCCGAGGCGGCCGATGGTGTGCTCGAGTTTGGTGCTGACGAAGTCCTTGAACCCGGGGTTCAGTGCGGCCAGGAAGTCCTCGGCGGGGTAGTGGCCGTCCTGGTAGATGCCCTTGTAGCCGGCGGTGCAGGCGTTGCGGACGTACTGGCCGCAGAGCTGCCAGACGATCCAGTCCGCGGCTTCGACCCAGTGGTCCATGGCGGCGTAGGCTTCCGGGTCCTCTTCGAGCAGCTGAAGGCCCTTGGCGAACTCCCATTCGGAGGAGATCAGTCCGCCGTAGCGCGGCAGCCAGGATTCGCCGCGTTCGGCAGCGAGTTCATTGATCCGGTCCGCCTGCTGCTGCGCGGCGTGGTGGCGCCACAGCTTCACATAAGCGTGCGGCCGGTTGGCGAAGCCATCCAGCTCGTTCAGCGGGGTCCCGTCCGCCTTGACCGGAACCATCGTGCAGGCGGTGAAGTCGGTGGCAATGCCGACGACAGCGGCCGGGTCGATGCTGGCGTCCGCGATGGCTGCGGGGACCGCGTTGCGCAGGACGTCGCGGTAGTCGTTGGGCACCTGAAGGGCCCATTCGCCGGGAAGCCGGGCGGCGCCGTCGCCCGCTGTGTCTGCCGGCAGCGCATCGGTGACGACGGCGTGCGGGTAGTCGAAAACCCCGCTGCCAAGTTCCTTGCCGTCCCGTACGCGGACCACCACGGCCCGGCCGGATAGCGTCCCGTAATCAACGCCGATGACGTATTGCTCGCTGCCGTCCACTGTGACGTCCATAAAAACTTCCTCCGGTTAGCTGCCGCCACTTCGCGGCCTGCTGACAATTGTGAGCGCTAACAACATACATGTCAAGAGTGGCAGGAAAGGCAGGCAGCCGGTTGGCGTGTTGGGTTTAGTGCTCTGTGACGGGACTTGCCGTGCTTGCCCGGCGCACCAGCTCCGGCGTAACAATGGTCGAGCTGACCGCCGCGCCGGCCTCGATCTCCTTGAGCATGATGTCCATGCATCGCCGGCCGAGCTCTTCGAAGTCCTGGCGCACGGTGGTGAGCGGCGGGGTGAAGTACCCCGATTCCGGCTGGTCGTCGAATCCCACCACGGAGACGTCGTCGGGAACGCGGACTCCTGCCTCGTTGAAGGCCCGCAGGATGCCCAATGCCATCTGGTCGTTGCCCACAAAGAGTGCTGTGGCGGTCCGTTCGGCTGCGAGCCGGCGGCCGAACTCGTAGCCGCTGCCGGCGCTCCAGTCGCCTTCGAGGAGCAGGTCATGCGGCAGTCCGGCTTCGTCGAGCGCCGCGCGCCATCCTTCGGCGCGGAGGGAGCCGTCGATCCAGTCGGAGGGGCCCGCCACATGTGCGATCCGGCGGTGTCCCAGTTCGATGAGATGCCCGACGGCGAGCTCGGCGCCGCGCTTCTGGTCCACCATGGCGCCGCTCACGGCGTCGTCGCCCAGGGATCCGACGGCAACAACGGGGACGCCGGGGTTGAATTCCTCGAGGATCCGCAGGGTCTCGGAGTGCGGCACCAGCACGGCGATGCCGTCCACCGACTGGTCCGTGAAGTGCCGGAGCGCGTCGAAGATGGCGTCGCGGCTGACGGAACGGAGGGCGGCGATACTGACGAAGTAGCCGGCATCCCGCGCGGCCTGCTCCACACCCAGCAGCGTGTTGGCCGGGCCGTACTGCGCGAGTTCGCTGCCGAGCACGCCGATAGTCTGCGAGCGCCGGGTCACCAGGCTGCGCGCGGCCGTGTTCCGGCGGTAGCCGAGCTCTGCGATGGCAGCCTCCACCTTTTCCCGGGTGGCCTTGCTGACGTTCGGGTGGTTGTTGATGACGCGGGAGACCGTCTGGTGCGAGACGCCGGCGAGCTCGGCCACATCCTCAAGGCGCGGCAGCCGCCCGTTGCTGCTTTTTGACATGTACCCATTGTGCCCGTTGCCAGCCCCAAGGCCTCGATGCTGGAATGTCCATATGAGCGAACCGGTAAAAGGCCCGAAATCCTACTTCCCGTCCATCGAAGCCAAGTACGGGCGGCCGATCGAGCACTGGATGTCGGCCCTGGGCGAGGTCAGGGGCCTGAAGCATCTGGAGCAGGTGAACTGGCTCAAGAACGAGCACGGGCTGGGCCATGGCCACGCCAACGCCCTGGTGGCCGTGTTCCGGGCGGAAAACGAAGCCTGACGCCGGGGCGGTACAAAAGAAAAGTCCCCGGCACCCTGTTTCCAGGATGCCGGGGACTGCCACTCTTCGGTGGAAGAGTGGGCCCTGTGGGGATCGAACCCACGACCCACGGATTAAAAGTCCGATGCTCTACCAACTGAGCTAAAGGCCCCAGCTGACCGTCAAAAGAGCCGATCAGCCCAGTCCATTTCTGAACGTTAATACTGTACCCCAGACCCGGGGCTGCTCCGGCACACGGCCGCGCGCCGCCGTCGTACGCCGACGGCGCTGCTTCCGGCCCCGCTTGCCGGTTCCCCGGTGGGCCCGGAGGCCATTCGCAACGCACTCGATTCCCTTTGGGCACAGGAGTAGCGTGGGGGCATGAGCGAGCAAACAGGACCCAGTCACTACGGCGGAGCCAACCGGCATCACAAGCCCAAGCCTTTCGCCCCCATCGACTTTGAGCCGTTTGCAGGTGGCGCGGATCCCGCGCGCGTCTCCGAGGCCGCGCACCTCGCCGCCCAGGCGCTGGTGCGGCACGGGCGCGACAGCGACGACCCCGTCATCACCGAACGGCTGGTCAAGCTGGCGGACGAACAGGGCCTGGAAGCCATCGCGGAGATGTGGGCGGAAAGCCCGGCACGCTCGCTGCCCGGCGCCCTGTGGCGGCTGTACGCGCTGCGCGCCGCCACCGTCCAGGACCCCGAGAGGATTTCCGTCTACTTCCGCGCCGGGAAGGACACCGCGCAGGTTTCCAACGTGGTGGCCGGCGCCGCAGAACCGCCGGGAGCCGACGAGATGCGGACCATGGCGGATGCCATCCTTTCGGGGGCGTTCGACGGCGAGTTCGACGTCGCGCTGGAACGTTCCGCCGCTTTCTGCCGCGTGGTGGCGCTTGGCCAGGCGACCATCGCCGACGGTGCCGAGCTCGGCAACGAGGCCCACGCAAGCAAGCTCACGCGCAACTCCCACCAGCTGGTCAAGACCGCCGAGGACCTCGAGCATGCGGCCAACGCGTGGCGCCTGGGCGAGCTGGACTGACCCAGCAGGCCCGATCTGTCAATGTTGACTTGGGCCAGCCAACGTAGAACACTGAAACTGGTGTCGAACCGCGAAACCCCCGGGCTTCAACATTTAGCCGCCTAGAGCGGCCTACCGCCGAGAGGCGTATCCGGTTCGGCACCATTTTTATGCCCTTTTTCAGGCGCCCGCGCCCGCCCGGTAGAGTAATGGTCAGTTGCGGGCTGCGGTCAAGTCACAAAGCCGGCTGCCCCATCCCAGTACATTTTTCCGGAGACCGGTAACCACGTGAAGCTGCGCCTTTTTCCCCAGGAGCCCGCCGGGCTGAACCTCCTTTCGGAGATGGCACGCCAGATTGTCCTGGCCAGCGCCACGCTTGCGGAGATCCTGGGCGTCCCCGCCGCCGAGCACGGCAAGCTCGTGGAGGACATGCACAACCACGAGGCCAAGTCCGCCGAACTGCACTTCGCCCTGCTCACCCACATGCGCACCAGCTTTGTGAACCCGCTCCCCCGCGAGGACATGTATGCGCTGTCCCGCTACCTCAACGAGGCCATCGAGAAGCTCGACGCTGCCGCGGAACTCGTGGCCCTGTACAAGCTGGAGCGCCTGCCAAAGCGCGCGGCGGACCAGCTGGAGATCATCAGCCGGCAGGCCGAGCTGACGGTGGACGCGATGCGCCGGCTGAACAACCTTGATGACCTTGAGGACTACTGGATCGAGATCCTGCGGCTGGCCAAGCGGGCCGAGCGCACGCACAGGGTCTGGGTGGCGGACATGATCTCCGACATGAAGTGGGCGCAGTACTCCCGCAACCGGGACATCGCCAACCAGCTCGTGGAAGTCACCAAGGACATGCGGCGTATCGCCACCCAGGTGGGCAGCATCATCGTCAAGGAATCCTGAGGTGACGGCAGCCATCTTCGCCTCGGTGGTCCTGCTGACGGCGGCGTTTGCCTTCCTCAACGGTTTCCGTGACGTCTCCACCTCGGTTGCCCTGGCGGTCCGGACGCGCGCGCTCACGCCCAGTGTCGCCGTCCTGCTGGCCGCTTTCTTCAACTTCCTCGGCGCCCTGCTCAGCGCCAGCCTGGCGGTGGCGGTGAGCCAGCACTGGATCACCCTGCCCGGCGGCGCCAACGGGCTCGGCATCCTGGTGGCAGGACTCGCAAGCGCCTGCGTCTGGGGCATCCTGATGTGGTGGCGCGGGATCCCGTCCTCCTCCACACACGCGCTCGTTGGCGGCCTGGCCGGCGCCGGGCTGGCAAGCCTCGCAGTGGGCGGCGGCGGGGTGGGCGGAGTGGACCAGTCGCTCCTTTTCCAGGTGGTCCTGCCGCTGCTGCTCTCGCCGCTGGTTGCCTACAGCGGCGCCTTCCTCCTGGTCTACCCGGCCACGTGGGCGGCACGTTATGCCCAGCCCAACGTCATCAACACACGCTTCCGCCGCAGCCAGTCCATCGCCGCCGGCGCCGTTGCGTTCGGCCACGGCCTGCAGGACGGCCAGCGGGTCAGCGCGGTGCTGCTGCTCGCCCTGCTGGCCAGTGGCTATTCCGACGGCGGCACCATACCCGTTTGGGTCGCGCTCCTTTCCGCGGTGATGCTCACCGCCGGAACGCTTTTCGGCGGGTGGAGGATCTCGCACACCATCGGCTACAAAATCACCCGGATTGACCCCCTGCGCGGGTCCGTGGCGCAGATCTTCAGCGCGCTGATGCTGTTTGTCGGCGCCATCGGACTGCACTGGCCGGTGTCCACCACGCACACTGTGACCGCCGGCGTGCTCGGCGCGGGCGAGAACCAGCACTTCTCCGTCACCAACCGGAAGCTGGTCATCCGGATCCTGGGCCTCTGGGTCCTGACACCGGCCGCGACGGCCGCCGGTGCATTTGTCCTCGCGCTGGCGCTGTCACCGCTGGCCGGGTCCTAGGGACTCTTAAACCTCATCGATTGCTCCAAGGGCGCCTTTTTGGGAGCTCAAAAGGGCGTTACCGGAGCAATCGATCCATGGGGAGCGGCTGGGTGGGCCCACGCCGCCAGGGTTCCCTGGCCGAGCTTGCGAGGTTAGGGCGGCGGTGGGGACTATCCGAAGCGGCCGGAGACGTAGTCCTCGGTAGCCTTCTGGCCGGGGTTGTTGAAGATGGTGGTGGTGTCCGCGAATTCGATCAGCTTGCCGGGCTTGCCGGTGCCGGCGATGTTGAAGAACGCCGTCCGGTCCGAGACCCGGGCCGCCTGCTGCATGTTGTGGGTGACGATCACCACGGTGTACTGGTCCTTGAGCTCATTGATGAGGTCCTCCACGGCGAGTGTGGAGATGGGGTCCAGGGCGGAGCACGGCTCGTCCATCAGGATCACCTGCGGTTCCACGGCGATGGCGCGTGCGATGCAAAGACGCTGCTGCTGCCCGCCGGAAAGCCCGGATCCTGGCTTCTCCAGCCGGTCCTTGACCTCGTTCCAGAGGTTGGCGCCCTGCAGCGAGCGCTCCACCAGTGCATCGGCCTCGCCCTTGGAGATCTTCTGGTTGTTCAGCTTCACGCCGGCCAGCACGTTGTCGCGGATGGACATGGTGGGGAACGGGTTGGGCCGCTGGAACACCATGCCGATCTGCGAACGGACAGTCACGGGGTCAACGCCGGGGCCGTAGAGGTTGTCCCCGTCGAGCAGGACTTCGCCCTCCACCCGGGCGCCCGGGAGGACCTCGTGCATGCGGTTCAGGGTCCGCAGGAACGTGGACTTTCCGCAGCCGGAGGGGCCGATGAACGCCGTGACGGACTTGGCTTCGATGTTGATGCTGACGTCTTCAACGGCAAGGAAATTGCCGTAGTAGACGTTCAGGTCTTTGACGTCGATGCGCTTGGACATGATGTTCCTTCACTTGCTGGGGTACGGATTGAAGTTTGTGGTGGCCTAGCGGCCTGTTTTGGGGGCGAACAGCCTGGCGATGAGCCGGGCGCCGAGGTTCAGGAGCATCACCAGGATGATCAGCACCAGGGCGGCGCCCCAGGCCCGCTGCGAGGACGGGTCCGGGTTCGCCGGCGACGTCGGATTCAGGATCTGCGTGTAAATGAACGTCGGCAGGGACGCCATCCAGCCGCCGAACACGTTGCCGTTGATGCTCGTGGCAAACCCGGCGGTGACAAGAATCGGCGCGGTTTCGCCGATGACCCGGGCAATCGCGAGGGTGACGCCGGACGCAATGCCGGAGATCGCCGTCGGGATGACCACCTTGAGGATGGTGCGCCACTTGCGCACGCCCAAGGCGTAGGCCGCCTCGCGCAGCTCGTTGGGCACGATCTTCAGCATTTCCTCGCTGGATCGCACCACTACGGGAATCATCAGGACTGAAAGCGCGACGGCGGCCACGGCACCGGTCTTGGTACCCGGTCCCACTATGGCGAAGAAGAAGGCTGCGGCGAACAGGCCGGCCACGATGGACGGGATGCCGGTCATCACGTCCACGAAGAACGTGATGGCCCGTGCCAGCCGGCCGTCGTGGCCGTACTCCACCAGGTAAATGGCCGTGAGGAGGCCCACCGGCACCGAAATGATGGTGGCCAGGATGGTGATCTGCACCGTGCCGAGCAGCGCGTGATAGATGCCGCCCAGGACGGGGGCGCCCTCCTCCACGGCCCGGTTGTCGTAGACGCCGGTGACGCCGTTCATGGAGCTGCCCAGGAATCCGGGGGCAATGATGCCGGGAAGGCCGTTGGCCAATACGGTCCAGATGACCGAGATCAGGGGAAGAAGTGCGATCAGGAACGAGCCCACCACAAGGCAGGTGGCCAGTTTGTCCTTCGCCTTCCGGGAACCTTCGACGGCGGCGCTCCAGCCCACCAGGCCGGCGGCGAACAGGATGGCGGAGACGATGCCCCAGCCGAAGGCGTTGAAGCCGATCAGTGCGAGGATGGCGGCACCGGCGATCAGGGCAAGCGCCAGCACCACGTACGGCGCGTACTTGGGCAGCTGGCCTTTGGTGAGGGCCGAGCGCTTGCGGACCGGGGTCAGGGTGGAGGTCATTTAGTTGGCTCCCGAGAATTCTTTGTGCCGGGTGATGATCCAGCGGGCGATCATGTTCACGCCCAGGGTGATCACGAACAGGACCAGGCCTGCGGCGATGAGGGTGCTGACCTTGAGCCCGCTGGCTTCGGGGAAGTTCAGCGCGATTTCGGCGGCGATGGTCTGGTTGCCGGACTGGATCAGGCTGGCGGTCAGTGCGCCGGAGGACAGGACCAGGGCTACGGCCATGGTTTCGCCGAGGGCGCGGCCGAGGCCCAGCATGATGGCGCTGATGATGCCGGGGCGGGCGAAGGGCAGCACGGCCATCTTGATCATTTCCCAGCGCGTGGCGCCCAGGGCGAGCGCCGCTTCCTCATGGAGCTTGGGGGTCTGCAGGAAGATTTCGCGGCTCAGGGACGTGATGATGGGCAGGACCATCACGGACAGCACGATGCCTGCGGTGAGGATGGTCTTGCCGGTGGCGGAGGCCGGTCCCTGGAAGATGGGCAGCCAGCCCATATTGTCCGCGAGCCAGTTGTAGGCCGGCGATATTTCCTTGGCGAGGAACGCGGCACCCCAGGCGCCGTAAACCACGGACGGGATGGCTGCCAGCAGGTCGATCACGTAGCCCAGCCCGGAAGCGAGCTGGCGCGGTGCGAAGTGCGAAATGAACAGGGCCACGCCGATGGCGATGGGCGTGGCGATCACCAGGGCGATGGCGGCGGCGATCAGGGTGCCCACCACGATCGGCCAGATGTAGGCGAAGAAGCCCTCGCCGCCCTGGATCTCAGCAGCGGGGGCTGTGAGCGCAGGAATCGCCTGGACGACAAGGAAAAGGGCAACGCCGAACAGGACGGCAAGGATCAGGCACCCTGCTGCCAGGGTTGCTCCGGAAAAGATTTTGTCCCCGGCGCGGCCTGCGCCTTGGGAGCTTTTCAGGGAGGTGACGGTCATTCCCGACCCTTCGGTTGAGGTGGTGCTTGGGGAAGCGTGAAGCAAGGGTTACAAAAGCCAAGTTCCCCGCCCCGCCTCTCGGCGTGGCGGGGAACTCGTTCAGGGCAGGTACTAGGACTTGACCTTGATGGATTCGATGGCCTTGACGGCCTTCTCGGCGAGGGCCGGGGAGAGGGGCGCGGACTTGGCCGAGTCTGCTGCTACCTGCTGGCCGGCGTCGGAAACTACGTAGTTTTCGAAGGCCTTGACGAGGTCAACGGTTTCCTGCTTGTCGTAGGTGGTGCAGACGACGTGGTAGGAAACGAGGACGACCGGGTACGCGCCGGAAGCGGTGGTCTTGCGGTCCAGCTTGATGGCGACGTCGGTGGCGGAGCGGCCCTCGACGGGCTTGCCGGCTTCTACAGCCTTGGCCGCGGCGTCGGCGGAGATCTTGACGAACTCCTCGCCCACCTTGATGGAGGCGGTGCCCAGCTTGCCGCCCACGGCGGAGTCATCGGCGTAGGTTACGGCGCCCGGGGTGTCGGTGACGGTCTTGACCACACCGGAGGTGCCCTTGGCGTTTTCACCCTGCAGGGTGGCCGGCCAGATGCCGGCGGACTTGTCCGTCCAGACCTCGGGGGCTGCAGAGGCCAGGTAGTCCGTGAAGTTCGTGGTGGTGCCGGAGTCGTCAGAGCGGTTCACCGGGGTGACCTTCAGGTCCGGCAGGCTGACGCCAGCGTTCAGGGCAGCGATGGCGGGGTCGTTCCAGTTGGCGATCTGGCCGCGGAAGATCTTGGCCACGGTAGCGGCGTCAAGCTTCAGGTCGGTGACGCCCGGGACATTGAACGCCACAGCGATCGGGGAGATGTAGACCGGGATGTTGATGGCGCCCTCGGGGCCACATACGGCCTTGGAGCTGGCCAGCTCGTCATCCTTGAGGTACGCATCCGAACCGGCGAACTGGGCCGAGCCGTCGATGATGGCCTTGCGGCCTGCGCCGGAGCCGTCCGGGGAGTACTGGACCGTGGCGCCGGAGTTGGCGGCCGCGAAGCCGGCCTTCCAGGCGTCCATGGCTGCGCCGGTGGAGGAGGCGCCGATGCCTGTGAGGGTACCGGTGACCTTGGGGCCAGCGGAAGTCTGGTTGCCAGCAGGCGTGGCGCCCGTGACGTTGTCTGAACCGCAGGCGGTCAGCGCGAGAGCGCCGGCTGCGATAACAGCGATAGCCGCGTGGCGGCCGAAGCGGAGAGCCTTCACTAGATGTACCCCTTCCAGGGTTATTCAGTTGCGGGCAGGACCGGAGACGCCCTGCAGCGCGATGCGTACGTTCTGTACCTTCATTGAAGTTATGGGCCGCAGGTAACGGGATGGGCTGTCCAAAGTGAACGGGAAATTAACGACGGCGGGATATTCGCTTACATCTGCAGCGTCACCATTGCGCCGGTCACATCTTCGGTCGTAGTGCACTGCCAGTGAATAGACTTGAACCCATGGCCATCGCAGCAGGACTCTCAGCAAGCCGGCGTTTCCTGCGTGGCCGCATCCGCACCGGCCTGATCCGCAGCCGCAATTCGCTGTTCCCGGCCATCCAGATGACCGGCTGCGCAGTGGGGGCGTACGCGTTCGCCGAGTATGTGCTGGGCCATTCAGGTCCGCTGTTCGCGGCGACTTCTTCGCTGATTGCCCTGGGCTTCTCCCGGGAGCCACGCCTTCGCAGGGTGGTGGAAGTGGGGCTGGGCTGCACCATCGGCATTGTTGTGGGTGATTTGCTCCTCCACTGGCTGGGCGGCGATATCTGGGTTGCCGCCGTCGTCCTCCTGATCTCAATCCTCCTTGCCCGCTTCCTGGACGGCGGCAACATCTTCACCACCCAGCTGGGGCTGCAGTCCCTGCTGGTGGTGCTGCTGCCGGCACCTGCCGGCGGGCCCTTCACGCGCAGCCTCGACGCCATAGTGGGCGGGCTGTTTGCGCTGCTGGTGACCATCCTGGTGCCCAAGGATCCGCGCCGGGAGCCCCGCAAGGATGTCCAGAAGCTGCTCCACGAGCTGGCCGAAGTGCTGCGGGAGTGCGCCACGGCCCTGAGCAACAGCGACTCCACGCAGGCGTGGCACGCGCTGATCCGCGGCCGGAACTGCCAGCCGCTGGTGGACGCGATGCGCCATTCCCTGCGTGCGTCCGGGGAGGTGGCCACGCTTGCGCCGGCCTACCGCAGGCACCGCGACGAGCTGGACCGGCTCAAGCAGTCGCTGGACTTCATCGATCTTGCCCTGCGTAACAGCCGGGTCTTCGCCCGCCGGCTGACCAGCGCCATCAACCATGCCGCCCTGTCCGATGAGGCCAACGACAACATCGCGGAGGTGCTGCAGGACACCGCTGCCGCCATTGAGGAACTCTCCCTCGGCCTGGCGGAAACTAACGACGGCGCCCGGCGCGCCCACCTGCGCACCGCACGGCAGGACCTGAGCGAGATCGCGCTGCGGCTGCACCCCAAGCTGCTGGAGGTGCAGCGGCTTGAGGGCGAGACAGTGGTGATGCTGTTCAGGCCGCTGATGGTCGACCTGCTGGAAGCCACAGGGATGGACTCCCGCGAGGCCAGGGACGTCCTGCCCGGCCTGTAGCCGCGGCATTGTCCGCCGGGATCCGGCGTTACCAGTCGTTCGGGTAGCGCACGCCCAGCTGCTCCCTGGCCTGGTCAAGGAGCTGCATGATCCGCACGCTCTCATCCCACGGCATCAGGGGGCTTTCCAGCAGGCCTGCCCGGATACACCGCGCAGCCTCCCGGAGCTCATGGATGAACCCCTCGGTCTCTTCGTCGAACTCCTCTACCTGGACCTGTCCGTCAGCGCCCTGGTATTCGAGCCTCCGCGGGCGGTACAGGGGCGAACCGGTACGAAGCCATCCCTGCGTTCCACTGACGGTCACTGTGCCGGGGCTGTTGGACTGCAGCGAGGAGACCATCTGGGCCACCGCACCGTGCGGATAGTGCAGGGTCAGAGTGTTCTGGACGTCCACGCCGTCGTCGTTCAGGCGGCCCGCGGCGGTGACCGCGCCCGGAAAGCCCAGGATGGAAACGGCCCAGGTCAGCGGGTAAACGGTGAGGTCCAGCAGCGCTCCCCCGCCGGCCGCCGGATCCCACAGCCGGTCGCCGGGGTCATAGGCTGCTGCGAAGCCAAGATCAGCCTGCAGCCACCGCACCTCGCCGATCCCGCCACCCCGGACCAGTTCCAGGGCACGCCGGGTGGCCGGCAGGAAGCGGGTCCAGACGGCCTCCATCAGGAACAGCTTCCGCTCACCGGCCAGGGAGGCGAGTTCCTTCGCTTCCCTGGCGTTGATGGTCAGTGGCTTTTCGCACACCACGTGCTTGCCGGCGTCGAAGGCCGCCTTCGCAACCTCGAAGTGCTGGGCATGGGGCGTGGCGATGTACACCACGTCCACCAGCGGGTCATCGAGGAGCTGCCCGTAGCCCGTAGTTTCCGGTACATCGTGGTAGCTGGAGGCGAAGCCGTACTGCGCCGCGAACTGCTGCGCAGCTGACTGGCCTCGCGAGCTGACCGCCTGCAGGACCGAATCTTCAAGGCAGGCAAGGTCCCGGGTGACTTTGTGGGCGATCCGGCCGGTGGCCACCACTCCCCATCTAAGAGGCGGAGTCACGGATGACCAGCGAGGTGGGGATGCGGGTGACGCGGTCCGTGGGCTTGCCCTCAATCAGGTCCACCAGGATCTCGGCCATCTTCTTGCCCATCTCGATGATGGGGTGGTGCACGGTGGTCAGTTGGGGGTTCACGGAGGTGGCAAAGGAATCGTCGTCGAAGCCCACTACTGCAACGTCGTCAGGGATCCGGATCCCGCGCTCCTGCAGGACGGTGTAGGCCCCGGCGGCCATCTGGTCGTTGGCCACGAACAGCCCGTCGATGGGTTTCCCGCGTTCCAGGAGCCGCCGCATGGCCTTGGCCCCGGAGGAGAGCGTGAAGTCGCCGTACTCCACCAGGGAGTCGTCCAGCCCGGACGCTTCCAGGGCGTTCCGCCAGCCGGTGATGCGGTCGACGCCGGGCGGCATGTCCTGCGGGCCGGCGATGGTGGCGATGTGGGTACGTCCGCCTTTCACCAGCAGCCGGGTGGCTCCTTCGGCGGCGGCTTCGTTGTTGACGTCCACGTAGTAGCTGCCGCCTTCGGCCAGGGGCCTGCCTGCGAAGACCATGGGGATGTGGTCGCTGACGTGCGCCCAGGAACGGTCGCCGGCGTGGTGTGAGACCACCAGGGCACCTGCCACGTTGCCGCCGAGGAGGAAGGCCCTGGTTTTCTCCGGCTTGGCCTCGGACGCAATCACCATGTTCAGGGTGTAATCCGTTTCCGCCAGGTAGAGGGCCACGCCCTGGACCACGGAGGCGAAGAAAGGGTCGGCGAAGACCTTGGAGGTGGACTCCGGCACGATCAGCGTGATCGAGTTCGGCTTCCGGCTGGCCAGGGAACGGGCCGCCCGGTTGGGGGTGTAATTCACGGCGAGGATGGCCTGGCGAACCTTCGCGGCGATGTCCTCGTCCACGCTGGGCACGTCGTTGACCACGCGCGAGACGGTAGCGCGTGACACGCCGGCCAGCGCGGCCACCATTTCAAGGGTGGGCGCCGGCCGGGTTCCGCTGGTGTCTTGCTTCACTGTTCTTCGCTCCGTGATGTTGAGCGGGCTTTCGCCCGGGACTCCAGTTTAGGCTGGCAGGGAGGCTGGGAGCCGGGATGTGTTCCGCTTTGCGACGGCTATCAGCCGGGCGAAGGCGTGGCCGCTGTCCTTGATGGTGCGCTCGAACGAGCCGTAGTCCACCCGGACTATCCCGAAGCGCTTCCCGTACCCCCAAGACCATTCGAAGTTGTCCAGCAGCGACCAGACGAAGTAGCCGCGGACGTCCGCGCCCTGGTCGATCGCTTCGCCCACGGCCGCGATGTGGTCAAGGATGAAGCCCGTGCGCTCCTGGTCGTGGACGGCACCGTCCGGTTCCACGGTGTCGTCGTAGGCCGCCCCGTTTTCGGTGATGTACAGGGGTGGAAGGTTGGGGTGTTCCTCTCCGAGGCGGACCAGGAGTGTGCGCAGGCCGTCGGGGTTCACCTCCCAGTTCATCGCAGTGCGGGGCAGCCCGCGGCTGGGGAAGGCAATGTCCTCGGAGCCTATCCACGGCGAGGCAGCGACGCGTTCGGCGCCGCCTGAATGGCCGTCGCTTCCGGCGTCGTCGGCGTGTCCGCTGATGAGGTCGTCGTGGTAGTGGTTGACACCCAGGAATTCCAGCGGCGCGCTGATGGCTTCCAGGTCCCCGGGAAGGATGAGCTCCGGCAGGCCGAACGGTGCGAGGTCGCGCAGCGTATCCTCCGGGTAGCTTCCCCGCAGGATGGGATCGAGGAAGATCCGGTTCTGCAGGGAGTCGAAGCGCCGTGCCGCATCGAGGTCAACCGGGTCCTGCGGGTCGCGCGGAATGGAGTTGCTCAGGTTCAGGGTGATTCCGAGGTTCCGGGCACCGCGTTCCCGAAGTGCGTTGACGGCCAGGCCGTGGGCAAGGTGCTGGTGGTGGACCGCCGCGATGGCGGCGCGGGGTTCCTGCCGGCCGGGGGCGTGGACGCCGGAACCGTACCCGAGCAGCGAGGAACAGAACGGTTCGTTGAAAGTGGTCCAGTGCTGGACGCGGTCGCCGAGTACTGAGTACACGTCATGGGCGTAGTCCACGAACCTGTAGGCGGTGTCCCTGTTGGCCCAGCCGCCTTTGTCTTCCAGGGCCTGCGGCAGGTCCCAGTGGTAGAGGGTCAGCCAGGGCAGGATTCCTGCTTCGAGCAGTTCATCCACCAGGCGCGAGTAGAAGTCCAGTCCCTCCGGATTGGCCGCCCGGTCCCCCGGCCGCACACGCGCCCAGCTGGTGGAGAAGCGGTAGGAGTCCAGCCCCAGTTCCTTCATCAGCCGGACATCCTGGGGCATACGGTGGTAATGGTCTACCGCGTGCTCCAGGTTCTCGCCTTTGGCGATGGCACCGGGTATCCGCGCAAAGTGGTCCCACACGGAGTCTTCCTTGCCGCCTTCATGTCCGGCACCCTCAATCTGGGCCGCCGCCGTGGCGGATCCCCAGATGAATCCTTCCGGCCATTGGCGTGAGTACGTCGAATGTGGCATTAGCCTTTCACTGCTCCTTGCATGATTCCTGAAATAAGTTGTTTGCCTGCCAGGACGAAGAGCACCAGAAGCGGCAGGGTGGCCAGCACCGCGCCGGCCAGGACCACGGAGTAGTCCACGTAGCGGGCGGACTGCAGCTGGCTGAGTGCGGTCTGCAGCGTGGGGTTCCCGGCGTCGAGCACCAGGAGCGGCCACAGGAAGTCCGTCCAGGCCGTCATGAACGTGAACAGTCCCAGGATGGCCATGGCCGGCCGGGCGGCAGGGATGGCCACGTGCCAGAACGTTGAAATCATGTTGGCGCCGTCCATGCGGGCTGATTCGATGAGCTCATCGGGGATGACGTCCACCAGGTACTGCCGCATGAAGAAGACGCCGAAGGCGGTGACCAGGGTGGGAACCACGACTGCGCCGATCTCGCCTGTCCAGCCCAGGGTCCGCATCACCATGAACAGCGGGATGATGCCCAGCTGGGTGGGAATGGCCATGGTGGCCACCACCATGAGCATGAGCCCATTGCGTCCGCGGAACCGCAGCTTGGCGAAGGCGTAGCCGGCGAGGGTGGAGAAGCCCACCACCGAGATGGTGATGATTCCGGAGATCAGGACGCTGTTGCCGAGGGCCAACCAGAACGGCACGGTGTCGAAGACTTCTCCGACGTTCTTCCAGAAGTTGCCGCCCGGCAGCAGCGGCGGCCAGGTTTCGCCCAGGGCTTCGTTTGACCGGCTGCCGATCACCACGGACCACCACAGCGGGTAGGCGGAGGAGAGCAGGAAGGCCAGCAGCAGCCCGTAGCTGAGGAATCCGGGGCGTACGCCGGTGCCGAAGAAGCGGTTGCGCAGCGTGGCCGGGCCGGAGCTGCGCCGTGCTTCCGCCGAAGGGGTCCTGCCGGACGGCGGCTTGGCCGGGCCGGGCTTGCGGTCGATGAGGGTCATCGGGTGGTCCTTTCAGCACGGGCGGCACTTCTCCGGGCAGCCCTGGAGGGCCTGGCCGCATCCGCGGTCGCGATCCGCCGGGAGATCAGGTAGTTGACAACTCCGAACAGCACGATGATCAGGAACAGCAGCCACGCGATGGTTGATGCCTTGCCAAAGTTCTGCCGCTGGAAGGCCATCTCCCAGAGGTACAGGACGGTTGTCTGGAACTGGCGCTGCGATCCTCCTGCAGTGGCCGGATCAAACAGCCTGGGTTCGGTGAAGATCTGGAGGCCTCCGATGGTGGCCGTGATGACGACGAAGACCATGGTGGGCCGGATGCTGGGAATCGTGATGCTGAAGAACCGGCGGACCGCCCCGGCGCCGTCGAGGGCAGCCGATTCGTAAAGGTCCCGGGGTACTGCCTGCATGGCAGCCAGCAGGATCAACGCGTTGTAGCCGGTCCAGCGCCAGTTGACCATGGTGGCGATCGCGATGTGGCTGGGGAATGTCTCGTTCTTCCACATCACCGGATCGAGGCCGAAGTTGCCCAGAATGTTGTTGATCAGACCGTACTGCTCGCCGAACATGTTGGTAAAGATCATGGCCACAGCCACCGGGGTGACGATGTACGGCAGCAGGATGCTCATCCGCCAGAACGTTTTGGCCCTCAGGTTCTGGTCCAGCACGGCGGCCAGGAACAGCGCCACGGCCAACTGTGGGACGGCGGAGAGCAGGAAGATGCTCACAGTGTTGAAGAGGGAGTTCCAGAAAAAGCGGTCCTGCAGGACTTCCGCGAAGTTTTCCAGCCCCACGAACTCGCCCTGCCCTTTGAGCAGGTGCCAGTCGAAGAGGCTGACGAAGAACGTGTAGACCAGCGGGAACAGTCCCACCAGGGCGAAAAGGATGAAGAACGGGGCAATGTAGAGGTAAGGGGACGCCTTGACGTCGAAGATGCTCAGCCGTTGCTTGAAAGTGGCTTTGGGTTTGGTGGCCGCAGGTTTGGCGGACCGGTTCAGTGTGGTTGTCATGGGGCTCTCGCACTCCATCGGGGGGCCTCCCTTCCGGGAGGCCCCACAGCGGGTCTGGCTAGTTGTTTACGACCAGGTCGTTGAGGAGGCGCAGCGCTTCAGTCCATGCCTTGTCTGCGTCGGCAGTGCCGGCGTCGAGGGTTTTCAGGGCGGGGCCGAAGACGTTTTCCTGGATCACGGAGTCGTCCGGTCCCTTGAACTGGGCAACTACTCCCTTGGCGCGGTTGGCCAGGATGGCGCCCGTGGGGGCGTTGTTGAACAGCACGTTGGGAGTGGCGTCCTGGACCAGCTTTTCCTGGGCTTTGAGCGTGCTGGGGAAGTTGTTCGCGGCAGCTGACTGCTTGACCTGCTGCTCCGGTGCCGTCAGCCAGGCGGCAAGCTTGGCAGCCTCGGCCGGGTGCTCGGAGGTCTTAGGTACGGAAAGGAAAGCCCCGCCCCAGTTTGAGGCGCCGCCGGGGAAGACGTCGGCGAAGTCCCAGCCGCTGTCCGCGCCGCCGCCTGCAGATTCCAGCTGGCCCTTGATGGTGCCGAGCATCCAGCCGGGGCACACGAACGTAGCGAAGGAGCCGTCAACGAACGCCTTGCCGTTGCCCCAGTCCCACTGGGTCTGGTTGGCGGAAAGCCCTGCTGCCGTTCCGGCAGCCAGCATCTCGAATTTGTCCTGCATTTCCGAGTTGCCGTCGATGTTGAGGTCGCCGTCCTTGGTGTAGTAGCCCTCTTCCATCTGGTTCACCATGGAGTTCCAGACGAAGCCGGACTGGTCATACCAGGCCTTTCCGGTGGCTGCTTTGTACTGCTTTCCCAGTTCGAAATACTTGTCCCAGGTGGCGTCCTGTCCACCGAAGAGCTTCGCCACGGATTCCCGGTCGCTGGGAAGTCCGGCCGCCTCGAAGAGTTTGCCGTTGTAGCAGAGCCCCTGTGGCCCGATGTCGGTTCCGTAGCCGATCACGCGGCCGTCCGGATCGGTGCCCTGCTTGAACTTCCAGTCCACCCAGTTGGCTTTGATGTCCTCCGCGCCGTGTTCGTTCAGGTCAACGAACTGGTCGGAGACCTCCATGATGGAGCCGAGCCAGCCCTCCTCGATGGCAACAACGTCACTGAGGCCGGAACCGGCGGCCAGTTTGGTGAAAGCATCCGTCCGGGCATTTGATCCGCGGTCGATGTTGGTGGCCTTGATCTTGACCCCTGGGTTGGCCTGCTCATACTCGCCGTAGAGGTCGTTGTAGCCGAAAGTCCCGAAAGTGGTGACCGTCAGTTCAACAGGGTTGTCCGCGCTGGCTGGCTTGTCTGAACTGCCGGCGCAGCCTGTGGCCAGCATGGCCAAGGCTGCTGCTCCCGCTATTGCGGCAGCGGTATTTCGTCGTGAAAATTTCACGGTCACTCCTTCGTGGGGGAAATTACTGAGGGTGAGAGAGCGCTCTCTTAGAAGTCCCCCAACTCTAAAGGTGGCGCGGATCACTGTCAAGAGAGCGCTCTCTCAAGGTCCTTAATCCGCTACCTGCGACGATACCCCGGGGGGTGCTGCGAGGCTATGTCCGCCCCCGCAGTTAGGGTGGAACCCATGGCAACAAAGACTTCCCGCGCATCCAAGGCGCCCGCTTACAAGTGCGCCGAATGCGGCTGGACCACGGTCAAATGGGTGGGCCGCTGCGGCGAGTGCCAGGCCTGGGGCACCGTTGAGGAAACCGGCGCCGCCGTAGCGCGTACGACGGCGGCAACAACAGTTCTGGAGCCTGCGCGCCGGATTGCCGAGGTGGACGCCACCACTGCCGCGTTCCTGCCCACCGGCGTGGACGAACTGGACCGTGTGCTGGGCGGCGGACTGGTCCCCGGCGCCGTGATCCTTCTGGCGGGCGAGCCCGGCGTGGGCAAGTCCACGCTGCTGCTGGACGTTGCCGCCAAGTTCGCCCGCACAGCGCAGGACGTCCTGTACATCACGGGCGAGGAATCGGCCGCGCAGGTGAAGCTGCGCGCGGAGCGGATCGACGCCGTCGCGGATTCCCTGTACCTGTCCGCCGAGACGGACCTGGGGCAGGCACTCGGGCAGGTCGAGAAGGTGGAGCCCCGCCTGTTGATCGTGGACTCAGTGCAGACGCTCAGCAGCGCGGATGTTGACGGCAGCGCCGGCGGAGTCTCCCAGGTGCGCGAGGTCGCAGCCTCCATCATCGCCGCGGCCAAGCGCCGCAACATGACCACTCTGCTGGTGGGCCACGTGACCAAAGACGGTTCCATCGCCGGGCCGCGGCTGCTGGAGCACCTGGTGGACGTGGTGTGCCAGTTCGAAGGGGAGCGCCACTCCAGGCTCCGGCTGCTGCGGGCCGTGAAGAACCGGTACGGTCCCACGGACGATGTTGGCTGCTTCGACCTGAACGAGGACGGCATCGAGGGCCTCGCTGATCCGAGCGGACTCTTTGTGAGCCGCACCAAGGAGCCGGTGTCCGGCACCTGCATCACGGTGACCATGGAGGGCAGGCGGCCGCTGTTGGCCGAGGTGCAGTCGCTGCTCGCCGAAAGCCCCAACTCGCAGCCGCGGCGTGCCACCAGCGGCCTGGACAGCTCCCGTGTGTCCATGCTGCTCGCCGTGCTGCAGCAGCGCGCCGGATGCCTTCTCCACAAGGACGACTCCTACGTGGCAACGGTGGGCGGCGTGAAGCTGAGCGAACCCGCCACGGACCTCGCGGTTGCGCTGGCAGTGGCCTCGGCCAAGGCCCGGAAACCGCTGCCCATCCGCCTGATCGCCTTCGGTGAGGTGGGCCTGGCCGGCGAGGTCCGGCCCGTTCCCGGCATCAACCAGCGCATCCAGGAGGCCCACCGCCTGGGCTTCACACACGCCGTCGTACCGGCCAGCCACAACGGCCCGGGCCCTGTTCCCGCGGGCTTCTCCGTGCGCGAGGTGGAGCACCTGACGGAGGCGCTGAGCCTGCTGATCGGATAGTCCGGTCACGTCTTACTGCGCTCCGGCGGGAGCTAAGCGCTAGGCTGGCGAAAACGACCTTCAGGCAGCCGGAGGTTTTCATCGCTGCGCCTTGGGGGGCCGGAGTGACTCATCGAATACAAGCAGGCGGATCCATCCTCGACGAACCGGCGGAACGCAGCCGACTCGCCGGAAGGATCGACGCGTTCTTCGGGGGCCTTGGCGCCCGGGGCCGGGTGGTGATGAGCCAGCTTCCGCTCACCGTCACGGTGGTGCTCATCGTGGTGGCCGCCGGACTGTTCAGCCCGGACACCCTGGCGGACGATGCCTTCCGGATGGCGTTGCTGGCGCATTCGGCCATCTTCGCCGCCTGCGTGGTTCTTCCGTGGGACAGACTGCCGTCCGCCGCATTCACGGTGATACCTTTCCTTGACTGCCTCGCCATCGGCTTCACACGCCAGGCCGGCGGCCCCAATTTCGCGGTACTGAGTCTGATGCTCGTGTTCCCTGTGGTGTGGCTCGCCATCGGCCGCCAGCGCATCAGGGTGGTGATGGCCGTGGTGGCCACTGTACTCAGCACGACCGTCCCCGCGGTGGTTTTAGGCTCTCCCCCTGCGCAAGGCTCGATGATCCGGACTATCTTCCTCCCACTTGTTATGGCAGCAATCGCAGTGACAGCGCATGTCGTCTCCGGGACGCTTCACCGCCAGCGCACCGCCATGGTCAGGAAGGACGAGGCGCTGGCGGAAACACTCACCGAAAGCGTGGAACGCCAGCGGCTCCTGGACGCCGTACTCGGCGCCGTGGGCGTGGGCGTCTGGGTGGTTGACCAAGAGGGGAACAACGTCCTGACCAACCGGGCCATCCGCGCCGATCCCGTCCTTGCCCGGCTCGCGGACGGGGACACCGGAACCCGGGTGCTGATGGGCGACCAGGCAACTCCGGTGGCGCCCCGTATGCTTCCGGTTGCCCGCGTGACACGGGGCGACATGTTCACGGACGAGCTTCTGTGGGCGGGCGACGAGAGGGAACAACGTGCCTATTCGGTGAGCGCACACGTCATCCGCTCCACGGACGGCGTCCGCAGCGGGGGCGTCATTACCTTCGTGGACGTGACGGCCCTGATCACGGCACTGGCCGCCAAGGACAACTTCGTCGGCACCGTTTCGCACGAACTCCGGACACCGCTCACCTCCATCCTCGGCTACCTGGAACTGGTCTTGGATGAACCGGGGCACGAGACGATCGAAGCTGAGCTGCGCGTGGTGCACCGCAATGCCACCCACCTCCTGGGCCTCGTGAACGACCTGATTGCGGTGGCGTCTGAACGGGTGGACCTGTCACTGCAGGAGGCGGACCTCGCCTGCCTCCTCGCCGACGTCGTCAAGTCCACCCTCCCGCAGGCCGCCAACAAGGGCCTGGAGCTGGTGCTCGACGCCGAGCAGCCGCTAACTGCCCGGATGGACAGCGCCCGGATCCGGCAGGTCGTGGGGAACCTGCTCTCGAACGCGATCAAATACTCTCCCGACGGCGGCCGCATCACCGCGCGGGCGCACAGAACCGGAGCGGAGCTCGTCTGCTCAATCACGGATCCGGGCGTCGGCATGAGCGCGGAGGACCAGGAGCAGGCTTTCACCAAGTTCTTCCGTTCCGCGCGGTCACGCGAAACGGCCATCCCCGGGGCAGGGCTGGGGCTGCCTGTCAGCAAGACCATCATCGAAGGCCACGGCGGTTCCCTGAGCCTTACGAGCGCCCCGGGCGCGGGCACCACGGCGACGTTCATCCTGCCGGCAGCCTGACTGCCCCTTAGCTGCTTCCGCAGCCCCCAGGATCCGTCAGCTCCCGGTAATTACCAGCGCAACGCTGTGTCCGCCGAAGCCGAAGGCGTTCACCAGGCCGGCCGGGGCGGTGCCCGGTACGAGGGTGTGGGCGGTGTCCGTGATGACGTTCAGGTCCACTTCCGGATCCAGCGCCTCAACATTCAGCGTCCCCGGGAGCTGACCGGTCAGCAGGGCCTGCACCACAACGACGGCGGCCAGGGCCCCGGCTCCGCCCAAAAGGTGGCCGGTGTGGCCCTTGGTGGACGTCACGGGTATGTCGGAACCAAGAATGGCAGTGATGGCCTGCGCCTCCAGCCGGTCCCCCACCGGGGTGGAGGTGGCGTGGGCATGGACGAAGCCGATGTCCGCGGCGTCCATCCCCGCCGAGGCCAGGGCCTTCTGCATGACCCGCCGCTGCATGGCAGGGTCGGCCGCCACGATGTCGTTCGCGTCAGAGGTCACCGCGCCGCCGGCGACGGCGGCCAGGACGGCGGCGCCGCGCGCCCGGGCATGCGCCTCGCTCTCCAGCACCACGATGCCGGCGCCCTCGGCGAGCACAAAACCGTCGCGGCCGCCGTCGAACGGGCGCGATGCGCGCTGGGGTTCACCGTTGCGTGTGGAAAGGGCACGGATCTGGGAGAACCCGGTGATCACCAGGTCGTTCACCGACGCGTCCACACCCCCGGCAATCACGACGTCGGCCGCTCCGGACAGGATCATTTCGGCACCCTGGACAATGGCTTCGGCGCCGGACGCGCAGGCGCTGACAGGTGTGCGTGCACCGCCGCGGGCACCCAGGTCGATCGACACCCAGGCCGCGGGCCCGTTGACCATCAGCCGGGTGAGCGTGTGCGGCGACACCCGGCGCGGGCCGCCGCTGGCCAAGGCCCTGTCCTGCTCAATCGTGGAACCGAGGCCGCCGTAGGCGGAGCCGATCACCACGGCAAACCGCTCGGGGTCGACGTCGGGCGCCCCCGCCTGCTGCCAGGCTTCACGGGCAGCCACCAGGGCAAGCTGTCCGCACCGGTCCATCCGCTTCAGCTCGCGGGTGGTGAGGTGCTCAGAGAGGTCAGCCGTGACCTGCCCGGCGATCCGCACGGGCAACTGCCCGGCCCAGTCGTCCTCCAGCGGGGCGATCCCGGAGCGGCCGGCAAGCAACGCTTCCCAGGTCTGCCCCACGTTGGATCCGAGGGGGTTGATGGTGCCGGCGCCCGTGATGAGCGCCCGTGGTTGATGTGCAGACATGGGACGCTACTTTGCGGGGTTGTGCGTGCCGATGGGCACAAGGGTCAGATCGGGGTGGTTCTTCTCGATCCGGCGCAGCGCCCAGACGTCGTTGAACAGGGCAAGGTATTCGCCGTCGGACCGCAGAAGCACCTCGGCGCCCGGCACGTTGGCCAGCGCGGGCATGGCGTCCGCCGTCGAAATCCTGGCCATGGAGTAGGGCAGGCGTTCCAGCCGCATGGGGGCGTTGAAGTCGTGCGCCATGCGGTCCTCCACCACTTCGAACTGCATGGGGCCGACGGCGGCAAGCACCGGCGCCTGGTCGCCGCGGACGTCGGAGCGGAGCACCTGGATGACGCCCTCGTGCTCGAGCTGCTCGATGCCGCGGCGGAACTGCTTGAACTTGCTGGGGTCCTTGGACCGGGCCACCTGGAAGTGTTCCGGGGCGAACAGCGGGATGGCCGGGTACTCCACCGCATCCTCGAGGAAGAGGCTGTCGCCGACGCGGAGCGAGGAGGCGTTGACCAGGCCGACAACGTCGCCGGGGTAGGCCTCGTCGATGACCTCGCGTTCGCGGCCGAACACCTGCTGGGCATACTTGGTGGCGAAGGACTTGCCGGTCCGGGTTTGGGTGACCACCATGCCGCGCTCGAACACGCCGGAGCACACGCGGATGAAGGCCACGTGGTCACGGTGGGCCTTGTTCATGCCGGCCTGGACCTTGAAGACGAAGCCGGAGAACGGCGACTCGACGGCGCGAGGGCTGCCGTCCACGTCAGGGCGGGGCGCCGCGGGCGGGGCGAAGTCCACCAGCGCGTCCAGCAGTTCCTTGACGCCGAAGTTCAGGGCGGCGGAGCTGAACAGGATGGGGGTGGCGGTGCCTGCGTGGAAGGCGTCGACGTCGAACTCGAGGTTGGAGTCGATCACCAGGCCGGCTTCGTCCACGGCGTCGGTCCAGTTGCTCCCCTGGGTTTCGGCGGCCTGTTCCGGCGTGAAATATTCGGTCAGGGCGATGTTGGCGCCGGAGTTGTTGCGCTGGAAGCGGGCGAACCGGTCCTGGCGGAGGTCCCAGACACCGCGGAAATCGCCGGAGATGCCCACGGCCCAGGTCAGCGGCATGGGCTGCAGGCCGGTCCGCTCCGTCAGTTCGTCCATCAGCGCCAGGGCGTCCAGGCCGGGGCGGTCCCACTTATTGATCACGGTGATAATGGGCAGGTTGCGTGCCTTGCAGACCTCGAACAGCTTCATGGTCTGGGTTTCCAGGCCCTTGGCGGCGTCCACCAGCATCACTGCGCAGTCGACGGCGGCCAGGACGCGGTAGGTGTCCTCGGAGAAGTCGGCGTGGCCGGGGGTGTCCAGCAGGTTGATGACGGTGTCCCGGTAGGAGAACTGGAGCGCCGCCGAGCTGATGGAGATACCGCGGTCCTTTTCCATCTGCATCCAGTCCGAGACCGTTTCCTTGCGGTTGGCCTTGCCGCTTGAGGCACCGGCGGTGCCGATCACCTTCGCGTGCAGCGCCAGCGCTTCGGTCAGTGTGGACTTTCCGGCGTCAGGGTGCGAAATGACGGCAAACGTCCGACGCCGGGCCGCCTGTTTGTGAATCTCGTGGACCCGGGCGGGGCTAAGGACATCTTGGGACACGGTGCTACTTTCGCTGCGGTGGGGATAACCCTTGGCGCTGGACGGGACATCGCTGGACGTGGAAAGGGCTGGCTGAGCGCCAATGACCAAGTTTATCGCAGCGGCGGACCGGGGCCGAGGTGGCCGCTTAACGCCGACGAAACCGGCAGTTCAAGACCGCGAAACCCGGCCCCGCTAACTTGGGGCGCATGATGGGCAGCCTTTTCTTCGATCCCCTTGCGAGTCCGCCTTCGGTGCCGGCGGCGATGCGCGGCAGCGCAGCCATACAGACAGGTGTGCAGCGGCGCGCGGCCGCCACTGACGAGCCATCCCGGCGCCGGACCGGGCCGGTCACTGACGAGCAGGCACTCCGGGCGGCGTCGCTGCGCAAAGTCAGCCGGGACCTTGAGCGCCTCCTGCGGGAGCGGCCGAGCTGAACCCGTAGGGGGCGGCGCTCTGGATGCGCTAGTGCAACTTTTAGCGCTTGACCTCGGGATCGCACTTGAAGGCAGGCGGGTTATCCTGCAGATCGGTCAGCGAGCAGCGGCTCAACACACCGTCGATCAGGACATCGACGTAGCCTCCCGACGGGCCTGTGACGCGCAACCCTTGGCCCCACCTTAGTTTGACGACCTCACCGCCGGCGGATTCCACGGTGGATACGATCTCCGCCTGCTGGCGCGGCCGGTCAAGCTCAAGGAAAACACCGATCACTGCGAAACCCAGCAAAACGAGGATCGAGATCATGATCGGTAAGCGCCGAACGATGTTTTTCCTTTGCTGCGACAGGCGCTTCCTCGGGGCCCTCTGCACCGCTGGCTCGTGGGGAGTCATCTGATTACTTGGGATCTACGAGGATCAATGTCGTCGAAGTTCTCACAACAGGACCCAGTTCCAGTGAGCTGCACACAATCACTCTACCGAGACGTACCGGAACGCGGAGATCACCCGCCCCCGCCGGCGTTCGCCATACTGGTTCCATGCAGGCTACGACAGTGTTGGTCGAGGGTGAGAGCGACCGGATGGCGGTCGAGATGCTGGCCTTTCGCGCTGGCCATGACCTGACAGCCGAGCGGGTGACAGTGGTGCCGATGGGAGGCGCGACAAGCATCATCCATTTCCTCGACCGCTACGGCCCGGCCGGCGCAGGCCACCGGCTGCTCGGCCTCTGTGACGCAGGGGAGTCCCGTGTCATTGCCCGTGCGCTCGCCCGGGCAGGTATCGGGTCCGGTTCACTGGCCGAGCTTGGGTTCCAGGTCTGTTACGCCGACCTGGAGGACGAACTCATCCGTTGCCTTGGGGTGGATGCCGTACTCAGCGTCATCGCAGCCCAGGGCGAACTCGCGTCGTTCCGGATCCTCCAACGCCAGCCGGCGCAGCGCGAACGGCCGGTAACCGCGCAGTTGCGCCGGTTCTTCGGCGGACGCAGCGGCAACAAGCTCCGATACGCGCAACTGCTTGTCGATGCCCTGCCGGCAGGGCAGGCACCTCCGCCGCTCGCCCGCCTCGTTGCATCATTCTGATGTGGTCGTGGACCCCAGCCCGCCAGGCACCCAAACAGGCCAAAACACCCACCCGGCCAGCCGCCGTCGGACGCGTTCCCAAGCCCTTTCGGCCGGCCCCCTAATGGGGCACTTTAGGGCTTGTCCGTGCGGTTGTTGCCATTTCTTACCTCTATCATTGAGCTTGCAGGAAACTGCATACTTTTGATCCCGCCGGCGAAGTGTAAAACCGGCGTACCTGCGGGCGGCAGCCCGCACCTTTGAAGGGAACACTATGGCTCGGAGCCCCGAAGAATCGCTCAAGGCGACTCTGGGCAGAGTGGCTCCAGGCACTCCGTTGCGTGATGGGCTGGAACGGATCCTCCGCGGGCGCACCGGCGCGCTGATCGTGCTGGGCTCGGACCGGACCATTGATTCGATCTGCTCCGGCGGCTTCGACATCGGCATCGACTTCTCCCCCACCCGGCTGCGCGAACTGGCCAAAATGGACGGCGCCATCATCTGCGACAAGGACGCCGGAAACATCCTGCGCGCCGCCGTCCAGCTGGTTCCGGACTCCAGCATCGAAACACAGGAATCCGGCACCCGGCACCGCACCGCGGAACGCGTGGCCATCCAGACCGGCGTGCCCGTGATTTCCGTCAGCCAGTCCATGCAGATCATCGCCCTGTACGTGAACGGGCTCCGCCACGTGCTGGAGGGGTCCGAGAAGGTCCTGGCCCGCGCCAACCAGGCCCTGGCCACACTGGAGCGGTACCGTTCGCGTCTGGACCAGGTGACCAGCTCGCTGTCCGCCCTGGAGATCGAGGCCATGGTGACCGTGCGTGACGTGGCCGTCACCCTGCAGCGGCAAGAGATGGTCCGCCGGATCTCGGAAGAAATATCGCAGTACGTCCTGGAGCTCGGCGAGGACGGCCGGCTGCTGTCCCTCCAGCTGGATGAGCTCACCGTGGGCCGCGGCCCCGGCAGCGACGTCATCATCCGCGACTACGCCGGCCCGGACGCGTCCGCCGACGACATCGAAAAGGCCGTCAGCGCCCTGGTGAACCTCGGCCCCACGGAACTGATCGACCTCGGCAAGATCTCCGGGATCGTCGGTTTCGCCGGCGGCGAGGCCAACCTCGACGCCGTCGTGCAGCCGCGCGGCTACCGGCTGCTGTCCGGCCTCAAGGCAGTCCCCAAGGCCGTTGCCGACCGCCTCGTGGACCACTTCGGCGGCCTGCAGTTCCTGATGGCGGCCACCATTGACGACCTCATGACCGTGGACGGAATCGGCGACCAGCGCGCCCGCACTGTCCGCGAAGGCCTGAGCCGGATGGCCGAAGCCAGCCTGCTGGACCGCTTCCTCTAGATCCCATCGACTGGCCCCACAGGCCCCTCGACTCGCAAGCTCGGCCAGGAATCCCCATCGACTGCTCCTTAGGGGCCCTTTTGGGCGCTCAAAAGGGCCTGTGTGGAGCACTCGATGAAAGGTGGGGGGTCAGCTTAGCTGGAACACTGCCTTCGGGCTGGCCCTCGAGCCAAGCTTCGCCGTGAAGATGTAGTAAGCCCCGCCGGCCCCCGGCTTAGCCTCAATGGGCTGGCAGCCTTCCAGGGTGCGGTTCCGCGCCCACGGGAAGTTCGCCGTCTCGCTGGCGCCGGGCGCGATGACCTTCACCAGGTCCTCGCTCTTGGCCTGGCAGTCCCTGGACGAAAAGATCCTGTCCGCACCGCTGGTCACCAGGAACTCCATCTGCGACGTGCCGATGTTCACTTCGCACGGCATCGTCCCGCCGTTGGTCACCTTGAGGCTGAGCACCGGGTTCTCACCGGGGCCGTAAGCGGCCTTGTCGGTGGACGCCGAAACGGTCACCAGGTTCTGGTTGCAGGTTGGCGTGGGTGTGGGTGTGCTGCTGGGGGATGCCGACGGCGTAGCGTCCGGCGCCGCCGCAGTGGGGCCGCCCGTCGGGGTGCCCGTGGAGGAAACCTGGTCGGAGCTGCTGCTGAACGCCCCGGCCACAGCAAAGCCGCCGAAGACCATGGCAGCCACCATGAGCAGGGCCGCGCCCACGAACAGCCGGCGCCGCCGGTACACGGCGGGGCTCGGCGTCCGTCCGCTGCGCGAACCGGATGCGGATGCCTTGCCGCGTGCTGATGACGTGTCTTGCCTGCCCATCCTTCTAGGCTAGAGAACCGGCCGGGCTCCGCTGTCCCACCACGCCGCGCACGCGGCCAACGCTATGGTCACGGATTGGTTTCCGGGCGCTCAGGTCCCTCCGGCCGCTTCCCCTTGGCCTCCCAAACGGCGGATCAACTACAGTGTTGGGATCGACGCTACAACCCTTGCCCCAGTACTTTCCCCCGCAACCCCGCCAACAAAACTGCAACAGACGTCCGCGGACGGCTCCGGGCCCGTCCACCTGCACAGCGGGATCAACAGCTGGTTCGCCGAGACGGCCCGCGACCTCCCGTGGCGTGAACCGGGCTGCTCGCCGTGGGGCGTGCTGGTCAGCGAAATCATGCTCCAGCAGACGCCCGTGGTGCGGGTCCTGCCGGTGTGGCGGGAATGGCTGGAACGCTGGCCTTCCCCCGCAGACCTCGCGGCCGAACCGGCTGGGGAAGCGGTCCGCCACTGGGGCAGGCTGGGCTATCCCCGCCGGGCGCTCCGGCTCCACGCGGCGGCCGTGGCCATCGGACGCGACCACGGCGGCCAGGTCCCAGGCACCTACACCGAACTCCTGGACCTTCCCGGCGTGGGCAGCTACACGGCCGCAGCGGTGGCGGCGTTCGCGTTCGGCCGCCGGGAAACCGTGGTGGACACCAACATCCGCCGCGTCCACGCCCGGCTCATTTCCGGCGTCGTGCTTCCCTCCCCTTCCCTGACGGCAGCAGAGATGCGGCTCGCCGCGGAACTGTTGCCGGACGACGACGGCACCTCCGTGCGCTGGAACGCTGCGGTGATGGAGTTGGGGGCGCTGGTGTGCACTGCGCGGGCGCCGAAATGCGCCGTGTGCCCCGTGCGGGACTCCTGTGCCTGGCTGGCGGCAGGCGAGCCGCCGCCGTCGTACGTACCGAAGGGGCAGGCGTGGCACGGCACCGACCGCCAGGTCCGCGGAGCCGTGATGGCCGTGCTGCGGGTCGCTGACACGCCGGTGCCGCCGGAGATGTTCACGCAGGAACCGGCGGACCTCGGTTTCGCGCCGGAGGGGATCGGAGTGCCGCTGGCCGCCCTGCACCGGCTGAACTGCGCGCCGGAACAGCTGGAACGGGCGCTGGCAGGGCTCCTCAGCGACGGCCTGGCCGAGCTGCACCAGGGCGGCTACCGACTGCCGGCGTGAGCCTGTGACAACACCCCTCCCCGGCCGGATGGCATACTTCTTGGTGACCGGAACCGGGGGAATTCCATGAAAATCGTGCTTTACATTATCTGGGCGCTGTTTGTGGCGGGCGTCATTTTTGCCTTTATCCACACACTGCGCAAGACCAGGCGCCACGAGAAACTGATCGCAAACTGGCCCAAGGCGCAGGCAACAGTGACCGGCAACATCGCGGGCTGGACACATGGCGGAGGCGGCTCAACGCGGAGCAGGCGCTTCTACCCCACCTACCAGTTCGCTGACCCCAACGGAACTCTGTATGCCGGCGAATCCGAGGTTTCATACGCAAACCAGCAGGTACCCGGATCGCTCCTCGAGGTGGCCTACAACCCGGCGAATCCCAACCAGTCGTTCCAGGTGGCGGCGGAGTCCAAGATGGTCCTGGGCTGCCTGGTTCCGTTCTTTGCGGTGTTCGCCCTGGTCTCGTTCTGGTTCGTCGGCATCTTCCCGGTGGGCTGATCCATGGATGCCCTGAAACTGCTCTTTATTGTCCTGCCTGGACTTTTCCTGGTGCTAGGCCTGATCCTGGCGGGTTTGTCGCTGTCCGCATCTTTCCGCAGGCAACGCTCGATTGCCGGCTGGCCACACGCATCCGCCACCGTCACGGGAAACCTCCACGGCGAAGACGGGCCCGCCAGCAACGGACGCGACCGCTTCGCGCCCTCGTATGAATTCGCCGACGCCAACGGCCAGCGGTGGCTGGGGCAGTCCGACATCTACAGCCGGGACCAGGCGATCATCGGCAGCACCATTCCGGTGGCTTACAACCCGGCCAACCCGGCGGAATCCACGCTGCCGATCTTCGTTGTTGCCAGGGGCAGGCTGGCCACAGGTCTCATTCTGGTGACCTTCGGCGTGCTGGCAATAACGATGTTTGCGTCAGTTTCCTGGTAGAAGTGCGGGCTCCGGCCCGCCCGTCCTACGCTGAAGTATGCGCAAGTCCGGGGTAGTTCTGGCACTGATATCGACGACGGCGCTCACCTCTGGCTGCTACTACTTCCCTTACGAGACGCCGTGCCCGGCGATCGCACAGGCGTCGGTGGTATCAGTCACCGTGGAGGCCCCCTACGTGCCCCAGGTGGGCACCCTGCGCCTGAGAGCCTGCCAGGACGGCGTGTGCACGGAGGATGCCCTGGAGCTGCGCCAGGGCAGTGTGTCCATCGATCAGGGCTGCAGGCCGGACGGTTCCTGTTCGGCCACGGTGTCGCCTGACGGAACCATGATCGGCATGCTGTTCCTGGATTCCCTGACCGAGTCGCCGATGGCAGTGACGGCCACCGGAACCTCCCCCAACGGGTCAGCGTTGCCGGTGCGGTCGCTGGACTTCCGTCCCCGCGGCGACTTCCCCTACGGCGAGCAGTGCGGAAGGTTTGTTACCGCTTCCGTGGTGCTCGACGCCGGCGGGTTGCGCCAGGCTCCCTGACCCCCGGCTACTGCTGGGCTGCCGGGTCGGACGCCCCCGTGTGGGGTACCTGCGGGGCTGTCCCGAAAAGCCACGCGGAGACGTCGCTGCGCAGGACGAGATGGGGGCCGCCGGTCTCACTCACGCTTCCGGTGGGCACGTAGTAGCCGCGGCCTGCTCCAGCTCCTCCGGCGGCCCGGTCAAGGGCTTCCACGAGTGGCTTTGTCAGATGGCCCTGCGGGCCTAGGTCCCGCAGTCCGTCGAGTTCTTCAGGGGTTAGCCTGCCCAGAATTTCAGCAATGTTGGCCATGATGGATCCCTTCGAGCAGAGAGTGCCTGAAGGGACAATCTAGTGCACCACCCTTAACGGCGGATGAACCCCGGGTGATGAGTTCGCGCCCGTCAGAACAGGCCAGTCAGAACAGGGTGGCCTGCCCCGTCATTCCGCCTGCGGGGGCACCAACACCGAATCCTACGATGCCCTGGTCGGCCCGCCACTCGAATCCAAGTTCGGCGAAGAGTTCCTCGATGGATGTCTGTCCGTCCAGAACCACCAGCGGCGGGCAGTTGTCGTCGATGTCGAGCCGTTCCATGGCATCGATGATATTCGCAGGCCCTGACAGGACAGGGTGAACACACCGTGGAGGGACCAAAGATGGCACCGGCCAGATCCTACGGCTCGCCGAATCCGGCCTGGACCAGCCCGCCAACATAGTTCACTGCCCGCTCGGCATCGAGGCCCCAGGCTTCCACGTGCAGCACCGAGCCCTTTCCCGCTGCCAGGGTCATCAGCGCCGTCATTGAGGTCCCGTCCAAGCCGTTGACGGTCACGCGCGCGTCCAGCGATGAGAGTCCGCCGGCGATTTTGGCGGCCGGGCGTGCATGCATGCCCGCCTGGTTGATGAGTTCGAAGTCGCCGGTGAACTCCGGTCCTGCCCCTGTCACCGAGCCCTCCTCGACGGCACTGAGGGAGGACGACGGCGGCACTCCCGTCGCGGAGCCGTACACCGCTTCCGCCGCACGCTTGACGGCGTGCACGTCCGCGCCGCCCTGCGCCGCCACCGCGGCAGCCACCAGCCCCTCAACCAAGGGAGCGTGAGCCAGCAGCACGCCGTCGGGCTCCCCCGCAAACTCCAAAGCGGATTCCGCAGTCATCACGGCGGATCCCAGATCGGTCAGGATCACCACGCCGTCCGCGCCGGCAGCCTGTTCGAGGGCAGCCATGACCTTTTCCAGGCTGGTGCCGATCCGCCCGTCCGTGGTGCCCCCGGCGGTCGCAATGGAAACATCAGGTGCCATCTGCGCGGCAAGTTCCGCGGCGCCGTCGGCAATCTTTTCACTATGGGAAACCACAACCAGGGCAACGGTCACGCCGCGGCCCCGACTGCCGCGCGGAGGATCAGGGCGCTGGAGGCCGCTCCCGGATCGCGGTGGCCGGCGCTCCGCTCCCCCAAGTAGCTGGCGCGTCCCTTACGGGCCACCATTGGATCCGTGGCGGCCGCGCCTGCCTCGGCGGCTTCGGCGGCGGCCACCAGGACCTCAAGGACGCTGCCTGCCCCGTCCGCGGCGGCCGCAACGGCAGCTTCGGCGGCCGGCGTCCACGCGTCCACCATGGTCTTGTCACCCGGCTCCGCCTTTCCTCGGGCCACAATGCCGTCCCTGGCTGCGAGCAGGGCCCCGGCAAAAGCTGCCGGTTCCACTTCCACAGTGTCGCCCAGCGAGGCTGCGGCCCGGAGGAAAGCAGTTCCGTACAGAGGACCGGCAGCGCCGC
The DNA here is from genome assembly GCF_040812005.1 of Arthrobacter sp. HS15c. Taxonomy (NCBI): domain Bacteria; kingdom Bacillati; phylum Actinomycetota; class Actinomycetes; order Micrococcales; family Micrococcaceae; genus Arthrobacter; species Arthrobacter sp. HS15c. The sequence goes on from NZ_JBFOHM010000004.1 coordinate 206,802, forward strand.
CCACCTTGGATATCAGCGTCATGGCCGTCAGCTTGAGTGCGGCCCCTGGCGTCTCAGGCGGCACCTCGGCAAGTTTGTCCAGCACTGCCTGGAAGCCGCGGTCCATGTTTTCGCCGTGGTCCGAGTCCCCGATGGCGCGGTCCAGCTCGATGAGCCACACCCGGTTTTCCGCCATGGCCTGCGCGCAGAGCGTCAGCCACTTCACGGCCCAGTTCGCGTCGAGCACCATGGCTACACTCCCCAACGCAGGGCGGCCGTGTGCACCGGGGCGTCCCAGAGCCCGGTCAGCTCATCGTCCAGCCGAAGGACGGAAATGGAGCAGCCCTGCATCTCCAAGGCAGTGATGTAGTTCCCCACCAGCGAGCGCTCCACGGTGGCGCCCTTGTCCGCGATCACCCGGGCGGCACGGCGGTACACAATGTAGAGCTCGCTCAGCGGCGTCCCGCCCATTCCGTTGACGAACAGGAGCACCTTGTCACCCGCGGCGATGCCCAGGTCGCTGAGCACGGGTTCCAGCAGCATGTCCGTGATGGTGTCCGCGTCTTCCAGCGGGATCTTGTGCCGGCCGGGTTCGCCGTGGATCCCTATGCCGATCTCGATCTCGTTGTCTTCCAGGTCGAAACTGGGCGAGCCGGCATGCGGCACGGTACATGCCGACAGCGCGACGCCCATGGTCCGGACGTTGCTGTTCACCCGTTCCCCGATGGCAGCGACCGTGTCCAGGTTATCGCCCCGCTCAGCAGCGGCCCCGGCAATCTTCTCCACCAGCACGGTGCCGCCCACGCCCCGCCGCCCGGCCGTGTACAGCGAGTCCTCCACGGCGACGTCGTCGTTCACCAGGACGGTGCGGACCCGCACGCCTTCCGCTTCGGCCAACTCGGCGGCGGTTTCGAAATTCAGCACATCGCCGGTGTAATTCTTGACGATATGGACGACGCCGGCGCCGGAGTCAACTGCCTGCGTCGCCGGGAGGATCTGGTCCGGCGTCGGTGAGGTGAACACCGCCCCCGGCACGGCGGCGTCGAGCATTCCCATGCCAACGAAACCTGCATGCAGCGGCTCGTGGCCGCTTCCCCCGCCGGAAACCAGCCCCACCTTCCCGGCCACCGGCGCGTCCCTGCGGGTGATGAACCGGGGCTCCACATTGACAGCGACCAGATCCGCGTGGGCCAAGCCAAAGCCGTCCACCGACTCGTCCACCACAGCACGGGGATCATTGATGAGTTTTTTCATGGCGGCGCTCCCGGGCGGTCCGTCTGGCGGGTGTCACTTTGACCCTACTACCGCCGCCGAACCTGCGGTAGTTCCGGCCGCTTGCCGCGAGCCCAAGTCATTTCGCCCTGACGCCAGCCCAGCCCGGGAACGACGAAGGGACAGCCCCCAATGACTGTCCCTTGCGCACGTGCCCCCAAACACAGGCCTTCCATAGTTTATCCATCAAATCGACTAAAGCAAGGGGATGTCCTGACATGACGCAGCCCCGCCGTCCGGGGACGGCGGGGCTGCTGTTGAACGGGGCGGCTGCTTTGGGTGCGGCGGTGGAGGTTAGAGGAACTTGATCATGCGGGTATTGCCCAGAGTGTTGGGCTTAACCCGCGCGAGGTCAAGGAATTCGGCCACACCTTCGTCATGGGAGCGGAGCAGCTCGGAGTAGACCACCGGATCCACGGCGGACTGGTCCTCCATCACGTCGAAGCCGTGCCGCCTGAAGAAGTCCACCTCGAAGGTGAGGCAGAAGACGCGGGCTACGCCGAGCGCGCGGGCTTCCTCGAGCAGGCTCTCCACCAGCACGTGGCCCACGCCCTTGCCCCGCCACGCGTCCGACGCGGCAAGGGTTCGGACTTCGGCCAGGTCCTCCCACATCACGTGCAGGGCGCCGCAGCCGATGACTTCGCCGTCGGCCGATTCTGCGATCCGGAACTCCTGCAGGCTCTCGTAATAGGCCACCGTCTCCTTGGCCATCAGGATCCGCTGGTCCGCCAGCGGTGCCACCAGTCTCTTAATGGCGGCCACATCGCCGGTGCGGGCAGGGCGGATTTGGAAGGAGTCAGTCACAGGGTCAATCCTACGAGGCGCGAGTACTGTCCGCGGGACTGCGCCTGTTGGGGCGTTCCGGTACCGGTGCCAAGTACGGCGCCAACCCCCAGACATTTGCCGGCGCCTGCTCCTTCGTCGCTTTGACGGCGCCTACACAAATGCCTGGCGGTCCGCGCCTCGTGCGTCAGTCGCATCAAGCGTCACGCCCGACACGGTTTTGGCACCCCAGCGCCACCTCCGCCTAGCAATGTCGGGGTTTGCGCCCGACCTACAACCCAAAACCGTGCCCTGCGTGACGCCGCCGGGCGAAGAAGGGGGCATGTACATTGCGTGCATCCCAGGTGACGCCCGGCACAAGGCGAAGGAGGCTGGGACATAGCCACATCCGGTGACCCTCGGCGCCGAGCGAGGGTGCCGGGGGCATTTGTGTAGCTTGCGTCAAAGCGACGAAGGAGCAGCAAGCGGCAAATGGCGCCGGTACCGGAGCGTCCCAGCCACGCTCCTGCCTTCGAGCCGGAGCTTACAGACCGAGCTCGGGCGGCAAAGACAAGTCCTCGTCCAGCACGTTCTTCGCGAGGAAGCTTTCCACCACGCCGTACCAGACCTTGGCGTGCTGCGGCTGCAGGATCCAGTGGTTCTCGTCCGGGAAGTAGAGGAAGCGGTGCGGGGTCTGGCCGTCCCCGTCCGCGGCCAGCTGCGACTTGGAGAGGAGTTCGTACCAGAGCCGCAGGCCTTCGCCGACGGGCACGCGGTAGTCCTTGTCGCCATGGATCACCAGCATGGGCGTGCTGATCTTTTCGACATGGAGGTGCGGCGAGTTGTCGAGGGCCATCTCCTCGGTCATTTCCTTGAGCCAGTACTGGGAGGCGTCCGTGGTGGGGCCGAACTGGTCCAGGGCCCAGAGGCTGGCGTGCGTAACGATAGCCTTGAAGCGGTCCGTCTGGCCTGCCACCCAGTTGGCCATGTAGCCGCCAAAGGACCCGCCCATGGCGGCTGTCCGGGTCTCTTCGATGTCCGGACGCGCCACGGCAGTATCGGTGACGGCCATCAGGTCCGTGAACGGGGCCTTGCCCCATTCGCCCCAGCCCCGCTGGATGTGTGCTTGGCCGTAGCCGGTGGACAGCGCCGGATCGGGCAGCAGCACCGCGTACCCCTTCGCCGTGAGAAGCCAGGGATTCCAGCGCCAGGTCCAGGCATTCCATGATCCCAGCGGGCCGCCGTGGATCCACAGCAGCATGGGCGCGGGCGATTCAGCCGACGCGCCGTCGGGCAGTGCCAGGTAGGCGGGCACGCGGGTGCCGTCCGGCGCAGTTGCTGCCAGCCGTTCCAGCCTGCCGGGGTAGCTTGGCCGCTCCGCCGGAGCGGGCAGCCTGGTTGTCTCGCCTGTTTCCAGGTCGATCCGGACGGCCTCGGGCGGGAATTCGTAGGAACTGCGCAGAGCGTAGGCGCTGCGGCCTTCAGGGGAAACCACGACGTCGGTGTACGCCGAGGCGTCCTGCGTCACCCGGGTGACGCTCACTTCAGCCGCAGACGCCGGAACGCTGATCCGGAAAACGGGCGACGCGCCGTCGTCGTCCGCGGTGACGAGGAGGCCCGAACCGTCCGGCAGCCATGCCGCCGGTTTGGCCCAGCGGTCCCAGTCAGGCACCAGCGGGGTGAGGCCGTTGTTGCCGGCGGGACCGTCCGCCTTACCCGAAACGTCCAGCAGGTGCAGTTTGACCTGCGGCGCCTCGTGCGGGGTGGTGTCGCTCTCGCTGAGCACCACGATGGTGTTCCCGTCCGGGCTGACCGGCCCCGGGAAGTAGCTCATGCCCACCTCGTCCAGGAGCACCTTCTGGCTCGCGGTGGCCACATCCACGGCCACCAGCACTGAGCGGCTGTCAGCCTTGGCCAGGGGCTTGGTGTAGCTCGTGTAGATGGTCCGGCCGTCCGGGCTGACCACCGTTTCGGCCTCGCGGAGCCGCGGGCCTGCGTCGGGGGTGAGGTTGCGGAGCCGTAGCGGCGGTGCCGCATCAACGGTGGCCGGTTTGCCGGGTTCCTTCTCCTCGCCGGCTTCGACGGCGAAGATCCGCGGCTGCCCCGGCCCCAGGTCGGCGTCCCAGTAGCGGACCGGGTATTCGCTGTGCAGGATGGCGGAAACTTTATTGTCCTTGCGGGATTTGCGGCGCTCGGCGTCGTTTTCCTCGTCGGTTGAGCCGGTCAGGAGTTCGGCCGTGACGAAGGTGGCATCCGCGTTCCGGGCGGCCATGACGGCGCCAACGCCGCCGGGACGCGAGAGGACAACACGGGCCTCACCGCCGTCGGCCGGCAGGAGCCAGAGTGCGCTGACCGGATCACCCTCCGGGCTGTCCGGATCCGGGCGTGCCGACGTGAAGTAGACGTCGGCGTTGGCCGCGAAGGCGGCTCCGGCCTCGCCCTTGGCGCTGCGGGTGATGCGCCGGGCGTGCCGTTCCCCGGACGGATCAAGCTCCCAGAGGGCGGTGGCGAATTCGGTGCCTTTGCCGTTGAGGGTGGACACGGTGGTGACCAGCCTGCGGCCGTCCGGACTCAGGGACAGGCCGCTGACGCGCGGGATGGACAGGTAATGGTCAAGGTCGTGGAAAGGGGTTTCAGGTTGCTCGCCCGGGATCGCCGGGTTCTCAGTTGCCATGCCCCGATTCAACCCGACTGTGCCCCGCACCACAAACCTCCACGCCCGACGACGACCGGCGCAGCACCCATGTCGCTCCCCCAAGCCAGCGCCCGTGGTTGGCTGGGCGCCGTCGGCCGAGACATTTGCCGGCGCCTGCTCGTTCCTCGCTTTGACGGCGCCTACACAAATGCCTGACCGCCGCCGCCTGGGGCCGGCGCACCTTCAGCGAAGCGAGGGTGCCGGGGGCATTTGTGTAGCTTGCGTCAGAGCGACGAAGGAGCAGCAAGCGGCAAATGGCGCCGGTACCGGAGCGCCCCAGCCAAGGTCGTACAGCACCCTGGCTAGACAGAAGGGCAAAGCGAAAGGCCCCGCCTGCTCCGTTTCGGGAGCCGGCGGGGCCTTTGCTTTGGTGCTTAGGCGCTCGGAGCGATTTCCGGGATGCGCGGCTTGGCGTTGCCGGCGAAGGTGAACTTGGCTTCGTCTCCGTCGCCGTCCACATCCACCACAACGATGTCGCCGGCGTGGATTTCGCCGAAGAGGATCTTCTCGGAGAGCTGGTCCTCGATCTCGCGCTGGATGGTGCGGCGCAGCGGCCGGGCACCCATGGCGGGATCGTAGCCGCGGGTGGCCAGGAGCACCTTGGCCTTGGGCGTGAGCTCGATGCCCATGTCCTTGTCCTTGAGGCGCTTCTCCAGCCGGCCAACGAACAGGTCCACGATCTCGATGATCTCGTCCTGCGTCAGCTGCGGGAACACCACAACGTCATCCACACGGTTCAGGAACTCCGGGCGGAAGTGCTGCTTGAGCTCCTCCGTCACGCGGGCACGCATCCGGTTGTAGCCGGTCTGGGTGTCGGTGCCGGACTGGAAACCGGTGGCAACGCTCTTGGAGATGTCCCGGGTGCCGAGGTTGGTGGTCATGATGATCACGGTGTTCTTGAAGTCCACCACACGGCCCTGGGAGTCGGTCAGGCGGCCGTCTTCCAGGATCTGCAGCAGCGAGTTGAAGAGGTCCGCGTGGGCCTTTTCAACTTCGTCGAACAGGACCACGGAGAACGGACGGCGGCGGACCTTCTCGGTCAGCTGTCCGCCTTCCTCGTAGCCGACGTAGCCCGGAGGAGCACCGAAGAGGCGCGACACCGTGTGCTTCTCGGAGTACTCGGACATGTCCAGCGTGATGAGGGCGTCCTCTTCACCGAACAGGAACTCCGCCAGCGCCTTGGCCAGCTCGGTCTTGCCGACGCCGGTGGGGCCGGCGAAGATGAACGAGCCGCCGGGCCGCTTGGGGTCCTTGAGCCCTGCTCGGGTGCGGCGGATTGCCTGGGACAGGGCCTTGATGGCCTCGTTTTGGCCCACCACGCGCTTGTGCAGTTCGTCTTCCATCTTCAGCAGGCGTGAGGACTCTTCCTCGGTCAGCTTGAAGACCGGGATGCCCGTGGAGTTGGCCAGCACCTCGGCGATGAGATCCTCATCCACCTCGGAGATGTCGTCCATGCCGCCGGTCTTCCAGTGGCGTTCCTTCTCGGAGCGCTCGGTAATGAGCTTCTGCTCCTTGTCGCGGAGCGCGGCAGCACCTTCGAAGTCCTGCGCGTCAATCGCGGACTCCTTCTCCATCTTGAGCTTGGCGATCCGCTCGTCCATGGCCTTCAGCTCCGGCGGGGCGGTCATCCGGCGGATGCGCAGCCGGGCGCCGGCCTCGTCGATCAGGTCGATGGCCTTGTCCGGCAGGAAGCGGTCCGAGATGTAGCGCTCGGAGAGGCTGGCGGCCGAGGCGAGGGCGCCGTCGGTGATGGTGACGCGGTGGTGCGCCTCGTAGCGGTCACGCAGGCCCTTGAGGATCTCGATTGCGTGCGCAACGGAGGGCTCCTTGACCTGGATCGGCTGGAAGCGGCGCTCCAGGGCGGCGTCCTTCTCGATGTGCTTGCGGTACTCGTCCAGCGTGGTGGCACCGATGGTCTGCAGTTCACCGCGGGCCAGCATGGGCTTCAGGATGGACGCGGCATCGATGGCACCTTCGGCGGCGCCGGCACCGACGAGGGTGTGGATCTCGTCAATGAAGAGGATGATGTCGCCGCGGGTGCGGATCTCCTTGAGGACCTTCTTGAGGCGCTCTTCGAAGTCACCGCGGTACCGCGAGCCTGCCACCAGGGACCCGAGGTCCAGGGTGTACAGCTGCTTGTCCTTGATGGTTTCCGGGACGTCGCCGCGGACGATCGCCTGGGCGAGGCCTTCGACGACGGCGGTCTTGCCGACGCCGGGCTCGCCGATCAGGACAGGGTTGTTCTTGGTGCGGCGCGACAGAACCTGCATGACGCGTTCCATTTCGGATTCGCGTCCAATGACCGGGTCCAGCTTGTTCTCGCGGGCAGCCTGGGTCAGGTTGCGGCCGAACTGGTCCAGGACCACGGAACCGGCAGGCGTGCCTTCGGGCTGGCCGGCACCGACGCCAGAGCCGGTGGTTTCCTTGCCCTGGTAGCCGGAGAGAAGCTGGATGACCTGCTGGCGGACGCGGTTGAGGTCTGCGCCGAGCTTCACCAGCACCTGGGCAGCAACACCCTCACCCTCGCGGATGAGTCCCAGCAGGATGTGCTCCGTGCCGATGTAGTTATGGCCCAGCTGCAGGGCTTCCCTCAGGGAGAGCTCCAGCACCTTCTTGGCGCGGGGGGTGAAGGGGATGTGGCCGGACGGGGCCTGCTGGCCCTGGCCGATAATCTCCTGCACCTGCTCGCGCACGCCGTCGAGCGAAATGCTCAAGGACTCAAGAGCCTTGGCGGCAACGCCCTCACCTTCATGGATCAGACCCAAGAGGATGTGTTCGGTACCAATGTAATTGTGGTTCAGCATGCGTGCCTCTTCTTGGGCAAGCACAACTACGCGACGGGCACGGTCCGTAAATCGCTCAAACATTTCGCCACACTCCTAGCTACGACGTACTTTGATGCTACGTGGCCGACCCAGTCTTGTGGAGCGTGTTCGCCACAGGGGAAACCGGGACCGGTGCGGGAATATCCTCTGCCGGCTTCCCTTCAGGCCAGGATGCCCAGGCATCGGTTGCACCAAGTGGTGCGGCTAAGGCAAGGAACAAAGCTCCAAGGATTGCCGTAAACCGCCGGGACGCGCTTTTCCAGACATTCAAGCCTTCCGCCACGCGTCGATTCGGGAGGGCTAATTCGAGCGGGGGTCCCGGACTGGCAGCAACGGCTTTTCTGGGGCTACGCGCGCGACCCTTGCACATTCTTCTATTGGCAGCAAAAAACCCTGCCTCCACCCGAGGGTGAAGACAGGGCCTATTACGCCGTCGAGGGGCCGATATCAGGAATTTGCCTTTTGGTAGGCTTCCTGGATTTCAGCCTGAATTCGACCCCGGCTGTTTACCGTGTAGCCGTTGTCCCGCGCCCACTGGCGGATTTGGGCAGAGTCATTGCTGCGGGCACCTACGACCGCTTTGGCGCGGGTGGCCCGGCCGGCGGATGTCTTGCGCCCTGCGGCAATAAACCGCTCCAGGGACGAACGGAGCTCGGCCGCGTTGGCCGAGGACAGATCAATTTCGTAGCTGACCCCATCGAGGCCAAAACGGACATTCTCGTCCGCGGATCCCCCATCCAGATCATCTACGAGGATGATGTTTACTTTCTGTGCCATTAATAGTCCTCTTGGGAAGGTTCGGGTTGTCAGAAAAGCAGGATGTTCCTGTAAAAAGTATGGCCCTCTTAATGGCAACGCGTCAAAGCGGCAAATGGTTCCATGTGGATATCCACATAAAATACTTTCGTTTTATTTATTAGTTTCCGGGTCCGGTCCGTTCAAAGGTGCAGCGGAACGCGCTTCTGCCTCAGCTTGGGCGCGCGCTTCGGCCTGGCGTTCGGACTTATCAGCATTAAAGATCGATTTCATGGCGAACCAGAAAAGCAGGCCCACTACAAGCGACGGCAGGAGTACGGCTACGTATTCCATGTTCAGTGGCCTTCGGGCTTCAGGAGCGGAAAAAGGATGGTTTCGCGGATGCCGGCACCGGTGAACAGCATGACCAGCCGGTCGATGCCCAGGCCAATGCCGCCCATGGGCGGCGCACCGTATTCGAGGGCCCGGAGGAAGTCCTCGTCCAGCTGCATGGCCTCGACGTCGCCGGCGGCCGCGTGCCGGGACTGCTCGGTGAGCCGCTCGCGCTGGATGACGGGGTCGATCAGTTCGGAGAAGGCCGTACCGCGCTCCATGCCTCCGATGATGAGATCCCAGGCCTCGATCAGGCGGCCGTCTTCGCGGTGCGGACGGGCCAGCGGCTGCGCGGACGGCGGGTAGTCGTACACAAACGTGGGGTTCAGGAGCGTGGGCTCCACAATTTCTCCGAACAGCTCCACGGCCAGTTTCTCGGCGTCCCATTTCGGGTCCACCTTGACCTCGTGCTTTTCGGCGATTTCGCGCAGCACCTCCAGCGAAGTGTCGGGCGTGACGTCCTGGCCAACGGCGTCGGACAGTCCGGGGTAGACAGAGACCCAGGCCCATTCGCCGTCGAGATTGATCTCGCCGGCCTCGGTCTGGAGGGTGCGGCCGGCACCCACCGCATCGGCGGCGTCGAGGATGATTTCCTTGATGCGCTGCGCCATGACGAACTGGTCCGCCCAGGCCTCGTAGCACTCGAGCGTGGTGAATTCCGGGCTGTGGGTGGAGTCCACGCCTTCGTTGCGGAAGACCCGGCCCATGTCGTAGACGCGGTCGATGCCGCCCACCACGGCGCGCTTGAGATAAAGCTCGGTGGCGATCCGCAGCGTCATCTTCTGGTCGAACGCGTTCATGTGCGTCTCGAACGGTCGGGCCAGGGCACCGCCGTGCACCAGCTGCAGAATGGGCGTTTCCACCTCAACGTAGCTGTGACGGTGCAGGCTCTCGCGGATGGACCGGGTGATCGCGGCGCGGGTGTAGACCATTTCGCGGGCTTCGTCGCGCACCATCAGGTCAACGTACCGCTGGCGGACGCGGGTTTCCTCGTTCAGTTCCGCGTGCAGGACGGGCAGCGGGCGGAGCGCCTTGGAGGCCATGGACCAGGAGTCGGCCATCACGGACAGCTCGCCGCGGCGGGAGGAAATCACCTCGCCCTTGATGAACACGTGGTCGCCCAGGTCCACCAGGGCCTTCCAGTCGGCGAGCGCTTCTTCGCCCACGTTGGCGAGGCTGAGCATGGCCTGGAGCCGGGTGCCCTTGCCGTCAACGCCGCCTTCCTGCAGCGTGGCGAAGCAAAGCTTGCCGGTGTTGCGCACAAAAACCACGCGGCCGGTGACGCCCACAACGTCGCCGGTGGTGTCGTCGGCTTCGAGGTGCGCGTACTTTTCGCGGATCTCGGTGAGGGAGTGCGTGCGCTCAACACCCACCGGGTATGCCTGGCTGCCGCGCTCGATCAGCTTGGCGCGCTTTTCCATGCGGATGCGCATCTGTTCGCTGGCGTCGAGGGGCTCTGGGGCATTCTTGGGGGCGGGGGTGTTTTGGGAAGTCACAATCCCCAAGTTTACCGGGAGTTCGGCGTACCGGCTTCGCGGCCGTCCTGCCGGCTTTGCCGCCCGGGCGCCGGTGCCCCCGCCCTAGGATGGGGAGGGTGAAAGAACAGGTAGTGCCAACGCACGACGGCGGCCGGCTGGCTTTGTCCAGCTACGGCACCGAGGATGCGCCGGGAGAGCGCCGCGTGGTGCTGATCGGCGGCGCCTTCCTCACCGCCCTGATCTACCGCCCGTTTTCCCAGGCGCTGGCGAAGGGCCTGGGCGACGGCTGGGCGGTGGACGTGTACGACCGCCGGGGCCGCGGCAAGTCCAGCGAACAGCCGGCGGACTACTCCATGGCCACCGAAATCTCCGACCTCCGCACGGTCCTGGACACGACCGGGGCCCGCAACATCCTGGGCCACAGCCTGGGCGGCTCCGTCGCGTTGAACGCCGTGCAGGAGTTCACCGGGACCGGCTACGTTCCGGACAAGCTGTGCGTGTACGACGCCGCCGTGAACATCGACGGCAGCATCGACACCGAATGGCTGGACGGATTCGAAGACGCCGTAAACAACGGCAGGGTGGGCCACGCGCTGGCGCACATGAAGAAGGCCACGAACCCCGGCAGTGCGATGGCCAGGATTCCCGAGCCGGTACTTGCAGGGTTGATGGCCCTGATGTCCCGGACCAAGGTGAACCGGATGTTCCGGCAGGTGATGCCCAGCGGTGTGGGTGAGCTGCGGGCCGCGTACAACGAGCCGGACCATGCCAGGGACTTCAGCGTGCTGCCCCCGAACACCCATTTCATGGCTGGCGGGAAGAGCCCGAGCTACTACAAAGCTACGGCCGAGCGGCTGCACGCCTCAGTGCCCGGAAGCACGTTCGAGCTGTCCCCCAAGGGTTTCCACGGCTCCATACCTGCGGCCGTCAAGGAGCTTGTGACGGATATCTCTGAGTACTTCAAGGGCTAAGCTCCGCGGCTGAACCCTGCCAACGCGGCATCTCCCAGGGCATGCCACAGGCTCTTGGGTCGAGTCACGTGGTCCTGGGCTGCCAGCCAGTCGCCGTAGCGCGTAATGTCCTCCCCCTGCGCGGCCGCCACTGCATCGCAGGCGAACCCCACAGCCCTGGAACCGTCAGCCAGTTCCATCGAGCCGAGCAGCATGGGTTCGGGCAGGGCAGCCAGGAACGCCCCCAGCCCGGCTTCGGAGACGAGCCACCGTTCACCCACAAGCTCGGCTCCGCCGTCCTCCGCACGGTACACCCCGGGCTTCGGCGGCACGGTGCCCAGGGACACCATCCGGTAGCGGGCCGCGGTGCGCACGGGGCCGGCCCAGGCGGCACCGAGCGCCTCGAGTTGCGGAGCCAGCGGCTGTCCCTTGCGGTGGGCGCCGACCACCACCAGCGGCACAGCGGCTGCGCCTGCAGCCACTGGCCAGGGAACGGACGACGGCGGGTGGACTGTTTCGTTCGCGGCTGCCGGTGCCGCGCCCCCGGCGAAGAGTACCGGCAAGTCCGGGGTTGCCTCCACGAGCCGGGCGATGTCCGCGGCGACGGCGTCGTCGAACGTCCGCCCCACTACGGTCAGACCGAACTGGGCGCCGTCCACCTCGCCGGAAGGAACGGCAACGGCGCACAGGTCGAACAGGTTGCAGAAGTTCGTGTAGGTACCCATCATCGAGTTCACTCCCACCGGGTCTGCGGCCACCTCAGCAAGGGTGGGATGGAACGGGGCGGTGGGGACCAGGAGGGCGTCAAACCCTTCGAACTGCGCCATCGCCTTCTGCTTCAGTGCTTCCAGCTTCGCGGTGTCCGAGACGTACTGGTGGGCAGGCACCTTGCCCGCCGCCCGGATGATGCCCTCCACCGTGGGGTCGATGCCCGCCCGGGCGCCAGCGCCGCCGTCGGCTGCTTCAATGAATTCGCCGACGGCAGCGTAGCGCTCGGCCACCAGACCACCGTCATACAGCAGCCGGGCAGCGTCAAGGAAGGCATCGAAGTCGATGGCTTCCGCCTCCACGCCCAGCTCCCGCAGGCGGCCGATACTCCGGTGGAACTCTGCAGCCCAGGGTTCAGGCAGAGCCGGCAGGCGTGCCGGGTACGCAACCCGCGGTTTCTCCGGCGCCGCCAGCCGGATGTCCGCCGGCCAGGCCCGGGCCCCTCCCGCCATCGCGCCTATGGCAAGTTCAGCCGTTGACAGGTGGCGGGCGAAGATGGTGACGGCGTCCCAAGATCGGCAGGCTGGCACCACACCGGCGGTGGACACAACGTCCAGGGTAGGTTTGATGCCCACGATGCCTTGCAATCCGGCTGGCACCCGTCCCGATCCTGCCGTATCCGTCCCGATGGCGATGTCCGCCAGGCCGAGTGCCACAGCTACCGCGGAACCGGAACTGGAGCCGCCGGAGATGTAGTCCGGGCGGCGGGAATCCCGGACCGCGCCGTACGGGCTTCGCGTACCCACCAGGCCGGTGGCGAACTGGTCCAGGTTGGTGGCGCCCAGCACCAGGGCGCCGGCGGCGCGGAGGCGGGCCACCGGTTCTGCATCCTTCTCGGGCAGGTAGGCAAAACCGGGGCACGCCGCGGTCGTGGGGATTCCTGCGACGTCAACGTTGTTCTTGACGGCCAGCAGGAGCCCGGCCAGCGGCAGCTCGGCGCCGCCGACCACTGCTGCGTCAATGGCGGCTGCTTCGGCCAGCAGGTCATCAGCACCGCGGAGGGTGATCCAGATTTCCGGACGGTCCACTGTTTCCAGGGCGGCCAGCGCCAGCCGGACCCGGGTGCCCGCCGCGCCGGTGATTACGGTGTTCATACTGCTGCCTCTTCCAGTTCGTGTGGTTCGGTGGCGGACCGGAGGCCGGCATCGGCGCTTCCGAGGACCACCACTGCTTCTCCCGCTACCACCTGCGAACCGGCGGCCGGCAGGACCTGCAGCACCACGCCGTCGCAGGGTGCTTCCAGGACGGTCTCCATCTTCATCGCCTCCAGCGAGACCAGCGGCTGGCCCTGCACCACCCGGTCGCCTGGCTTCACGTCCACCTTCCAGACGCTCGCTGCGAACGGGGCGGCCACGAGGGAACCGCCGTCCGGAACGGTCACCTCGTCGGCCACCGGTGAGATGACGGCGGCGAGCGCGTCGGCACGGTCGAACTCGCCGGCGTCGGCCCACGCCTGCCGCTCCACGGCGAACGCCGCACCCTGCTTCTCTCGGAATGCCGCGATGGACTCCCGGTTCTCTTCGAGGAACACCTCGTGCCCGGCCAGCGAGAACGTGCCGTCGTCGATCTCCACGCCGCGGCCGCGGCCGGCGGCCATGTCCGCCCGCAGGTCCAGGAGTTCCTCCGGGCTGACCGGGTACCAGGAGATCCGGTCGAAGAAGCGCAGCAGCCACGGCGAACCCGGTTCGAACGGGGCGGAGTCCGCGTAGCGCGACCAGACCTGGGTGGTGCGGCCAACGAACTGGTAGCCGCCCGGGCCTTCCATGCCGTAAATGCACATGTACGCGCCGCCGATGCCCACCGCGTTCTCGGGTGTCCAGGTGCGGGCGGGGTTGTATTTGGTGGTGACCAGGCGGTGGCGCGGATCCAGCGGGGTGGCGACCGGGGCGCCGAGGTAGACGTCGCCCAGTCCCAGGACCAGGTATTCGGCGTTGAAGACGGTGTCAAACACGTCGTTGACAGAGTCCAGCCCGTTGATGCGCCGGATGAATTCGATGTTCCATGGGCACCAGGGGGCGTCGTCGCGGACACCGGCCATGTAGCGTTCGATTGCCTCGCGGGTGGCGGGGTCGTCCCAGGACAGTGGCAGCCGGACGGTGCGGCTGGGGACCACCAGCTCGGAACTCGCCGGCAGTGCCGCCTCAATTTCCTGGACAAGGTCCAACAAGCGCTTGGTGGACAGGACCGAGGGATCAACCTTGACCTGCAGGGAGCGGATGCCCGGGGTGAGGTCCACGATGCCCGGCACGCGGAGCTGTTCGAGGTGCTGGTGCAGGGCGTGTACCCGTGCGCGGAGCCCAAGGTCCAGGACCATTTCGCCGTACTCCACGAGCAGGTTGTCGTCACCCGAGCGGCGGTAAGTGACCGCCGGCCGGCCGGTACCTTCCGGCACCCGGCCCAGCACGCCGTCGTCGCCATCCCCGCGCGAGATGCTGACGGCGGGGGCGGAGGCCGCTGCGGTGATTCCGGCGGCGGTTACCTTCGCCATGTCCCCGGACCAACCGGCGTCGCCGGGCAGGATCAGCTGCCGGCCGGGTCCTAAATCCTTGGCCGACGGCGCCTGGCCGGCCCGGACGGGAACGAACCGGACCTTGTCCCCCGGCCGAAGCTGGCCGAGCTTCCAGCGGTCGGCAGTTACCACGGTGACCGGGCAGACGAACCCGCCCAGGCTGGGGCCATCGGGGCCGAGCAGGATCGGGGTATCGCCGGTGAAGTCCAGGGCACCAACCGAGTACGCGGTGTCGTGGATGTTGGACGGGTGCAGGCCGGCCTCGCCGCCGTCGGTCCGGGCCCAGCGCGGCTTGGGGCCGGTCAGCCGGACGCCGGTGCGGGCGGAATTGAAGTGGACCTCATATTCTGAGGCATACAGCTCTTCGATGTCTTCGCGCTGGAAGAACTCCGGAGCACCGTGCGGACCTTCCATCACGGCCAGCTCCCAGGTGGAGACCAGCGCTGGCCGGCTGTCCAGCGGGACCTCTGCTGTGACTGCACCGGCGGCGGGCTCTACAGCGCGGAGTACGTCGCCGGCGCGCAGGACCCGTCCGGCGTGCCCGCCGAACTGGCCCAGCGTGAACGTGGAGGCGCTGCCGAGGTACTCCGGAATGTCCAGGCCGCCCTGGAAAAGGATGTACCCGCGGAGCCCGTGCCCCGCCGCGGTGCCGACGTCGAGCGTTCCTCCCGCCGGAACCGTCACCGGCGCCCAGGAGGGCACCTCCGCCCCGTCGACAGTCACCGTTGCCTCCGCGCCGGTGACGCAGACGGTGGTGGGGTGGGTGAAGGTCAGGCTTGGACCGGTCATGGTGAATTCCAGGCCGGGAGCGCCTTCGGCGTTGCCCAGCGCGGTGTTTCCAAGCCGGAAGGACAGATCGTCCATGGGACCGCTGGGTGGAACGCCGATCTGCCACAGTCCGGTCCGGCCGGGCCAGTCCTGGACGCTGGTCTGCAGGCCGGGACGGTCCACGGAGATTCGCGGTTCGGGGTCGCCCACATTGTCCAGGGTGCTGGTGGAATGTTGGACCCGGCGGACCACGTCCAGGGCGGTGGCGGCGCGGAGCATTCCCAGGTTCGTTTCGATGCCGTCGATCCGTGTGTTTTCCAGGGCTGCGGCGAGCCGGTCAAAGGCTTCGGTGCGGCCCGCGCCGGAGGTGATGATCTTGCCCAGGAGCGGATCGTAGTTGGTGGAAACTTCCGTGCCTGTTTCCGCCCAGGCATCCACCCTCGCTTCTTCTGCCCCAGGGTAAACGGCGTTCGTGACGGTGCCGGCGCTGGGCTGGAAGCCGCGGGCAGGGTCCTCGGCGTAGACGCGGGCTTCCACGGCGTGGCCAGTCACAGGCAGGCTGTCCGGCACTCCGCCAAGGACCGTTTGGGCTTCGCTGCCGCCCTGGGCCAGGCGGAGCATCCATTCCACCAGGTCCACGCCGGTGACGGCCTCGGTGACGGGGTGCTCCACCTGCAGGCGGGCGTTGACTTCGAGGAAGGACGCCTCTTTGCGGGTGGAGTCGTAGACGAATTCAACTGTGCCGGCGGAGCGGTAATTGAGGGAAGCGCAGAGGGCGCGGGAGCTGCGGTGGAGTTCTTCCCGCAGCCCTTCCGGCAGGTCCGGGGCGGGTGCCTCTTCGAGGACTTTCTGGTGGCGGCGCTGCAGCGAGCAGTCCCTGTCGCCCAGGCTGACAACCCGCCCCTCGCCATCGCCGAAGACCTGGACCTCGATGTGCCGGGCGTTTTCGACATACCGTTCGGCGAAGACGCCGGCCGTGCCAAAACTGGCGCCCGCGAGGCGGGCCACTCGGGGGAAGCTTTCCACGAGTTCGTCCGCGGTGCGGCAGACCGTCATGCCGATGCCGCCGCCACCGCCGGTGGCCTTGAGCATCAGGGGGAAGCCAATGGCGGTGCTGGCCGCGACGGCGTCGTACACATCCTCCAGCAGCCCGGAACCGGCGATCATCGGCACCCCGGCGGCCCGGGCGGCGTCGCGCGCGGTGTGCTTGGTGCCGAAGATGCGCAGCTGCTCGGGGGTCGGGCCCACAAAGACGAGCCCGGCCGCTTCCACGGCTTCGGCGAACGCTGCGTCCTCGGACAGGAAGCCGTAGCCGGGGTGGATGGCGCCGGCTCCGGTGGACTTGGCGGCGTTGATCAGCGCGTCCACGCGGAGGTAGGACTCCTTGGCAGGCGCCGCCCCCAGGAGCAGTGCTTCGTCTGCCAGCCGGACATGCTTGGCGCCCCGGTCCGCCTCGGAGAACACGGCAACGGTCCGGAGTCCCAGCTTCTTCGCGGATTCGATGATGCGGCAGGCAATTTCGCCGCGGTTTGCAACCAGGAGGGTGTCGAAAGAGTTCACAGTGCAGCCTCCGGCCGGGTGACGATCATGCGGACGGGGGTGGGGTCAAAGCCGTTGCACGGGTTGTTGACCTGAGGACAGTTGGATACGAGCACCAGGGTGTCCACCTCGGCCTGCAGCGCCACCCGCTTTCCGGCGGCGGACAGCCCGTCCACGATTCCCAGGGCACCATCCGGGTCCACGGGCACGTTCATGAACCAGTTGATGTTGGACACCAGGTCCCTCTTCCCGAGCCCCCAGCGCGAGCCCTCGATCAGGAAGTTCTCCACGCAGGCATGCTGTTCACGCGTGTGCTGCCCGTAGCGGAGCGTATTGGACTCCTGCGAGCAGGCGCCGCCGATGGTGTCGTGCACGCCCACCTCGTCAGCAACAACCGTCATCAGGGGCGTTCCAGTATCCGCCCGCAGGACCGAGCCTGTGGTGAGGACGATCGACTGCTGCCGGGCGATGGTGACGGCGGCGGAGTACCGCACGGCGGTGTCGGCTGCGGCATACAGCAGGCAGTCCACGGCCTGGTTGCCGTTGAGGTCCACGATGGTCAGCACGTCGCCGGCGGAAACGACGGCGGACCAGCGGCCGCGCGCCTCAACGAGCTCGTCGAGGACCACCTCGCCGGGTGCCAGGGCAACGTCGCGGGCGCCTGCTGCGGACGGGGTATAGGTTGCGGTGTTCATCGGGCGTTCCTTGCGGTCAGATCGTGTTCGGTGTTGTGCAGTGCCTGCAGGTGTTCGGGAGCCAAGGGTCCGGTGAGTGCACCGGATTCCAGTGCTGCCAGATCCTGCGGCGCCTGCCAGGCCACGATGTCCACGGCGGTGCCGGTGAAGTCCGGGCGCGGGTCCAGCGGATGGGCGGTATTGGCAAGGACCAGCACGGTGTCCAGCTGGAGGAGAAGTTCGACGGCGGCGTCCGCCCCCGCACTGCCGGTGAAGGTGATGCTGCCGGCGGGGTCCACGTTGATGCCCTTGAAGAGGGTCAACGACGGTGCCACGTCGCGGGTTCCCAGCCCGCTCTTCAGTGCTCCGAGGGTGAGCAGTTCCCGGGCGGCAGGGGACGCACTGTGGGCAGTTCCCGCACCGTACCGTGCCGTGTTTCCCTCCAGGGTGGTGGCACCCGTCAGAGCGTCGTGGCAGGAGGATGTATCGGTGACGATCGTGGCCATCAGGCGGCCGGCGTCGGAAAGCAGCGGGTGGCCCGTGGAGGGATAGGCCTGCCAAGGGACCTTGACAGTGTCCGCGATGTTGAGCCGTTCGTGCAGTGCCCCCGCGCGGTAGAGGAGGGCGTGCACGCAGGCGTCGCCGGAGGTGTCCGTGAGCCTGATCCTGGTGCCGCGGGCCAGTGTCATGGTGGTGTAGCGGCCGAAGGCCAGGGATTCGGCCCAAGTGAGCGCGGCGGCGGCGTCCTCGGTGAGGCCGGCAGTCAGGCGTTCGGGGGCGGCGGTCGCGGGCACGTGCCGCATGGTGTCAACGGTCCTGCCGTGCTGCTCCCTGGCGTGGGCGCGGGCGCCTGCCGTGGTGGCGGTGCCGGCTGCTGCCGGGCTTTCGGTTACTTGTGTCATGTCAATCCCGTGTTGTTCTGAAGCGTGGTTTGTTGCGCGTGGTTGTTCCGGAAGCCTGTGTGAAGCGCCGGCGCTTCAGGCCTCCGAAGCCAGGTTCCGCCGTCGGACCCACACTCCTAGGAGCAGGACCACGGCGACCATCAGAGGCGCTGAATAAAGGAGGATTCCGTTTTCGCCGGATGGGTCGTAAACCTCGGGCCTGGGCCAAGCGAGGTTGACCACCATCAGGGCCCCATAGAGAACGGCGAGGATATTTACCGGGAGCCCCCAGCGTCCCAGGGAGAACAGTCCTTCCGGCAGCGCCTGCCCCACCCGGTTCCAGTCTCCGCGGAGCCTGTTGAGGAGCTGCGGCACGGTGACCAGGAGGTAGGCGATGTAGACCATGACGATGCAGACGCTGCAGAGGGTGGTGAACAGGGCCGCGTTGCCAACGTTGATGGCAAGGACGCCGACGGCCAGGGCACCGATGGCGATCGACGGCCACATGGGGGTGCCGCGGGTGGGGTGGACCGAGGAGAGCAGGGCGGATGCGGGCAGCTTGCCGTCGCGTGCCATGGAAAACACCAGCCGGGAACCGGCGGTCTGGATGGCCAGGGTGCAGACGAAGATAGCGATGGCTACGTCCACCAGGAGGACCTTGCCCCAGAACGTGCCCAGGACGGCGGTGAGGACGTAGGGCAGGCCCTCCGTGGCGAGGCGACCGTCGTCGAGGCTGGGTGCGGCCATCAGGGCGGTGATGATCATCAGGGCCCCGCCGATGCCGGAAATGAGCAGGGCTGAGAGGATGGTGCGCGGAGCCGTGCGGCGCGGGTCCTTGGTTTCTTCCGAGAGCTCGCCGGCGGAGTTGAAGCCCACCATGACGTAGGCAGCCATCAGGCCGGAGACAAGGAAGGCTCCCACGGCGCCGAGGTCCGAGCCCTGAAGCACCGTGGTATCCGCGACGACCTCAGGTCCGCGCTGGGCCGCGCTGATGAGGGCGAGGATAACGGCCGCGACGCCCACGATCTCGCAGGTGACGCCCACTGAGTTTACGTGGGCCATGAGCTTCACGCCGAGTGAGTTGATGATGGTGGTGGCCACCAGGAGCACTGCTCCGAGGATGACGGCGTTGGCGGCACCGCTGACGGTGTTGAGCGCGGGGTCGCCGCCAACAATCTGGAAGCCGTCCCAGAGCTGGGGCAGCACCACCTGCAGGGCGATTGCGGCGGCTGCGGCGGTCACCACCTGGGCAATGGCCATGAACCAGCCGGCGAACCAGCCCACGCCCTCTCCCCCGACGCGGCGGGCCCACTGGTACACGGCTCCGGACAACGGGTAGCGGGCTGCCAGTTCGGCAAAGTTCAGGGCCACGAGGAGCTGGCCCACCAGGACCACCGGCCAGGTCCAGAAGAAGGCCGGACCCGCGAAGGAGTAGCCGAAGGCGAACAGCTGGAAGATGGTGGTCAGGATCGAGACGAACGAAAAGCCGGCAGCAAAGGAAGCGTAGCGGCCGAGTTTCCGGTGGAGGGTGGGTTCGTAGCCAAGGGACGTCAGATCCGCGTCGTCCGCGTGGACGGCGGGAGCAATGGTTGAGGTCATCGGATTCTCCAGGGGCTGGAATGGCGGGGGGCCGCCGGTTCTGCAGCACTCGGCCGAAAGCTGCTGCGGAATACCGGTCAATTGATAGTTTTCCAGTGCGATGTCCCCAACGAGTTTCGCCTCTGTAAAAGGCGCATAGACATCTTGTTTCTGCTGTATTTCCGGATCCTCACCTACGGACCGGGCGGCGAAGGCTTGCCCGTCTGGGTGCAAGAATGATGCCGTGACTTCAGCCGGACCGGGACGCCCCCGCAGCCAACAGCCCTCCAGGCCAGGAGCAACTGCCCGGGACGAAATCCTGGATGCGGCGGCCGAGCTTTTCACGACGCACGGCTTCGCCAACACCTCCACCCGGTCCATTGCCGACGCCGTGGGGATCAGGCAGTCCTCGCTTTACCACCACTTCAAGACCAAGAACGACATCCTGGAGGACCTGCTTGAGGGCACCGTGCTGGCCGGGCTGGCGTTTGCCCGCGTGGTTGCTGCACTGCCCCACAGTGAGGGAACTCCGGGAAGCCGGCTTCACGCCGTCGCCCTTTATGACGGCACGCAACTGTGCAGCTCCCGCTGGAACCTCGGAGTCCTGTACCACCTGCCCGAAGCCCGCGGCGGCAGGTTCGCACGGTTCCTGGCGGACCGGCAGGAACTGCGCAACCTGTACGGGGAACTGGGCGCCCTCCTGGCCCCTGCCGGCCCTGCCGCAGCTTCGGGGAACCCGGGCGATCTTGCGTTCCGCCTCGTCGAATCCCTGGTCAACCTGCGGGCTGACGGAATGGCAACATCCGATTCTCCGCTTCAGGCGGCCGATGCCGGGCTCATCCTGTGCGGGCTGGGCAATGAACTGCCAGCCATCCGGGGCCAGAGCACTGCGCTCATCGCACGCCTGGGCTGAACAATCCGTGCGCCCGCTGCGGCTTCTGTCTCCATGGAGGGCAACGTCCATGGTGCCTGCATGCAGGTTGCTCGGCTAGGCTCGGAACATGACGCGCGAGAACATCAAGACCCCCGACGGCGGCACACTCGAGCTCTTCTCCACGGGCGCGGAACTCGCGTCCGCAGGCTCCGGCGTGGTGGTGGTGCCGGCCTCCATGGTGACTGCGGCCGACTACACCAAGTTTGCGCAGAAACTCAGCGCAGCCCTGGGCCGCCCGGTGCACACGTTCAACCGCCGCGGCCGCGGTTCTTCCTCGCCCCAGGCCGAGGATTACACCCTTGACGCGGACATCCGGGACCTCGACGCGGTGATGAAGCACACGTCCAGCACCGACGTCTTCGGCCACAGCTTCGGTGGCGCCGTGGCCCTGCACGCGGCCCGCACGCTTCCCGTGGAACGGCTGGCAGTCTATGACCCCGCCGTCTCCGTCAACCACAGTGTCAAGGCCGACTGGACGGCCGAATACGAACGTGCCACCGCCGCCGGAGACGACGACCGCGCCCTGGCCGTGCTGACCAAGGGCCTGGAAACCGGCGGCGCATTCTCGCGGATGCCGCTGTCCATGCTCACCATCGCCAACAAGCTAACCGCCGGCACGCATGTGGGCAAGCAGATGCGCGAACTGATGCGCACCGGCGTCCGGGAAATCAAGGCGATCATCGCCGCGGACATGCCGGCCGAACCGTTCCTGGAACTGCCCCTGGAAACCCTGATCGTGGTGGGCGAAAAGAGCCCGGCGTACTTCGGGGTGGCGTGCGGCCAGATCCACGATGTCCTGTCCGGCTCCAGCTACACCATCCTGCAGGGCTCCGGCCACGACGGCGTGCTCCGCGCCCCGGACAAGCTCATTACCGAACTCAGCGACTTCTTCGCCGGCTGACCCCCGGCCTCCGCCGCGCGGCGGGCCACTAGAGTGTCGGTGTGGACAACCGGACGCTCTTCAGCGCGGCAGCGGCAGTTGCGGCAGCCGCCCTCGCGGGCTGGGTTCCCTTTCACATTGCCAGGACCCTGGTCACCCCGGTGGAGCAACGTCCTGAACGGATCAGGGTTACGGCTGCCGGTGACGGCACCGTGACCCTCGTGGCTGATCGGGACACGGCGTCTCCAGGCGTCTTCAGCCTCTACTGGGGCAAACGCACCGGTCATGCCCGGATCGGTCCCGTGGTATCCAGGGACCGGAAGGCCGGCACGGTCACCCGGCGCGTGGAGGCCGTCGACAGCGGCCGGCTCACGCCGGGCACCAGGGGCTACTGGTCAGGTTATGTCTACCCGGACCCTGAAGCGGCCGGCCTTCCTTTCGAGGACGTCACCCTCCCGGGACCGGCACCGGCATGGCTGATCCCCGGCACCGATCAGGGTTCGTGGGTTATCCATATCCACGGCCTCGGCGGCCGGCGGACCACCGGTCTTCGCACAGCACCGTTCTTCCATCGGCGGGGGCTCAGCCAACTGCTCATCTCCTTTCGCGGAGACGGTGACGCTCCCCCGACGCCGGACGGCAAACACCACCTCGGGGCCAGCGAGCAGGCCGATGTTGAGGCAGCCCTGGCCTTCGTTGCAGGGCGGGGTGCTACGTCGGTCATCCTGTCGGGCTGGTCTCTGGGTGCCACCATGGCGCTGGCCGCAGCGCACACATCCGAACACCGGGATCTGATCTCTGGCCTCGTGCTGACCGCGCCCGTCCTGGACTGGCACCGGACGCTGTTGGCCAACTCAGCAGCTGCGCGACTGCCCGCCGCCTTGGCAATCGGAGCGTCGCGGGTGCTTGGCGGTCCCCTGCACCGGCTGGTCGGCCTGCATCAGCCATTGGACCTCCGGGCTTTGGATTTCACGCAGGTTCCGCCGCCGGTTCCGGTGATCATCCTTCATGGCGGAGACGATGCCCGCACGCCGATCCGCATCAGCGAGGACTACACCGCCCGCTTCCCTGATCCCGTAAGCCTGGTCAGGTTCCCGGCCTGCCGGCACACGCAGGAGTGGAACAGCTGGCCGGGGCTCTGGGAAGAATCGGTGGCCCGCTGGATGCTGAAACTCCACCCCAACTAACTCGCAGAAAACGCACCCAAATCGCTCTTGAGTGCGTTGACTGCTGCCTTGATTGGGATCAGTGGCCGCCGTGGGCCGGGGCGGCGCCTTCCGTCTTGCGCATCATCGCTGAAAGTACGACGGCGGCGAGGGCTATAACGGTCGCCGTCAGGAACGCGGCGCTCATCCCCGCAACGAGGCCGGACGCGGCGGAGACCACGGCGAAGATGGACACCAGCAGGGCCGTGCCCGCGGCACCGGCGACCTGCTGCGTGGTGCTCATGATTGCCGAGCCGTGCGAGTACAGGTGCGGCGGCAGCGGGTTCAGGCCGGTGGTGAACGCAGGGGTGAACAGCAGCGCCAGGCCAAAGCTCAGCACAACGTGAAGGCTGACGATCCACCAGACCGCGGTGCCGGCGTCGAGCATGGAGAACTGCCACAGGGACAGCACCATCAGGACAGAACCGGTCACCGTGAGCGGCAGCGGGCCGACCTTGTCGAAAAGCCGGCCGATGAACGGGCCCAGCAGGCCCATCGCCAGGCCGCCCGGGAGCAGGGCCAGGCCGGTTTCCAGCGAACCGAGGCCGCGGATCTCCTGCAGGTAGAGCGGCAGCAGGATCACGCCGCCGAACAGCGCCATCATGGCCACCACCATCAGCAGCACGGACACGGTGAACATGCGGAAGTTGAAGGCGCGCAGGTCCAGCAGCGGGGCCTCGGCCTTCTGCAGCCGGAGCTGGCGCAGCACAAACACCGCCAGGCTGGCCACGCCGATAACCAGCGCGCCGATGGCCACCGGGCTCGGTCCGCCCTGGCCGCCGTGGCCGCCGCCGATCTGGCTGAGGCCGTAGACCAGGCCGCCGAAGGCCGGGACGGTCAGGAGCACGGAGAGGAAGTCGAGCTTGGTCTTCTCGGTTTCGCCAACGTTGGTGAGGTACTTGGCGCCGATGGCCAGTGCGGCCAGGGCCACCGGGAGGACGAACACAAACATAAAGCGCCACGTGAAGTGCTCCAGGATCAGGCCGGAGACCGTAGGGCCCATGGCCGGGGCCACGGAGATGGCGATGCTGACGTTGCCCATCACGGCGCCGCGCTTGGCGAGCGGAACCAGGGTGAGGATGGTGGTCATCAGCAGCGGCAGCATGATGGCCGTGCCGCCAGCCTGGACGATGCGGGCCAGGAGCAGGACTTCGAAGCCCGGCGCCACTGCAGCCAGCGCAGTTCCGCCCGCGAACAGGCCCATGGCCAGCATAAAGACGGCGCGCGTGGACAGGCTCTGGAGGATGAATCCAGTGGTGGGGATGACCACGGCCATGGTGAGCATAAAGCCGGTGGACAGCCACTGCACGGTGGGCGCGTCCACGCCGAGGTCCACCATCAGCCGCTGCAGGGCAACGTTCATGATGGTTTCGTTGAGGATCACCACGAATGTTGCCACCAGCAGCGTGGCGATGATGGTCACCGATTCGCGGGACATCTTCACCGGTGCGGACGGCTGCGCCTCAGCGGCCTGCACGGGCTCGCCGTGGGCGTCAGAAGAGACTTTTGTAGACATAAGTGTTCCCTCAGGGAGTTTGAGTTTGGTGGCAGGCGAGCATCGTCGCTGCAGATTCCAACACTCTACCCGGTGGAGTAATTCCTCCGGCGGGAATTTTTCTTAACCCAGGGGGAACAGTTCGGTTCAGGCGGTCTGGCCGGCGTGCCGGCCTTCCGAGATTTCCTCCACCAGCTTGCTGTTGAAGGCAGGCAGGTCTTTGGGGCTGCGGCTGGTGACCAGGCCCTGGTCCACCACCACTTCCTGGTCGCTCCAGTTGGCGCCGGCGTTCTTCAGGTCCGTCTGGAGCGTGTGGTACGAGGTGACGTTCCGGCCGCGGACCACTCCGGCGTCGATCAGGAGCCACGGTCCGTGGCAGATCGAAGCCACCGGTTTGTGCTGCTCAAAGAAGGTGCGGGTGAAGGCCTGGGCGTCCTTGTCCACGCGGAGGTGGTCTGCGTTCACAACCCCGCCGGGAAGCACCAGGGCGTCAAAGTCCGCCGCGTTGGCGTCGGCCACGGTCAGGTCGACGTCGAACGTGTCGCCCTTGTCCGTGCCCTTGAAGCCCTGCAGCTTGCCGCTCTTGAGGGCCACCAGGGTGGGTTCGCCGCCGGCGTCCTTGACCGCCTGCCATGGGCTGGTGAGTTCGACCTGCTCCACGCCGTCCGTCAACAGGAATGCGACTTTCTTGCCTGCGATGCTGTGTTCTGACATTTTTCCTCCTCTGGTGAGGCGGCCGCAGCACAGGGAAGCGCGCCGGTATCCGCCTGGAGAGTTGTTGTGCCTGACAGCATCCAGCCTAGGAAAGCCCAAAGTAATAAGCAAGCTGATTACTTTGGGCTTTCCCCGTACTCTTGCCCCGGGTCAGGAAACGGCGCGGATCCTCACGGCGATGAACTGCCGGCCCGGGAGCTCCACCCGGAACCGGCCTTCCGCCGTGCCGGGCAGGGTCTCCACGGTCATGTTCCAGGTGTCGATGATGTCCACCTGGTACTGCCGCCCGGCGGGCATCACGAAATTCCGGTACGTGGGCTGGTTGAAGCCAAAGTAGCTGAGCTCGTATTCGTACCGGATGCCGGCGGTGGGGACGTCCCAGGCGCTGGGCAGCGGGTCCAGGAATCCGCCGGGGGTCTCTTCCAGGATGCGGCGCAGGAACGCGATGCGTTGAGGGCTGGTGCCGTGGAATTCCCCGCCCTTGGCCCACCACAGGATGTCCCCGGCGTGCATGTAGGTTTCGCCGTGGCCCACGTAGCCGCCGCGGACCGCGCCCTCCCAGAACCGGCGGGTCATTTCCTCGCCAGTGATATTGCCCCAGCCCTGGTCGATGTTGCCTTCGTAGGCGCACTCATCGATGACCACCGGCTTCTGCCAGCGGTCCCGCCACTCCCCTGTGAATTCAGCGGTCTTGTGCACGTCCTGGCGCTGGATGCTGCTATGCGTGATCCAGGGCCGGCTGTAGTCGTAGAACGCGTGGCAGTTGTGGATGGACAGCAGGTGGCCGCTGGGGTCGTTGGCCTGGACAATGCCCGCGAACCGCTCCCAGTCCTCGGTGGTCTTGCGGAACAGCAGGTCGTATTCGTTGGCGAGCGACCACCAGATGTTCCGGTGTGACGCCAGCCGGGCCACCACATACTTGAGGTAGCGGTCGTCCTGGCCCGGGGTCATGGTGGAGAAGCCCCAGCGGTCGTAGGCGTGGAAGAGGATGAGGTCCGCCTCGATGCCGAGTTCGTCCAGCTGGCTGATGCGCTGTTCGAGGTGGCGGTAGAACGCCGGGTTGGGCCGCTCGTAGTCGAAGCCGCCGGCCAGGGAACCCTCGAACGGGTACAGGTCCGGTTCGTTCTCGTTGAACAGGTACGACTTGGGGAAGACGCACATCCGCATCTTGTTGAACGGCCCCGCGGCCAGGGTGTCCAGGGTCTGCTTTTCCAGGGCGTCGCCCTGGTGGGTCCAGGCGTAGGCCGTGGTGCCGATCGGCAGGTAGGGTGTGCCGTCGTCGTACGCGAAGTGGAAGGTGCTGGCCACGCGCACCACGCCCCGCACGCCCTCAGCGGCCTCCGCTGCGCTGAAGGCGCCGGTGATGCCGTCGAGCGAGCGGGCGTTGCTGGACGTGCTGAACGTCCAGTCCCCCGATTCCGGGACCAGGAGCCTGACCTTGTACGTCCCGTCGCCGTCGTAGAAACCGGGGACGCTGAGTACCTTGCCGGAGGGGGCGGTGAACACGGCCCGGAGGTCGACGTCGGTGAACGGGTTGCCGTGCGCGGGCCCGGCGAAGGTGACTTCGAAGCGTTCCTGCGCCGCCACCGTCGTGGGCAGCGAAACAGCCGCGCTGCCCCGCTCCACGGTTTCCGGCTCGTAGCCGGCAGCCGGGGCGGGTACGTCGACGGCGGCTGCCGCGGCGCGCTGCGCCACCGTGTCCTCCGGTTCCAGCCCGCCGATCAGGCGCAGAATCTCCGCCACCTCGGCGGGCTTCCCTTTCAGTGCTTCCTCGGTGCCCAGGATCATGCCCACCTCATGGAAGTACAGGGTGTGCAGCAGGGGGTTGTTGGTCAGCGTGGGGACATGCTCGCTCAGGATGCGGTTGCCTTCGGCGTGCCGCATCACGAAGTACAGCGGGCTCTCGGCGGTGAAAGTGGTCATCGGGGCCTTCTTTATTTGTGGATGTAAGGAGTTCAGGAGTTTTTAGGGATTTGGGCGGCGCGGTTGCCGGAGAGGGCAGCCAGGGCGGTGGCGATGTCCTTCTTGACGGCGGGCCGGGTGAAGATCAGGCTTTGGTCCAGCGTGGTCTGCCGGTACCAGACGGTGTCCTTGCGGAAGGCGGCAGCCCCTGCCGGATCATGGGCGTCGATGGCCCGCCAGACTGCCGCGTAGGCCTCGGGATCGTCCATGATGTCCGCGAGCGGGGTGTCCAGCGAGGCCGCGCCCGGCTCAGCTGCCGGCCCGGCGTCGGGAACGTCCCAGCTGTGCCGGCCCGAGCCCACAACAAACTCCGCGGAGCCGTCCGGGAGCGAGACCACAGCGGTGGTCCCCGGGGGCACCGTGGCGTCCACCAGGATCCGGTCCCCGACCCGCTTCCACGCGACCTTGGCCAGGCCGTAGGGCGTCTCATGCGACGTCGCCGCGTGCGTCAGGCTGTTCAGCGGGCGCGGTGCGATGCCCAGTTTCCGGTACCCTGGCGCCGACGGGGACAGGCCTGCCACGGTGCGGTGCATCCAGTCGGCGATGGCGCCCAGCGCGTAGTGGTTGAAGGAGGTCATTTCGCCGGGGTTGACGCTGCCGTCCTCGAGGATGGAGTCCCAGCGTTCCCAGATGGTGGTGGCACCCTGCGTCACGGGGTACAGCCAGGAAGGGCATTCGATCTGGGTGAGCAGCCGCTCGGCGGCATCCAGGTGGCCGGTGACGGTCAGTGCGTCGGCGATCAGCGGGGTGCCCACAAACCCGGTGGCGATCCGGTAGCCACCGAGCCGGGCGAGCTCGGCGAGCCGGCCGCCCAGGGCCTGGCGCTGGGCCGGGTCGGTGCTGATGCCGAACATCAGGGCCAGGGAGTAGGCCGTCTGCGCGTCCGAAA
Organism: Arthrobacter sp. HS15c; assembly: GCF_040812005.1. NCBI lineage: Bacteria > Bacillati > Actinomycetota > Actinomycetes > Micrococcales > Micrococcaceae > Arthrobacter > Arthrobacter sp. HS15c. Next base: position 234,687 of record NZ_JBFOHM010000004.1, read on the forward strand.
CCATCCGGCCGGAAGGCGTCACGTACTCGGCCAGGAATGCCTGCCGGGTCTCCTCGGCGAGCGCCGCGTAGGTGCCGTGGTCTGCGTCGTTCCCCAGAATGGCGGCCGCCTGGGCCACGAGATTCAAAGAGCGGAAAAGGTAGGCGCTGGCAACGATGTCGCCGTGGGTGCGGGCGGCACCGGGCTTGTCCGGCGGTGCGGCGGGGTCGAGCCAGTCGCCGAGCTGCATCTGGCCCTGCCACAGACCGGAACTGTCCCTGACTTTGAGCAGGGCATCGGCCCAGTCCCGCATGCTGGCATACTGCCGGCGGAGCAGGCCCGTGTCGCCGAAGCGTTCAAACAGCACCCACGGGACCACCGTGGCGGCGTCGCCCCATGCGGCCACCGGCGATTCGAGCATGCCCAGCACGGACGGCACGATGATGGGGACCACGCCGTCGCGGTGGCCCTGTTCGAGCGAAAGGTCACGCAGCCAGGAATCCAGGAAGCCCAGCGAGTCATAGAGGTAGCTGGCGGTGGGGCTGAAGACCTGGATGTCGCCGGTCCAGCCCAGCCGCTCGTCACGCTGGGGGCAGTCGGTGGGCAGGGCCAGGAAGTTGCCGCGCATCCCCCAGAGGGCGTTTTCGTGCAGCCGGTTCAGCAGCGGGTCGGAGCACTCGAACCAGCCGGTGCGGCGCATGTCGTTGTGGATCACGACGGCGGTGATCGCCGCCGGGTCCAGCTCGCCGGGCCAGTTGTCCACCTGGGCGTAGCGGAAGCCGTGGAAGGTGAACCGCGGTTCCCATTCCTCCTCGACGGCTTCCGCACCGCCGTCCCCGACACCGCTCCCGGCCAGGGTGTAGGTGTCGGTGGCGGCCGCCTGGCGCAGCGGGCGGAGGGACAGTTCGCCGTCTTCGAGGACTTCGGCATGCCGGAGGGTGATGGTGCGGCCTGCCTCGCCGGTGACCCGGATCCTGAGGCGGCCCACCAGGTTCTGGCCGAAGTCCAGCACGGTGGCGCCGGAGGATGTGGTCAGGACATGCCTGACGGGCAGTTCCTCGATGCGGCGCACGGGCGGGGCGATGGCCGGCGTGGCCTCCGCCCAGTCCGCGTCTGGGTCGACGGCGGCCGGGAGCCAGTGTGCGTCGTCGAAGCCGGGTCTTGACCAGCCCGCTTCCGCACGACGGGCGTCTAAGGCTTCGCCGGCGTAAATGCCGCTGGACACCAGCGGGCCGCCCGTGAACGCCCGCCAGGACGGCCCGCTGACCACGGTTTCCCGCGTCCCGTCCGCGTATTCGAGGTGCAGCTCCACCTTGACCGCCGGCTGTTCGCCGTAGAACGGTTTGGCGAAGCCGTGGAAACCGTACTTTTCCGTGAACCAGCCGCCGGCCAGCCAGACGCCGATGGCGTTGGCGCCCGGAGTCAGCAGCGCCGTGACGTCTGTGGTTTCGTGGTTGAGCCGGTCCGCGTAGGCCGTCCAGCCCGGCTTGAGGATCTGGTCGTCCACTTCCGTGCCGTTGATTTCGGCCTGGTAGACGCCGTGTGCGGTGGCGAACAGGGTGGCCCTGGCCAGCCCCTCCCCCACCATGAATTCGCAGCGCAGCTGGCCGGGCTGGCCCAGCCGCTGCTCTTCCCCGGCCGGTGCCGGCAGACCGATGGCCGCTGCCTCCCACGGCCCGTCCACAAAGCCGCCCGCCAAAGCCAGCGGCGCGCTCCAGTCCGTGGTGCCGCCGTCGTTCCCCATGACCCTGACTTCCAACTCCACCTGTTCGCCCGCCGCGATAGGTGCGAAGGGCCACTCCACGAGCACGGACTCGGCGCCTCCGAGCACTGCCGCTTCCGTCGTTCCGCCGCGGCTGAGCCGGAGTTCGGCACCGGTCTGCTGCCAGTCCGTGCTCGCAGTGGCAGTGACCCAGCTGAGCCGGGGCCGCGGCTCAGCCACGAAGGGGGTGTCCGTCCGGTACTCCGCGGTCAACCGGCTCACGGCGGTCTGCTGGCGGGTGGCTGACTGCGGTGTCAGGGTCATGTTTGTCACGGAGGGCCTTTCGGGCGGAGACGTAATGGGGATCGGGATGGTTGCGTACCTAGCGGGGTTCGCGGCCTTCGCTGCGGAACCAGTCGAACGTGACCGTGCCGTTGCCGGCGAAGACGCCCGCGACCCGGCCGGTGAAGGACGCGGCGGTCTCGGCAGAGAGGTACCGGCCGTCGAGCTCCGCGAGGGTGACCGGTTCGCCGCTGATGACGGCCTGCAGCGCGATGGTGTCCGAGCTCAGGCTGCCAATGGCGTTGTCCGGGTTCGGCTCGCGGGTTTCGATCCGCAGTTCCACAGGCCCGCCGGGGGTCGTGTGCGTCCACGCCTGTTCGATCGAAGAGATCCGGGCCCGGGCGGTGACCGTGGTTCCGTCCGTTTCGATGGAGTAGTGGTGGGCCTCGTCGTAACGGACGGCCAGCCCGCCCGAGCCGTTCTCCCCCGCGTCCACGAGGGCGGCGATCGTCTCCACCTGGGACTGCTGGCGGCGGCCCAGGAACGCTGGCCGGGCGTCGTCGAGGCCGGTGCCGTCACTGGTGAGCGTGAGGCGGCCCGGGACCTTTTCGGTGGAGGCAAACGCGCCGGGGAAACGCCGGACGGCGATCCAGCCGCCGTCGAGCTCTGCGTCCGCAAAGTCATCCCGGAACGCGGTGCCGCCCTCGCGGGGGTTCAGGATGACCGGTTCCGCGACGGGCCAGCCGTCCTCCCACGTGACCGGGGTGATGAACGTTTCCCGGCCCAGCGCGGAGAAGGCGCGGGTCATGCCCTTGGGCCGCATGCCCAGGAGCACCATGGCCCAGCCGCCGTCGGGGGTTTCCACCAGGTCGCCGTGGCCGGTGTTCTGGATGGGCCGGTCGGTGCTGCGGGCGCTCAGGATGGGGTTGGCCGGGTTGCTCTCGAACGGCCCTGCCGGGGATGTTCCGCGGGCGATGCTGACGCTGTGCCCGCGCTCGGTGCCGCCCTCGGCGATCATGAGGTACCAGTAGTCGCCGCGCTTGTAGAGGTGCGGCGCTTCGGGGAACATCAGGCCCGTCCCGGACCAGACGCTGCGGGGTTCCTCAAGTGCCTTGCCCGCCTCAAGGTCAACGCGGACCTGGAGGATGCCGCCGTGTTCGTTGATGTTTCCGGTGACGGTGTCCAGTCCGGAGTAGGTCATGTAGGCGGTGCCGTCGTCGTCCCAGGCGAGGTCCTGGTCGATGCCGATGGCGCCTTCGATGGCGAGTCCGTCGCTCCACGGGCCGGCGGGGTCCTTGGCCGTGAACACCAGTGTGCCGCGGGCCATGGCGTCGGTGACGGCCACGTAGAACAGGCCGTCGTGGAAGCGGATCGTGGGTGCCCAGGCGCCGCCGAGCGTGGGCACGTCCCTGGAATCCAGCTGTCCTTCGCGGTCCACCACATGCCCGATCCGGGTCCAGTTGACCAGGTCGGTGCTGTGGTAGACGGGGATGCCGGGGAGATATTCGAACGTGGAGGTGGCCAGGTAATAGTCCCCGCCCACCTTGACGATGCTGGGGTCCGGGTTGAAGCCGGGCATCAAGGGATTGGGCAGGTTCATGCGGCGCCTTCCTGGTCTGCTGCGGACAGCGTCAACGTGGTTTCGAGCGGCAGGTCGGTGACGGACGAGCCGATGCGGAGGGTGTAGTCGCCCGGCTCGTAGGTCCAGCCGTTGTCCCAGTAGGCCAGCAGGCGGGTGGGGACATACAGGACGGCTGTCACGGTTTCGCCGGGTCCGGCCCAGACGGGAGTGGAGGCGACGAGCCAGCGCACGGGGCGGTCGACGGCAGAGCCTGGCTTTTCGGCGTAGGCCTGGAGCACGTTCTTCCCGGCGCGGGTGCCGGTGTTGGTCAGGGTCACGGTCAGCGGCACGACGGCGCCCGGTGTGGCTTCTGCGGGTGCGTCGGCGCTGTCGGTGGTCCAGGTGGTGTAGCCGAGGCCGTAGCCGAATTCGTAGGCCGGTTCCGTGCCCGCTTTGAGCCAGGCGCGGTAACCGATGTGGATGCCTTCGTCGTAGGTCAGGGTCCCGTCCGGTGCGGGGGTGACGTTGATGACCGGGACATCCTCCTGGCTGGCGGGCCAGGTGGTGGGGAGCCGGCCGCCGGGTTCGCTGGCGCCGGTGAGGATGTCGGTGAGGGCGTGGCCGAATTCCTGGCCGCCGAAGTAGCCGATCAGGGTGGCGGCCACTTCGTCGCGCCAGGGCAGCAGGACCGGGGAGCCGGAGTTGACGATGACGATGGTGCGGGGGTTGGCGGCGGCGACGGCGTGGACGAGGCGGTCCTGCAGGCCCGGCAGTTCCAGGGAGGTCCGGTCGTAGCCTTCGGATTCGACGCGGGAGTTGGTGCCGACCACAACGACGGCGATCTCGGCCGCGCGGGCGGCCTCGACGGCGTCGCGGATCAGGGCGTCCGGGTCAGTATCGTCCGCTTCCACGCCGATGGTGATGGCCAGGGCGTTGGACAGGGCACCTTCCCGGTCTGCGGTGTCCAGTTCGATCCGGACCTCCAGCGGGACGCCCGCGGTTGCCTGGACTTCAACGGACGCGGACGGGGGTGCCAGGAACGCCGCGCCGAGGTCGGTGCCGGTGGCTTCGATGGTGGCCTCGCGGGCCAGGACGCCGTCGACAAAGATCCGGCCGTGGCCGACGGTGGAGAAGCCGAGCTTGACCGGGTTGCTCTCGTCCGGGGTGTAGATGGTGTGGAACTGGACAGTGGAGGACGCCGCGATGGGTGCGTCGCCGCCGAACCAGACCAGGGCGGTGGAGCGGCGGTCCTCCGCGAAGAGTTCCTCGCCGTTGGAGTCCAGGAACCGGACCCGTACGCCGGGCGTTCCGGTGGCAGGGTTGGTGATCTGTTCCAGCGGGAGCTCGGCGATGCCTTCCTGCACCACGGCGCCCACACTGTAGGTCACGTTTTCCTTGCCGAAGGCGGCGCGGATCCCGTCCAGCGGGGTGACAATTTTTTCCGGGACCACGGTGGCGGAGCCGCCGCCCTGGGTGCGGGCGTAGCGGGCGTTGTGCCCGATCACAGCGACCCTGGTGACGGAGGCAGGGTCCAGCGGCAGCACGCCGTCGTTCTTCACCATGACCGTGCCGGCGGCGGATGCTTCGCGGGCGAACGCAATGGGGTCCTCACGGTCCACGGGTTCGGCGGCCACGGGCTCGAAGCCTTCGAGGGCGCCGACGCGGGCAGCGAGCTGCAGGATCCGGAACACCTTGCGGTCAATCGCGGCCTCGGGGACCTGGCCGGACTTCACGGCCACCACCAGGGACTCGCCCCACGGGCCGTCCGGGCCCGGCATGACCAGGTCCTGGGAGGCGTTCGCGCTGTTAATACTGCGCACGGCGGTCCAGTCGCTGATCACCACACCATCGAAACCCCATTCACTGTTCAGCGGGGTTTCCAGCAGGTCGTTTTCTGTGGCGGTGGCGCCGTTGATGGAGTTGTACGCGCTCATCACCAGCCATGCCTTCGACTCGACGATGGCCTTCTCGAAGGCGAGCAGGTACAGCTCGCGCAGCGGCCTGTCGCCGACCTTGACGTCCACGGTGAAGCGGTCCGTTTCGGAATCGTTGGCGATGTAATGCTTCGGGGTGGCGCCCACGCCGTTGCGCTGCACGCCGGCCACGTAGGCGGCGGCGAGTTCGGCGGTGAGGACGGGGTCCTCGCTGAATGCCTCGAAGTGGCGGCCGCCCAGGGGCGAGCGGTGCAGGTTGATGGTGGGGCCAAGGACAACATCCACGCCCTTGCGGCGGGCCTCAACGGCGGACGCGGCACCAAGCCGGTCAGCGATCGCCGGATCCCAGGAGGAGCTGATCGCGGCGGCCGACGGGAAGTTCATCGACGGCTCGCGCTCGTCCCACACCTCGCCGCGGACCCCGGTGGGCCCGTCGGAGAAGAGCATCCGGCGCAGGCCGATCTTCTCCAGCGGCCAGGTGGTCCAGAAGTCCCGGCCGGTCAGTAGCTGGACCTTCTCTTCGAGCGTCAGTTCAGCCAGGAGGGACTTCAGCCGGGCGTCGGTGTTCTGGTCAGTGGTTTCGTCGGCGTTCGTGTCAGTGGTGAGGGTTTCCATAGTGGCTTTCTTGGCTGTTCCTGCGGAGGACGTGTCGGTGCTCCGCAGTGTTGATGAGGCGGCTGTCTGTCTCGGGCCCGGAGGTCAGGCGACGCCGGCCTGGACGTCCTGCTGTTGCTGGAGTTCCAGGAGCCGGAGCCTGTCGGCGCGGTGTTTGGCCTGCCGGTCGGGATCGGGGATGGGGGCGGCCATAAAGAGCCGCTGCGTGTACGGGTGCTCCGGTGCCCCGGTGACCTGTTCGCCGTCGCCCCATTCCACGATCTCGCCGTGGTACATCACGGCCACGCGGTGGCTGAGGTGCCGGACCACGGCGAGGTCGTGGGAGACAAAGAGGTAGGCGACGCCGGTGCGTTCCTGGATCTCGATGAACAGTTCCATGACCCGGGCCTGGGTGGAGAGGTCCAGGGCGGAGACGGGTTCGTCGCAGACAATCAGCTTCGGGTCCAGGGCAAGTGCCCGGGCGATCGCGACGCGCTGGCGCTGGCCGCCGGAGAATTCACGCGGCAGCCGGTGCGCGGCGCCGTGCGGCAGCCTGACCTGGTCCAGCAGTTCGGCCACGCGCTTGTTGGCGGCCTGGCGGTCCACCTTGCGGACGGTGAGCGGCTCGGTGAGGATCTGCTCAATGGTCATGGACGGGTTCAGCGAGGTGTACGGGTCCTGGAAGACCACCTGGATCTCGTGGCTGAGTTCCTTGCGCTGGGCCCGGGTGGCCTTGGAAATCTCCTGCCCGCGGTATTTGATGCTGCCGCCGGTGACAGGCGCCAGGCCAAGCACGGCGCGGCCCAGGGTGGTCTTTCCCGAACCGGACTCCCCCACCAGGCCCACTGTCTCGCCGGGCCGGATGTCCAGGGAAACGCCTTTGAGGGCCTTGAACGGTTCCTTCCGGAAGCCCTTGAGCGGGTATTCGACCACGACGTCCTTGACGTCGAGCAGGGTGTCGGTCATGACGTCACTCCTTTGAGTGTCTTCGGCCCGGCGGGCTGGCCGTCGGCTGGTGCCGCGGTGGTCTTTCCGGCGGCGGGGTACTGTCCGCGGGGCGCCGTGTCCTCGAGGATCGCCTCGAGCAGCTGGCGGGTGTACGGGTGCTGGGCATCGTTGAAGATGGCCCGGACCGGTCCGGTTTCCACCACGCGGCCGGTCTGCATCACCGAGACGCGGTCGCAGAGGTCGGCCACCACGCCGAAGTTGTGGGTCACCAGGATGACGCCCATGTTCAGTTCGTCCTGAAGCTCGCGGAGCAGGTTCAGGACTTCGGCCTGAACGGTGACGTCCAGGGCGGTGGTGGGTTCGTCGGCGATCAGCAGGTCCGGTTCGCAGGAGACGGCGCCGGCGATCAGGACGCGCTGGGCCATGCCGCCGGAGATCTGGTGCGGGTAGGCGTTGAAAGTGCGTTCCGGGTTGGGGATGCCCACCTTGGCCAGCAGGGCAAGGGCGCGTTTGCGTGCTTCGGCTTTGGAGATGCCAAGGCAGACCCGCATGGGCTCCGTCAGTTGGCTGCCGATGGTGAACGCGCCGTCGAGGTTGGACATGGGTTCCTGCGGGATGTATGCGATGCGCTTCCCGCGGACCTTGGTCATCTCCTTTTCGGAGAGGTGCGCCAGGTCCTTGCCCTCGAAGAAGATGGACCCGCCGGTGATGCGTCCGCCCTGGGGCAGGAGCCGGAGGATGGAGAACGCGGTCTGTGTCTTGCCGGACCCGGATTCGCCCACCAGCCCGTGGACTTCGCCGCGGCGTACTGTGAGGCCAACGTGGTTGACCACGTGGGTGGTGGAACCGTCGGGCTGGTCGTAGCCGACACCCAGGTCGGTGACTTCCAGCAGCAGCTCGCCGGCGTTGCAGTTTTGTGCACCGGCGGGTTCGTCGGGGTGTACGACGGCGGCGGCACCGCGCTTCTCGGAGGCACCTTCGGCGTCTGCTGCTGCGGCCGCTGCCGCGGCTTTGCGGCTCTTCTTCACCGGTCCGCGGCTGCGTTCCAGTTCGTCGCGCATGGCGTTGGCCAGCAGCGTCAGGGCGATGCAGACCAGGCCGATCATCAGGGACGGCCACAGGACCAGGGTGGGGGATTTGAAGATGTTGATGAAGCCGTCATTGAGCATGCTGCCCCAGGTGGGGATGTTCAGGTCGCCCAGGCCGAGGAACTCCAGGCCGGCCTGGATGGCGATGGCAATGCCCAGGACCATGGCGGACTGGATGATCACAGGGGCCCGGACCACGGTCAGGATGTGCCGGCCGATGATCCGGAAATCGCTGAGCCCGGAAACGCGTGCCGCATCCACATAGAGCTCGTTGCGGACAGCGGTGACGGAGGCGTAGACCAGCCGGAAGAAGGCGGGCGAGAGCAGGACGCCGAAGATCATCATGGACAGCCACATGGACGGGCCCACCACGGCACGGGCTGCCAGCAGCACCACCATGCCGGGAAGGGCCATCATCAGGCCCGTGACCCAGGAGGAGACCGAGTCGAACCAGCCGCCGTAGTACCCGGCGACCAGGCCGGCGGTGACGCCGAGGACCATCGCCACGGCGAGGGCCAGGAGAGCGCCGGCGAGGCTGAACTGGCCGGCGAACAGCAGACGGCTGAAGACGTCGCGGCCGGCGCTGTCGGCACCAAGAAGGTGTTCGGACCCGGCCTTCGCCAGCACATCCTGCAGGCTGGCGGTGCCGGGATCATGGGTGGCCAGCAGCGGCGCGAGGACGGAGGCCAGGGCCACCAGGACCAGCAGCAACAGGGAAGCCGCGCCCGTGGGGTGGGTCAGGAGCCTGCGGAAAAGGGAAACCTTGGCTGCCGTCGTGGGCAGTACGAGGGGAGTTTCGATCATGACAGCCGAACTTTCGGATTGAGCCAGCCCTGGGCGAGGTCGATGATGAGGTTGACGGTCACCACGATGGCGGCCGTCGCGACGACGACTCCCATCACGACCGGGATGTCGGCCTGGCCGGTGGCGGTGACTGTGATCTGCCCGAGCCCGGGCAGAGCGAAGATCTGTTCAACAATGACGGCGCCGCCCAGCAGCCCGATGAACTGCACAGCGAGCACGGCCAGGGCAGGGCCGCCGGCGTTGCGCAGGACGTGCTTGTAGACAACTCGGTTGAAGGACAATCCGCGGGCGCGCAGCGTCCGGACGTAATCCTGGCGGAGCGCATCGATCAGTGAGCCGCGGACCTGCTGGACCACGGCTGCAATGCAGCCGATGGAGAGGGCGATGATCGGCAAGGTGACCGTCGCCGCCCAGCCGCCGAACGACGTCGTAATAGGGACATAACCGGTGGCCTTGAACCACTTGAGGTTCAGGGCGAACAGGGACACCAGGCCCAGTGCGATCAGGAAGCCCGGGATGGCGAAGCCGAGGACGCCCACAAACTGGACCACACGGTCAACCCAGCCGCGGCGGACCGCCGCCCAGACGGCCACAACGATCGAGACGACGGCCGCGATGATGGTAGCCCCCAGGACCAGGGAGATGGTGACGGAGACCCGGCTGCTGACGCTGGCGCTGACGAGCTGGCCGTTGAACCAGGACCGGCCGAGGTCGCCGGTCAGTGCGCTGGTGAGCCAGTCCCAGTACTGGACCAGGAGCGGACGGTCCAGGCCCAGCTGGGTGGCTTTCAGCGCAACCTGGGCGTCGCTGGCGGTGGGGCCCACGATGCGGCGGGCGATGTCGCCGCCGCCTGCGTAGAGCAGCAGGTAGGCGACCGTGGTGATGACGAACAGCAAAAGGACACCGGAAAACAGGCGCCGCAGCACGAATCGGTACATTCGAAAATCCTTAAGGAAGGTTCCTGAAGCTGCCGGACCGGACCGCTGCGATGCGGCCCCGTCCGGCAGCTGTCCGCTAGGAGGCGGGGGTGAAGGACCAGATGAACGGGTAGGCGTTACCCGTCTGGACCTCGACGTTGGTTTTGGCGTCGGTGACGAAGCTGGACTGCGGGCGGAACCACGGGGCGAACCAGGCCTGCTCCACGATGTACTTGTTCAGTTCCTTGGCCGCGGACTTCTGCTCGTCCGCAGATCCGACGTGGATCTTGTTGACCAGTTCGTCCACCTTGGGATCCTCGTAGTTGTACGGGTTCCACGGGGCGCCCGGGGTGAGCTTCATGTTGATCAGCTGCCAGTCGGACTGCTGCTCCAGGATCATGTAGCTCACCCCGTACTTCGGTGCCAGGAGGTCGGCGATGAAGTTGTTGCCGGTGTCGGTGAATTCTGCGGTGATGCCCACATCCTTGAGCTGCTGGGTGATCAGCGCCGGAATGGTGTTGCCCAGGAGGGTGGAGGACGGCAGTTTCAGGGTCAGGCCGCTGGCGTAGCCGGCCTCGGCCAGCAGTGCCTTGGCCTTTGCCGGGTCGTAGGCGTAGCGGGAGTCCAGCGACTTGTCATAAGCGTCCGACGACGGCGGGAACACCTGGGTGGTCTGCTCACCGTAGCCCTGGCCGATGGATGCAAGCATCGCCTTCGTGTCGAAGGCGTAGTTGAGGGCCTGGCGGACGCGGACGTCCTTGAGGGCCGGGTTGGTGGTGCCCGCGCGGTCGAAGATCAGCAGGCCGGCCCAGTTCAGCTGGAGCGGGTTGACCTTGTAGCCTGCGGCCTCGATCTCCGTCAGCGTGTTGTTGTCGATGGTGTTGGCGGCGTTCAGGGTGCCGGACTTGATGGCGTTCAGCAGCGACGTCTGGTCGAGGTAGACGTTCAGGACCAGGTTGTCGTAGTGGACCAGGTCCTTGTCCCAGTAGTCGGGGTTGCGCTTGTACGTGTAGGACGTTCCGGTGACGGTGGCTGCAGTGTCCAGCACGTAGGGGCCGGAACCGACCGGGTTGGTGGCGATGTCCGCGTTTCCGAAGGACTTCGGGCTCTGCATGAACGACGCATCCTTGGACAGGTAGTTCAGGAAGGCCGGATCCGGGGCGGAGAGGGTCAGCTCCAGAGTGGTCGCATCGACGGCCGTGGCCGTCTTCAGCGCCGCAAGGAACTGGGCGTCCGGGGAGGTCCCGGCCTTGAAGCGCTCGAGGTTTTGCTTGGCGGCGTCGGCGTTGAATGCGGTGCCGTCGGTGAACTTCACGTCATCGCGCAGCTTCAGGGTCAGGACGGTCTTGTCCGCGTTGTAGTTCCACTCGGTCGCCAGCATGGGCACCAGCGTGCCGTCCGGCTGCATGCGGAGCAGGGTGTCGTATACGGCCTGGTAGAACGGCGAGAGGTTGGCGAATTCGGACTGGCTGGCATCGAACGTCTTGGGCGACTGGATGGCGCCGAGGGTGAGTGTTTGTGCGGACTGTTCTGCGGTGGCATCTCCACCGGCGGAGCAGCCGGCGAGGCTCAGGGCAACGGCGGCAACTACGGCGGCCATTCGCTTGGATCGGAACATCTTTGGTCCCTTTCACGGTCAGTGGCGTCCACCATGGACGGCCATTGAGAAAGACCGTAACATGAAAACCTAGTGGGTACTAGGTTTTTGTTTTGGAATTTTGAAACGTCGCGAAATGTGACGCCAACCACAGCGGTTGACCAATCGGCGGACAGCGAGCGAAAACTAGCTTGTTAGGGTTATGTGATGACAGACACACCGGCCAGCGCGGTCATTGAGGCCCCACGACGGGGCCGGCCGCGGGGCAGCTACGCCAAGACCGAGGCCCGCCGCCAGGAGATCCTGACGGCCGCGTTTGAGGTGTTTTCGACGTCCGGCTACCGTGCGGGATCGCTGAAGGACGTGGCCGACAAAGTGGGCCTGAGCCAGGCCGGGCTGCTGCATCACTTCCCCAGCAAGGAGGCACTGCTGGAGGCTGTCCTGACCTTGAGGGACGAGGAATCCGTAACGCGGACGGGCGCCCTGACTGCCCAGGGGATTGAGTTGCTCCACGGCCTGGTGGAGCTCACGCGCTACAACACCACCATCCCCGGCCTGGTCGCCCTGTACTGCGTCCTGTCCGCTGAAGCCACCGATCCCGACCATCCTGCCCACGAGTACTTCCAACGGCGCTACAACTGGGTCCGCGGCACCATGACCGACGCGTTTGACGACCTGGACGGGCGGGGCCAGTTGCGTCCCGGCATCGTGCCCGCCGCCGCCGCACGCCAGCTCGCCGCCCTCATGGATGGCCTGCAGGTGCAGTGGCTTCTCGACAACGACTCAGTGGACATGCCAGCCGAAGTGGTCGCGTTCCTTGAGGCCATCACCACGGAAAAGTTTTAGGGTTCCCCCTCCTCCTACCCGGAACACCACAGCGCGAACGTACACTTGCGGCCCCAAGTTTCCTCGCGCGAACTGGCAGGTAACGCCCGCAAAACCGAGTTTTAAGGGCATTACCTGCCAGTTCGCGGACGTACACAGGTGGCCCCGCCTCCGCCGCCGCAACGCCACGCGGAAGCGCTGCTACAGGGCCGTCAGGCCGCCGTCCACGGTGAAGATCCCGCCGGTGGCGTACGCGGAGTCGTCGCTGGCGAGGAACACCATGATGCCCTCCACATCTGCTGCAGTCCCGGGCCGCCCCAGCATGGTGGAGTCCACCAGGCCGGCGCGGCTGACGGGGTCGTCCGCGATGGCCTGGACCAGGGGCGTTTCGGTGTAACCCGGAACCACGATGTTCACCCGGATTCCGGCGTGCGCGTAATCGGCCGCGACCACCCTCGCGAGGCCGTGGACCCCGGCTTTGGAGCTGGTGTACGCGGTGAACGTCTGCCCGCAGGCCACCACGGCCGTGGGGCTTCCCGTGCAGATGATGGACCCGCCGTGTCCTTCCATGGCCCGTACGGCGTGCTTGAGGGTGAGGAACGCTCCGCGCTGGTTGATGGTGACCGTCTTCTCCCAGACGGCCAGGTCCAGGTCGCCCACCTTGGCGTCCTGCCCGAACAGCTGGACTCCGGCGTTCGCCACCACCACATCGAGCTTCCCGGCCACGGCGGCGTAGGCGGCAATAACGCTCGCCTCGTCCGAAATGTCCATCCGGAGGGCGTGCGCACCGGAAGCGCCCGTGGCGGCGGCGGCCTTCTCGGCGGCCTCCACATTGATGTCGGCGAAGTAGACCGTGGCCCCTTCGGCGACGAACCGCTGGGCAACGGCCAGGCCGATCCCGGAGCCGGCCCCCGTGACGAGGGCAGTTTTTCCTTCAAGACGCAGACCCATCGGGGTCTCCTTTCGCTAAGGTGGCGCCGCCGTCGGAAGCCGGCAGCAAGTATGTGGGGCGGATCAGTTGGGTGCCGGAACATCGACTGCCGGAAAACGGACGACGCCGGCGGACCACGGTCCGAGGGCCAGCCGCCCAGGTGCGGTGTCGCCGTCGCCCGCGCTGACAGTGCCCGGGAGCCGGACGTCCACGGCAACCGCTGCACCGGAGAGATTCCCGGCGAAGATCACCAGACCCTCCGGTGACTGCACCGGGTACAAAGTCACAGCGTCCGCCTGCGCCTCCCCCGCCTCGACGTCGACCGCCAACACCACGGAGTCCCGCAGCGCGGCGAGTTGCTTCAGCAGTTCACCGGCCGGATTCAGCCGGCCGGCGGCGTCGGAGATCCCCCTCGGACCGGACGTCTCGAAGTAGCTGACGGACGCTACCCCGTCCAGGGTCAGCGCACTGATGCTCGCCAGCATCCACGCCGCGGTGAACGGCTGGTCCTGCAGTTCATCCGCTTCGGCTTCGGCAGCATCGCCGGACGTGGCCACAGCGTTGAACCTCGGCAGCAGTGTCACCGGGCCCACGTGGACAGGCCGTCCTCCCGCCAGACTCAGCGCGTTGCGGGCCGCGAGCCGCTGCATCGGCACACTGTCGATGATGTGCGCGGCCTCGGTGCTGTGCATTTGCGGCGTGATGCTGAACGTCAGTGCGTCGGAGTCCGACGGCGTGCGGCTGCTGTCGCGGTTCAGTTCCGTGAAGTGGGCGCGGGTTCCGGCGACGAGGCTTCCGCTGAACCCTGCGGCACGCACCGATGCCTTAAATCCCTGCCAACGGTCCGGCTCGGTGACGTGGCTGGCGGGATGGAACACGGCGAACCTCTTGGCTTCGGCCAGGTACGGGGCGAGGTCTGCCACGGCACCGGCCGGGTCCGCGGTTACTGCCCGGATGTCCAGCCCGGCTCCGTGGACGGCGGCCGCGGCGGCCGCCGACTGCAGCTGGGCAGCCCAGCCGGACCGGCCAGAGCCAGACCGAGAAGAGCCGGAGGGGCCAGCGCCTCCCGAATCTTCCACGAGCTCCACCATGATGGCGTCGAGTCCGGGGATCGCAGGGAGCAAGCCCGGCTGCGACCCGGCAACTACCGCCAGCGCCGGAACCCGGCCGGATTCACCGCCTATATGCGCGGTGACCACCATGGGCCCACCGGCGTCGCCAGCGCCTGCAACGGCGGCCGCTTCCACGGCCTCCTGCGGCTCCAGGGTGGCGGCCTCCAGGAGAACGGCCTGCCTGACAGTGTCCCCGGCCGCGACGTCCACAGGAAACGGGCGGGACAGCGGCGTGCTGTAGGTCTTGAAGGAGGCATCCGTCCAGTTCCGCTGGTCCTCCGTCTCAAAGACGTCACCGGTGAACGACAGCCGGAAGGCTGTGCCGGCATCGGCCCATTCGAGGGCCGCGATGTCCATAAACGGCTGGTGAGGGCTGATGTCGCGGGGAAACTGCGCGGCCGTGCTGCCGCCGTCGGAGTGTTCAACAGTGATGTCCCGGCCCGCGTCGGCGGGCGCGTGGAGCACCACCAGGCCGATCCGGTTGCTCCGGAAGGCGTGCGCAGCAGTGCCCTCGAAGGAAATGTCCAGAGTCGCGGGAGTGAAAACGGCGCTCAGGACGGCGTCATACTCCACGCCGTAGCCGGCAAACGTAACGGTCCAGCGCGCGTGCAGGCCATCGTCGTCCTGCTTGATCTCGACGCTTCGGACCGAAGGCTGCGGAGTCCGCCAGTCCTGGTCCCGGACAACAGCCTTGACGGCCCGCAGCACACGGCGGCCCGCATAACTGATGTGGGCCAGCTCGTCGCCCACAAGCCGGGCAGTCCACGGTCCCGCGGACAGTACCCGGACAGGAGGTGCCAGCCGGGCCTGGACGGAAGCGGACGGTTCGGGCTGGTCATCGGTCAGGGGCTGGAAAAACACGGCACTGCTCTCTGCCTTGCCCGGGGCTGCTGTGGCCCGGGTGCCCGGCGTCGCTGAAGCAAACTCAAAGAGGGCCTGTGAGGCAGGCCATACCCGATTATGGAATCAGCGCCATGCACAAGTCAACCGGTTGACCAATAGTCGGACCCCCGGGAGCCGGCCGGACTACGCAAACGGTCCGAAAACCCTACTGCGAGGCGTCGAAGCCGGCGAGGAGGCGCCGGGAAGCCGTGAGCATGTGCGAGCGCATGGTCTTGGTGACAGCCTCGGCATCACGCGCCTCCAGGGCAGCGAAAATTTCCGCGTGCTCCTTGAGGGCCGACGCCGCATGGCCTTCGTCGGTCAGCGCCCGGTCCACCCAGATGCGCAGCAGTGAACGAATGCTCTGTAGGAGCTCCTGCAGGACCTGGTTGCCGGAGCTCTCGGCGATTTCGCGGTGGAAGGCAGCGTCCGCTTCAACAAAGGCGGCAAGGTCATCGAGCGTTTCCGCCATGGTGGCCAGGTTGCCGCGCATGCGCTCCAGCGCCTCATCGGTGATCCTGTCGGCGGCGAGCTGCGCAGCCTGGACCTCCAGGCCGCTCCGCAATTCCACCAGCTCACGCGTCCGGGGCGCGCCCAGCATCAGGCCCCAGCTCAACGTGCGGGGCAGGAGTTCGGAGATGCCGTCGCGGAGGTACGTGCCGGACCCCGGGCGGACAATGACGATCCCCAGGATCTCCAGGGCGGCGAGCGCCTCGCGCACGGCAGACCTGCCAACCCCCAGGGAGGCAGCCAGCTGGCGCTCCGCCGGAAGACGCGTGCCGACGGCGATATCACCACTGGTGAAATAGGCCAGCAAACGCTCGGCAACCTCAGAGACAACGGAGCCCTGGCCCACGGAACCGAGCGCTGCGCTGATCTTGGCCGTCGATGCGGCGGAGTTTATGGACACCTCCCAAGCGTAGCAACCAGCCCCGCCACCAGCCGCCATCATGAAATTCAAAAAATGAACACGTCAACCGGTTGACCAATTTAGGATTCGCTCCTATCGTTAAGGTCACAATGCTTTAGCCGCCGGTTGGCCCCCAATCCCTTCCGGCGTTGAACAGACCCCAAGCCTCCAGTGACGGACGCAGCCGGGACATCAACATCTAGGAGTCAACGTGGACACCACACAATCGGTGGTCGAAAAATCCGCAATCAGGAAAGTGGCGGTACGGCTTGTCCCGTTCGTCGCCCTGATGTTCTTCATCAACTACCTGGACCGCACGGCCATCTCGTTCGCCGGCCCCAACGGCATGAACACGGACCTGGCCCTCTCGGCAGCCCAGTTTGGCTTCGCGTCCGGAGTCTTCTTCATCGGCTACATCCTGCTGGAAGTTCCCAGCAACCTGGCCCTGCACAAGTTCGGCGCCCGCCGCTGGCTCGCCCGCATCATGGTCAGCTGGGGCATCGTCTC
The DNA here is from genome assembly GCF_040812005.1 of Arthrobacter sp. HS15c. NCBI lineage: Bacteria > Bacillati > Actinomycetota > Actinomycetes > Micrococcales > Micrococcaceae > Arthrobacter > Arthrobacter sp. HS15c. The sequence continues at coordinate 251,260 of NZ_JBFOHM010000004.1, forward strand.
CCTGCTGTTTACCTGGGTAGGCAACGTTGAGCAGCTCTACGTCCTGCGCTTCATCCTGGGTGTGGCTGAAGCAGGCTTCTTCCCCGGCGCCATCCTGTTCCTGAGCCTCTGGGTCCCCTCCCGGCACCGCAGCAAGATCCTCGCACTGTTCTACTTGGCCCAGCCGCTGACCACCGTGATCGGTGCGCCGCTGGCAGGCCTCCTCATCCAGCAGCACGGCCTCTTCGGGCTCGCCGGCTGGCGTGTGATGTTCTTCGGCGTCGCCATCCCCGCCATCATCATCGGCATCATCGCCTGGTTCTACCTGGCTGACTCCCCCGCCAAGGCCAAGTGGCTGACCCAGGACGAAAAGACCTGGCTGACCGGCGCCCTGGAGAAAGAAAAGAAGGAAACCGCGGCCAGCAACAAGCACGTCAGCGTCCGCACCGTCTTCGGCAACGGCCGCGTCTGGATGCTTTCCGCCATCTACTTCGGCTTCATCTACGGCCTATACGCCCTCGGCTTCTTCCTCCCCACCATCATCGCCGGTTTCGAAGGCATCTACGGCACCAAGTTCGACGTCCTCCAGAAGGGCCTGATCACCGCAATCCCGTACCTGCCGGCAGCGTTCGCCCTGTACTTCTGGTCCAAGGACGCCACCAAGCGCGGCGTCAAGACCTGGCACATTGCCCTCCCCGCCCTCATCGGCGGCCTGAGCATCCCGCTGGCACTGTTCGCCGGATCCCCGGCGGCCACCATCGCCGTCATCACCATCACCGCGATGTCCATCTTCGCGGCCCTGCCCAACTTCTGGACTGTACCCACGCAGTTCCTGACCGGTGCAGCTGCGGCTGCCGGCATCGCCCTGATCAACACGATCGGCAACCTGGCCGGCTTCAGCGCAGGCTACGTCACCGGCTGGCTGAAGGACCTCACCGGCGGCTACACCGTTCCGATGTTCGTAGTAGGCGGCTTTATGCTCCTCTCCTCGATCCTGATGGTGGTGCTCAGCCGCTCCGGCAAGGTCAGCGAGGGCATCCCCGCCGAGGCACTGGATCCCCAGGGAGCCGGACACCACTCCGAGCCGTAACAGACCCGGGGGCGTCCGCCTCACCCGCGGACGCCCCCGCACCAATTCAACTAACCGGTGGTCGAGCCACCGGAGCGAGCAATAACCCCAGGAGCTTTCCCATGACCCGCCTGTTCAACGAACCCTCAGCCTTTGCTGACGAAATGATCGAGGGCTTTGTCGCCTCCCACGGCCGCTGGGTCAAGCGTGTCCCGGGCGGCGTTGTCCGCAACACCAAGAGCACGCCGGAGACGGTGGCGCTGGTGATCGGCGGCGGCTCCGGCCATTACCCGGCCTTCGCAGGTTTGGTGGGCCAGGGCCTCGCGCACGGCGCCGCCATGGGCAACCTGTTCGCTTCGCCGTCCGCCCAACAGGTCTACAACGTGGCGAAGGCGGCCAGCAACGGCGGCGGCGTGCTCCTGGGGTACGGCAACTACGCTGGCGATGTCCTGCATTTCAACCAGGCCCAGGACCGCCTCCGGAAGGAGGGCATCGACTGCCGCAGCATCGCCGTCACCGACGACGTCTCCTCCGCCCCGCTGTCCGAACGTGCCAAGCGCCGCGGCATCGCCGGGGACCTGACCGTTTTCAAGGTCGCGGCCGCTGCCGCGGAAGCCGGCTACTCGATGGACTCAGTGGTGGAAATCGCCGAGCGCGCCAACGACCGCACCCGCTCCTTCGGCGTCGCGTTCACCGGCTGCACCCTGCCGGGCGCGGACCACCCGCTGTTCTCCGTCCCCGAAGGCCGGATGGCCGTGGGCATGGGCATCCATGGCGAACCCGGCATCGACGAAACCGACATCCCGACGGCGGACGAGCTCGCCGAGCTGCTGGTCGCCAAACTCCTCACCGAAGTACCCGAGGGCCTCGAGACCAGCGGCGCCCGCGTGGTCCCCATCCTGAACGGGCTGGGCAGCGTCAAGTACGAAGAGCTCTTTGTCGTCTACCGCCGCGTCGCCCAGCTCCTGGCCGAAGCCGGTCTGGAAGCGGTGGAACCGCAGGTCGGCGAACTGGTCACCAGCTTCGACATGGCCGGCACCTCCCTGACACTCTTCTGGCTCGACGAGGAACTCGAGTCCCTCTGGAACGCCCCGGCAGATGCCCCGGCCTTCCGCCGCGGCGCCGTCACAGCCGACGCCCTGGAACCAAGTGACGCCGGCGACCTCACCGAGGCCGAACACGCCATCCCGGACGCGACCGACGAGTCCCGCGCCGGAGCCATCCGCATCCTCGCCGCCCTCGGCGCCGCAAAAGCCGTCGTCGACGCCAACGCCGACGAACTGGGCCGGATCGATGCGATCGCCGGCGACGGTGACCACGGCATCGGCATGGAACGCGGTGTCCGCGCCGCCGTCGAAGCCGCGACGGACGCCGTCGCCCGCGGTGCCGGTGCCGCGACCACCCTGCACTTCGCCGCTGACGCCTGGGCCGACAAGGCCGGCGGCACCTCCGGCGCCCTCTGGGGCATGGCCCTGCGGGCCGTCGGTGACGCCGTCGGTGACAGCAAAGCGCCCGACGCCGGTGCTGTCGCCGCCGGAGTCGCGGGCGCCGCGGCCGCGATCATGGACTTCGGCAAGGCCAAACCGGGCGACAAAACCCTGGTGGACGTCCTGGTTCCGTTCCGCGATGCCCTGGCCTCCGGCGTCGGGGCCGGGAAGTCCCTTACCGAGGCCTGGGCCGCCGCCGCCGTGACCGCGGAGCAGGCCGCCGAAGACACCGCCGCGCTGCTGCCCCTCATGGGCCGCGCCCGCCCGCACGCCGAGAAGAGCCTCGGCACGCCGGACGCGGGTGCCGTGTCCATGGCGCTGATCATCCGAGCCATCCACAACACGCTCATCGAGCGGACAACCATTAAGGAGAAAGCATGAGCGCCAAACTGCGCCTGATTGTTGGAGCCGACGACGCCGGTTTCGAGTACAAGGAAGCCCTGAAGGCTGATTTGGAGGCCTCCGACCTGGTCGAGTCCGTCACGGATGTCGGGGTGGACGCCACCAGCCACACCCCTTACCCGTCCGTGGCCATCGCCGCCGCCGAGCTCATCGCCGCCGGCAAGGCCGACCGTGCCCTGCTGGTCTGCGGCACCGGCCTCGGCGTGGCGATCGCCGCGAACAAGGTCCCCGGCATCCGCGCCGTCACCGCGCACGACAGCTACTCGGTTGAACGGTCCATCCTGTCCAACAACGTCCAGGTCCTCACCTTCGGCCAGCGCGTTGTTGGCCTGGAGCTCGCCCGCCGGCTCGCCAAGGAATGGCTGACCTACACGTTCGACGAAACCTCCGCCTCGGCCGAGAAAGTCACCCTGATTAAGGACTATGAGGGTGTCACTTCCTGCTAACAGCCCTGCGGCCCGCGCCGGAGAATCGACACCACCGAAGGCCATCATCGGCGTCAGCCTGAAGATGTACTTCGGCTACCAGCGCTCGGTTGATTACTGCCGCGACGTCGCCGCCATCGCGTTCGCGCACCCGGCGGTCCAGAACGGTGCGATCGAGCTGTTCGTACTGCCCACCCTCCCGGTGCTTCCCGAAGCTGCCCGCATCCTGGGCACCGCCGGGGCAGCCGCGGGCGCGCAGGACATCTTCTGGGAAGACGAAGGCGCGTTCACCGGTGAGGTCGGCGGCAAGACCGTGGCCGAACTCGGCGGACGCTACGCCGAAGTCGGCCACGCCGAACGCCGCCGGATCTTCGGCGAGGACGACACGGTCATCGGGCTGAAGACCGCCGCGGCCTACCGCAACGGCCTGACACCCATCCTGTGCGTCGGCGAACTTCTCGCTGGTTCCCCGGAAGAGGCCATCGCGCAGTGCTCTGCGGAGATCGATGCAGCCCTCACCCGCGCCCAGTCACTCGGACCCGCCGGCCGGACCATCGTGGCCTACGAGCCGCAGTGGGCCATCGGCGCCCCTGAACCGGCAACGCCGGAGTACATCAGCGCCGTCATCACCGGGTTGGACGCGCACCTGCGCACCCTGCCCGGCCAGGCGGACAGCCGCGTGATCTACGGCGGCAGCGCCGGCCCGGGCCTGATCACCAAACTGGACTCCGCCGTCGCCGGCCTGTTCCTGGGCCGCTTCGCGCACGATCCGAAGGCGCTGAAGACCATCCTGGACGAGGCTGCTGCGCGGCTTGGCCTGCTGGCCGGGACGGAGGCCAAAGCATGACGGCCACCACCGGCTCACGCATCGGGCAGGGCTCACGGATCGGCCTGAGCAGCTACGCGTTCTTCTGGCAGCTCTCGGACAAGGTCGCCGAACCGCTGAACATCCACCAGGCGCTGGAACGGACCAAGGAACTGGGCGTGGACCTGTTCCAGATCTGCGACTACGCCCCGCTCGAAGCCATGGCTGACGCCGAACTTGAGGCCGTCCGGGCCACGGCGGACCGGCTGGGCATCTCGCTGGAGCTCGGTACCAAGGGCATCCGCCCGGAGCACCTGCGGAAATTCCTGCACATCGCCGGGATCCTGGGCTCGCCGCTGCTGCGGACCATGTTCAACGTCCCGGGCCACACCCCCACGACGGACGAAGCCGTAGCGATCTTCAAGGACGTCCTGCCCGAGTTTGAAGCGGCCGGGGTGAAGATCGCGGTGGAAACCTACGAGCAGGTGCCCACCTCGCTGATCCTTGACGTGATCCGCGCAGTGGACAACCCGTCCCTGGGCATCTGCGCCGACCCGGCCAACACCGTCGCGGCGCTGCAAATGCCGCGCGAGGTGATTGACGCCGTCGCACCCTACGTCCTGAACATGCACGTCAAGGACTTCGCGTTCAGCCGCAAGGACGGCTGGGTCGGGTTCACCTACGCCGGCGCGCCGCTCGGCGAAGGCCTGCTCGACTACGACTACATGGTCAGCAAATTCCAGCCCCACCAAAGAAATATCAACCAGATCGTCGAACACTGGCTGCCATGGCAGGACTCCGAAGCGGAAACCATCCGCCTCGAAAACCAGTGGACCCAGCAAAGCATCGAATTCCTAAGGAGCAAGTGAAATGTCAGCAGAAAAATTGACCGTCGCCGTCATCGGAGCCGGTGGCAAAATGGGAATGCGCGTTTCCCGTAACCTCCAGAAGAGCAACCACACCGTCTTCTACAGCGAGAACTCCCCCGCAGGCCAGGAACGCATCCAGGCCGAAGGCCGCACCATCACCTCTACTGAGGACGCCGTCAAGGACGCCGACGTGGTCATCCTCGCCGTCCCGGACACCGTCCTCGGCGTCGTCTCCCAGGGCGTGGTCCCCCAGCTGAAGGCCGGTGCGATCCTGCTCACCCTGGACCCCGCCGCCGCCTACGCCGGACTGCTGGCCAAGCGCGACGACGTCGTCCAGGCAGTGGCGCACCCGTGCCACCCGTCCGTGTTCCTGGAGCGCACCACCAAGGAAGAATGGGCCGACACCTTCGGCGGCGAAGGCGCCCCGCAGAACGTGGTTGCCGCGATCGACGAGAACGCCACGGAGGAAACCAAGGCAGCCGCCGAGGCCACCATCCGCATCATCTACGCGCCCGTCATCGACGTCCACTGGGTCACCGTGAAGCAGCTCGCCATCCTCGAACCCACCCTGGTGGAAACCGTGGCCTGCATGATCGGCACCCTCCTCAACGAGGCACTGCACGAGACCGTCCACACCGCCGGCGTCCCGGAGGAAGCGGCCAAGGCCATGCTGTTCGGCCACGTCCAGATCGCGCTCACCAACGCCCTGCGCGGCTCCAACCCGTTCTCCGAGGCCTGCGAAATCGCCATCCAGTACGGCAAGGACACCATCATCAAGGACGACTGGAAGAAGATCTTCGACGACTCCGAACTCGACAGCGTCATCGCCAAGATGCTCAAGCTGGACGCCGTCAAGCACTAGCAGCAAACAGGCGGGACTATGCCCGGTGGTTGAGCTTGTCGAAACCCATGTTTCCACAAGCCCAACCACCGGCTTGTCGTTTGTGCTGCTGTTCTAGCCGCGGTGGTGTTCGATCAGCCAGGCGGCCATCTGCTGGGCGCGCTTGTTCGCCTGCATATCACCCTCGGTGGCAGAGATGATGGACCCCTTCATGAGGATGTGCCAGGACCTGGCAAAGTCTTCAGGGCGGGCGAGCCCGGCTTCTTCCGCAAGGGCCTGGACGTGGCCGCGGATCCTGGCCAGGTAGTCGATGCTGGCCTTGCCGAGGGGGTGCGCCGGTCCCATCTCCAGCAGGATGTTGATGAATGAGCACGCCTCAAAGTCCTCGCGCAGGAACCAGTCGCCGAAGACGTCGAAGATGGCAAGCAGCTGCTCGGTGGGCGTGGTCCCGCGGCGCCGGGCCTCGGAGACGATCGCGTCCACGGTCCACTGCCGGTCCCGCTGTTCCAGGAAGGCCAGCACCAGGGCATCCTTGGACGGGAAGTGCCGGTAAAAGGTTGCTTTGGCAACGCCGGAACGTTCAATGAGTTCGTTAACGCCGACGTCGCGGACGCCCCGGCGGGAGAAAAGTTCGTAGGCAACAGCAAGGATCCGGTCCACCGCATCGGCGTGACCGGCTGACGCCTCCGGCTGCGTTTGCACCGGGGACGGAACAGATTCTGCTGCTGAACTCATCGTGGAAAACAGTTTACTCCAGGTAGAGACAGACCAGTCTTACTAGTTGTAGTGTTCTTCCTACGCGCAGTGCTTTTGACGCCGGTTGGACCGTTGATGATCCCGCCGTATTGGTGCAAGGAGGCCCCGATGTCAGCAGAGCGGATGTATCAAAGCGTGCCCTCAGACCCAGATCCCTGGATGGAAGAAGGCTTCAATCCGGTCGAGATTCGGCGTTTCGCGATCGAGTCACTGCGGTGGCAGGCCCAAGAAATCATCGACGAAGTGCTCTGCGGAAAGTCACCCGGCGAGGAACTGGCCAGGGCCAGGCTGCGCCGTTGCGTGGCGCGGCATCCCGGGGAGCCGGAGCAGGCACTGCTGGAACAGCTGATGTTCAACCGGGACCTTCCGGTATAAATGTAACGCCGCGCTAAAGCGTCAGGCTGCGGTCCACAATCCGGCCTGCGGTTTCGTGAAGGCCCTCGCTGTGGGCGCGGGCGTGATTCCGCAGCCGGTTGAACGCCTCGTCCATGTCGACGCCTGCGGTGTGCGCGATGACACCCTTGGCCTGTTCAATCAGCACGCGGCTGTTCAGCGCACGCTGCAGCTGTTCATTAACAAGGACGGCCTCCCTGATGGTGCGTTCGTGCATGAGGCTAATCGTCGCGACGTCCGCAAGAGCCTGTCCGATGGCGGAATCTTCCGCAGTCAGGGAGCCTGGGTTGGCGCCGAAGAGCCCCATCGCGCCGATGGTCCGGCCGTGGATGCGCATCGGCACAGCGTGCACGGAACGAAAGCCCTGCGACAGCGCCGCGGCCTTGAAGTCCGGCCACCGCTCAAGCGCTTCAATGTCCGCCACCGCCACGGCAGTGCCGCTCGTATAGCATTCCACGCAAGGCCCTGAACCGGCCTGCAGCTGCAGTACTTCCACGAGCTGGCTTTGCTCGCTGGTGGACGCCAACACCTGGAGCTGACCGCTGGGATCGGCCAGGACCAGGCCCGCCGCCGCGACGTCGAGGAGCCCCACGGATTCCTCGACCAAGGTATGGAGGAGGTCCAGGACGTCGTAGTCAGCAACCAGCGTGTCCGTCAGTTTCACGAACGCCGTGCTGACGCGCTCCGCGCGGGTGGTGGTTGCCATGGCCCTATTTTACGTCAGTGACAGGCCACCCAAGCCGCTTGGACCTACCTCGGGCGCGAAACTCAGCCGGCCTTCGAGGACGGCGTCGGCCGTCTGACGCAGCGTGAGGTCATGGGCGAAGGCGTAGGCGCGTAGCAGCAGCAAGGAGTCCGCCGCGGTTGCACCCGATTGCGCGAGGACCATGCCCGTGGCCTGGTGGATCTCACGGCGGGACATCAGGCCCGGCTCCAGGGCGGGATCAGTGTCGGGCGAGCTGATGGTGAGGATCTTGCGAAGGAGATACCAGGAGGTTTGTCCGGCAAGCACAGCCGCCGTCGCTTGGTCGGAGCTGCTCAAGGTTCCGGGCGACGAGTGATAGAGCTCAACGACACCGAGGTCCACCGCGCCAACCGTAAGCGGGAAGACAAACAGCGCAGCGGCTGGGGTCCCTGCAACAGCCTTGTGGAACATGGGCCAGTCAGCGTGCGCCACGGCCTGCACGTCGGGGATCAGCACGGGCAGCCGGGACCGGACAGCCCGCCAGCGTGGCCCTTCACCAAGGCTGAATTGAAGCTCGTCCAAGTGGGCGGCCAAGGCGTCGCTCGCACACACGAGGGTTTCAGCGGTGGCACCGCCAAAAAGCGATACGGCTGCACCCGTTATCGGCAATTTCGCCAAGTAGGGGCCACACAGGTCCTCGTCACCCGCGACCAGCCCGGGCGTAATTTCCATGGTGAGCCTCTGATCCTTGATTCATCCCGCTCTCACCGGACCGGCTGCTGGCTGAACCGGGGACGGCGAAGTCGTCACCTAAGGATACCCACCGACACTGCCTGGATCGTCCGCAGCCGCAATCAGGGCTGCCGTTTACCGCCTTCCGAATTCACGCGGTTTGAGGTCTCCACAAGGTGGGCGAGGAGGGCCCGCTCCGGGGCACCCGGATAATGGGCCATGCATTTGCGCAGGTTGAGCTTGATCTCTGCCAGCCCGGGCGATGCGTCCTCAAGGATGGAGGCGATGATGTCCAGCGCCTGCATACCGATCGGACTGGCGCCGGGCACCACGGGTAACGGCGAGGGGGCAGCAATTTCCGGCGGGAGCGTCAAGATTCTTAGATCGTCATACATCGGGGCCTCCGCTAGGGGTCGAAACGTTCGCGGGTTTCGCCGAACGGGACGGCTTCGCTCAACGCCACCGTGAAGGTGTCGTGCGCGTGCCGGGTCACCAGAATCCCGCAGATCCCGCTTTTGGCGGCATGCTGGCGCGCCAGGTCCACCGCAGAATTCAGATAGTCGTCCAGGACGGACGCATCAGTCACTTTGACGACATAGGACAGGCCGTCCTCTACTGTGCTGATCATCGGGAATTAGCTCCTGATAGGGGTGTGGCATGTCGGCCACAGGGGTCGGTGGGGAGCGCAGGTGTGCCTGGTGCACGCCCGCACGCGGCTGTGCCGTGCATACGGCCGCCGGAAAGCACAAAGGCCAAAGGTAAGGCTGGTTGTGGAATGTGGTGCGCCCGAATTGATGTCAGGTCCTCCTGGGGTCGCCGAATATGGCGATGCCAGGGTCTGGGGCAACAATTTGAGCATAGCTGACCCGACGCCCGACCAACAGGGACCCGCGCCACAACCCGCCCGGTTAGGCCGCAATCACCGCCCGGACTCTTCAGGAGCTCAGCGGCACATTGTCGATCAGCCGGACCGGTCCCACTTTGGCGGCGATGATCGCGAGGCCTTCGCCGCGGAACGGGGTCTCCCGGCAGTTCTCGGCCAGGGGTTCCAGCGTGCCCGGGTCCACCACTTCGAAGTAGTCCAGTTCCACCAGCGGCTGGGACGCCACCAGGTCCTGGGCGGACTCGAGGTCCAGCGGTTCGTGGGCGTTGGAGCGGTCTTCGAGGAGCCGCAGCGCCCTGGAGAGGACCAGCGCGGCTTCCCGCTGTTCGCCGGAGAGGAAGCGGTTGCGGCTGGACAGGGCCAGGCCGTCGGCGGACCGCACCGTGGGCACTCCCACAATGTCGACGGGGAAGTCCAGGTCAGCCACCATCCGCCGGACCAGCGCCAGCTGCTGGGCGTCCTTCTGGCCGAAGTAGGCACGGTAGGCTGCAAGGCCGGCGCCACCGGAGGAGGCAAAGGCGCCCGACGGCGGCAGGCCGGCGCCGGGAATCCCGTAGTGCAGCAGTTTGGCCACCACGGTGAGGGCGCCGTCGAAATGGCCGGGCCGGGAGGCGCCCTCCCACTTATCCCCCAACGGGCCTGCGGTCACCCGGACCAGCGGCTCGCCGCCGGGGTACACCTCCTCAACCGATGGTGCGAACGCCAGGTCCACGCCTTCGGCCTCCAGCAGTGCCAGGTCAGCGTCCAGCGTCCGCGGGTAGCGGTCCAGGTCCACGGCGTCGCCGAACTGCAGCGGGTTCACAAAGATGGACGCCACTACCACGTCATTCTGTTCGACGGCGGTGCGCGCCAGCTGGGCGTGTCCCTCGTGGAGTGCGCCCATCGTGGGCACCAGGCCCTGTGACGCACCCTGTTTTTGCATCAGCAGGCGGGCGCTTTCGGACCGCAGTTCGACCGCCGTCGTCACCAGTTTGATGGGCATCTCAGTCTTCCTTCGGTTCGAGGGCCTCGCGCAGCCCCTTCAGCTGGTCCGCCTTCAGCAGGCCGCGGCTTTCGGCGCGGCGGGCTGTGGACCGGGCCATGGCCAGGTACGCCGCCAGCACATCCCCGTGGGCGCCGGCGTCGTATTCCCGCAGGGCCTCGGCGTGGGCAGCCACTGTCCCGACGTCGCCACGGGCCACCGGCCCGGTCAGCGCGGCTTCGCCGGAGGCCAGTGCGTTCTCCAGCGTGGCCCGCAGGAGTGGCCCCAGCATCCGTTCCGGGGCGTCCACGCCCACCTCGCGGAGCAGCTGGGATGCCTGCGCCACCAAGGTGACCATGTGGTTGGAGCCGTGGGCCAGGGCAGCGTGGTAAAGGGTCCGGTCGCCTTCGGCGATGGCCACGGGCTCGGCGCCCATCTCCACCACCAGGGCCTGGGCGATGGGCAACATGGCCGCGTCAGCGGTGACGCCGAAGGTGCAGTCCAGCAGCCGGGTGAGGTCCAGGCTCATGCCGGTGAAAGTCATGGCAGGGTGCAGGGCGAGCGGGATGGAACCGGCCGCGCGCACGGGATGCAGGACCCCCACCCCAAACCTGCCCGACGTATGGGCCACCAGCTGTCCCGGCTGCCAGGCCCCGAGCTTTGCCAGCCCTGCCACGAGGCCGGCCAGGGCGTCATCGGGGACGGCGAGGAGCACCAGCTCCGAGCGCTCCACGATGTCCTGGATCTCCAGGACGGGCACCCCGGGAAGCAGCGCTTCGGCCCGTTCGCGGCTAGCGTCGGACACGGCGGAAACCCCGACGACGGCGTGTTCCGCCGAGCGGAGCGCCGCACCGAGGACGGCGCCCACCTTGCCGGCACCGATGATTCCGACGCCGAGGCGTCCGGGCTTAGCCATGCTGCTGGCCTTCCTGTTGTGTGTGGGTGTCCGGGGTTTCGGCAGGCTCAACCACCGGGGCAGGCTCAACCACCGGGGCTGCCGGCACCACCTGGGCCAGCCAGTGTTCGGTGGTCTGGCGCTTCCGGGCCAGCCGGGCGCGGGCGGACTGTTCGTCGAAAAGGGTCCTGGCCTCGTCCGTCCCGGCCTGGATCAGGCGGGGTGAGACCGGGCCGGCGGTGGTGTGGAGCACGAGGTCAACCACTCCGAAGCGCCTGGCCAGCGGGCCCTGGTGCAGGGCAATGGACTGCGTGCGCTGGTGCGGGACCACCACCAGCTGCCGCCACCAGCGTCCGGAGCGGATCAGCAGGGCCGTTGCGGTGGCGGCGAATCCGTTGCGGCGCCAGCCGAGCGGGGCCAGGAGCCGGGCCCGCCGCGGCGTGGTGACAAAACCGCCGTCGGAATCCAGCCCGGTGAGCCCCGCACCGAAGACCCGTCCCGGCTCCGGAGTTCCGGGGTCCGGGAGCACCAGCGACAGCATGCTCATGACGTCGGCCAGCTTGCCGACTGGCAGCAGTGTGGTCCGCGACGCTGTTTCGCCGTTGCTCCCGGCGGCCCCGTACCCGGCAACATTGACCTGGATCCGATACCAGCCGAAGATCCGCCACAGCGGCGGCTGCGCCACCCTGAGCGCCTGGATCCTTCCGGGCGGGAGGGTCTGTGCCTGGGTGTCCAGCAGCCCGTACCGCAGCCGGATCCCGTCCGGGGAGATGGCGGCGGTGAAGTTGTAGCCCTTGTTGAAGGAGCCCCAGTAACTCGCGGCAAGTCCCAGCGCGGCCGGAATCAGGTAGAAGTAGAAGCCACGGTTCTCGGTCACCGCGGACAGGATCACGGAGGCGATGCCGCCGAGGACCACAAAGAAGCTTTGCTCGCTGAGCAGCAGCGAACCGACCAGGCGCGACGGCGGCACGGACAGTACCGGATATTCCGGCGCCTCGGGCGCGGCCTCCTCCGGCCGGGCCGGGTCCTGGACCACGCCGGCGGCCCGGGCGAGGATGGTGGCCCGGAGCTGCCGGGCCTCGTCCATCCGGAGGTAGGCGAGGCGGACGGCGGACTCGCCGGCGTCGGCCACCTCGAACTTGAGCTCGGCCAGGCCGAAGATCCTTGCCAACAGGGGCTGCACAATGTCGATGGCCTGGACCCGGTCCAGCCGGGCCTGCCGCTGCTGCCGGAAGAGGAAGCCGGTGTTGACCCGGACATAGCCGCCGGCCACCTGGTACCGGGTGAAATACCAGGTCAGGATGAAGCCGAGCACAGCTATCAGCAGGACGGCCCCGCCGCCGGCCAGCAGCCAGGGTATCCGGCCGGCGAAGTCGTCTTCCAGGACGGGCCTGCCCTGCAGCATCCGCTCAAAGAAGTCGCGGCCGAAGAAGAATCCGATGGCGGCCAGCGCCACCCAGCCGCGCACAAACGGCGACGCCGGGTGCACGCGCAGCCACTCGCCGTCGGGCGTTTGCAGTGCGGGCGCGGCGGGCGCAGGCGTTTCCGGTGCGGCCACGGCGGGTACAGGGCCCGGCGCCGTCCCAGGCTCCGGGACAGGGCCGTCAGCGGTCACAGCCCAGCCAGCCTGGCTTCGCCGCGGGCCGACAGCTGCTCGCGCAGGCGTGCCCCTTCGGCGGCGGGCAGCCCGGGGATGTGTGCGTTGGTGCCCGGCGAGGCGGTGTGAAGCTTCAGTGTGCACAGCCCGAGTCCGCGTTCCACGGGGCCGACGCCGATGTCCACGTACTGCATCCGCCCGTAGGGGACCACCATGGTGCGCTGGAAGAAAATGCCGCCCCGGATCAGGAGGTCGTCGTCACGCTCGGCGTAGCCGATGGCGCGTACCTGGCGCGGGATGAGCACCAGCCGCCAGACAGCCAGGACCAGCGCTGCGGACGGTACCAGGATGGCGAGCCACAAGGGCGGCCACTGCCACCAGCCAAGGGTCACAAACACGAGCGGCAGGCTCAGGACGAGCACCATCACGATGTTCCCGAGGGCCCACTGCACCAGCCGCACGGTCACGTATTTGGGCGACACCCGCTGCCAGCTGATGCCCGGCGGATCAATCGCCTCGGTATGCATATTCGCCTTCCCCTGCGGCTTCACCACGCGGGCTCCGGCCGCGCTGGCCCTCACCCGGCGTTTCGGTGTCCTCCGGCGGGATCTTGCAGAACCGCTCCACCAGCAGGCCCACCACGATCATCACCAGGCCGCCGCCGGCCTGGGCCAGCGACAGCCACGTGATGCCCTGGTCGCTGCGCATGCTCCAGACCCGCAGCTGGTCCAGGAAAATCCCGGCGTGCCAGCCCAGCAGGACCGTGCCGGCGTAGGCGCAGGCCTGGGCCAGGACAAGGGTCCGGGCGGCGAGGATCGGGTTGAGGGCAGTCTTTTTCTTGGTGGCGTCGCGGTTGCTGTTGCGCCACCGCAGGATCCGGATGCCAAGGACCAGCGTGATGGCCACGATCACGCCCATGGTGGCCAGCGCCGTGGCGGGCAGGACGGGCGTGGCCACGCTGTACCGGTTGGTCAGGACGGTGGCGGCCCAGCCGGCAACGGCCAGGATCAGGCCGATCAGCAGCAGGCGCAGCGGGTTGATGGGTTTCATGGCCTACTCAACCGCCCCGGCCGTGGGGACGCCGTCGAAGTCGCCGAAGCCGTCGAACGGAACCAGGTCGTCGAAGTCGGAGGCCCGGGCAGCCAGGGCGCTGATCCGTTCGCCGTTCAGCGTCGCCGCCGGCTCGATCAGGGACCACGGATAGAGCACAAAGGCGCGTTCGGCGGCACGCGGGTGCGGCAGGGTCAGATCCGGGTCGTCACTGGTGAGGTCGCCGTAGGTGATGATGTCGACGTCAAGCGTCCGCGGCCCCCAGCGCACCTCCCGGACGCGGTGGTGCTTGTTCTCCACGGACTGGCAGTGCTCCAGCAGCGCCGCCGGGGACAGTGTGGTTTCGACGGTGATGACCATGTTCAGGAAGTCCGGCTGGCCGGCGGGCCCGCCGACCGCTTTGGTCTGCACTACCGGGGAGACGGCCAGCAGGCGGACCTCGGGCGGATCCACGAGGTCCGCAACGGCCCCGGACAGGGTGTCGTTCCGTTCGCCGAGGTTGCTGCCGAGCGCAAGCACTGCCTTGGAATAGCCGGCGGTCATTTCTGCTCCCGGTACACGCTGACGGACACGTCGCCGAAGGGAACCTCGATGGGCGCCTTGGGCTTATGCACGGTGATCTCCACCGCGTGGAGCCGGTACTCGCTGAGCAGGTCCTCGGCGATCCGGACAGCCAGGGCCTCGATCAGGTTTACCGGCTCGCCCGTGATCCAGCCGGTGATGCGCTCGGCCACTTCGCCGTAGTGCGCGGTGTCCCGGACATCATCCGAGGCGGCCGCCGGGGAAAAGTCCAGGTGCAGCACGGCGTCCACCACAAAGGGCTGGCCCTCGCGGCGTTCGAAATCGAACACACCGTGATGGCCGACGGCGGTCACACCGCTCAGCGTAATCCTGTCCATGGGGTCCCCCGGCCCTAGTGTGCGGTGCGGGCGGCAGCCATGCGTGAGGCAACCTTGACGGCGTCAAGGCTGGGGCCGACGTCGTGCACGCGGACCGCCCAGGCCCCGCGGAACGCGCTGATGGCGGTGATGGCCGCGGTGGCCGCGTCCCGCTCTTCCGGTGCGGCCGACTTGCCGGCCACCGTGAGCAGCGTGCCCAGGAAACGCTTGCGCGAAGCGCCCACCAGGACCTTGTGGCCGAGGCTTTCGAGCTGGTCCAGGTGCTGCAGGAGTTCCCAGTTCTGGGCATCATTCTTGGCGAAGCCCAGGCCCGGGTCCACGATGATCTGGTCCTGGCTGACCCCGGCCGCGTAGAGCTTGTCCCGTACCCCGGCCAGTTCGGCCACCACTTCGGCGGCAACGTCCTTGTAGTCGGCCAGCGAATTCATGGTGCGGGCGTCGCCGCGGCGGTGGGTGAGCACATAGGGCACCTTGGATGCGGCAACGAGCTCTGCCATTTCCGGTTCGATGGTGAGGCCGGAGACGTCGTTGATGATGGCGGCGCCGGCTTCCACAGCGGCAGCTGCGGTGGATGCGTGGGTGGTGTCGATGCTAACCAGGGCACCGGCCTTGACCAGGGCCTGGATCACAGGGATCACGCGCCGCTGTTCCTCGTCCGGGCTGACGTCTTCCGCGCCTGGACGTGTCGATTCGCCACCGACGTCGATGATGTCCGCCCCGGCGTAGAACATCCGCAGGCCCGCCGCGATGGCGGTGTCAGCTGTCGGGTGCTTGCCGCCGTCGCTGAATGAGTCCGGGGTGACGTTGAGGACGCCCATGACCAGGGTGCGGTCGGTGGGGAGGTCGGAGAATTTCGCGGCCGGACGCGGTTTGCGCAGGATGGGCAGCGGAGATGTTGCGGGCCCGGTTCCCGGGGCTGCAGCTAGTGAGTCCATGGTCTTGATACTTACCTTCCGAGGATGAGGCTCATGGCTTCGGCACGGGTGGCCGGGTCATGGAGCTGCCCGCGTACCGCGCTGGTGACGGTCTTCGCTCCGGGCTTGCGGACACCGCGCATGGACATGCACATGTGTTCGCATTCAACCACGACGATCGCGCCGCGGGGTTTGAGATGGCTGACCATCGCTTCAACGATCTGGGTGGTGAGCCGCTCCTGGACCTGGGGGCGGCGGGCGTAGATGTCCACGAGCCGCGCCAGCTTGCTCAGCCCGGTCACCTTTCCGTCATGGGACGGGATGTAGCCAACGTGGGCCACACCGTGGAACGGCACGAGGTGGTGCTCGCAGGTGGAGTAGAAGGGGATGTCCTTGACCAGGACCAGTTCCTCGTGGTCCAGGTCGAACTTGGTGGAGAGGACATCCGCCGGATCGTGGTGCAGCCCCGCGAAGACCTCGGCGTAGGCCTTGGCTACCCGTTTGGGGGTGTCCTGGAGCCCGCCGCGGTCCGGATCCTCGCCGATGGCCAGCAGGATTTCGCGGACGGCAGCTTCGATCCGCGGCCGGTCCACTTTCTCGTGCTTTTTGTGGTGGGATCCGTCCTCCGCCGGGTACCCGGCGGAGGAGTGGGCGTCGTCGTCGTCGAAGTGATTCACGTATGAAAGCTTAGCCGCGAAGGGTGTCGGGCCCCGAGTCGGGGATGCCGCCCTGGAACGGGGCATCCTCCGGAACGCCCTGGGGGTGCGGGGGCTGGGCGTCCAGCGGCTCCTCGAGGCGGGCCTCCTTGGCCTCCTCCTGGGCTTCGCGTTCGGCCTTCTCCAGGCGCGACTCGACAGGTCCTTCCTTCTGGACCGGCCGGGTCTCCTTCGAAAGCCATACCTCGCGGAAGTCGCGCTTGCGGATGTCCGTGAAGATGTGCGCGATCTCGGCCTGGTTGAGGGTCTCCCGCTCCAGGAGTTCCAGGGCCAGCTGGTCCAGGACATCCCGGTTTTCGGTGAGGATGGCGTAGGCCTCGTCATGCGCCTGGTCGATCAGGCGGCGTACTTCCTCGTCCACCACGTAGGCAATCTGGTCGGAGTAGTTGCGCTCGTGCCCGGCGTCGCGGCCCAGGAAGGGCTCGCCGCCGCCCTGGCCCAGGCGCACGGCACCCACGCGTTCGCTCATGCCGTACTCGGTGACCATCTTGCGGGCCGTCGAGGTGGCCTTCTCAATGTCGTTCGATGCGCCCGTGGAGGGGTCGTGGAAGACGATTTCCTCGGCAACGCGGCCGCCCATGGCGTAGGCCATCTGGTCCAGCAGTTCGTTCCGGGTGATCGAGTATTTGTCATTGTCCGGGACCACCATGGTGTAACCCAGCGCGCGGCCGCGGGGCAGGATGGTGATCTTGGTGACCGGGGCCGAATTGCGCAGTGCCGCCGCCACCAGGGCGTGTCCGCCTTCGTGGTAGGCGGTGATCTTGCGCTCGTGCTCCTTCATGACGCGGCTGCGCTTCTGCGGGCCGGCCATCACGCGGTCGATGGCCTCGTCCAGGGCGCGGTCGTCGATGAGGTTGGCGTTGGAGCGGGCGGTGAGCAGCGCGGCTTCGTTCAGCACGTTGGCCAGGTCCGCACCGGTGTAGCCCGGGGTCTTCTTGGCCACAGCCTTGAGGTCAACGCCCTGGGCCATGGGCTTGCCCTTGGCGTGGACCTGCAGGATCTGGTCACGGCCGATCATGTCCGGCGCTTCCACGCCGATCTGGCGGTCGAAGCGGCCCGGACGCAGCAGTGCCGGGTCCAGGACGTCGGGGCGGTTGGTGGCGGCGATCAGGATGACGTTGGTCTTGACGTCAAAGCCGTCCATTTCCACCAGCAGCTGGTTGAGGGTCTGCTCGCGTTCGTCGTTGCCGCCGCCGATGCCTGCGCCGCGGTGGCGGCCAACGGCGTCGATTTCATCAACGAAGATGATGGCGGGCGAGTTGGCCTTGGCCTGTTCGAACAGGTCACGGACGCGGGAGGCGCCCACACCGACGAACATCTCAACGAAGTCCGAGCCGGAGATGGAGAAGAAGGGAACGCCGGCCTCGCCTGCGACGGCGCGGGCCAGGAGGGTCTTGCCGGTGCCCGGAGGGCCGTACAGCAGCACACCCTTGGGGATCTTGGCGCCCACCGCCTGGAATTTGGCCGGTTCCTGCAGGAACTCCTTGATTTCCTGCAGTTCCTCCACAGCTTCATCAGCACCCGCGACGTCCACGAAGGTCACCTGCGGCATGTCCTTGTTGACCATCTTGGCCTTGGACTTGCCGAACTGCATGATCTTCGAACCGCCGCCCTGCATGCGGGTCATCAGGAACCAGAACAGCGCACCGAGAAGGATGACGGGGATCAGCAGCGAGAGGAGTCCGGAGAACCAGTTGCTCTCGATCGGCTGGTCCGTGTAGCCGCTTGCGGGTTTGGCGTCGGTGACGGCCTTGACCACGTCCACCGCGCGGGCATCGACGAAGAAGAACTGGACGCTCTTGCCCTTGTCCTGCCCGTCGACCTGGAGGCTGTCCTTGAGCACCAGGTCCACGCGGTTTTCGCCGTCGAAGATCTTCGCCTGCTCAACTTTGTTGTCGGCCAGGAGCCCCAGGCCCTTGTCCGTGTCGATCCGGGCGGCACCGCCGGGAGCCAGTGTTGCAAAAGCCACAAGGAGCATGCCGATCACAACAACGATCCAGATGCCCGGGCCCTTGAAGAAACTCTTAGCTTTCATCTGTTCGGGGATTCGCCCCGTCCCTCCTGGTAGTGCTGCACGGCGAGTGGTCTGCGCGCGTGTGGTGCTGCGTCAGGTTCTAGCTATACACCGTTCGGAGTAAATCACGCACGGTATGGCGCAAAAGTTCCCTCTGGGCGTAGCGGGCTGCAGGAGGCCAGGACGGGGGCGCCGCAGGTCAGACGGCCGCGTGCACAGCCAGTTTCCGGAGGATGGCCGTGCCGCCCTCGGCGAAGACTGAAGCGCCGTGGTTTCCCGGGCCCGGGAAGAGCAGGTCCGTCAGGACCACCTTGCCGCCCTGGGCGAAAACCTCCACCGAGCAATGGTCGACGACGACGCGAACCGTGAGCACGCCGTCCTCCAGCGGAACGGGGGCCGACTCCACCGACGCGAAGGCAGGGTGGAAGGCGGTGTCCCCCACCGCCTTGCGGTCCAGGCTGAGCACCCCGGCGGCGGGATCGTACGCGAGGACGGCGGCGCCGCCGTCGGCATCCTCCCACAGCCGGAGACCGCAGCGGCCCGAGGTGCCGGGCAGGATCTCGGCGTCGATCACCTGGGCCTTGCCCGGCCGGAATTCGGGCAGCGCGAGCGCGCCGCGGAGCTCCCGGCCGCCCAGGGACTGGACGTTGTCAAGAGGCGGAAGGACGGGGGCCTGGACCAGTGACGGGCGGCCGTCCACCGTTTCCAGGGTGACCTCACGGACCAGCGACATCCCGGACCGCCAGGGGGACGTGGGCAGCGTGTTGGCGTAGTCCCAGTTGTTGAGCCAGCCGATCATGAGGCGCCGGTTGTCCGGAACGTTGCTGAAGGACACCGCGGCATAGTAGTCACGGCCCCAGTCCAGCCAGCGGCATTCGCGCAACCGGCCAAGGTCCGTGGCGGTGGTTCCAAACACCGGGGAGTCCAGCAGGGACGACGGATCGGGCGTGAATGTGGAGCCGTCGAAGTCGCCTACGAAGTACTGCCCGCCGGAGCCTCCGGCCACTGCACCGGGGTTGACGTTGACCACCAGCACCCACTTGGTCCGGTCCGGGTTGCCGTCCACAGGCAGCGGGAAGAGGTCGGGGCATTCCCACTCGCCACCGGCGGCGTTGGCCGGTCCAAATTCGCTGGCCAGCTCCCATACGCGCAGGTCCGCGGAGCGGTAGAACACCACTGTCTGCTCGCCGGCTTCGACGGCGGCCATCACCCAGTGCGGGCCATCGGGACCCGGGTAACTGAAGACCTTGGGGTCGCGGAAGTTCGCCGAGCCGCGGGTCAGCACGGGGTTGCCCGCGAACTTGGTCCAGGTCATGCCGGCGTCGTTGCTGTAGGCCAGTGACTGTGCCTGTGTGCCTTCATGGGGGGTACCGGGCTTGTAGGCGCTGGTGTAGATGGCCACGAGGGGCGGGTTTTCGGCGCTGCCGAAGCCCGAGCTGTTGGTGTGGTCCACCACAATGCTGCCGGAGTAGATGTCCTCGGCATCGTCGCAGGCGATGGCCAAGGGCTGCTCGGTCCAGTGCACCAGGTCGGTGGACGTGGCATGCCCCCAGGACATGTTGCCCCACACATTCCCGTACGGGTTGTTCTGGTAGTAGAGGTGGTAGGTGCCCCGGTAAAAGACCAGGCCGTTGGGGTCATTGAGCCAGGTGTCCCGCGCCGTGTAGTGCAGGGCCGGACGCAGGTGCGGCGTCGTGGCGTGGGCTTGCTGCGGCAGCACTTCCTGGGGCCGGACTTCCTGCGGCGGGGCCGGTTTTGGGCGTGCGTCATCAAGGCGGCTGGACATGGTGCTGGATCCTTGCTCTGGTCTGGTCGGTAGGGAGGACTTGCTTGCCGGTGTCCGGGGAACCGGACCCGGGGTCACGGCGGTGGCGCTGCGACGGAGTCGCGGGCCACCAGCGGGCAGTCCAGGATGGTCGGGTGGAGCGCCATGAGGGCCAGGTCAGTCTTGCCCTCGATGGCGTCGATCAGGTTGTCGGCGGCCCAGGCACCCATTTCGTAGTGGGGCAGGGCCACCGTGGTCAGGCCCGGGTACAGGTTTGCAGCGATGAGTTCCTGGTCATCGAAGCCCACCACGGACAGGTCGGCGGGGATGGACAGTCCAAACTCCGCCGCGGCCCGGTAGGCGCCCATGGCCATCCGGTCGTTGTAGCAGAACAGCCCGGTGGGCCTGTCCGGGCGGGCCAGGATGCGGCGGGCCGCCTCGTAGCCTCCCTGCACTTCGGAGATCTCCGACTCGACAGGTGCCGCGTCGCCGTCGAGCCCTGCCTCCGTCAGTGTGGCCCGGAAGCCGCGGAGGCGGTCCCGGGTGGCGGGGACGTCGTCGGTGTTGTTAAGGAAGCCGATGCGCGTATGGCCGGCCGCCAGGAGGGTTCCGACGGCGGCACGGGCACCGCCCTCCTCGTCCGGCACCACCGCGGTGATGCTGCCGCCGGTGCTGACCGAGTCCACCAGAACGGACGGCACACTGCCAAGGTTGACCGGCACCTGCACCTGGCGGTGGTACATGGTGGCGTAGAGGATGCCGTCGACGCGGCGCTCGAGGAGGGCCTCGACGTCGGCATCCCTGGATTCGGTGCTCGCGGACCCGGAGGTGTTGATGATCATCAGGTTATAACCGCGGGCACGGGCGGCCTCGTCCGCGCCCAGGATGATGCGTCCCGCATGGGGGGTGGTGGCGATGTCCTCGCTGACCAGGCCCAGCATACCGGTCCGCTGGGTGCGGAGCGCCTGGGCGAGCCGGTTGGGCCCGTACCCGAGCTGTTCGGCGGCGGACTTCACCTTGTCCCTGGTTTCCGGACTGATCCGTGCGTACTTCACGTCATTGAGGACATGGGAGACCGTGGTCACAGACACCCCTGCGGCGACTGCTACTTCCTTGATACCGACTGATCTGTTGGTCATTGGTCTCCCACGTCCTCATGGTGTTGGTGCTGTACCAGTAAGGCTACAGACGAGTAATCGTTTCCCTGGTCGTGGGCGTGGCCCCTGGGCCGGTTACTGGGCCAGAACTGCATGTGCCACCTGGAAACCGACCGTGGGTGTGGCCCTCAAGGCGTTAACGGCCCTGTCGGCGGTAACCTGGGCCTCAGTGCCGGAGTCAAGGATCGTATTCCGAACTGATTCTGGATCGACCATGACGGCCGTTACGGCGAGATCGTCCGACGCCTCGGTCGTCAGGAGGGCGTCCACCTGCGCCGAGAAGCAGGAGTCACTTGACGTGGAGTGGACGTCCATCGCCACCACGTGGTTGTTGGAGACGAAGTTGCCAACCCCCGCCATCAGCCGGATGACGACAGGCGTCGCACCTGCCGGCCGGATGCTCTGAGAGTCGATGATCTGCGAGAAATGGTTGCCGACCACAGTGTTGTTGCTGCCGCTGACACAGAGAAGTCCGTGGAGGTCATCCAGCCCGTTGTCGACTCCCAGGAAGGGCGTCCAGGGCTCATGGTCACGCAGGAAGTGATTCGTGGCCACGAGGTTCTCCGAACTGTTCGCTGCGAGAACCACCATCCCGGGGTAGAACGAATGCAAACGGTTGTTGGTGACGCTTGAACGCGTGACGCCGTCGAGATGGACGCTGCTCGCACCACGGGGGAAGACGTTGTTCGCAGTGATCAGGAGCCCGCCATGGTTCTGGGCGTAGATCGAGTGGCCTTTGAAGCCCGCTCCGACCAGGTTGTCCGTGATCTTTGACGCCTGCCCCCACCCGCGCAGCTCGATGCAGCTTCCGCATTCGGCGATGAAGTTATCGTGAATGGACAGCGCGTCCGCGTGGTAGATGGTGAGCGCGTTCTCAAGGTAGACGAACCCCATGCCGGTGACGCGGAATGAGTCATTGGCGTTTGCGACATAGATACCGGTCTTGCCGTTGACGTAGGTGTTCTCCGGAGGCATTCCCGAGCCATCCGGGGTGAAGTGCAGCCCGTCGATGCAGAAGTTGGAGAACTCGACCGAGCTGATCCGCGGGCTCCCGCTGCGCTCAACGTAGAAGGCGGCGCCCTTGGATTCCTCCCCGTCTTCGCCGAGGGGAAGGTCGACGATGATGCGGCTCCCCCCTGGCCACAGCTCATGCAGGTCGGGCCATTCGTCTTCGGGAACGTTGAACCGGATGCTCGACGACGTAAATCCGTGTCCCGAGCCGTGGATCCTGAGGAAGCTGATGTCGATCAGCACCTGCGTACGAAGATGGTAGTCACCGGGCGGAATGTAGATCACCGCGCCTGGCTTTCCGCCATTGTTCGCATCGGTGGCCGCCTGCCGGGCCTTGATGTCAGCGATGATGCTGTTGATTACTTCACCGACGTCCTCAAACGCATTGCCGACGGGCCACGTCGTCACGTCGTAGCAGTTGTTGCTTGACATAGCTTCTTCCCTTTGTGGTGTGGTTTCTCAGCCCTTGACGGCGCCGAGCGTCATGCCCGCGACGATCTTGCGCTGCAAGAGAAGGGTAAGGAGGATGACCGGGATCGAGTAGACCGCGGCCAGTGCCGTCATGGATCCCCAGTCCAGTCCGAACTGGGTCTGGAAATTCGCGATGACCACGGGAGTGGTCTGGGACCTGACGGCGGTCATCAGGAGGGCGAACAGGAACTCGTTCCAGGACGCCAGGAAGGCGAAGATCGCCGTGACCGCGATGCCGCCGGAGACCACCGGAATGACCACCCGCCACAGGGCGCCGAGCCTGCTGCAGCCGTCCACGGTGGCCGCTTCCTCCAGGTCCTTGGGCACGGCTTCGAAGAAGCTGGACATCAGCCAGATGGAAAGCGGCAGCGAGATGGTGGTGTGGGCGATCGACAGGGCGATGGGCGTATCGGCGAGTCCCGCTGCCGACATCATCGATGCGAGCGGAATGCCGATGGCCACGGGCGGCACCATCCGGGTGACCAGCGCCGCCATGATGAAAACGCGGCCGCTGGGTGTCTTGTAGCGGGTGATGCCGTACGCGGCCGGAACCGCCAGCACGAGGGACAGGACCGTGCTGATGATGGCCGTCTGCGCACTGTTGATGAAGGAAGCCAGCACCCCGCTGCGTCCCAGGGCGTTGGTGTAGTTCTCGAGCGTCCACTCCTTGGGCAGGATGGTGGGCGGGACGGCGATGGTGTCGATCGGCGTCTTGAAGGACGTGAAGAGCAGGTAGAGGAACGGGAAACCGTAGAAGATCATGGCCGCCGCGAGGAGGATCCACAGCAGCGTCCTGGTGCTGCGCTTGCCTGCCTCGAGGCCCTCCGCGTGGTAGCGACGGCGGCGCGCGCCGGTGCCGGCCGGCGCCTTGGTGCTGGGTGCGGAAGGAACTGTTGTGGTTGGCATGGTGGTCTCCGTTGCGGCTGGACCGTGAAGGCGGGGGTCTGCGAGGCTCATCAGTTGTCCTTTCCTGGCCGCCAGATGGTGGAGACCGCGAAGAAGGCGACGGCGAGCATGGCCAGCAGGTAGATGGTGCCCATGGCGCTTGCCAGGCCGGGATCGCCGAAGCGGATCATGGTGCGGTAAATCAGCAGGCTCATGGTTTCGGAGGCGGACTGGGGGCCGCCGTTGGTCTGGATGAGGATGGTGTCGAAGGCACGTGCCGCGTCGATGCCGCGGACCACCAGGGCGACGGCGATGACCGGCCGCAGCAGGGGAAGGATGATCCGGAACAGCATGGCGGGCGCACGGGCCCCGTCCAGGCGGGCCGCTTCGATCAGGTCACCGGGGATGTTCTGCAGCCCGGCAAACAGCACCAGGCACATAAACGACGTGGTGAGCCAGATGTCGGGAATGGCCACCGAGAACAGCACGATGTTGGGGTCCGACAGCCAGCCGATCTGGTTGGGGTTGGCCAGCAGCCCGGCCTGGTGCATGAGGGTCCCGATCAGGCCGAAGTTGTCGATCATGAGGAACTTCCACAGCAGCCCTGCCACGATCGGCGCAATCATGAGCGGGTAAAGGAACACGGTCCGCCAGATCTGGGAGTTGCGGCCCAGCATGGTGAAGAGCAGGGCCATGCCCAGCCCTAGGGCGAATTCGAGGGTTACAACCACGAGGGTGTAGGCAAGGGTCCGCCAGCCGGCGCCCATGAATGCCTCGGAGGCGAAGGCCTGGAAATAGTTGTCCAGTCCCACGAAGTCGCGGGGCCCGCCGGCGATGGGCGAGATCTTGAAAAAGCTGTCGGCCACCAGGCGGAACAGCGGGTAAGCCACGAAGATGGCGAGGAACAAAGCCGCCGGAGCCATCAGAAACGTTGCGAAGCGGCGATCGGAGATGCGCACGGTTTTCTCTTCTGTTTGTTGGGGCCGCGGCCGGCACCGGTTGGGCAGGTGCCAGCCGCGGAGTCTTACTTGAGGAGGGCCTGGATCTGCTTTTTGGCGTCAGCCAGGAGGGCTGCGGAGTCTCCGCCGGCCACGGCCTTCTGCAGGAGCGGCACCAGGACGGTGTCCACGATCTGCTGCCACTTCTCGGTGGCCGGCCGGGTGGCAGTGGCGTTACCGTTCAGTGTTTCGATCAGCGGGCCGAAGCTCTCGTACCCGGCCTTGTCCTGGTACTTCTCGAAGGCTGAGATGCGCGAGGCGAGGCCAAGGCTGGACTCGATGCCCATGCTGTTGTAGTCATAGGCGCATTTGACGAACTTCTTGGCGTTGTCCGTGTTCTTGGTGGCCTTGGGGACTGAGAGGTACCAGGGTCCCGGAACGCCTGCCACGCCTGCGCTGCCGCCGATCATCGGCGCCGCGCCCACCTTGCCGGCCACCGGTGCGTCCTTGGGGATCTGGCGGTAGGCGTGGGCCCAGAAGCGGGTCATGGCGGTCTTGCCCTGGTTGAAGAGGTTCTGGGCCGCGGCCCAGTCCACCTGCGCGGCACCCGGGGGCGCGTACTTGGTCAGGCTGGTGTAGAAGTCCAGCGCTTCCATGTGGGCGGCGTTGTCGATGACCACGTTGTTGTTGTCGTCCAGGATCATCGGGGAGCCGGCCTGGAGGACGTGGGCCAGCCATTCGGTCTCGACGCCGCCCTTGACGTCGGTTCCGTACATGCCGTCCTTGGTGAAGAACTCGGAGATGTCCTTGTACTGCTGCCAGGTGGTGGGTGCCGCGAGGTCGTAGCCGTACTTTGCCTTGAAGCCGGCCTTGTTCGCGGCGTCCTCGAAGAGGTCGGTGCGGTAGAGGATGATTTCGGCGTTGGTCCAGGCGGGCATACCGATGAAGTGGCCGTCCACGTTGGCTTCCTTGACGAGTGCCGGGAAGATGTCCTTCTTGGCCTCATCGGTGAAGAGTTCATCGATGGGCTGGACGGCGTCCTTGAAGCTGGGGAGCCATACGGAGTCCAGGGCGGCGACGTCGAAGGAGACGTTGCCGGAGGAGAACTCGCTGGAGAGCCGGTTGAACATGCCGTCGTAGGGCAGTTCGACGAAGTTGACGTCGATTCCCGCGTCCTTCTTGCACTGCTCGGCGACGCCGGTCAGTTCGGCGTGGCCGCCAGCTTCCACCAGGACGTTGACGGTGCTGGCGGCGCTACCCGAAGTGGTCGGGCCCCCGGCGCCGCACCCGGTGGCCGCAAGTGCGACGGCGGTGCAGAGGCCGCCGATGGTGGCGAACCTGTTGATGGTCTTTCGAGTGGACATCTCTGTCGACTCACTTTCTCTCGAACGGAATGGCGAGACGGTCTGTGGGGTGAAAAATCGTTTTGCCAAAACGACTTGGCATTAATGTAGGCCTCTTTCGGGCCGGGTGTCAAGGGTCACATCCCCCGGATGTTTTGCCTGCTGGAGGTGCGGTACGAAAGCTGACAAATCGTTTTGTCAATTCGGCCGGCTTTGGCCCGGCTTAAATGCCGGTGGCGGCCTCCGAAGAGGCCGCCACCGGCAGTGCTGTGCGAGGGCTTTTACTCGTAGACGTGCGGGGCCAGCGTGCCCACGAAGTCCAGGTTGCGGTACTTCTCCGCGTAGTCCAGGCCGTAGCCCACCACAAACTCGTTGGGGATGTCGTAGCCCACGTACTTGACGTCGATCTCCACCTTGGCGGCGGTGGGCTTGCGGAAGGCGGTGCAGATTTCCACCGAAGCGGTGCCGCGGGATTCCAGGTTGGTCTTCAGCCAGGACAGCGTGAGGCCGGAGTCGATGATGTCCTCGACGATCAGCACATCCTTGCCCATGAGGTCCGTGTCCAGGTCCTTGAGGATGCGGACAACCCCTGAGGACTGGGTGCCGGAGCCGTAGGAGGAAACAGCCATCCAGTCCATGGAGATGTGGCTGTGGAGTGCCCGGGCGAGGTCTGCCATGACCATCACGGCACCCTTGAGCACACCAACAATGAGGATTTCACGGCCTTCGTAGTCCTTGTCGATCTCGGCAGCGAGTTCGGCGATCCGCTGCTGGATCTGTTCCTTGGTGTAGAGAACGTGCTTGAGGTCTGCCTGGACGTCGTTTGAATCCACCAATGGCTCCTGTGTAGATGCGGGGTGCGACTAATTTTGGGGCGGTTTTTGAGGCCGGAATACTAGCTTCCCACAGCGGGCGCCCTCACGGGGAACGGGACTGCCGCCGTTGGGCTGGCCGGCGACCGCACCGGGCCGGTTTGCCGCCTCCAGCTGGGCCAGCGACAGCCGGTACACACTCACGCCGCCGGGAAGCTCAACGGGCCCGGCCGAACCCTGCCGCCGAAGCAGCGCTTCCGCCGCCAGAAGCCTCTGGTAGCTGGGCTGTTGGCCCCCGACGTCGGCCGCCGCCTTCGCGATGACCCGGAACCTGATGGCCGGCGCCAGGTCCCCCAACGCCTCCTCCGGAAGGCTGACGTCGACGCCGGAGCGCTCCACCAGGGCAGCAAAGGTGCTCTCCGCCACGTCCTCAAGGTAGTCGGCGTCCAACTGCAGAATGGACGCCGTCCGGGCCAGGGACTCCGCGACGCCGGGGCCGAGCTTTTCTTCGAGCATCGGCAGCACTTCCACGCGGGTCCGGGAGCGGGCAAAGGACGGGTCCGCGTTGCTGGGGTCATGCCAGGGGTCGAGTTCCTCGACGTCGCAGATCTCCAGGGTGTCCGCGCGGCGAAGCCCGAGGAACGGCCGGAGCAGCGTCCCGCGGGCAGGGCGCATTCCGGCCAGGGATCTGGTCCCCGAGCCGCGGGCCAGTCCCAGCAGGACCTGTTCGGCCTGGTCGTCCAGGGTGTGGCCCAGCAGGATGGCAGCGGCGCCCTGGCCTGCGGCGGCAGCGTCCAAGGCGGAGTGGCGGGCGTCGCGGGCGGCAGCTTCGGGGCCCATGCCGGTGGGCGCGACAACAACGGTGCGGACCTCCACCGGGGCGAGTCCAAGTTCCGTGAGGGTCTGCGCGGTGCGGGCGGCCACCTCGGCCGAGCCTGGCTGCAGCTGGTGGTCCACCACCACGGCCCCCACCGTCACAGGATGTCCGTCCACATGGCCGCGGCGGGCAAAGTACGCCGCGACGGCGGCGAGCGCCAGAGAGTCCGGGCCCCCGCTGCACGCCACGATCACGTGCGCGGGATAGCCGGCGTCCGCCAGTGCGTTCTGGAGCGCCTTGCGCGCTGTGCCGACGACGGGCGCCAGCCTGCCGGGCCGCCGTCGTCCGCTGTGCACTTCAGGCAACTAGAGGCCCATCCGGTCAAGCCAGATCCTGGCGTCATGGATTTCGGGCTCGGTGGGCAGGTTGTCCGCGGATTCCCAGACCCTGTTGAAACCCTCCATCCCGGCGACGTCCACCACGGCGCGGACGAATTTGGCGCCGTCGGAGTACTGGCGCATCTTGGCGTCCAGGCCCAGGAGGTTGCGGATGAACTTTTCGATCACGCCGCGGTCCTTGCCGCGGTCGTTGAAGCGCTGCCGGATGGTCTTCACGGACGGCACAATGCTGGCGTCGACGGCGTCCATCACCACGTTCGCGTGGCCTTCCAACAGGCTCATGACGGCCGTGAGGTGGGACAGGGATGCCTTTTCCTCCGGGTTTTGCAGCAGGTCCAGGATGGCGCCGCGGCCCGGTGTGCCGCCTGTGGCGGTCCGGTCCTTGAGGGAGCGGGCGGCGGCGGAGGCACGCTCCATGAGGGAGTCAACGTTGCCCAGCAGGTGCACGCTGAGGTTGTCGATCTCGGAGAGCATGTGGTGGCGCAGCCAGGGTGCCGCGGCGAACTGCACGCGGTGCGTCTGTTCATGCAGGCAGACCCAGAGCCGGAAGTCCTCGGGCGTGACGTTGAGTTCGCGCTCCACGGTCACGATGTTGGGGGCCACCAGCAGCAGCCTGCCGCCGGCCGGCGCCGTGGAGCCTTCGGCGAGGGCGGCGAAGGGGTCGTACTGGCCCAGGACCTTGCTGGAGAGGAAGGCCAGGACGGCGCCCAGCTGGCTGCC
This sequence comes from Arthrobacter sp. HS15c, assembly GCF_040812005.1. Classification (NCBI taxonomy): domain Bacteria; kingdom Bacillati; phylum Actinomycetota; class Actinomycetes; order Micrococcales; family Micrococcaceae; genus Arthrobacter; species Arthrobacter sp. HS15c. The sequence continues at coordinate 279,949 of NZ_JBFOHM010000004.1, forward strand.
GGTGATGGCGCCGCTGACGGCTGCCGCGGCGGGGCTGACCGTTCCGCGGCGGCTTTCCAGCATTTTCTCCATGGCCGGCTTGAGCATCACCGCGAAGCTTTGGGTGTTGGCCTTGGCCCAGGATGCCCGATCCACCACCAGCACCGACGAGTCCCGCAGGTCCCTGGCCGCTTCCAGGCCGGTGATCTGGTGGACGTGGTGCACGGATTCGTCAGCGAGCCGCCGCAGGCTGTCCACGGCGTCGCCGATCTCCGCCGGGGAAAGCACTGGCCCCGCGGATGTCAGCCGCGCGGCAGTGGACGCGGCGAGGTCCCAGTTGATCAGGGCCTGGGCCGGGCTGGACGGCGCCGGTGCGGACGTATCACGTGCGGTGGACTCCATAGTTCCCATCAGAACACAGCGGACCACGGATCGTCCTTAAGTTCGCTCACCGGCGAACGCCTGCAGGCCCACAGCCCGGGCCACCGGTCTCGGCGATTCAGTGCTGACCCAGCCAGTATTCCTAGCGGCAGCCGCAGGCCGCGAGCGCCGTGGCGGCCCGGTCCAGGGCTTCCTTGTTGCCGCCCGACCCGGGGGTGAGGCCGTTGCCAATGAACGAGAAAACCAGCAGCCGGCCGTCGGCGTCCACCACGTAGCCGCTGAGCGCGATCACCGAATTCAGCGTTCCGGTCTTGGCCCGAACCAGCCCCGCGCCACGGGCGGTGGAGCTGTCCCCGTAGCGGGTGTCCAGGGTTCCGGTCAGGCCGGCCACCGGAAACCCGGCCAGCGCGGCCCGGAGCCTGAGGTCCGTCCCGGAGGTGATGGCGCGCACCACTTCGGCGAACTGGCGGGCCGACACCTGGTTGTCCAGTGCCAGCCCGGACACGTCCGCGAGCCGCATCCCGTCCGTAGGGATCCCGAGTTCGGTGAGCTGCGCCCGGACGGTGCCTGTGGCGCCATCGTTGCTGGCCGGCTGGCCCTCCGCCGCGGCCGCCATCCGGCCCAGGACCTCTGCGAGGTAGTTGTCCGAGGTCTGGAGCATCAGGTCGACCTGCTCGCCCACGGTGGCGGACTGGACCTCGGCCAGGACCTCCGGGTTACGGTCAGCCGTCTGCGGCACTGTGTAACGCCCGACGCCGGTTGCCACGGTCAGTCCCGCGGCGGCACCTGCTGCCTTGAGCTGCGCGGCGAACGCTTCCGCGGCGGTGACGGCTGAATCCTGTGGGCGGGGGCCCGTGGTGACGGCGGGATCGAACCGAGCCGAGTTCAGCGCCAGGGGATATAGCGGGGCCACCTCGCCGGCTTCAACATCGCCGCCCGCCCAGGCCGGATTCAGCGACGGGCCGCTGAACAGGGAATCGTCAACCAGGACCTTCAGCTCTCCGGTTGCGCCGGCGTCCTGCAGCGCGGCCACCGTAGCCGCGGCCAGGGTGGCGAGCCCGGCGTGGCCCAACACCTCGTCCGGCGCGGACACACCCGCTCCCAGGAGGACGTCGCCGCCGCCGGCCAGCACCACCTGGTCCGGTGTGGGACCGGTGATGATCCTGGTGCTGAACCGCGCGTCCGGTCCGAGGACCCGCAAGGCGGCCACCGCGGTCAGCAGCTTCATGTTGGACGCCGGAATCCGGTTCTCCGAACCGCCGCGGTCAAACAGGACCTGGCCCGTGAACGCATCCTGGACCAGCCCCGTGAAGGTGCCGCCGCCGTCGGGCTTTAACACCGGTTCCAGCTGGGCCGTGACGGCCGCCGGCAGCGGTACCGGCGCAGAGTCCGTGAGCGGAGACAGTCCCTGCCGGGCGGAAAGCGACGCGGGGGCCTGCTGCCAGGCCGGTATTTCGGGCGCCTCCACGGGGGCCGGGCCGATGAAAGCCGGGGCGAGCAGCCAGCCGGCGGGGAGGGCCAGGACGACGATCAAAACCAGGAGCAGCGCAGTGGGCCAGGCCCCCAGTCCGCGGTGGAACGTGCGCCGGAATCCGTCCGTGAACGCGCCGGGGCCCGATGTTTCCTTCATGTTGGTGCTGGTCCTCAAGTCCTGAAAATTCCCCACAGTTCCTGAAACTTGGGCCTCTCGCTATATCCTCAATAGTAGTCGGCGGCACCGACACTCCTTTTTGCTGGTCGTCTACTGTGCCGCGCACCCCCTGCAATTGCCGAGGAGCATTCCATGAAGCATGACGTGACCATCGAGATCCCCAAGGGATCCCGCGTCAAGTACGAAGTTGACCACGAGACCGGCCGCGTCCGCCTGGACCGCGTCCTCTTCACCTCCATGCAGTACCCCACGCACTACGGGTTCTTCGAAAACACCCTGGGTGAGGACGGCGACCCGCTGGACGCGCTGGTGCTCCTGCAGGACTTCGACCTGCACCCCGGCGTCATCGTCGAATCCCGCCCCATCGGCGTTTTCAACATGACCGACGACGGCGGCGGAGACGCCAAGGTCCTGTGCGTTCCCGTTGACGCCCGTTTCGACCACATCCAGGAAGTCAGCGACGTCAGCGAATTCCTGATCAAGGAAATCGAGCACTTCTTCACCCGCTACAAGGACCTGGAGCCGGGCAAGTGGGTCAAGGCTGAAGGCTGGGGCGACCGCGCCGCCGCCGAGGCCGAGCTGGAAGCCTCCATCAAGCGTTACGTGCCTGCCGCGCACTAAAAGCGTTCGACGGCGGGTGGTGCAGTTCCTCAGGAACCGCGCCACCCGCCGTCGTCGTTTAACCCGCCCCTCCCCCTTGCGCGAACTGGCACATATGACCCCCAAAATCGCGCTTTGAGGGTCACACCTGCCAGTTCGCGCGTTGTCAGCGGCGGATCAGGAAACTGTGGAATCGTTGACCCGTGAGTTCCGAGCCTTTGTTTAGTCCCCCGTGCGGTCCGGTCAGAGGATGGCGGGACGGTGACGTCCTGCGCGCAACGGGCATCCCCTACGCCACCGCGTGCCGCTTCCGCCCCCCTGTCAGTGCGACAGACTGGACCACGGCGTTTGCCGCAACGTCACCCGCCCCGGCCTGCCCGCAGGGCCCTGTGCCGTTCCTCGACGACGTCCTGGGCACCCGCTACGGCGAGCTCCCCGGCAGCGAGGACTGCCAGCGGCTCTCGATCACCGTTCCCGCGGGCCTTGCCGACGGCGAGCAGGTCCCGGTCATGGTGTGGCTGCACGGCGGGTCCTACACCTCCGGATCAGGCGACCTGGCCATCTTCGACGCCACGTCCCTGGTGTCCGAGAACCGCATCATTGTTGTGTCCGTGACGTACCGGCTGGGACTGTTCGGATACCTGGCCACCGGCACGGGCCGGCCCGCGAACCTCGGCCTGCTGGACCAGCTCGAAGCCTTCCGCTGGGTGCAGCGCAACATTGCGGCCTTCGGCGGCGATCCCGGCCGCGTCACCGCGTTCGGGCAGTCTGCAGGGGGCGATTCCGTGGCCCATCTCATGGCGACCCCTGAAGCGCCGTCGCTCTTCCAGCGGGCCATCATCCAGAGCGCACCGCTGGGGATCATCCGGGGCCGGCACAAGATGAGCCACGCCATGGGCATCGCGGCCGAGGCCGTCACCGAGGACACGCCTGCGATGGACGTCGTCGCCGTTGAGGACCGCGTCTCGCAGGTGGCCCGGAAATACGGGCTGATGGCCGCCATGCCGTTCGGCACGCAGTACGGCCACGCACCGCTGCCACCCGAGGCCGACATTGAGGCGGCCTGGAACGCCACGGCCCCGGACATCGAGGTGCTGATCGGGCACACTGCCGACGAGGCACGTCTGTTCCTGCCCCGCAGCCCCCTCGTCAGCCGGCTGGGCAAGGTTCCCGGCATCGGCAACGCCGCCGTCCAAGCCATTAATTGGGCTGTGACGGAGGCGGTGTACGGCCGGGCAGCCCGGAAGTTTGCCCGCCGCCACGCCCGCGCCGGCGGCAAGGCCCACAGCTACGTGATCTCCTGGGGCGCCACCGGGAACTACTACCGGGCTGCGCACACTGTTGACCTGCCGCTGTTGTTCGGTAACCAGCAAACCTGGGCAGCTGCCGGACTCCTCACGGGATCCACGTGGGAGGAGATCAATACCGTGGGCCGGGAGCTGCGCAGCCTGTGGGCAGCGTTTGCCCGCGGGGACGGCCTGGCCGAAACAGGCGGCATCCCCGGCGCCCTTCAGTACCGTTCGGAGTAACCCCGGGGGAGGTTTCAGGTACCTGCGACAGCATTGCGGATGGCCGCCACAAGAAGGTCCTGCCGCTGGAAGTAGGCGTTGTGGCCCGCGTTCTCGACGACGATCAGGCGGCAGCCGGGAACGGTTGCGGCCACATGCTCGGCGCCGCGGCGGATGCGCGGCCTCTCAGCGTCCCCGATGAACACCAGCACCGGGCTCGTGATTGACTCCAGCCCCTTCTGGAACGCGTCAACCTCCCTGGCGTCGGCGCTGAGGAACTCGCCCTGGCTTGCCTCCAGGCTGCGCGGATGGCGGGCGGCTTCGATCGCCGCGGCCGTGGACCGGACCCGGATGTAGCGGGCGTGGTCGAGCGGGTTGGCAGCGATCCATTCGTCTGTGAAGGAGTTTCCCACCCCCAGCCAGATCCGCTCGTCGGCGTCGAGCGAGCTGAACACCTCAAACTTCTCCGGCTGGCCGGGCTGCCCCGGCGGCGGCACCACCAGCGGCCAGCCCATACCGCAGACCACCAGGGCGGCCGCGTCGCCGGGATGGCGGACGGCCCAGCGAAGAGTGGTCATGCCGCCCATGGACTGCCCCACGATGACCGGGTTCTCCAGGCCCAGCGAACCGATGAAGCGCTCCAGCTCTGCCGCCCGGTCAACCAGCGGTCCCTGCCGCGGCGAGTTCGAGGACCAGCCGTGGTCGTAGGTGTCGTACGCCAGTACGCGGAAGTCCTGCTCCAGCTCCGCGATGATCGGTTCCCAGCACGCCGCCGCGGAGGCATGGCCGTGCAGCAGGACCACCGACTGGCCGTGGCCTGAGTCGGTGTAGTGAATGTCGTTGCCGAGCACGTCAAGCCATGGCATGGGGACGGTTCCCTCCGCCCAACGCCCAGGTCCGGATCTCCTCCGGGTCCTCCCCATGGGTGCGGGTGTGTTCCCGCGCCATGATCCGCCGGTCCTGGAGCGTCTGGCGCAGCAGGGAGTGCTTCTCGGCCAGGCCAGGAACGCGGTCGATCGCGTCGATGGCGAGCTGGAAGCGGTCGATTCCGTTGAGCATGGCCATGTCGAACGGCGTGGTGGTGGTCCCCTCCTCCTTGTAGCCGCGCACGTGCAGGCCCTCCTGGTTGGTCCGGCGGTAGGCCAGCCGGTGGATCAGCGACGGATAGCCGTGGTACGCGAAGATGATCGGCTTGTCCGGGGTGAAAATTCCGTCAAAGTCCGACGCCGGGAGGCCGTGCGGGTGCTCACTCACGTCCTGGAGCCGCATCAGGTCCACCACATTGACCACCCTGACCTTCAGCCCCGGGGCACCATTCTTCAGCAGCTCGGCAGCAGCCACTGTTTCCACCGTGGGCACGTCCCCGGCGCACGCCAGCACCACGTCCGGCTCCTCCCCCGCCACCTCGGAACCGGCGAATTCCCAGATTCCCAGGCCGCGGCGGCAGTGGTGCTCGGCGTCGGCCGGCCCCAGCCACGTGGGCGACGGCTGCTTGCCGCTGACCACAATGTTCACGTAGTCCGTGGACGCCAGGCAGTGTTCCATCACGGACAGCAGGGTGTTCACGTCCGGCGGCAGGTACACGCGGATGACCTCGGCCTTTTTGTTCACCGCGTGGTCGATGAAGCCCGGGTCCTGGTGCGAGAACCCGTTGTGGTCCTGCTGCCAGACATGTGAGGACAACAGGTAGTTCAGCGACGCCACGGGCTGGCGCCACGGAAGCTTGCGGTGCACCTTCAGCCATTTGGCGTGCTGGTTGAACATGGAATCGACGATGTGGATGAAGGCCTCGTAGCAGCTGAACACGCCGTGCCGTCCGGTCAGGAGGTAGCCTTCCAGCCAGCCCTGGCACAGATGCTCGCTGAGCACCTCCAGAACCCGGCCCGACCGCGCAAGGTGCTCGTCGGCGTCGTCAATCCTGTACTGCCACACCTTGTTGGTGACTTCATAGACGTTCTGGAGGCGGTTGGATGCCGTCTCGTCCGGCCCGAACAGGCGGAAGTTCTCCATGTTCAGCGAGATCACATCCCGCATCCACGAACCCAGCGTGATCATGGGGCTGATCCGCTCGGTGCCGGGCTCCGGTACGTCCACGGCGTGCGCCTCATAGTCGGGCAGTTCCAGTGCGCGGCGCAGCTGCCCGCCGTTGGCGTGCGGGGTTGCGCTCATCCGGAAATCGCCGGTGGGGGCGGCCTCGGCGATAGCCGGCCGGAGCCTGCCATCGCCGTCGAACAGCTCGTCCGGACGGTAGGACTGCAGCCACCCCTCAAGAAGTTTCAGGTGTTCGGGGTTGGTGCGGACCTCGGACAGCGGCACCTGGTGGCTCCGCCAGGTGCCCTCCACCTGGAGTCCGTCCACCGTCTTCGGGCCGGTCCAGCCCTTCGGCGAGCGCAGCACAATCATGGGCCAGCGGGGCGCCCCGTCCTGACCTTCGACGGCGTCCGCGTCGCCTCCGCGGTGGGAGTCCTGAATGGCGCGGATCCCGTCCAGGCAGGCCTCCAGTGCCGCCGCAAAATCCCGGTGCGCCTGGGCGGTGTTGTCCGGGTCGGCGACGGTGACGAAATACGGCTCGTGGCCGTAGCCGCGCAGCAGCTGTTCCAGCTGGGCTTCCGGCATCCGTGCGAGGATCGTGGGGTTGGCGATCTTGTAGCCGTTCAGGTGCAGGATGGGCAGCACGGCCCCGTCCGCGGCAGGGTCCAGGAAATTGTGCGAATGCCAGCTCGCCGCGAGCGGTCCGGTTTCGGCCTCGCCGTCCCCGATCACGACGGCGGTGACCAGCTGGGGATTGTCGAACACCGACCCGTAGGCGTGCGCGAGCGCGTACCCAAGTTCGCCGCCCTCGCTGATGGATCCCGGCGTTTCCGGTGCCGCATGGCTGGGGATGCCGCCCGGGTAGGAAAACTGCCGGAACAGCTCAGCCATGCCGGCCTCGTCGTTGCCCACGTGCCCGTAGATCTCGGAGTAGGTGCCCTCCAGCCAGGCGTTGGCCACCACTGCGGGACCGCCGTGGCCGGGCCCGGCAACAAACAGCATCTCCTGGGAGTCCCGGCGGATCAGCCGGTTCAGGTGCGCGTAGACGAAGTTCAGGCCCGGGGTGGTGCCCCAGTGGCCCAGCAGCCGGGACTTGGTGTCCTCGGCATCGAGCGGCTTCCGGAGCAGCGGGTTGGAGCGCAGGTAAATCTGGCCAACCGAGAGGTAGTTCGCGGCCCGCCACCAGCGGTCCACGAGTTCAAGTTCGTCCTGCGCCAAGTTGCCGGCCATAGCCATCCTTACGTCGCGTCGCCGCCGGGGCGGCCGTCGCTCCATCCGAACAGAAGACTGCCGCGCTGGCAACCTCTACGGTTCCCCAGCCGCTCTCTCCGCGTGGCAGAATCTGCCGGACCGCAGGCCCTGCCGCCCGTCCAAACCAGCTCTGCGGCCAGGCTTGGCCAGGCCTGAAAAAGGGCACTTCCGTGATGCGTGCCACCGGGTAGGGTATACCCAGAATGTTCACGCTGACCATCAATCAAACGGACAGCCGGCGCGATGGTGACCGGGTGCCGCAGTTGCTCAAGGACCTGCGGCATATCCCCGCGCGCCTGGACTTTGACCGCTCGGTGGAAGACGAAGTGCAAGGCATCGTTGACTGTCCGCACCAGGCGGTGGAGGCTGCGCTGATCGCCCTGCGCTCCGGTTCCTGGTACGTGGGCATCGGCGTGGGTCCCGTGAATGAGCCGCTGCCGAACCTGATCAAGGACGCGTCCGGGCACGGCCTGGTTTACGCCCGCCGCGCCGTGGAGCGGCTGCGGAACGGCAAGGACCGGGTCCCGGTGGCCGTGGAGGGACCCCTGGCCGACGTGGCCTACGAGGCCGAGGCCGTGCTGCGGCTCCTGGGCCATATTGTGCGGGACAGGTCCGGCGCTGAATGGCGGGTCCTGGACCTCATGACCCCCGGCGTCCGCGGGCAGCAGAAGGCAGTGGCTCAGGAACTCGGCATCACCACCCAGGCCGTGAGCAAGGCGGTGGCCAGGTCGCAGTGGGCCGAGGAACACGCTGCCCGCCCCGCCGCGGCCAGACTGCTCGCCCTCATCCTCGAGGTGCGCTGACCGCCCCGGCTATTGCAGGGCGCCGATGATCGCCCCCATCGCCGTGAACGCCACAATGTTGTAGCTGGCGTTGATGGTGAACAGCGTCAAGCTGCGGCGTTCGAACAGGTAGTTGATTCCCAGGGCGGCCGCCACCCAGGCCGCTCCCGCGGCCAGCCCGGCTAACGTGCCAAAGCCCGCGCCGCCGTCGCCAATGAACGCGGCGAGCACCACCGCCATGACCAGCGCGAGCAGGAACGACCCCACAAAAACGCGGACGGTCCCGCGCTTAAGTTGCTCGTCCGTCACGCCGGCCTCGCGCTGCCACACTTTCGCAAACAGCACCGAGTACCACAGGCCGCCCACCACAAACGTTGCCAATGCCGCCAGCAGTACACCCAGCCAGTTGATGTCCAATCCCACCACAGCCGTCCTTCCCGGAGACGCCGTCGGGCAGCGTCCCTTGGCTGGAGCTTATGCCCGCCGGCGGGCTGGGTCTTGTACAAAAGCCGCACCGCCGGGCGGCGGGATGCGCACTTCCTCAGCGTGCCGCCGTCGGGCTGTCCCCCACGCTATGAAGCGGGACGAACGTGGCGTATTCCGGCCCGTGCTCCCGGATGAGGCGCAGGTATTCCGACGGCGTGAAGCCGCTGTAGCGCCGGAAGGTGCGGATCAGGTGGGGCTGGTCGTAGTAGTCGGCCAGCCCCAGCAGCTCCCGCCCGCTTGAGCCGTCTTCAGGCAGGCGGGCAGCGGCGTTGACGAAGCGGTAGAAACGGCAGACATCGGCGTAGCTTTTGGGCGTGATACCGCAGTCGCGGAACATGGTGCGCTGCAAGGTGGACGGGTTGACACCCAGGCGGCGGGCGAGCCCGGCCACGGGTACGTCCACCGCCGCCAACACCGCGGCAGCCTCGACCGTCCGCTGGTCCGCTCCGCCTCGGAGCCGGGAGGAAAGGAAGCCTTCAAGGGCGGCGAACGCAGTGGCCGGATCGGCCTCCATCAGGCCAGCGCGCAGGCCCGTGAAGCCGGGCAGGAAACCGTCAGTGTCGCGCACTTTTCCCTGCAGGTCCGACGGCGGCACGTCAGTGAGTGCCCGGATGCCGTACGGCTGCAGCGCGGCACCGATGTTGAACAGCTGCGGCGGGTTCTCGCTGATGAGGTAGCTGCGCTGGATGCCTGCGTAGAAGCCGACGGCCACTTCCGTCGCCCTGAGGTCCGGAGCCGCGGCAAACGGATCGATGAGGCGGTACGGCGAGGACAGGTTAAGGACCAGGTGCGCCAAGGGGCCGGGAAGGATCTTTTCGTACTTCGCCGCCGGTTCGCCGCGCACAAACCAGAAGTGGCTGACATACGGCCGCAGCCGGGCAGGGGCGGGACACTCCTCGTAGAGCACACCAGCAGTCTACGGCGGGCCGGCGTCCCGGGCAGGATGCCGTGTGAACACCTCTGACCGAGCACGAACGAGCCTGTTCGGATCCCTTGAAGCGGAAACATCCCGAACATAGTCTCGCTGTGCCCGGCTTTCCGGATCAGCACCGCTTCCCCTGAGACCATGAGGTATAACAATGGCGTTTTCCGCACGAAGAATCCGAAGGCCGGTGGCTGCGTTGGCAGCAGCCGTGACGGCCATGGCCGGGCTGGCGATCCTGCCGGCCGCACTCCCGGCAGCAGCAGACGGAGCAACCCCGGTGACCATCACCCCAAACCCTGCCAGCCGCGGCGAGGCGTTCGAAGGATGGGGCACCAGTCTGGTCTGGTTCGCCAACGCGACGGCGGGCTACTCCCCCGAGCTGCGTGAGGAGCTGTACCAGAAGGTCTTCGGCGAGGACGGACTGAACCTCAACATCGCCCGCTACAACGTGGGCGGCGGAAACGCCTCGGACGTGCCCGATTACCTCAACGACGGCAGCGCCGTGGAAGGCTGGTGGAAGCCGGTCACCGGACCCGCGGCAGGCACGGCCGGGTCGAACCTCTACAACCCCGACGGCTCCGTGGATCCGGCCCAGGCGAACAAGCTGGCGTTCCTGGACCAGTGGAACCCGGACGATCCCGCCTCCTACAACCCCGACGCCGACCGGAACCAGCGCTGGTGGGTGGAACGGCTGGCCGCTGACCAGCAGATCACGCACTGGGAGGCGTTCAGCAACTCCCCGCCCTGGTTTATGACCAAAAGCGGCTATGTCTCCGGCCAGGTCAACTCCAACAAGGGTGAAAACCTGTTGCCCCAGGCGGAAGCCAAGTTCGCCGCCTACATGAAGAACGCCGTCGAACTCCTGGAGACCGGCAGCGGCATCACCGTGGATACCATCGATCCGTTCAACGAGCCCAACTCCGGCTACTGGGGCACGGCGATCGACCCGGCAACCGGGAAACCGCCCACCAGCTACACGCAGAAGCAGGAGGGCGCACTGATCTACCCGGCGGCCCAGGACCGGGTCACCAAACTGCTCGCCGCCGAACTCGCCAAGGACGGCACCACCACGGACGCCGTCATCTCCGCGATGGACGAAACCGATCCCACCAAGTTCATGACCAACTGGAACGGCTACAGCCAGGCGGCAAAGGACGCCGTCGGCCAGCTCAACGTCCACACCTACGGCACCAGCGACCGCCGCCGGGTCCGCGACCTGGCGAACTCCACGGACAAGCCACTCTGGATGAGCGAAGTGGGCGGATTCTGGCCCGGCAACCCGGCCCTCGGCGACTCCACCAGCGGCTGGGACCGCTCCAACATCACCAACGGGCTGGGCATCGCCGGCCGCATGGTCAACGACCTCCGCGAGCTCGAGCCCGACGCCTGGGTCTTCTGGCAGCCCGTGGAGGACACCTACAAGCAGGAAAAGGGCGACAAGGGCTGGGGCTCGATCTACGTCGACTTCGACTGCAACTACGAGGGCCGCGAGGGCTACTCCAACCGCCGGCTCAACGACGGCGCGTCCCGGGATCAGGCAAAATGCCGTGTCCTGACCAACCAGAAGTACAACACCACCCGGAACTTCACGCACTACATCCGGCCCGGCGACTTCCTCATCCAGAACGACAACGCCAAGACCGCGAGCGCCCTGGACGCTGACGGCAACGGCGCCACTCTGGTGCACTTCAACGACACCCCGACGGCGGAAAAGGTCACCATCGACCTCAGCCGCTTCGCCGCCATCGCGCCCGGCGCCACCGTCACGCCCGTGGTGACCACCAAATCCCCACTCGATGACATCGAACGCAACGCGCTCGTCAAAGGCGCCCCGGTCGCCGTCGACGCCGCGGCGAAGTCCGCGACGCTTGAGGTTCCCGCCGCTTCCGTGGTGACGTTCGTCGTCGACGGCGTCAGCGGGGTTGCGGAGGACGCCGCACCGGTCAAGGACGGCCACAGCTACCACCTCACCGGCGATGCCAGCGGCAAATACCTCACCGGACGGGCAGACGGATCAGCCTCCATCCAGGAGCTGGGAACGACGGCCGCGGAAGTCACCCCGCAACTGTGGACGTTCCACGCCGTGGACAGCGGCGCTGAGTACGCCAATGACCGCCGCTGGGTGGTCACCAACAGGGACGGGCGGGTGCTGACCGGCAACGGCGGCGTGCTGAATGCGAGCCAGTCCGGAACCGCGGCCCTGGCTGCGATGGGCCTGGAGCAGGCCAAAACCTCCCCCTCCGCACAGTGGATTGTCACCACCGAAAACGGCAAGCAGTGGTCCCTGGTGAATGCAGCCGCGGCCATCGCCCTGCAGGTTTCCGGGAACCAGACTGCGGCCGGAACGGCCGTCGCGCTCGGCTCCTCCACCGGCACTACGGCCACCGCAACCGGCAGCACGCACCAGTCCTGGGGGTTCACGGACCTTGCGGACCTGGCGCTGCTCGGTATCAAACCGGTGGACCTCAGCACGCCCATCGGCGTCGCGCCTTCCCTTCCCGCCACCGTCACCCCGATCTACGAAAACGGCGAGGGCCGGCCCGTGCCGGTCCAGTGGGACGCGGTTGACCCCGCCGTCTGGAAGAAACGTGGCACGGTAACCGTTACCGGTAGCGGCACTGATGTGTATGGCCAGGCCTTCAACGCCGCCAAGGTCACCGTGGCCGTCGGAAAGTACACGGCCACCGACCCCGTATCCGCCACGGTGGGCACCGGCGCAACGCTGGCCGAAGTCCAGGCCGCGGCACCGGCCACCGTGCCGGGGCAGATCGGCATTGGAACGGCAAGGAACAGCCTCGCTGTCACTTGGGACTGGAGCGCTTTTGATCCTGCTGCGCTGCAGGCCGCCGGAACCGCCACCGTCCCGGGCAAGGCGGCCACCGGCGCGGACGGCGACAAACCGCTCAACGCGCAGCTGACGGTCCTCGTGGTGGACCGCGTCCCCAGCAGCCACATCTGCAAGGACGACACCACCACCGCCGTCACCGCCAGCTACACCGAAGGCTCCTACATCGCGAAGAATACCTGCGATGGCAACACCTCGACCCGCTGGTCGAACTGGGTCAGCGGAGGCCGCAGCGGCGACACCCTGGACTACGCCTTCAGCCGCAACTACACCGTGGATTCAGTGACCGTGACGCTCGCCGAAAAGGCGGCGCAAAGCCTCACCATCCAGTACCAGGATGCAACCGGCGCGTGGAAGGACACGACGGCGGGAACGGTCACCGGCCTGGGCACGGCGGCGCCGGCCAAGGTGTCCTTCAGCCCCGTCACCACGCGCGGCATCCGGGTGGCGCTGGCAACTCCGGGCTCGTACACCAAGGTTGCCGAAGTGGCCATCGCGGGATCGCGCCTGGGTGGGGCCGGGCTCGCTGATCTTGGCCGGCTGCTGGTGGGGCAGAAGTCAGTGGTTGGCTTTGCGGCCGGGACCACCGGCTACACGGTGCTGACGACGTCGGCGGCGGCACCAACCGTGGCGGCGTATCCGCTGGACACGAGCGCGGCGGTTTCCATCGTCCAGGCGACGGCTGACCACCCGGCGGCCGTCACCGTGACCGCCCCCGACGGCACCACGAAGGACTACACAGTGGCCTTCGTGACCGGAAAGGCCGCCTGCGCAAACGGCGGCTGGGCCACCAACGTTGAACCCGGGTTCGCCTCCGAAGGGGAATGCGTCAGCTACTTCGCGTCAAAATAGCGGCAGTTGACGTAAACGAACATCGGGCCCCCTTCGAGGAACCGCACGCACGGCCGTTGCAGCACCCACCCGGCATCACGGGTGCTGCGACGGCTTTGCTGTCTTTGGACGACGCGGCAGTTTCCGGAGCCTGCCCGCTGTCGGGGAGAATGGAGGGCATGACCCTCACAACCTTCGCCCTCATCCGCCATGGCCAGACTGACTGGAATGCGCAGCGCAGGCTGCAGGGTGCCACTGACATTCCGCTGAACGACGTCGGCCGGGGCCAGGCGCGTGACGCCGTCGCCGTAGTGTCCGCTTACGAATGGGACGCGGTCGTCTCCTCGCCGCTGAGCCGTGCCGCGGAGACGGCAGATCTGATTGCCGCCGGACTCGGGCTGAGCGTGGCCCGGCGCGTTCCGGAGCTCACTGAGCGCAGTTTCGGGCCCGCGGAGGGTCTGCAGGCGGGCCCCGAACTGGATGCCCTGCGCATTCCCGGCGGCTTCCGCGGCGCCGAAAGCGACGATGAGGCAGCCTCCCGCGGGCTGACCGCGCTGGAAGCCCTTGCCGAGGAGTTCCGCGGCCAACGCGTCCTGGTGGTCGCCCACGGCACGCTCCTGCGCGTGAGCCTCAGCCGCGCCATCGGCCGCACCCTGCAGAGCGTGGACAACGCGGCACTTAACCTTGCCCACCACCACGCCGTTGACGGCTGGCAGCTTGAGTACTTCAACGGCGAGCCGGTCATGGAGACCGCCGGCGCCTGAGGGGTGTTGCGGACACGCAAGGTGTGCCAGTATCGCGGCTATGCCGAATCCCTTGCGGCCCGAAGACCTAAAGGCCTGCCTTACACACCCCCGCACAACGACGGCCACGGCCGCAGGCCCGGTGGAATATGCCGACCGGGGCAGCGGCGAGCCGCTCCTGGCCGTGCACGGAACCCTCGGGGGCTGTGACCAAGGGCTGGTGGCCACCGAGTTCTTCCGGGCCAACGGATTCCGGATCATCGCGCCGAGCCGCCCAGGCTACCTGGGAACACCGCTGGCCACGGGACGCACGCCCGAAGAGCAGGCTGACGCACTGGCAGCATTGATGGACGCCATCGGCATCGCCAAATTCGCGGTGTTCGCCGGTTCCGGCGGCGGCCCTGCGGCGTACGCCCTGGCGGCCAGGCATCCGGACCGGGTCAAACGACTGGTCCAGGTTGATTCGGTCTGCCTGCCGATCCCGCCGCTCCCGTTCGCCAGGCTGTCGGCGAAAGATCCGTCCATCCGATTCCAGTTATGGTTGCTCCGCCGTGCAGCCGTCCCGATGCTGAAAATGATGTTCCGACGGTTCGGCGGGGAATCCCCGGAGGAGGCCGCGGCCCATGCCTTGCGCGTCGCAGCGGATCCCGTCCGCATCGAACACCTTGAGGCCATCTACATCGCCTCGTCCGGATGGGCCAGGCGCCGCGCCGGGTTCGACAATGACTCCACGGCGTTCAAGCGGCTCACCCCACTGGATCTCGAAGCCATCACCTGCCCCACGCTCATCATGCACGCCACCATGGACGCGAGTGTGCCACCGGAGAACGCCGCGCACGCCCACCGGCGGATCGCAGGCTCCGAGCTGTACTGGATGCGCGGCTCCCACGTTGCATTCTTCCTCGAGGAAGGCGACACCGCGCCCGGCTACGCACTCGAATGGCTTCGGGGTACCAACCCCGACGGTCAGACGCCCGGACCGGCCTCGTGATGAGGGACCGCCGGCGTGCGGCTATGCTGGGGAAAACCCGGCCGCAGCACGGCACGGCATGGCGGCAAGAACCAGCGACGCTGGTCGCGGAAGGACAACCGAATGGCGCGTGCGACAGTCCAGGACGTCGCTAAGACGGCAGGAGTGTCAGTCGGGACGGTGTCCCGCGTCCTGAACAAAAGCCCGGCCGTCAGCGAGTCGAGCAAGGAAAAAGTCACAGCGGCCATCCGCCAGCTCAATTACCGGCCCCTCGCTTCCGCCCGCGACCTCCGCCGGGACCGGACCATGCGCATCCTGGCCCTTGCAAAGAACCTGAACTCGCCCATCATCAGCGAAGCCTTCCGGGGCGTCGGCGACGCCGCGGCATCCTCGGGCTACGTCAGCCTCATCGCCCCGACGGCCGGGGACCTGGAACGGGAACAGCAGCTGGTGGACATGCTGCGGAACGGATCCGTGGACGGGCTGATTATGTTTTCGCCAACAATGCCGGATGAAGACGTCGACGAAATGGCAGAGCAGCTCAGCGTTGTCCAGGTCTGCGAGATCGCCGACTCCGAGGCGGCGTTCGGCGTATCCATCGACGACCGGCAGGCCGCCTTCGACATCACCCGGCACCTCATTGAAACCGGCGGCCGCCGTTTGGCGATGATCGGGAACAGGGCCGCCCGCTCTGGCCGGCTGCGCGAGGAAGGCTTTCGCCAGGCGGCCGCCGAAGCGGGCATGTCGCCTGACCAGATGTTGTTCGTCGAAGGCGAGTTCGACTTCCACACCGGGCGCCGCCTCACCAGGAAACTGCTGACGGCCGACCCCCTTCCCGACGCCGTGTTCTGCGGCAGTGATACCGTCGCCGCCGGCTGCGTCCGGGAAATCACCGACGCCGGGCTGCGCGTCCCCGACGACATCGCCGTGGCAGGTTTTGACGACTCAGTACAGGCGGAAATGTGCGTGCCCGAGCTGACCACCATCCGGCAGCCGGCATATGACATGGGGCGGCTGGCCTTCGAGGAGCTCCTCGCGCGGATGACCGTGCCGGGTGCACACCGCCGCGGCCGGACCTTCCTCCCCCACGAACTCGTGGTGCGGGACTCGACCAGGACCTAAGACGGGGGTTGACACCCTCGCGTGGCGGCTGTCACACTACTTTGGAATCGATTCCAAACATGCATGTCGGGCACTTTGCCCTCAATTTGGAATCGATTCCAACGAACTCGAAAAGACGCCGGCAAGGCAAAGGAGCCACTTGTGGACTTGATTCGACTTACTTCCCCACGACCCGCAGTTATCGCGGCCGCGGCCATGGCGGCGGGCATGCTGCTCGCCGGGTGCGGCGGTGGCGCGGCAACCCAGGGTGCCGACAACGCGGCGGCTGCCGATCCGGCGTCGGCGGCCAACGCCAGCGGCAGCATCAACATCTGCGGCGGCAAGGACGCCTCCGGCATCTACAAGGGCACGGCGGAGGCCTTCACCACGGCCAACGGCAAGGTCACCGCCAAGTACACCGAGATCGGGGCAACCACCGACGAGGCCCGCACGCAGGCCGTGCAGCGGCTCGAAGGCAAGTCCACCGAATGCGACATCTTCCTCACCGACGTCATCTGGACCTCCGAGTTCGCCTCCCAGGGCTGGCTCCTTGACCAGACCAAGCTCGTCGAGGCCAACAAGGACCGGCTCATCCCGTCCACCGTGGAGACCGCAAAGTACGAGGACAAGTACTGGGCTTCGCCGTTCTTCACCAACGCCGGGCTCGTCTACTACCAGAAGGACAAGGTGGCCAAGCCGGAGACCTGGCAGCAGCTCTACGCTGAGGCAGCGAAGGCTCCGGGCAACAGCTTCGTCTACCAGGGCAAGCAGTACGAGGGCCTGACCGTCAACTTCCTGGAGATGCTCTACAGTGCCGGCGGCGAGGTGCTGGACAGCCAGGGCGAGGTCGCCATCGACTCGCCCGAAACCCGTGAGGTGCTCGACTTTATGAACCAGGGCCTCAAGGACGGTTCGGCGGAGCGTGCCGTGCTGACCTACAACGAGGACCCGGGACGGCTGGCCTACGAGTCAGGCAACTACGGCTACCAGCGCAACTGGCCGCACGTCTACCGCCTGCTCAACGCGTCCCCGCTTGCCGGCACGTTCGGCGTGGCTCCGCTTCCTGCCTGGGAAGGCGGCAAGGCCTCCGGCGTCCTGGGCGGCTGGAACCTGGCCATTTCGGCCCACTCGACGAACCAGGCCGGGGCCGTGGCCTTCATCGATTTCGCCACCACCCCTGACTGGCAGAAGCACGTGGCCATGGATTTCTCGCAGGCCCCGGTCAACGAGGCCGCCTACTCCGACGCCGCCGTCCTGGCGAAGATGCCGTTCGCCACCGAACTGCTCGCCTCCGTCAAGGGCGCCAAGCCGCGGCCGATCTCCCCTGTCTACCCGCAGATCTCGCAGGCGATCTACAAAAACGTCTACGCCGTCCTCTCCGGCGCTGTCTCCACCGAGGACGCCGTGAAGACGATGGCCGAAGAGATCAAGACCGCAAAGGCGAGCTTCTGACCATGGCAACCAAGTTCCTCTCCCCCGGCCGCGGGGTGAGCAGCAGCGGGGTGACCAGCCGTGGCGTGAACGTCCGCGACCGGGCGGAGCGGCGGCTCGCGTTCCGGATGACCGCTCCGTCCCTGGTGCTCATGGCGTTGGTGGCGGCAGTCCCCATCGGCTACGCGCTCTGGCTGTCCCTGAACCAGTACAGTGTCCGCACCGCCGGCCTGTCCCGGTTCGTCGGCTTGGAAAACTACATCACGGCTCTCAGCGGGCCGCACTGGTGGGCGGCGTTCGGCCAGACCTTCCTCTTCGCAGGGCTTTCGGTCTCCCTCGAACTGGTGCTCGGCACGGCCATGGCACTGCTGCTCAACCTTGCGTTCAAGGGCCGCGCACTCCTGCGCACCGTGGTCCTGCTGCCCTACGCGGTGGTGACCGTGGTCAGCGCCATCACCTGGGAGACCATGTTCCAGCCCAACCTGGGCCTGGTCACCAACGTCCTCTCAACGCTTGGCCTGCCCGGCGGCGACGTCGTCTGGCTTGGGGAGCACGGCTACGCGATGGCTGTGATCGTCCTTGCCGACGTCTGGAAGACCACGCCGTTCGCGGCACTCATTATCCTGGCCGGCCTGCAGGTCATCTCCGCCGAGACCTACGAGGCCGCAGAACTCGACGGCGCCAGCAAATGGCAGACATTCGTCAACATCACCCTGCCGTTGCTGCGTCCGGCAATCGTCCTCGCGGCGATCTTCCGCACCATGGACGCCCTGCGCGTCTTCGACCTGCCGTTTGTGCTCACCCGCGGCGCCAACGGCACCGAGTCCATGTCGATGCTGGCCTACACCCAGCTGCGCGAGAACCGCCTGGTGGGCGAGGGATCGGCGCTGTCCATCCTGACCTTCCTCACCGTCATGGCCGTCTCGGTGGTCTACATCCGCTTCGCCGGCGGCAACATCCGTGAAGTCGCCAAGGAGGAACAATGAGCACCCTGACTGCACAGCGCACGACGGCGGCACCCGCCGCCCCCGGCAGGTCACCGAAGCGATGGGCACGGAAGCGCCGGCTCCGCGGTGAGGCGAAACTGCACCCCATCGTGTGGGTCTTCGTCTTCGCAGTGATGGGTTTCTCGCTCATACCGTTCTACTGGCTGGTCAACACCTCCCTGAAGAAGGGGGTGAGCCTGTCCAAGGGCGAACTGTTCCCGAGCCAGCCCACCTTCGAGAACTACCTGGCGGTGTTCCAGAACCCCGAGTTCCTCCTGGCCCTGCGCAACTCGGTGATCATCGCCGTCGTCACCACCACCGTGGCGCTGGTGTTCGCCTCCTTCGCCGCCTATGCCCTGGCCAGGCTCAAGATGCGCCGCAAATCCCTGATCCTGACCCTCATCCTCTCGGTCACCACCTTCCCGGCCATCGCCATCGCGGCCCCGATGTTCTCGATCTGGCGCGAAATCGGCCTGTACGACACACTCCTGGGCCTCATCATTCCGAAACTGACCTTTGCGTTGCCGCTGGCGATCTACACGCTGACGTCCTTCTTCAAGGAAATCCCGCGTGAGCTGGAGGAATCGGCGTACATGGACGGAGCCACGCCGTTCACCGCATTCCGCAAGGTCATCCTGCCCCTGGCTGTTCCGGGCCTTGCCACCACGGCGATCCTGGTGTTTATCTCCGTGTGGAATGAATTCCTGCTTGCCGTCACCCTGACCACATCCCCCGAGGCCCGTCCGGTCCCGGTGGCAATTGCGTTCTTCAGCGGAACCAGCGAGTTTGACCAGCCGCTGGGGACCATCAGTGCCGCGTCGGTGATCATCACGGTCCCGCTCGTCATCCTCGTGCTGGTGTGCCAGAAGCGCATCGTTTCGGGCATGACCGCCGGCGCCGTCAAAGGCTAAAACCTCACCATCAAGTTCGAACAACACAAGAAAAGGAAATATCCGTGAGCAACGAGCAGTCCCCTGGACAGCAGGCCGCTTCCCTGAAGGAACCACAAGCCGGAGAACTGAGGGTGGGCGTCGTCGGCATTGGCTGGGCGGGGCAGCAGCACCTTAAGGCCTACGATTCCCTGGAAGGCGTCCGCATCGTGTCGCTGTCAGGGATGGAACAGGAGCTCCGCGACTCCCTGCAGGCCGAATACTCGATCCCGAACGCGTTCGCCGGATGGGAAGAGATGCTGGAGCACGGAGGCCTGGACGCGATCAGCGTGGCAGTGCCCACCTTCCTGCACGCACCCATCGCCATCGCCGCCCTCGAGCGCGGCCTGCATGTGCTGAGCGAGAAGCCGATCGCGCGCAACGCCGTCGAAGGCCAGGCCATGGTGGACGCCGCCCGCACGGCCGGGCGCGTCCTGGACATCGCCTTCAATCACCGCCGCCGCGGTGACATCCAGGCCCTCAAGGAAGTGATCGACGGCGGCGGTGTGGGCCGCCCGTACTACGCCAAGGCTTCCTGGCTGCGCCGCTCCGGCATCCCGATGCTGGGGAGCTGGTTCACCAACCCCGAGCTCGCCGGCGGCGGGCCGCTTGCCGACATCGGCGTCCATGCCCTGGACTACGCCCTGCACCTGCTCGGCGAACCGAAAGTGGTGGCCGTGTCCGCCACCACGCATTCAGAGCTGGGCCCCCGTGGCCGCGGCGGCAACGACCGCTACACCGCGATGGCCACAAGCCACGCGTTCGAGGTGGAAGACTTTGCATCCGCGTTCCTGCGCCTTGAGGGCGGCGCCACGCTGCTGATCGAGGCAGGCTGGGCGACTTACCGGGAGACGGACGACCTGCTGGACTTCACGGTCTACGGGACCGACGGCGGAGCCGAGCTGAAAGTGCAGGGCGCGCCCTTTGCTCCCGTTGGCCAGCTCAGGGTGTTCACCGAAAAAGACGGCGAAAACGCCGACTACGTGCCGGCTGCGCTGCCTGGCCGCGCGCACGATGGTGTGGTGGAAGACTTCGTAATGGCCGTCCGGGGCAGTGCGGCTGCCTGGGGCGAACATGATGGCTCGCTGGCCCTCTACCGTGCCCAAATCATCGATGCGTGCTACCAGTCGGCACGCGAGCAGAGGGAGGTTCGTCTCTAATGAACGACAAGCTGAGAATCCGGGTCTGGAACGAGGGCGTCCACGAGGCACTCAACGAGCCGTCCCACATCGGGGAGATCTACCCTGACGGCATCCACGGCGCCATCGCGGCCGGGCTGCGTCCCTTCTATCCGGAAGCGGAGATCACGACGGCGGTCCTGGCCACCGATGATGAGCACGGCCTCGACGAGGAGGTGCTCGCCGAGACTGACGTCCTGCTGTGGTGGGGCCACATGGCGCACGCCGAGGTGAGCGAGGCCGTCGTCGAACGCGTCCACCGGCACGTCCTGGGCGGGATGGGGCTCATTGTGCTCCATTCGGGGCACTTCGCCAAGGTGTTCACCCGGCTGCTGGGCACCAGCTGCTCGTTGGCGTGGCGGAACGACGGCGAACGCGAGCTCGTGTGGACGGTCAAGCCCTCGCACCCCATCGCCGAGGGCGTGGACAGCCCCATCGTCATCCCCGAGCAGGAGATGTACGGCGAGCTGTTCGACATCCCGGACCCCGACGACCTGATTTTCATCAGCTCGTTCGCCGGCGGCGAGGTGTTCCGTTCCGGGGTCACGTTCACCCGCGGCAAGGGCAGGATCTTCTACTTCAGCCCGGGCGACCAGGAATACCCGGTGTACCACCATCCGCAGATCCAGCGGGTCCTTGCGAACGGGGTTCGCTGGGCCGCGCAGCCCGGGCTGCACCGCGCGGTTCCGGCCGTGAGCAACCCTGCCAGTGGCTGGTTCGGGGAGAACTAGGGGTACCCGGCCACGACGTTGCTGACAGCGGGCGCGTTGCTGTCCGGCCCGCCTGCTGCCACCATCGAGACATGACCAAGTACCTCATCTCCTTCCCGAGCGAAGCCATGGTGCTCACCGACGACGAGTTCCCGGCCGTCGTCGCCGAATCCCACGCGGTGATCGAGGAGGCGAAGGCTGCGGGGGTCTACGTGTTCGGCGGCGGGATCGCGGAGGACGTCGCTCCCGTGCTGGTCTCCGCCGACGGGTCGGTGGGCACCGAGATCTATCCGGGCTCCGAACTCAAGGGCGGGTTCACCGTGCTGGAGCTGCCGACGCGGGAAGACGCGGTCGAATGGGCGAGGAAGATCGCGGTGGCCTGCCGTTGCCCGCAGGAGCTCCGCGAGTTCGGGTACGACGCCGCGAGCTAGGGTCTTGTAAGGCCGTCCCAGACGGCGGCGGCGTCAACGGCGGTTCCGTCCGCGAACTCGAAGCGCCCGCCACCGCCAGGGCCGCTATCACCAGGGCCGCCGTCGGCCGGGACAAACCGGACCGCGCCGGCGGCCTCCGCGCTTCCCGCTCCGGCAAGGACGACGACGGCGGCGTAGTCGCCGTCGTCCGCCGTGCCGGACGTGCCAATCCAGGGAATCGTGAGCCGCTCCCCCATCGGGTGCGGGGCCTCCCGGCGCCAGGATCCGGCGTCGCCCAGGGGCGAGCCCCAGCCGGCCAGGGGACGGATTTCACTGGCCACCGGGGACTCCGCATCCACGGGCCAGCCGCCGATCCGCAGCCGTGCGGGCGCCGCGGGGGACGTGCCGCGGACCCGGACCAGCCTCAGCTCCACGGCACCGCGCGTCAGCGACACCACGGTGACTTCCGGTCCGGGCGTCGCCGTGCCGCTGGCGCCGCTGCCGTGGTCCGGGCCGCCGTCGGGATCAACTTCGATCCAGTTGACGGTGGCACGGGAGGCGCCAGCCAGGACCCCGCCGAGGTCCTTCTGGCCCAGGAACTCAAAACCCGTGCGGTGCGTGGGCCGTCCCCCGGCGTCGACCAGCACGACTGCGTTGTCCAGGGATTCCGGCTCAAGGTCCGGGAAGGTATGCGTGGAGTACCCCAGCCGGGCGTAGAGCGGTGAATCGGCCACCGCGGCTCCGGCATTGGCGTGGTCGGTGCCGTGGTTCCTGATCCGGACCACGCCGTCGGCCGCTGTTCCGTCCACCTGCCAGCCGGGCGCCGCGATCAGGCGCTGCGTGTCGCCGGCTTCCACCGGCAGGGGTTCCTCGACGGCGGTCCACACCCGGTGGTCCGCCGGCAACGCAAGGCCCAGGAGGCCCTTCGCTGCCCAGTAGGGCGAGCCCGCACCGGAGTAGGACTGCTTCATTCCGGCGAACTCGCCGTGCCATCCGATCGAGAGCAGGCCGTCGCCGGTGATCGATCCGTGGCGGGCGAAATAGTCCAGCATGCCGGAGGCCGCGCGCCGGCCCAGCCCTGGGGACAGCCGGGTGTGGCCGGAGAGTTCGCCCACCCAGAAGGGCGCCGCAGCGGCGAAGCGGTAGATGAGGCTGCGGCCCTGGATGAGCGGCGCCCCGTTGGCTCCCACGAGGTGGGCGGCGTCGTCCAGGAAGTCGGCGAGCCGGTCGCCGTCGAGCTTTTTCCGGGCCTTGACCCGGGGATCCGCAGGAGCCATCAGCGCCCAGAGCTGCGGGTAGACCTGGAAGGCCCAGCCCACGTAGTGGTCGTAGGCGCGCTCGGGGCCGTCGGCAAACCAGCCGTGTCCGCGGTAAAGCGAATCGTGGATGGCCAGGCCGGCGTCGATGTCCTCGTCCGAGAAGCGCCCGCCCACGCTGGCCAGGAAGGTCTCCACCACAATCTGGAACCAGACCCAGTTGATGGGCGGGTACTCCGCACCAATCACCGTTTCGAACCACGCAACCAACTGCTCCTGGACCCGCTGCGGGAGCTTGTCCCACAGCACGTCCCGGGTCAACGCCAGCCCCACAGCCAACGACGCCGCCTCGACCTTCGCCTGGCCCAATTCTCCGGGCGTTGGCCAGCGGTCCGGGTTCGCGGGGTCGGTGCCGGCGTCGAAGCCCTTCGCGTACCAGTCGGCGATCCAGCCCGTTCCCTGCGGGTCGCCGGCGATCCGGAAGGAGGCCAGCAGGAAGGTCCGGGCGAATGCTTCAAGCGAGTCACTGCGCGGACCGTAGGCGCTGTTGGCGCCGGGAAGGTGGATGTTGGCGTGGTCATCGGTGCCGTAGCGCTGGGCGGAGCGGAGCAGGTAGTCGGCGTAGGCGCACCAGTGCCCGCGGGTGAGGCCGGTGTGCGGCGAAAGACTGCGGTCCAGGGCGGGCAGGGTCAGGAGAACAGGGGTCGCTGTGGATGGCATGGGGTCCTCAGGGTTGGAGGCTGGCGGTCGGGGGCTAGCCGGCGGCGAGCCAGGCGATGGCACGCAGCAGGAGTTCGCGGTGCTCGGGTGAGTCGTAGGAGGCGGCATCGTGGCCCAGGGCGTCGTAGAAGGTCCGCCCCGGCCGCCGGTCCAGGGACCACATCACCGGATGCTCGCTGCCCTCGTGGGTATGGGCGGCATGGACGGTGATGCCGGGCACTGTCCGGAGGTAGCTGTAACGCTCGTCCGGCAGCTCGAAGTCCTCGATGCCCTCCACCAGGGCGCCGGATTCCGGAAGGACGCGGATCGCCGCAGGCCCGTATTCGGGATGCATCGAGGTCCCACGGATCCAGCGGCCGCCCAGTCCGGTTTCCCACTCGGGGGCATCGACGAAGCTTGTGGAGCTGACATGGCTCACCAGCAGCGGCCGCCCGTCTGCCAGCCAGTGCCGCAGCCCGGCCGAGGCTTCGGGGGTCGCGGGCGAGGGCCGGTCATCGCGCGGAAGCCCGACGTTCACCACGAGCAAGTCCGGCCGCCCGGCGTCGGAGGCCAGGCCTGCCAGGGCGGCGTCGACGTCGTCCGCCGTATCGACGTCGAACCCCGCCTCCCGGACCAGGCCCGCCAAGGCCCCGGACGTCTCCGCGAACGGGTGCCAGGGGTCCGCGTACCGGCCCGTGCCGCTCAGGAGCAGTGCGCGCGGAGCCGCTGGCCTCCCCGCCGTCACAGGGATTCCTGGAGCACGCCGGACGCCGGGACCCGCGGGGCACCGATGGACGACTCGCGCAGGATCAGCTCCGGGTTCAGTTCGATCCGGTGCACGGGCCGCATGCGTCCCTCGGCGAGGCGCGCAGCCATGAGTTGGACGGCTACCTTCCCCACGTACTGCTTGGGCGGCCGGACGGCGGAGATGGCGGGCTCGGCAAGGTAAGCCACTTCGTCGTCGTATCCCACGATCGCCATGTCCCCCGGCACCTGGAGTCCTTTGTCGACGCAGTGCTGGACAAACGCCACCGCCTGGGTGTCCGAGTGGACCAGCATGGCTGTGGTCCCCGTCTTGTTGCAGAGCTCCAGGACGTGGTCAAAGTGCCCGGCCCGGCCGTTGTCCAGCTTGGCCGAATCCTCGTGGACCGAGCCCTCCACCGGGATCTTCAGTGCCGTCAGGGCCTGCCGCCACCCGCGCACCACATGGGGTGTCGTGGGGCTGGAGGAATCGGCGAGGCAGCCGATCCGCCGGTGGCCCTCCTGCCACAAATGCCTGACCGCCACCCCGGCGCCGAACGCATGGTCCGTGGCCACCCATTCGAGGCGGTGGGCCGGGTTCTCCACCGGCGAGCGCCTCTCGGCCAGCACCACCGGAATGGGCAGCGCGTTGAGCCAGCGAAGCAGCTCCTGCCCACGTTCGCCGGTCAGGTCCGGGGCGACGATCAGCCCGTCGATGTTCTGGGTGTCGAGCAGGGCCTGGACCTGCCGGCGGTTGTCGGCGGCGTCGTACGCTGAGCCGCGGACCAGGATCCGCAGGTTCTGCTCTTCGGCCTCCGCCCGCGCGCCGCTGATGACCTGCGGCCAGTAGTAGTCCAGCGACGGAACCACCATGCCGATGGAGTAGCTGTGCGGCGTGGGCCGGCCAGCCGCGGCCGACCTGTCCAGCGGGCTGGGCAGTGTGGCGCCGCCGTGAACGCGCGACACCAGGCCCTCCTCGGCCAACAGGTTGACGTCCCGCCGGATGGTCAGCTCGCTGACGCCCAGCTTCACCGCAATGCCGCGGACCGTGATGGCTCCGTGTGCACGCAGTTCCTCCATCAGCCGCTCGCGGCGCTGGAGCGAGAACAGGGATTTCCCGGCGCCTTCGGATGGCTGGTCAGGGCTCATGATGTTGCCTCCACTGTCAGGGTAAATGCGCCGGCGGCGCGGAATTCTTCGGACAGGCGGAAGCGCAGCCGGGTCAGCCGTGCGCCCCACACCTCGGACAGCAGGGGGTCATCCAGCGGCCATTCATCCACCAGGACGACGGCGGCGCCCGGCTCCCAGCGCAGGCGGACTCCCCTGCCGTTCCCGGCGACGGGTATGTCAGCTGCCGGTATGCCGTCCGGCAGGATGGTGGCTGAGCCCTCTTCACCGAGGCGGACGGTGCCGGCCGCGAGGTAGGTGATGTCGACGTCGGGCGTTGCCCTGTCCGGTACCTCCGGAAGATCCCAGCGGTCGGCGACGACCACCCGCCCGTCCTCTCGGTTCAGCGATGATGAACGGATCCACTGCTCCGGGCGCAGTCCGTACGCTGCCCCGAGCGCCAGCCGGAGCGTCGGGTCATCAGGGGTCGGCGCCTGCAGGACGCCAGCCGCGAAGTCCTTCCCGGTGCCCTGCTCCAGGCCGAACGGCGCAGGAACGCTGTGCCATGCGCTTTGCATGGCGCGGATTTCGTACCGGTCCGGGCTGAAGGTCTTTGCCGTGTAGGTGGGCTGGCCGGCGTCAACCAGCAGCGGAACGCCGTCGACGGCAACCACCAGGGAGCCGACGTCGCGGTGGTTGTGGTGCTCCCCGTTGTGCCCGCCCTTCGCGGCGAGCAGCAGGCCCTGGTCCGTGCCGGCGGTTTCGCGGGCCACCATGATCTGCACCGACGGAAGGTAGGTGAACGGCACCAGCGGCGCACGGCCGCTTTCTTCGGCTCCGCGGGTTTCGGTCCCGCGCAGGAGTGCGTACAGCACCCGGCCCAGTCCCGCCGTCGCCTCGGGCTGGTCGGAGCCGAAAGTCGCTGCGTGTCCTGCGGCGTCACGGTCATCGAGGCGCAGCGCCCATTGGTGCAGCATGTCCCACGGCAAACCGCTGGCCGCCCGGGCCGGACCGTCGGCAACGTTGAGGAACCAGTTTCCGCCCAGGTGCATCCGGTGCGGAAAAGCGACGAGCTGGCGCACCACGGGGGAATCGACGTCGAGCGCCCCGGCGGTGGCTTCCTCCAGCAGTGCGAGGCCCTCCAGCGCCCTGCCGGCCCCGTTCCACCAGTAGGCGAAGCCCTCATCAATGGCACCGTCGGCGGGGAGGGAGGCGAGGAAACGGTCCAGGCCCTCGATGCAGCGGGCAACGGTGGCTGCCTGGAGTTGGGGATCGTTGACCAGGAACAGTGCTGCCGCAATCAGGTTGGTGTGGATCCACGGGTTCCAGTTGTGGACGTCCCCGTCCAGCCCGAGCCAGTGCCAGTCCATCCGGTCGAGGAAGGGGGTGATGACGCGTTCGTGGGTTTCCTGCCGGATCCGGCGGCGCAGGCCGGGCGCCCTGGCATCCAGGGAGTCGCCCAGCACGTAGTCCGTCCACGCGAGCTGGGCAGCGACTTCGCCGGCGCCGAGGTCCAGGTACGGCCGGGACTTGTCCGGCACCACCTCGCCGCTGCGGCTGAAGACATCGTCGTGAGCGGCCCAGCTCCAGGAGCTCTGTTCGCAGAGCAGAAAGACGCCGTCCACCACCTCGTCGAGCCAATCGGCGGTGTCCGCGCCTCGGAGGACGCTTCCGGCGTCGGTGCTGGCGTGGCCCGCTTCGGCGCCGATCCCGGCAACCATTCCGCCGTCCCGTCCGGCCAGCAGGGCCATCGCCACCGCGCGCGTCAGGCGCTGCTGGCGCACCCCCACCAGCCCTTCGTAGGCGGTGCGGTTGCCGTCGCGGAAGTAGCGGGCGTAGTGCGAAACCAGGGGCTGCGGCCAGGCTGTCCCACGTTCCGTCCGTGCCTGCGCGGCCACGCCGGCGGCGGCAGCCTCGCTGACGCCGAGCCAGGCGGCGTCGCCCAGCGGACGGACGCGGAGTCCGGACAGGCCGCCGGCCAGCAGGTCTGCGAGGCCGGATGGGGATGCGTTCGCGCCCCAGGCGGAGGCGAGAGGGCGGGCGGCCAGGGCCGTGGCCCGAGTGGCGCCGGCAGGTGGTGTATTCATTGAAGACTCTTCTCGGATGTTCGAGTTAGATCGCTTGTGATCGACGCTGAACGACATGATTGATCTGTCTTGTTTATGAGTATCTACTGATTGTTAGATGTGATGCAAGACATGAAATCGCCCCTGAGGGCAACACCAAGAAACCTGAAAGGAGGATTCCCTGATGTCACCCAAACCCAAGGCGCTGCTGGTCATGAATAGCGGAACCTTTGCAGATCAATTCGATTCCACACGCCTGCAGCGGCTCGGCGGACTCGTTGACCTGGGGGGACAGGCGTGGACGGATTCGTTGGATTCGCCCGACCTCGCCAAGAGGTTGGCCGAAGTCGAAATCCTGGTCACCAGCTGGGGAGTTCCGCTGCTCACTTCCGAGCGGCTCGGGCGGATGCCCAAACTGCGTGCAGTCTTCCACTGCGCCGGGACGGTGCGAAGCTTCGCCAGCGACGAGCTCTGGGAACGCGGCATCCTGGTCACCAACGGCGCCGACGCAAACGCCATCCCTGTCGCGGAGTTCACCTTCGCCTCCATCGTCCTCGCGGGAAAGAAGGCCCACGTCCTGGCCAACGATGCCCGGACGAACCGGGAGGACTGGAGCTACACCACGCAGCGTGGCGAACTCGGCAACATCGGACGGGTCATCGGAGTGATCGGCTATTCCCGGATCGGACGCCGCGTGGTCCAGCTCGTCCAGCAACTGCAGGACGTCACCGTCCTCGTGAGTGATCCGCACGCGGACCCGCTCGCCGTCAAGGCAGCCGGCGGACGGCTCGTCCCGCTCGAGGAACTCCTTCCGGCCTCGGACATCGTCACAGTCCACGCGCCCGCCCTGGCCGAAACCCGGCACATGATCGGCGCGCCGGAGCTTCGGGCCATGAAGGACCACTCAACCCTGATCAATACGGCCCGCGGATCGCTGGTGGACACCAGGGCACTCGAGGTTGAGTGCGCCACCGGCCGGATCCACGCGCTCCTCGATGTCACGGAACCCGAGCCGCTGCCGCGGGACTCCGTACTCTATGACCTCCCCAACGTGGTCATCACCCCGCACATCGCCGGCTCCCTGGGAACGGAAACCCGCAGGATGTCGGACGCGGCCCTGGATGACCTGGAACGGTACCTGACCGGACAGGAACTCCTCGCCCAGGTGGTCCATGAAGACCTCTCACTCAGCGCCTAACCCCCATCAAAACGCCGCACCTGCGGCAGACCTAACACTCACCTAAGGAGAACGCAATGAAGCGCACAACCCTCGCCGCGATCGCGCTGGCCGTAACGGCCGGGCTCGGCATGACCGGTTGCGCAGGAGCCGCAGGCCCGGCGGAACCGCAGGCCCAGGAGGGCAAGACCCGCCTGACTGTGTCCGTCTGGAACTACGAAGGAACACCTGAGTTCAAGGCACTGTTCGACGGCTATGAGGCCGCCAACCCCAACGTGGACATCGAGCCTGTGGACATCCTGGCCGATGACTACCCGCAGAAAGTCACCACCATGCTGGCAGGCGGCGACACCACCGACGTCCTGACCATGAAGAACGTCATCGACTACTCCCGGTACGCCAGCAACGGCCAGCTCCAGGAGATCAACAGCGTGGTGGACACGCTGGACAAGGACAACCTCGCCGGCCTGGACGCGTTCGACGTCGACGGCAAGTACTTCGCCGCCCCCTACCGGCAGGACTTCTGGCTCCTCTACTACAACAAGGACCTCTTCAAGGCCGCCGGTGTGGAAGATCCCGCGGACCTCACGTGGGATGAATACGCGGCCCTCGCCCAGAAGCTCACCACCAAGGGCGCCGACGGCAAGACGGTCTACGGCACCTACCACCACATCTGGCGCTCCGTCATCCAGGCCATCGCCGCTGCCCAGAATGACGGCGACCAGATCGGCGGCGATTACGGCTTCTTCGAAGACCAGTACAACACCGCACTGAACCTGCAGAAGAGCGGCGCCACCCTGGAGTTCGGTACGGCCAAGAGCCAGAAGACGAGCTACCGCACCATGTTCGAGACCGGCCAGGCAGCCATGATGCCGATGGGCACCTGGTACATCGCCGGCATTCTCCAGGCGAAGAAGGACGGCAAGACCAACGTCAACTGGGGCCTGGCCCCGATGCCGCAGAAAAAGTCCGGTGGCGATGTCACCACGTTCGGCTCCCCCACAGCCTTCGCCGTGAACAAGAACGCCTCCCACTCGGATGAAGCCAAGAAGTTCATCGAGTGGGCCGCCGGTGAAGAGGGCGCCAAGGCCATCTCCAAAATCGGAGTCGTTCCCGCCCTGAAGAATGACACGGTAACGGACGCCTACTTCAAGCTCGATGGCCTTCCCACGGATGAACTGTCCAAGAAGGCGTTCACTCCTGACAGGACTGCCCTCGAAATGCCCGTGAGCGACAAGTCCGCGGCGACCGACAAGATCCTCAACCAGGAGCACGACCTCATCATGGTCGGCGAGCGCTCCGTGGCGGACGGCATCGCTGAAATGGGCAAGCGGGTCAAGAGCGAAGTCCTGGGCCAGTGACTACAGAGACACTCAAGAGGGCCCCGGCTGTCCACAGCCGGGGCAACCGGAAGCAGGCGCGGCGCAACACCCTGATCGGCTGGACTTTCATCCTTCCGAACTTCCTGGGCTTCCTCGCCTTTACCCTGATCCCCGTCCTCGCCGCCTTCGCCCTGTCCTTTATGGAGTGGACCTCGTTCAGCGCCCCGCGGTGGGTGGGTCTGGCAAACTTCCAGCGGATGGTGCAGAGTGACACCTTCTGGGTGGCCCTGCGCAACACGGTGGTCTACGCCCTGGGACACGTCCCGCTGACTATGGCCCTCGCCCTGGTCCTGGCCCTGCTCCTGAACCGCAAGCTCAAGGGCATCGGCTTCTTCCGGGTGGCCATCTTCTTCCCGTACATCACCTCCCTGGTGGCCGTCGCCGTCGTCTGGAACATGCTCTTCAGCCCGGACACCGGTCCCATCAACCAGTTCCTGCACGCCGTTGGCGTCGCCGAGGCACCGGGCTGGACGTCCAGTTCCGACTGGGCCATGCCCGCGGTGATCATCACCAGCGTGTGGCGGGACATGGGCTACTACATGATCCTGTACTTAGCCGGGCTCCAGGCCATCCCCGCCGAACTCTACGAAGCAGCCGAGGTGGACGGCGCCAGCCCGTGGCAGCGGTTCTGGAACGTCACCCTGCCGTCGCTGCGGCCCACCACGTTCTTTGTGGTGGTCATGCTGACAGTGTCCAGCTTCAAGGTCTTTGACCTGATCGTGGTCATGACCAATGGCGGGCCGGGACGCGCCACCACCGTGCTGTCCCAGCTCATCTACCAGGAGGGCATCGGCGAAGGGAAGTTCGGCTACTCGTCGGCCATATCCCTGGTGCTGTTCGTCATCGTCCTGACGGTCACCGTCCTGCAATTCAAGCTCCAACAGCGGAGGGAACGCTGATGACCAACATGGCCG
Organism: Arthrobacter sp. HS15c; assembly: GCF_040812005.1. Classification (NCBI taxonomy): domain Bacteria; kingdom Bacillati; phylum Actinomycetota; class Actinomycetes; order Micrococcales; family Micrococcaceae; genus Arthrobacter; species Arthrobacter sp. HS15c. The sequence continues at coordinate 311,019 of NZ_JBFOHM010000004.1, forward strand.
AAGACCTCAAGGCGGAGGCTCCTTTCCGGGCCGGAGCCGCCCTCGCGGCGCCGCCGGCACCCCGCGGCCGGTCGCCCCGCGAACGGAAGGCGCGGGCCACCGACGCCGTCATCTACGCAGTCCTGACGGTGCTGGTCCTGGCGCTCCTGGTGCCGTTTATCTGGATGCTGTCCTCCTCCCTGAAGGAGAACAACCAGGTCCTCACCGTCCCCATCCAGTGGATCCCCTCGGAGTTCGTGTGGAGCAACTACACGGACATCTGGACCCGCATCCCGATGATGGGATACCTGCAGAACTCCCTCTACCTCGCGGTGATCATCACCTGCCTGCAGGTCCTCACCGGGTCCCTCGCGGCGTACGGTTTCTCGAAGGTCCGGTTCCCGGGCCGGGACGTGCTGTTCCTGGCCTACATCGGCACCATCGCGGTCCCGTGGCAGGCGTACATGGTGCCGCAGTACATCATGATGCAGCAGCTGGGGCTCACCAACAGCTTCAACGCCCTCATACTGCTCCAGGCCTTCGGCGCGTTCGGCGTGTTCCTGATGCGCCAGTACTACATGACCATTCCTGATGAACTGTGCGAGGCCGCCCGCATCGACGGCCTGAGCGAATACGGCATCTGGGCCAGGGTGATCCTGCCCTTGTCCAAGCCCGCCCTCGCCAGCCTGGCGCTGCTGACGTTCGTCAACACGTGGAACGACTACATGGGCCCGTTCATCTACCTCACGTCCAACCGCCTCTGGACTGTTCAGCTGGGACTGCGTTCCTTCGTGGGCCAGTTCGACGCCGAATACGCCATGATCATGACCGGCTCCGTCATCTCGGTGATCCCCATCCTGATCATCTTCCTGGTGGGCCAGCGCTACTTCATCCAGGGCATCGCGACGAGCGGCATGAAAGGGTGACCACGGTGCGCCAGCACGGAATACCGCAGAAGCCTCGCCGCTGGGCCGGACCGGGGTTCGAAACCTTCGGGAGCATCTTCGGGTTCGTCTACACATTCCTCGCCGGGAATGTATTGCTGGCACTGGCCAACGCCCCGCTGGTGCTCTGCCTCGCCCTCGTGGCCGATCCCGTGGCCTCGTGGCCGTTCTTCCTGGCGCTTTCGGTGACGGTGCCGCCGTCGCTCGCCGGCCTGTTCGCCGCCTTCCAGGCACTGAACGACGACGGCGGCGCGGTCAAGCCGTTTGCCTCCTTCCTCCAGGGTTATCTGCGCAGCTTCCGGCGCGCCGCGCCGCTGGGGCTGGCAGCGGTCGCACTGCTGCTGTTCCTCGGCGTCGACCTCGTCGCCGTCCAGTCGATGCCGGCGGCAGCGGTGCTGGTCCCCGTCATCGTGGTGGCCGCGGCTGCCACGGTGACCGTGGCCGTGCTGGTGATCGCCGGCGTCGTCCTTCTCCCCGGCGCCCGGCTCAGGAGCCTGGCCAAGGCATCGCTCTATCTGTGCGTCCAGCGCTGGTACCTGAGCCTGGCCATGCTGGTACTGCTCGGCATCATCGCCTCGGCCGCGCTGCTCCAGCCGGTGCTGGGCGTGGCCCTGGCACCGGCACCGCTGCTGTTTGTAGTGTGGAGCAACGCCGCGTTCGCGTTCCACGCGGTCCTGCGCGGGGACTGACAAAGCTTCCTGGCCAGGCCTCCCCTGGTCCACATTGCGAATCCCAAGGAACCCATGGATACCTTTGCCATCGGCGATCACGACTACCTGCTGAACGACGAGCCCTTCCGGATCCTCTCCGGCGCCGTCCACTACTTCCGGGTCCATCCGGACCAGTGGGAGGACCGGATTCAGAAGGCCCGGCTGATGGGGCTGAACACCATCGAGACGTACGTGCCGTGGAACGAGCACTCCCCGGAGCCGGGGACGTTCCGTGCCGAGGGGCGGCTGGACCTGGGCCGGTTCCTGGACCTCGTGGACGCCGCGGGCATGCGGGCCATCGTCCGGCCGGGGCCGTATATCTGCGCCGAATGGGACAACGGCGGGCTGCCGGCGTGGCTGTTCAGCGACCCGACAGTGGGCGTCCGCAGCAGCGAACCGGGCTACCTCGCCGCCGTCGGCTCCTATTTCGATTCCCTGCTGCCCACCGTGGTGGAGCGGCAGGTTACGCGCGGCGGTCCGGTCATCCTGCTGCAGATCGAAAATGAATACGGCGCCTATGGCAAGGACAAGGCGTACCTGCAGCACCTGGTGGACCTGGTAAAACGGCACGGCGTGGACATCCCGCTGTTCACCTGCGACCAGCCCTTCGGCAGCATGATCGAGGACGGTTCCCTGCCAGAACTGCACAAGACCGGGACGTTTGGTTCACGTTCCCTTGAACGCCTTGAGTTCCTCCGCGAGCGGCAGCCCACCGGCCCGCTGATGTGCGCCGAGTTCTGGAACGGCTGGTTCGACAACTGGGGCACACACCACCACACCACCGACGCCGCCGCTTCCGCCGCCGAACTCGATGCGCTGCTGTCCGCGGGTGCGTCGGTGAACATCTACATGTTCCACGGGGGCACGAACTTCGGCTTCACCAACGGCGCCAACGACAAAGGCATCTACGAACCGACCATCACGTCCTACGACTACGACGCGCCGCTGTCCGAGGATGGGGACCCGACGGCCAAGTACTTCGCGTTCCGGGAGGTCATCGCCGCGCACTTCCCTGTTCCGGCGGACGTCCCGGCAGCCCGGGCGGTCGGGCCGGAGTCTGTGGTTACCGTGGGCTCCAGTGTCCCGCTGCTCAGTGTGGTGGATGCCCTCGGTTCCCCGCAGCGTATTGCGGGTCCTGTCCCGGCCAGCGAGGCCACCGGACAGTACCGCGGCTTCTGCCTGTACGAACGCGCACTCGACCGCGGTGGCGTCCTGGCGTTCCGGGAGGTCCGTGACCGGGCGCAGTTCTTCCTCGACGGGTTCCCGCTCGGCACGCTCAGCCGTGAACTGGCCGAACGCTCCATCGTGGTCCCCCAAGGCGGGCTCCTGCAGATCCTCGTGGAAGACCAGGGGCGGGTGAATTACGGGCCGCGGATCGGCGAATCCAAGGGACTGATCGGGCCGGCCGTCCTCGACGGCGACGAGCTCACCGGCTGGCAGATCCGGCCCCTGGACCTGAAAATCTGGACGCCACCCCGCTTGCGGAGCTGGCCAGGGACCTGCGCGGATCCGGAGGCGTGGCCGGTCCGTCCCTGTCCTTTGCTCCGTTCGAAGCGGAAGGGCCGGGCGACAGGTACCTGCGGCTGGACGGCTGGACGAAGGGCAACGCCTACGTCAATGGCTTCAACCTGGGCCGCTATTGGAGCCGCGGACCGCAGCGCACGCTGTACGTGCCGGGGCCGCTGATCCGGAAGGGCAGCAATGTCCTGGCTGTCCTGGAACTGCAGGGAAGCACTACCCGCGACGTCCGCTTTGTGTCCGGCCCCGACCTCGGTCCGGACGAGAAGTAGCCTTCACCGCCTGCGTCAGACCGGCTGAAGAACCCCCTACGGCAGGAGGCTGCGCAGCACGTGCGCGGCGCCGTCGTCGTACACCGAATGCGTGACCTCATCCGCGGCGGCGATCACTTCCTCCGGCGCCTGGCCCATGGCCACGCCGCGTCCCGCCCAGCCGAGCATTTCGATGTCGTTCCGGCCGTCCCCCACCGCGACGGTGAGGTGCTGCGGGGTGCCGAGCGTGCCGCGGAGCTTCTCGAGGGCGCTGGCCTTGGTGACGCCGGCGGCGGCAATGTCCAGCCAGGCCGTCCAGCCGACGGAGTAGGTGACGCCTGCCAGGCCGATCTGCCGGATGGTGGTGGAGAATTCCTCGGGCGTGTTCTCGGTGCTGAACACCACCAGGCGGACAGCGGTGGATTCCAGCAGGGTCTGGAAGTCGACGCCGATGGCCTCCACGCCGAAGCTGGCATCCTGGAAGCGTTCCGTGGACAGGAAATTCCCTTCCTCGTCCTCCAGCGCATACTTCGCGGTGGGCAGCTTTTCCCGCAGCGCGCGGAGAGCGGGTGCGGGGTCGAACGTGGCCTTGTGGATGACCTCGTAGCCATCGGCGAGAGCCGGGTCCAGGCGGAGGGTCACGCCGCCGTTGCAGCACACGGCGTAGCCCCGGTCCAGGCCGATCTGCTCGATCACGGGCAGGGTGGCGTTGAGCGAACGCCCGGTGGCGATCAGGACGTCGTGGCCGTCGGAAACCACCGCGCGGGCGGCTTCACGGACGCCTTCGGACATGTGGCCGTCGTGGTCCACGAGGGTGCCGTCGACGTCCAATGCCACCATGAACTTGGTGCTGGCCGGGTTGGTGTTTCGCTGGTCATCGTTGCCAGCGACTGTGTTTTCAGTCAGTGTTGTCATTTATCCAGTAGAGCAGACGCCCGCGGACCGCTGCTAGGACGCACGCCACAGCAGCTTGTGAACAACACGTTAATACTCACAGGGTTATCCCCGGTGTGAGTGTTAACCTTCGCCGGCTTCGGCGGCAAATTCCCCGCCGTATGGTCAATTCCCCGCCGCCTTTCACGGGGATAAGTCCACCCGCCGGGGATTTACCTGTACTTATCCACAATCGAGCAGGCGCGTCTGGTGACGCCGGGACCAGCAGCCCAGCATGGACCCATGGAATCTCCTCTTCCCCTGATCCTCGCCAGCCAAACGCGCGCCCTCACCGGAAGCAGCCGTGGCCTGAGCCGCGCCTACACCAAGGGCGACCTGGTCCGGGTCCGGGCTGGCGTCTACTACAACAAGCCCGCGTGGCTGGCCCTCAAAGCATGGGAACGCTATGCGGCCACAGTCGCCGCGGTCGCCGCCAGCGATCCGGCGGCAGGCTTCTGCTATCTGACCGCACTGCGTGTTTGGCGATTGCCCACCCCTGGGGTCCCTGATCATGTCCACTTGGTCACGCGGTCACCGCACAAAGCGGGCAGGCTCCCTTCAACAACCCAAGCAGCCAAGAATCCGAAGACAGGCCTCACCGGTCTCGAAACGGTCCGGGGCTACGGAACCTTCCGGCATCACTGGGAAGCCGATATCGTCCAGGCCGGCGGCTACGCTGTGACGTCGCTCGTTCAGACGGTGATGGATTCCATTGTCAGGCTGGAACTCCCGGAGGCTGTGGCTGTGGCTGACACCGTCCTTGGAAGCCGCCGCAAGAAAGGCGCGGGCCTGACCCGGATCGACCTGCAGCAGGCGTCGGCCGGCCTCGCATCGGCTGCCAAACGCCGTCGGGTCCTGGAAGTCTTGGCATTGGCTGACCAGGCGGCGGAATCCGTCGGGGAGTCCCGGAGTCGGGCACTCATCCACATTCTGGGGTTTCCCGCTCCGGTCCTGCAGCGTTCTTTTATTGACAACGAAGGATTCATTGCGCGGACCGACTTCTTCTGGCCCGAATACGGCGTCATCGGGGAGTTCGACGGCGACGCCAAGTATCTCGACGACGAACTCCTGGGCGACCGCAGCACACGGGAAGCCATCCTGGCGGAGAAAAAACGCGAGGACCGGCTCCGGGCGCTCGGCTACACGGTGGTCCGCTGGGACTGGAAAGCCGTGACGGGCCCGCAGATTCTGCGGCGGAAGCTCGATGGTGCCGGGCTCAGGAGGCAAAAATCCCCGCCGGGTGGACTAATCCCCCTCGCATAACCGGGGGAATTGACCACGCGGCGGGGATTTCCCGTCGAAACGGCGTATTAGAGGACCGGGAGAACCGTCAGTCCACCGATGTACTTCTGCAGCGCGGCCGGGACGTTGACTGAGCCGTCGGCGTTCTGGTGGTGCTCCAGCAGTGCCACGATCCAGCGGGTGGTGGCCAGCGTGCCGTTGAGCGTGGCCACGGCGCGGGTTCCCTTCGGGGCGCCCTCCTCGTTGAAGACCCGCTCGCGGATGTTGAGGCGTCGGGCCTGGAAGGTGGTGCAGTTGGAGGTGGACGTCAGCTCGCGGTAGGCACCCTGCGTGGGGACCCAGGCCTCACAGTCGAACTTGCGGGCCGCGGACATGCCGAGGTCACCGGCGGCGGTGTCGATCACGCGGTACGGCAGTTCGCACTTGGCCAGCATTTCCTCTTCCCAGGCGAGCAGGCGCTCGTGCTCGGCGGCCGCCTCTTCAACCGTGGTGTAGATGAACATCTCCACCTTGTTGAACTGGTGTACGCGGATGATGCCGCGGGTGTCCTTGCCGTGCGAGCCGGCCTCGCGCCGGTAGCAGGAGCTCTGGCCGGCGAAACGGATGGGCCCGCCGGCGAGGTCGAGGATCTCATCGGCGTGGTAGCCGGCCAGCGCAACCTCGGAGGTTCCCACGAGGTAAAGGTCGTCCTCGGCGAGGCGGTAGATCTCGGCGTCGTGCTTGACGTCAAAGCCGGTGCCCTGCATGGTTTCGGGGCGCACCAGGGTGGGCGTGATCATGGGGACGAACCCGGCCTCGATGGCCTGGTCCATGGCCATCTGCAGCAGCGCCATCTCCAGGCGTGCACCGACGCCGCGCAGGAAGTAGAAGCGGGAGCCGGACACCTTCGCGCCCCGCTCCATGTCGATCGCGCCGATCAGCTCGCCGATTTCGAGGTGGTCCCGGGGCTCGAAGTCGGGGAATTCGCGCGGCGTTCCGACGGTCTTGACCACAACGTAGTCGTCCTCGCCGCCTTCGGGGACGCCGTCCTCGATGAGGTTCGGGATGGAGCGCAGCAGTTCGTCCTGCTTGGCCTGGGCGGCGTCAGCCTCGGCCGAGGCAGCCTTCACCGTGTTGGCGAGCTCCTTGACCTCTGCGAGCAGTGCCTTCTTTTCGTCGCCCTTGGCCTGGGCCACCTTCTTGCCGAAGACGTTCTGCTCGGCGCGGAGGTTTTCGTACCGGATCAGGGCGGCACGCCGGGCGGAGTCTGCGGCGATGATCGCGTCCACCACTGATTCGTCGGCGCCGCGGGCGCGCTGGCTGGCACGGAACTTGTCCGGGTTTTCGCTGAGGTCTTTTACGTCGATCACCAGACAAGAGTATCGAATCCGGGCGCGTCAGCGCGGACGGCAGGAGGGCGGGAACGCGGACCTTCCCGCCGGGATACTGTTGAAGCACCATGAGCGACTGGCTGCTTTACCTCCTGAGTGCCGCGGCACTGGCCTTCGCCGTCTCCAGTTGGTGGGGCGTGCGCAAGCTCAAGGCACTGCACATCCGCAGCGCGGTGGCCGAAGATGCGCACGAGGCCGGCCTCAGCCACCAGCGCGTCGCGGTGATCCTCAACCCTATTAAGGCGCGCGCCCCGGAGGCCAAAGCAGCTATCCAGCGGGCCTGCCTTGCCGCGGGTTGGGACGATCCCCTCTTCCTGGAGACGACGGCGGAGGACCCGGGATACACGCAGGCCCGGGCGGCGCTGGACTACAAGTCCGACGTCGTCCTGGTGGGCGGCGGCGACGGTACCGTGCGGGTGGTGGCCGAGTCCCTCGCCCACACCGATGTTGCCATGGGCATCATCCCGCTGGGCACCGGAAACCTGCTGGCCCGCAACCTTGACCTGGACGTCAACGACCTCCACTCGAACGTCCAGACGGCGCTCTTCGGGCAGCAGCGGTACATCGATTCGGCGCGGATGGGCATCGAGAACTCCCGCACGGGGCACTCCTCCGAGCACGCGTTCCTGGTGATCGCGGGCATCGGCCTGGACGCCGAGATCCTGGCCGACACGAACGACGGCCTCAAAAAAGCCGTCGGGTGGCTCGCCTACACGGAAGCCGGCATGCGGCACCTGCCCGGCAGGCGCCGGAAAGTGTCCATCACCCTGGACGACGGCCCGGAGCAGTCCCGGAACATCCGCAGCGTCCTGTTTGCCAATTGCGGGCTGGTGCCCGGAGGCATCGATTTCATTCCGCAGGCCATGATCGACGACGGCATGCTCGATGTGGTGGTGATGAGCCCCCGGAGCGCCCTCGGCTGGATCATCATGTACGGGAAGGTACTGCTCAGGCACCGGGGCAACCTGCCGATCATGACCATGTACAGGTCCGGGAAGATCGTCATCAAGTGCCCTGAGCCGATGCCCACCCAGCTCGACGGCGACACGTCGGGTGAAGCCACGAAGCTCACCGTGCGCGTGGAGCCGCGGTCCCTCCTGATCCGGGTCAAGGGCCAGCCGCAGGCCTGATCGCCCGCGGCCGGGTGGATTTCGGAACGCCCTAGGCGGTGGCCTTCTTGGCAGCCTCGGCGGCAGCTTTGGCAGCCCGGGCCTCGGACTGTTCACGGATCATGGCCTGCTCTTCTTCGAAGCGCAGGCGGTCAGCGCGGTCTGCATCGTCGCCGTCCCAGTCCTGGTTGTCGGCAGTCGGCTTGGGATTAACAATCATTCCCTGGCCGTCATTGTCAGTACTGCTGCTCATGACCCGCTCCCTTCGATAGGGGCCGTCCCCCAATGTGGATCAAGTAAGCATACGCACAGTGTTATGCGCGCGGTAGTACTTGGACCTACGCTGTGGGCGAAGCCCCGGAAGCGGTTTCGGGGCTGGCCGGTTCCCCGCTAAGGATGGCTCCCACCCATTGATGGGCCGCCTGGAATGCCTCGTCGGAGGTGTGGGGGGCGACGTCCGCGCTTTGCGCGTCAGCCCGTTCATACGATCCCAGGAAACGGGTGGCCGGGCTGATCCGGTGGAGCCCGGCCAGCGCATCGGCCACGCGTGCGTCGCCTATGTGGCCGTCGGCGTCGATGCTGAAGAAGTAGTGGCCCAGGTACTGCCCGGTGGGCCGGGATTCGATCCGGCTGAGGTTCACGCCGCGGGTGGCAAACTGGTCCAGGATTTCCATCAGGGCACCGGGGTGGTCCTCCGGGAGTGGCACCACTACTGTGGTCTTGTCCGCGCCGGTCCGCTCCGGCAGGGCCCCGGGCCGGCTGACCAGGACAAACCGGGTCACGGCGCCCGGGTTGTCGCCGATGTTCTCGGCGAGCACGGAGAGCCCGGGCTGTTCCTGGGCCACGATGGGGGCGCAGATTGCGGCGTCGTAGTGCGCGCCGCCTTCCAGCAGGCCTATGGCGGAGGCGGCGGTGGAGGAGCCCGGAACATATTCAGCACCGGGAATATTGGCGTCAACCCACAGCCGGCACTGCGCCCAAGCGTGGCCATGGGTGGAAATCCTGCGGATCTGCGAAACGGTTACACCGGGCCGGGCCACCAGCACAAAGCTGATGGGCACCAGCACTTCCCGGATAATGCGCAGTTCCTGGCCGCTGGCGATCGCATCCAGCGTGGCGGTCACCCCGCCCTCCACCGAGTTTTCGATCGGGACCATGGCGGCATCCGCGGAACCGTCACGCACTTTGTCCAGGGCAGCGTTCACGTTCGACGCCGGAATCCGGGTTGCCGCCCCAGCCCCCGGTACCTGCATCAGCGCCGCCTCGGTGAAGGTGCCTTCCGGCCCCAGGAAGGTATAGGTAACGGGCGACGCGGACATCGAGTATTCCTTAGTGGTTATGAAGGGGCGAACCAGGATCCCCGCAGGCTCGAGCACCGGCGGGCAAGGGTCAAAGGGCTAGAGCACCAAAGGCCTAGAGCACCAAAGGCTTCAGGCCGTTGTCCGAAACGAGCGGCCTGCCGGATTCAAGCCACTGGTCCATGCCGCCGGCCACATTGATGGCGGTGTAGCCCTGGCCGGTCAGCCACTGGGCCGCCCGGAACGAGCGCCCGCCGGTCCGGCAGATGACGTACAGGTCCTCGTCGGGGTCGAGTTCACCGAGCCGCGCCGGGAGCTGGTCCAGGGGGATGTGGACGGCGTCCTCAGCGTGCCCGGCTACCCATTCGTAGTCTTCGCGGACGTCCAGAATCACGGCGTCCTCCGGGACGTCGTTGACTGGCACGGAATCGAAATCGCTCATGGAAGTCCTCTTTCGGAGAATCACGGGTCTCCTTCCAGCCTAGTGCCAGCGGATCGCCCCGCTCCCGAAACCTGGGACAAGTTACGCTGTTGCTGACCCGTAGGAGGATCCTTGCCCGCTGAGCAGCCCATCATCACGGCCGCCTCCGAGCGGCGCCTGGAGCCACGTTTCCTTGGCTGAGATCCACGAGCTGTCCGCCGTCCAGCTCCGGGACTTCCTGCGCTCCGGAGAACTCTCGGCGCGGGAGGCAACTGCGCACTACCTGGCCCGGATCGAATCGGGCAACCGCCTCCTGGGCGCGTTCGTCACCGTCACCGGCGGGCAGGCCATGGCCGACGCCGCCGCCGCGGACGCGAAGTTCGCGCGGCTTCGTCGTGCGGCGTCCTCTGGCGACGTCAGTGAGGCCCTGCCACTGCTGCACGGGATGCCGGTCGGCTTCAAGGACCTGACAGACGTCGCCGGCGTGGTGACCACCCACGGCAGCGCCGCGCTGGACCACAAACCCGCGCTGACGGACGGTGCCCTGGTCACCGAACTGAAGGGGGCCGGCGTCGTGTCCCTGGGCAAGACACAGGTGCCGGAGTTCGGACTGACGGCATACAGCGAAAACCGCATCGCCCCGCCGTCGCGCAATCCGCACGCCCCCAGCCGGAGTTCCGGCGGTTCCTCGGGAGGCAGCGCTGCCGCGGTGGCCGCAGGAATGCTTCCGTTCGCCCCCGGGACCGACGGCGGCGGGTCGGTCCGCATCCCGGCTGCGGCCTGCGGACTGGTGGGCCTGAAGCCGGGCCGCGGTGTGGTGGCTTCCGGCGAGAGCTCCGGCGACCCCGCACGGCTGGTGGCGGCAGGTCCGCTGGCGCGCAGCGCGGCGGACGCGGCTCTGATGATGGACGCGCTGGCGGCCGGTCCGGGCGGAACCTACAGCGGGGCAGTCAGGCACGCACCCGGCCCGCTGCGCATCGGGGTAACCCTGGACAGCCCCTGGTCCACCACCTTCCCGTTCATCACCGAGCCTGAGGCCCTCGACGCGCTGCGGGCAGGTACGGAACTCCTGGAGCACGCCGGACACCGCATCGCGGAAGCTGCCGTCCGGTATGACAACCGCTACCCCGATGCGTTCACCACTGCCTGGACTGCCGCCGTCGGCAGCGCCAGGATCACTCCCCACCGCGAGGCGCTGCTGGCACCGCTCACCCGGACCTTCCGGCGGCGGGCCCAGCAACGCAGCGCCGCAAAGCTCAGCGAAGCCCTGGCTTTCCTCCGCCAGTTCCAGCGCGACACCATCACCCAGTACGGGCAGTGGGACCTGATGCTGATGCCCACGCTGGCGCAGACACCACGTCCCGTGGGCTGGTTTACCGGCGCGGCCCACGGGGATGACCGCTGGCCCGCCGCCGAGTGGGCCGGGGATGCCGACGGCGACTACCGGAAACAGTGCGAATACGCGCCGTGGTCCTCCATGGTGAACGTCTGCGGATTGCCGGCCATCACCATACCCGTGCACTGGACCGGAGACGGCCCGGGACTAGGCCTTCCGATGGGCATCCAGCTGGTGGGTCCTGCGGGCTCCGAACGGCTGCTTCTCCAGGTGGCGGCGCAGCTGGGGTTCTGACACCTCAGCAATGTCGGAAGGCTCGCAAAGTCCATATTGACCAAAAAACCTGCCGCCCGCGTAACCCATTGGTAACCGGAGAGGAGCAGAATTAGAGGACGGTCTCACACCTCAGCCGCGCTCACTGGCGGCAAGCACTCAAATGGCAAGCACTCAAAGAGGAGCTGCATCATGGGCATGAACGCTGAGCACGGGCACACCGGCCCCCGCGAACCAGGCACGGTCAGGTCGGACCTGAGCAACATCCATGTCCGCGAAGACCTGGCCCGGGCAGGACGCTGCGCCAACGTCCACCTTGCCACCGGCCGGACGTGCCTGCTGCCGTTCCGGCACTACGGGCCGTGCGAGTTCCATAACCCGCAGGAGGCGGAGGACATCCTCCGGGGCTAGCGCCTCGCGGGAAGTGGAAATGTCGGAATAAGTGTGTACGGGAAGCCGCAACCGGAGGACGATTAAAGGGCAGTCACTTTGAGGAGGCCTGTGATGTGCTATTCATCAAGCAAGGATTTCGGGTGGGGCTATAAGAAGGAAGCCGACCGGAAACCCGAAGCGCGCCACGAAACACCGCCGGACCGTCCCGGGCCGCACTACACGGCGCAGGACTTCAAGTTCTGGGCCTTCCCGCTTCGCCGGAAGACACCCGCAGCTGAAGAACCGGTTGCTGACCGCGCCCACGAGAGGGTCTGACCCGAAGGGCCGGAACTTCCCGAAGAAAGGCCTCCCCGCGGAGGCCTTTCCGCTGTCAAGAGCACCCTGAAATCACAGGAAATGTTCGACATAGACGCTTCGCCATCCCGTTGCGATGCGATGCGCGTCACGGGCTCCCCTTGCACTGCAAACCACGGCCGTCTCGCATTGTTGGGTATGGTTGATCGGGTCCACGGTGAGGAGCGGAGCCAACTCCGGGGAGGCTACCGGACTCTCAAATCAGTTTCGTGGGGAAGACGGATGGCGAGGAATGACGGGTAAGGAAAACATGAGGCGGACGGGTGCCTGGGGACTGTTCAGCCGTAAATTTCTCCTAACTTGGGTCCTGCCGCTGGGCGCCATCCTCGGGCTTCTCGTGCTGTATGTTGCCGGTGAACACCGGATTTACTTCTACGATCCGCGTGGCTTCCAGGAAGTGGCAATCAACGCCTCAATAGCGCTTCGCCAAGGCCCACACGATCTCTTCGATTGGCTCAAGACGCAGTCGTTGAGCGAGTATCCTCCGTACTGGTCCCTGCCACTGGCGGTTTTGCCACCCGAACTCCTCAACCTTCGAGTGCCTTACGTCGGCGCTATGGGCCTGATCGGCCTGATTCCGATAACGGTGTTCACAACCAAAATTGCCTGCCGCGTATTCGGATTGCGCGTCTCGCCGTGGATCGTCCTGATGGCGGGACTCAACCCGCTGGCTTTCCTCGTATGCGTTCAAGGCGTTCCCGATCTGATTGGGATGTCGTTGGTCCTCGCTGCCGTGTGGATCCTGGTGTCCCGTCCCATGCGGCGGTCGACCCTGTTCTGGGCAGTGTTGGTTGCCGGAGCTGCACTCCTGGTGAAGAAGAACTTCCTCTTCGATCTCACAGCCGTCGTCGCGTGTTACCTCCTTGCGTACTCAATCGCCGCACTCCGGTACAGGCATCCAGCGTCATGGGGCCTGCACCTCGTCAAAGAGGCACTGAGCTTGAGGGTTTTGCTCGGAGCAGCCGGTGTGATCACTGCCATCGCGACGGTCACACCCGGGACCCTGGCGTCAATCTTCACGCGGGACAATTCCCTTTTCTATGTCAGTTATCAGACCTCGGTCAAGGAAGCCCTCTCCAGCAACCTGTCCTTTGCCGGCGGCTTTGTTGCCCTGGTACTCGCGGCAGCAGCCGTCCTTGCCCTGTGGTTGGTCATAGCCCGGAGGACGTCCGCCGCAGTCACCCGCAACGCTCTCTTCGTTGCCGCTTTCCTGGGAGTCTCAGAGATACTCTGGGCCATCACTCAGAAGCAGGCGGGCATCATCCATCAGGTTCATGTCTGGCCCCTCCTGATGACGCTTGGATTTGCCGGCGTCATTCGGATGGTGCCGCGACCACGCCTCATAGTCCGCCAGCTGGTGGCTCTTGGACTCGCGGCGGCTTTGTTTGTGTTTATGTTTGCCCCGGTGCCGGCCCTGCTGGCGCCCCGCATCGCGGCGTCGAAACTGCCCGCGGGCCTGGGCGCCAGCGTCACTGAGCCGTTCGTTCAAACGAATTTCGACAATCTCGTAGCGATCGCGACGACAGCCAGGACCCTGGCCAGCACCAACGGGCCCGTTATGGTGCCGATTGCCTCCATGTCCTTCAACTCGAGCCTTCTGTTCCAGACCTACGTCCAACAGGCCGGGGCCCCCACTCCGGACATCTACCAGCTTCCTCAAGTGGACCTGCGGGATGCCCTGCCCTGGTCCGGTCTCATCGGCGACGACGGGCGTACTGTATTGGTTTCCCGGCAATGGGTACCCGACCTGCCGGATGGTCACCGCAACCTGCAAGCCGTGAATGAGTTCCTCGAATCGCCCGCCGCCCAGCGGTGGATCAAATCCTCACAACCACTCGATGCCGGCGTCCCGGGGGAACTTGCTGACCTGCGGGCGGTCCACCTGGTGATCCCGGAATCCGACGCCCTCGCGTTCGCGGCAGCCATCCAGCCCTATCTGCCAGCCGGCACGGGGCAGGGGCTGCAGGGAGCGGTCGCCCTGCTGACGGATCATGATCTGCGCACTGAAGGACCAAGCGCCCAGACTCCCACGGCCTGGACCACCTCCGCCGGTCCCCTCGCGTCCCCTACGCAGCTGCTCGTCAACAGCGTGGCAGCACGCTCGATCGGTCTGCGTCCCGCCACTGCCGGTTGCGACGGCCTCACGTACCAGTGGTCAACGGTTGCGCCAGCCGCTGCGAACGGGACCGTCGATGCCTCGAACGTCACCCAAGGCAAGCTGGAGCCGGGTACAGAACAAGTTCTCACAGTCCCGGCATCAGGTGCCGCGGGCGTGGCGTGGGACCAGATGCTCACTCTTGGCCTCGATGGCACATCGGGGTCCTGCCAGGTTACTGTCCGCGCGCTGCCCTGACCCTGCCGGGGGCCCGAGGATCCCGGCACGCGGTCCGGGCGGTGCTGGGACAATGGCAGCATGCGAGGACACTACGTGCATGCGGCCTCCCTGCGGATGGACCCGGACGCCGACCTGGCAGCGCCCGGTGCCGCCATCACACTGGAGCTATGCGGGAGCTGGGATCATGTTCCGCCCTGTCCGCTGGCGCCGCACCACACCAGCCCTGAGCGGCAAGGTGGTGCAGTGGAACTGCGGGTCGTCTTTGCCGCCGAACCGGGGCAGGAAGCCGAGGTCCGCCGTCGGATAGCCAAAGCCCTGGCGTCGGGCTCGCTCACCGGCCCGGAGGGTGTGACAACGGAATGGGCCCTGCTGGGCAGCCATGCCGCAGTGCTGAGCGGTGCGGAACGCGGTCAGGCGGAGAGGATCGCCACCGCCTAGGACGCCGCAGGTCCTCCGAACAAAGACCCCGCACAGAGCCCTACCCGCCCAGATCCCGGTACTTCCGGGCCCGGGACGCCAGCAGCTCAGCCACGGGGATGCCCGCCAGGGTTCCAAGCTCGTATTCGATGGCCCGCGCCATGCGGGCGCAGAACTCCTTGGGCTCCAGTGACGCGTCGGGCCGTTCATCCACGATGTGGTCCACCAGGCCGTTGGCGTAGAGCGCGGCCACGTTGACCCCCTGCGCATCGGCCAACTGCGGCGCAAATTCGGTGCTGCGGTGAACAATCGCGCTGGCCCCTTCGGGCGGCAGCGGTGAGAGCCAGCTGTGCTGCGCGGCGATGGTCCGGTCCGCCGGGAGCAGGGCCAGCGCCCCGCCGCCGGCTCCCTGGCCCAGCAGCACCGAGACCGACGGCGACTCCAGCCCGATCAGTTCGTGCAGGGACCGCGCGATCTCGCCCGCCAGGCCGCCCTCCTCCGCCTCCTGCGACAAGGCCGCGCCGGCGGTATCGATCACGGTCAGCAGCGGCAGGCGCAGTTCCTCGGCAAGCTTCATGCCGCGGCGGGCCTCCCGCAGGGAACCCGGCCCCATACCGGCCGCGTCCTTTCGCAGGGGCCGGGCGTGGCCCAGCACGATGCAGGACTGTCCACCAAAACGGGCAAGCGCCAGCAGGAGGCCGGGATCCTTTTCGCCCTGGCCGGTGCCGTTGAGCGGCAGCGCGTCATCAGCGCCGTACCGCAGCAGCTGGCGCAGGTCCGGGCGGCGCGGCTGCCGGGAGACGCCGATGGAGGTCCATGCGTCCGCGGCCGCCGGTCGGACCGCGAGGGTGTCCGGCGGGGTGGCCGCCCCGTGGACGGGTCCGGCCGCGGGCTTCACCGCCAGGATATCCAGCGCCCGCCCGATGATCGCCGGCAGCTCGGCCGGTTCCACAACGGCGTCGATCAGGCCTTTGCTGAACAGGTTCTCCGCCACCTGCACGCCGTCAGGAAATGCCTCCCCGTAGAGGGCCTCGTAAACGCGCGGACCCAGGAACCCCAGCAGCGCCCCCGGTTCCGCCACATTGATATGGCCGAGCGAACCCCACGAGGCCATCACTCCCCCGGTGGTGGGATGCCGGAGATAGACCAGGTACGGCAGCCCTGCCTGCCGGTGGGCGCGCACCGCACCGGTGATCTTGACCATGGACAGGAACGCGAGTGTCCCTTCCTGCATGCGCGTGCCGCCGGAGGCGGGCCCGGCCAGCAGCGGCAGGCCTTCGGCCGTTGCCCGCTCCACGGCTGCCACGATCCGCTGGGCCGCGGCGTGGCCAATCGATCCGGCCAGGAAGGAGAACTCGCTGACGATGACCGCCACCCGGTGTCCGCGGATCAGCCCGGATCCTGTAACGACGGATTCATCCCTCCCGCTCCGTTCCCGCGCCCTCGCAAGATCACGGGCGTAGTCCCCGTTGGCCTGCGGTTGCTGCGCAGGCTCGTCCCAGGAGACGAAGGTGCCCTGGTCGACAACGGCGTCCAGCAGTTCGGCGGCGTTCAGGTGGCGGACTTTTTCCGTCGTCGGCATCCTATTTCACCCCCGCGACGGACGCAGCCATGCCCAGCCATTCGCGGATGCTCTGCCCGTCCTCGTCCAGCAGGGGCGGCGCGTCGTGGGCCGTCACGGTGGTCTCGGCGGCGTCGCCCGACGCGAAAAACCTCAGCGGCGGCCCGGGCAGGCTGACCTTCCCCAGCAGCGGGTGCTCCACGTCAACCACCAGCCCCTGCGACGCCACCTGCTCCCACGCGTACACCTCATCCAGCGAGCGAACCTTCCCGGCCGGGATCCCGGCGTCGTTCAGTTTCGCGAGCAGCTCCGCGGCGCCGTAGCCGGCAAAAACGCGTTCGACGGCGGCGATCACCGCCGCCCGGTTCCGCACCCTGTCGGCATTGCTGGCGAAGCCCGCGGCAGCCGGGTCCAGGCCGAAGGCGGCGGCGAAGGAGACCCACAGTTTCTCGCTGCCCACGCTGATCTGGACGCTGCCGTCGCGGCAGGCGAACAGCCCGTAGGGCGCGATGGAGGGATGGTGGTTGCCCTGGGCCTGCGGCACTTCGCCGGCAACGGTGGTGCGCGTTCCCTGGAAGGCATGGACACCGATCAGGGATGCCAGCAGCGATGTGCGCACGATCTGTCCGCGGCGGGTCCTGTCCCGGTCCACCAGCGCTGCGAGCACGCCGAAGGCTCCGTTCATGCCGGACAGCAGGTCGGCGATGGGCACGCCGACACGCTGGGGGTCGTCCGGTCCGGATCCCGTCAGCGACATGAGCCCGGCTTCACCCTGGAGGATCTGGTCGTAGCCGCTGCGCTGGGACTCGGGGCCGTCGTGCCCGAATCCGGTGATGGAGAGGATCACCAGCCGGGGATTGAGCTCGTGCATGGCGGCGGTGGAGAACCCCAGCCGGTCCATCACGCCGGGGCGGAAGTTTTCGATCACAACGTCGGCGCGTTCCAGCAGGCTGCGCAGCACCTCCTTGCCGTCATCGCTTTTGAGGTCAAGGCTGATGGATTCCTTGTTGCGGTTGCAGGACATGAAGTAGGTGGACTGCAGGTCGTCCTCGGGGCCGACGAACGGCGGGCCCCAGCCGCGGGTGTCGTCCCCGGTGCCCGGGTTCTCCACCTTGATGACGCGGGCGCCAAGGTCGGCCAGCATCATTCCGGCATGGGGTCCGGCCAGTGCCCGGCTCAGGTCCACCACCAGGTGCCCGGCGAGGGGGCCGCCCCTGCGGTCTTCGTTTGCTGTGCTCATCTGCGGGCTTCTTTCTGGGTGTGGTTGAGGTGCCATGTGCGGGGCACGGCGCGGTGTGCGGGACCTAAAGCCATCCGGGCACCACCAGGGCCAGCCACGCGAGCAGCGGTCCGGCCACAATGACAATCCCGCTGTAGCCGAGGATCTGCTTGTAGAACCTGTCCTTGTCCACGCCTTCCGGGGCGTTGGCCAGGACCAGGGCCCCGTTGGTGGAGAACGGTGAAACGTCCACGATGGTGGCGGCCACGGCGAGCGCACAGATTACGCCGACGGCGCCGATCTCGCCGGTGGAGAGGAACGGCACGGCCAGCGGAATCAGGGCGGCGAGGATGGCGGTGGAGGAGGCGAAAGCCGACACGACGGCGCCGATGTAGCAAATGAGGAGCGCGGCCAGCAGCGGCATGCCCATGCCGGCCACACCGTTGGAGACGAACTCGATGGTGCCGGCTTCTTCAAGCACCCCGACAAACGTGAGCATGCCGCAGATCAGGAGCACTGTTGACCAGCTGATCTTGTTGATGGCGCCCTTCTGGGCCTTCGGGGAGACCAGTGCCAGCACGATGGCGATGGTGATGGAGACAAAGCCGACGTCCACCTTGAACCCGAGCGCAATGACGGCCAGAGCGATCAGTCCGGCGATAGTCACCAGCTGGGGAATTCGCTCGGACCGTTCCTTAGTGGCTGCGACGCCGTCACCTGCGGGGTCCCGGGGGCCGTACATGCCGGAGCCGAAGCCCTTGAACGGTACGTCTCCTGCCTTGGACCCCACGCTGACGGACATCCGGGCTTCGGCCGCCTGCTCCACAAAGTGGCTGACCTTGGAGGACAAGAGCGCCCTGCCGCCGAGGACGATGAACAGCACGAGGGCAATGACGAGGTTGAAGACCAGGCTGCTCAGGAAGAGTGCGGTGGGGCTGAAATCCAGGTCGGTCTTAGCCAGGATGCCGTTGACTGTGACTCCGTAGACGGCGATCGGGGAGAAACCGCCGGCCTGGGCGCCGTGGATGACCATCATGCCCATCAGCAGCGGGCTGATCTTGTACTTCCCGGCAAAGCTGAGGGCTATCGGGGCAATGATGGCGACGGCGGCGGGAGACAGTGCGCCCACGGAGGTGATGACGGCGGTGATGGCGAACATGACCCACGGGATCAGGGCCACGCGGCTGCCCACCATTTTGACGGCTCCCCGGACCAGGAGGTCGATGGTGCCGTTGTTCTGGGCAATCGCGAACAGGTAGGTCACGCCCACGATGGTCAGGAACAGGCCGCCGGGGAAGTTGGCCAGGATGTCGTTGGTGGACATCCCCAAGACGACGCTGCCCAGCAGGAAGTTGCCGACGAAAGCGAGAGCGCCCATGTTCAGGGGCAGGACGGTGGCGAACAGGAACATCCCCGCCAGGATGATGATCGACAAGACAGGAGCGGACATCTTTGGTCCTCCTAGGGTCTAAAGAATGTGATGTGAGTAACTGGCTCACTGGACTAGCCTCCTAGACACTGAGTCAATCTGTCAATACGCCTGCGGTGTATTCTGGGAGAAATCGACGACCTAGTGAGGCCCTAGTGGAGAAAACAGCCCGGCTCGGACTGGAGCGTGTGACGCGGCCCCGGCTGTATGAGCAGCTGGTGGAGCAGATCCTCGCGTACATCGAATCCGCCCAGCTGGGACCCGGCGATCTGCTGCCGGCGGAACGCGACCTGGCAGAACGGCTGGGGGTCTCCCGGGCAACGCTGGCCCAGGCGCTGGTGGCACTTGAGGTGCTGGGTGTGATCGATGTGCAGCACGGGACCGGCGCGGTCCTGGCACGGCGGCCCAGCGTGGCATCAGTGATCAAGGGGCTGCGCGAACACCAGAGCCGGCTGCCGGAAATTGTCGAGGCGCGCAGCACCCTGGAAGTGAAACTGGCCGCGCTGGCGGCGGTACGGCGCACGGAGGAAGACCTGGCGGCGATCGACGCGGCGCTGGAGGTGATGGCCGGCGAAATCGGCGAGGGAGACCGGGGAACCCACGGCGACGAGCTTTTCCATCAGGCGGTGACGGGCGCGGCACATTCCGCGGTGCTGGCGCAGCTGATGGCGTTTATCGCCGAAATGATCCTGGAAACCAGGATGGAATCCCTTGGCCAGCCGGGCCGGCCTGAACAGTCTTTGGCTTCGCACCGCAAAATCGCGGACGCCATCCGGGCACAGGACCCGGATGGCGCGGCGGAGGCCATGTTGGCCCATATTGAGTTGGTGTCAGACGTGGAGCTGCTTCGCTGATCCGTCAGGAGACGGCGGCCGGCGGAACTGCGGCACGTCCCGCTGGTGGCTTAGTAGGAGTATCCGGACGTGCTGTACATGGCCCCGGCCACGACAACCAGCAACCAGAAGGCGCCGTAGCCCAGGAGGCAGAGGTAGCCGAGGACCAGCCCGGTGATGGACATGCCCTTGCCTGACGGTTCACGCTTTAGCGCCAGGTGGCCGGTGATGATTGCAGCGACCTGCGGAAGCAGGAACCAGCCGAGGATGACCGAGGCGATGCCGCACACCATACTGGCGATGCTGAGCCCCTTGGGCTCAGCCGGCATGCCGTAGTACGCGGGCTGGCCGTAAGGATTGGGCTGGCCATAGGGGCTGGGCGGCTGGCCGTAGGCGGAAGGCTGGCCGTAGGGGTCGGCAGGCTGCGCATAGGGCGGGCCGTACTGTTCGCCGGGCTGGCCGTACTGGCCGGCGCTGTGCTGGCTCTGGCCAAACTCCGGCTGGCCGTAGGTGCCTTGCCCCTGGTGCGGCTGGTCCTGCCCCGGCGGGTTCTGGCCGTACTGGCCGGCCCCGTACTGGGTCTGCCCAAACTGGTTCTGGCCGTAGAGCGGCGGCGCGGGGATGTCGGTGCCGTGCCGCGGCACAAACTGCGGCGGCTCGTAGCCGGCCGGCGAATCGCCCGAGGCGTGGGTGCCGGACCCTTGTGAATCCGGGCGCGGCGTTGGCTGGTCACTCATGATTTCCCCCTCAAAAGTCTGTGTTCCCAGCCTACCGCCAGCACTGTTGCCGGGACCACCGGCTCACGGTACTACCGGCCCCAGTAGGGGAGGATGTACACCGCGAAGATCACAAAGGCGCCCAGGAGAACGAGCCTGGCCATGCTGCCGGCCGCGTGGTCGTGGGCGCGGGACTTCCGGCCGCCTGTTCCCGCCACGGTTCCGCGGCCGGTCTGGCGGCCAACCGCAGGCCTGTGTCCGGCGGACTTGGCGACCTGCGGGCGGGACCCCGGTCCTTTGCCAGCCGGACCCTTGCCTGGCTGTCCTTTGTCCGCCTGTCCGCTGCCAGCCTGTGGGCTTCCGGCCGCTGACGGCACTGACGCCGCCGTCCCAGACGGGGTTTCGGCTGGCGGGCGCATTCCCAAAAGCGCACTGTCTTCCTGGTCCTGTGTCAGCATCTGGCCCAGGTGCGCATAGAGGCCAACCACCGTTTGCTGGTCCAGCACGGCCGGGAGCGCCGTCACCGCCGAGACAACGCGCTCCACGCCGGCCACTGCCACGTCCGAGCTGGTGATGCCGAAGAGGTCGGGCTGGGCGGCCATGCAGATCAGCGGGCGGACCAGCCGCCGGTGCGGAGGCGACAGCACGGAGGCCACCGCGGCGCACTGGGCCAGCGCGCCTTCCACAGACTGGGTCCGGGAATACCGTCCCTGCCACAGGACACCCGAGGAAACGCGGACCTCACCGGTCCAGTTCTTGGCGTCCACCACCACAATGCCGCCTGGCCCCACGAGCACGTGGTCCAGGATGGCCTTGGGCCGTCCGGGCCAGTGCACGTCGTGGAGCACGTACCAGCCGTGCGGGATGAGCTGGCTTAGCCGGTCGGCTACCACCCGTTCGCCCACCGCGCCGGTGTCCCACGATTTGGTGGCCCGCTCGGCCAGGTCCAGCTGGCGTTTGAGGCGTGCGACCCGTTCAGCAGCCAGCCGGGACTGCTCGGCTGCGCTGTCGCCTGCCGCCATGACCGGTCCCCCACTCTTCCGCCGTCCGACCCCGGCGGTGAGTCCCGCCGTCGTCCTTGTCCTTACGAGGTTTTTTGAAAGTAACAGCGCCGCGGGTGCCCGGTATATAAGTACTTTTGGCCTGGTGTACTCAGGTTGACTACCTGCTTCCGGCCAGCAGCGGGGGACTTTCCGCGTCATAGGAGCCGCATTTTGGGCAGTGCGTTTTGACTCCAGCCCACGTCTGGCATGCTGGTGCCATGGCTAGCCGCGCGGGCACAGTTGCCCAACCCCAGGACCTTGTTGACATCACTGCGCTCCTTGACGCGTATTACGACATCACCCCGGATCTTGGTGATCCCGGCCAGCGCGTGGCGTTTGGCACGTCCGGGCACCGGGGATCCAGCCTCAAGGCGTCGTTCAACGAGAAGCACATTGTTGCCATCACGCAGGCGATTGTGGAGTACCGGGCCGGCCAGGGCATCACCGGTCCCCTGTTCCTGGCCAAGGACACGCACGCCCTGAGCGAGCCGGCGCAGAACTCGGCGCTTGAAGTGCTGGCCGCCAACGGCGTCCACGTGCTCGTCGACGCCCGCCACGGCTACACGCCCACCCCGGCCCTGAGCCACGCCATCCTGACGTACAACAAGGCCCGCCTGCCCGGCGCGCCCGAAGCGGACGGCATCGTGGTCACTCCCAGCCACAATCCGCCGGGCGACGGCGGCTTCAAATACAACCCTCCGCACGGCGGCCCGGCCGACTCGGACGCCACGGGCTGGATCGCCAACCGGGCAAACGAGCTCCTCGAAAACGAGCTCCGCGGCGTGAAGCGCATCCCCCTCGCGGACGCCCTCGCCGCCGACAGCACCGGCAAGTTCGACTTCCTCAGCAGCTACGTCGACGACCTCCCCTCCGTGCTGAACCTGGATGCCATCCGCGACGCCGGCGTCCGGATCGGCGCGGACCCCATGGGCGGCGCCGCAGTGGATTACTGGGGCGAGATCGGCGAACGCCACCACCTGAACCTCACCGTGGTGAACCCCACCGTGGATCCGCAGTGGGCCTTCATGACCCTGGACTGGGACGAAAAGATCAGGATGGACTGCTCGTCACCGTCAGCGATGGCCTCGCTGATCCAGCGGATGTCCGACGGCGGCAGTTCCTTCGACATTGCCACCGGCAACGACGCCGACGCCGACAGGCACGGCATCGTGACCCCCGACGGCGGGCTGATGAACCCGAACCACTACCTCGCCGTCGCCATCGACTACCTCTACCGCAACCGCAGCGGCTGGAACCCGAACTCGGTGGTGGGCAAGACGCTGGTTTCCTCCTCCATCATCGACCGCGTAGCCGAAAGCCTGGGCCGCAAGCTGGTGGAGGTCCCCGTAGGCTTCAAGTGGTTTGTACCGGGACTGCTGTCCGGCGAAGGCGCGTTCGGCGGCGAGGAATCGGCCGGCGCCTCCTTCAACAAGAAGGACGGCAGCGTCTGGACCACCGACAAGGACGGCATCCTGCTGGCCCTGCTGGCGTCGGAGATCACGGCCGTCACGGGCAAGTCCCCGTCGCAGCTGTACAAAGGCCTGACCGACCAGTTCGGCGCGCCCGTCTACGCGCGCATCGATGCCGCGGCCACGCGGGAGCAGAAGGCGGCACTCGGCAAGCTGTCGCCGTCGGACGTTACAGCAACCGAGCTGGCAGGCGAGGCGATCACCGCCAAGCTGACCGAGGCCCCCGGAAACGGCGCGTCCATCGGCGGGCTGAAGGTTGTCACCGAGAACGCCTGGTTCGCCGCCCGCCCGTCCGGCACCGAGGACGTCTACAAGATCTACGCCGAGTCCTTCAAGGGCGAGGAACACCTCAAGCAGGTCCAGGCCGAGGCCAAGGCCCTGGTTGACGGCGTCATCGCCTAGGAACCTGTTGGGGACCGCTGCCTGCGCCGGATGGCAGCAGGCAGCGGGAGCCGGCCGGCACTCAACCGCAGGCCGGCCCTAGACTGCGACTACCCAGATGGCATCGGACGCTGATGCGCCCAGGTCGATGTCCCGCTCGGGCTCGTGCACGCGGACGGTAGTGACGTCCGCATAGGGGCGGTGCTCCGTGACGGTCAGCCTGGTGTCCGGCGCGAGACCCAGCTCAGTGAAGTAGCGCAGCATCTGCGGGTCCGCATCCGAAATGCGGGTGATGGCCACCGTGTTGCCCGCGGCGGCGGCGGAAAGCTGGGTCCCCTTCGGCATGCTTGGCCGGCCGTCGGCCCCGGGAATGGGGTCGCCGTGCGGATCCCGGGTGGGATGGCCGAGCTTCCGGTCCATCCGGTCGATCAGCGTGTCCGAGACGGCATGCTCCAGGACCTCGGCCTCATCGTGGACTTCATCCCAGCTGTACCCGAGCACGTCCACCAGGAAAGTCTCCAGCAGGCGGTGCCGGCGGACCATCGCGACGGCATGGGCGCGGCCGGCGTCCGTCAGCTCGATGCTGCCGTAGGGCGCATGGGTGACAAGCCCCTGGCCGGCCAGTTTCTTGATCCCGTCGGAGACGGTGGAAGGCCGCACGCCGAGCCGCTCTGCCATCACGCTGACTGTGATGGGGGCCGGTGACCACTCCGTGGCTGACCAGATCAGCTTCAAATAATCCTGTGCGGCGTGGGACAAATCAGAGACCGGCATGACGTCCATAGTACCAAGCCCACCTCAAATGTTAGGCTTGACGAACAAATTTGTTTTCGCAATGAAGTGAAACGGAATCGGCATGCCGAAAAAATTGGCGGCGCAGCTCCCCAGCAGGCGGTCCATGCTGTCCGGCGCGGCCGCGCTGGCGGCCGTCCCTGCCTTTTCAACGTTCCGGGCGCACGCATCCAGCGGTCATGACCAGCATGGCGGCGGCGGTTCCGGCAGCAGCGCTTCCGAGAACACCGGCACTGGAAACACCGGCACGGCCACCTCCGCGGCCGCCACCAACCACGCCGGCCATGCCGGCTTCGCGGGCGGCTCGGTCCTGCCGGGGCGGGCCGGCATTGACCCTACCGCCATCCTGAGGGACTTCGACCGCGGGAAGACCAGCTTTCTGCCGGACGGCAGGACACTGCGGGTGTGGGACATCGTTGCCGTGGACAAGGACTTCGAGATCGCGCCCGGCATCACGTTCCCCGGCTGGACCTACAACGGCCGGATCCCGGGGCCCACCCTCTGGGCCCGCGAAGGCGATGCGCTGCGGATCAACTTCACCAACGCCGGCGCCCATCCGCACACCATGCACTTCCACGGCATCCACAAGGCCGGGATGGACGGGACACCCGGCATCGGCGCAGGCTCGATCGCGCCGGGCCAGAGCTTCACCTACGAATTCGACGCCACACCGTTCGGCACGCACCTGTACCACTGCCACCAGTCACCGCTTGCGCCGCACATCGCCAAGGGGCTCTACGGCGGCTTCATCATCGAACCCCGCGAGGGCCGCCCGCCGGCCGACGACGAAATGGTCATGGTCATGAACGGCTACAACACCGACGGCGGGGATGACAACGAGTTCTATTCGGTCAACGGCCTGCCGTTCCACTTCATGGACTTTCCGGTCCAGGTAAAACAGCACGCGCTGGTCCGCATCCACCTCATCAACGTGCTGGAATACGACCCCATCAATTCCTTCCATGTACACGGCAACTTCTTCCACTACTACCCCACCGGCACCATGCTGGCGCCCAGCGAATACACCGACACCATCTCCCAGGTGCAGGGCCAGCGCGGCATCGTCGAACTGCGCTTTCCCTACCCCGGCAAGTACATGTTCCACGCCCACAAGACCGAGTTCGCGGAACTGGGCTGGATGGGCTTCTTCGAGGTAGGCGCAGCATGAGCCTGGACGAAAAGACGGCGGCCGGGCAGGCTGCCGCACCGCACCGCAGGCCGCCTGTACCGCCCTGGCTGCTCGGGCTAGGGCCCCTGGTCCTGATCGCGATCGTGCTGGGCCTGTTCACCCTGCTCAACGCGCCCGGCCTCAACAGACTTTCCGAGGGCGTCCCGCCCAAGGAGGAGGTCGCCGTCGAAGATGTCCGCCTCACGCCCGGGCAGATCTCCATCACGGTCCGCAACGAGGGCCCGGATCCGGTGTCCATCGCCCAGGTCAACGTCTCGGACTACTACGCCATGTTCACGCAGACCCGGGAGACGATGGCCCCGCTGGAGTCCACGACCCTCACCATCAGCTACCAGTGGGTGGACGGCGATCCCTACGAGGTGGCCCTGGTGACCTCGAACGGCGGCAAGATCCCGGCGACCATTGAAGCTGCCGCACTTAGTCCGGAACGTGGCGGTTCATTCTTTGCCCTCATGACGCTGCTCGGTGTGTATGTCGGCGTCATTCCGGTGGCTCTGGGGATGCTGTGGATGCCGTTCGTGCGGCGTGCGCCCGCGTCCTGGGTCCGTGTACTGCTCGGCGTCACTGTGGGCCTGCTCGCCTTCCTGGCCATCGACGCCACCCTCGAAGCCACGGAACTCGTGGCGGACAACAGGGCGTTCGGCGGTCCGATGGTGGTGTTTTTCGGCGCCGCGGTGGCGTACCTGGTGCTGGAGGGAACGGACGCCTGGATGCGCCGGCGCCGGGACCCGGCCGCGGAGGGCAGGTCCGCAGCCCTTCCGCCGCACCGCCTTGCCCTGCTGATCGCCATCGGCATAGGCCTGCACAACCTCGGCGAAGGACTCGCGATCGGATCCGCCTACGCTGTTGGTTCACTCGCCCTGGGCGCCTCACTGATCATCGGCTTCGCCATCCACAACACCACCGAGGGCCTCGCCATCGTCACGCCGCTGGCGAAGCAGCCGCCTGGCCTGCCCCGGCTCGCAGCCTTGGGACTCGTCGCCGGCGCGCCAGCCATCGCCGGCGCACTCATCGGAGCAACCGTCTACCAGCCGGCACTTGCCGCGTTCCTGCTCGGCGTCGGAGCCGGGGCGGTGGCCCAGGTGGCCGTCAAGCTGCTCCCCCTGCTGAAGGACAAGGCGGGGACGACCTTCACAGCCGCCACAACGGCCGGGATCATCCTCGGCCTGGCGGTCATGTTCGCCACCGGGCTGTTGGTCCTGGCGTAGCTTTAGAGTCACGCGCCGGGGCCTGCGACGCCGCGCCCGTCCCGGAAACGTGGCGCCCCTATACTTGTCGTAGCTAGGGCCGGGGGGCTTCCATGGAAAAACGACGCATATGTCTTGTCATTGAGGACAATGACGACATCCGCGGACTGATCGGGATGGTGCTGAGGCGCGCCGGTTTCGAGGTCCGCTCAGTCGCCACAGGGGCGGAAGGCATCGCCGCGGCCGCCGACCCGGCCGTCTCCCTGGTCACTCTGGACCTCGGGCTGCCGGACATGGACGGCCACGTCGTGGCCAGGGCCGTGCGGGCGCTGAGCTCGGCGCCGCTGCTGTTCATTACTGCCCGGGCGGAAGATGATGACCTGCTCGCCGGCATGGCCTCCGGCGCCGCCGCCTACCTGACCAAGCCGTTCCGCGCCCAGGACCTTCGGGACGCCGCCGCACACCTCTGCCCTGACCCGGCACACGCACCGGCAACCGCAGGCGATCAGGCCGAACTGTCGAAACGGCGCCCCTGAAGCACCCCCTCTTTGAGGGTTTGGATTAGACGGTCCGGACGACGTCGTCGTAGCTGAACTTGGGCTTCGCGGCGCCCCAGGCGTCCTCACCCGGCTGCCCGATGTTGACCACCAGGAAGCTCTTCTGGTCACCGGCCGGGAAGAACGCGGCATCGATCGCACCGAAGTCAGCGCCGGTCATGGGTCCGGCCGCGAAGCCGAGCGAGCGGACGGCCAGGATGAAGTAGCCGGCCTGCAGGTGGGCGTTGTTGTTGCCGGTGCTGGCTGCCAGCTCCGGCGAGGCGTCGTACATGGCCTTGGGGGCGTTGTAGCCGGGGAGGAAGTTCTCCCACTGCCCGGCCCAGTCGGTGTCGTAGCTGAGGATGGCGACGAGCGGCGCGGACGCGGTCTTGGCGCGGTTTCCGTTGGACAGGGTCTCAACCAGCGTGGCGCGGGCTTCGTCGGAGCGGACATAGGTGACGCGCAGAGGCTGGGAGTTGAACGCGGTGGGGCCGAACTTGGTGAGCTCGTAGATGGCGCGGGCCTGGTCCTCGGTCACCTCGCCGGTGAAGGAGTTGGCGGTGCGGGCCTCGGCAAAGATGGCGTCGACGGCGGCCGAATCGATGGCCGCTTCTTCGTGGGCAATAGTCATTGGCTTACCTTTCGCTGCGCAGCCCGCCGGGCGGCGGCTGCCTGTTTCTCTTCCTATGGTTGCAACTTCAAGCGATTGAGTCCTCTTCCCATGACGGCAGGTGACGTTGCCCACAGCGCGCCCGGCTCAGGGGCTGGTTCGCAGCTCCTGGCCTTAACCGTTCCGGTCCGCGAACAAGCTTAGGAAAGACGGCCTGCGCGGTATTCTTGCTGCGGAAGATCCCTGCCCCCGCGGCAACCCCCTCGAAAGGCCTCCGCCATGAGCATGCTCGGAATGAAATGGAAGCTCCACGGCAACGGCAAATCCATCCGGCCCGGCCACGTGGTGGCCCCTGATGAGCGGCTCGCCTGGCCCCTGACCATCGGTGTGGGAATGCAGCACGTGGTGGCCATGTTCGGAGCCACGTTCCTGGTGCCCATCATCACGGGCATGCCGCCGGCCACCACCCTGTTCTTCTCCGGCATCGGCACGCTGCTGTTCCTGGTCATCACCAAGGGCCGCGTGCCCAGCTACCTTGGCTCCAGCTTCGCGTTCATCGCCCCCATCATGGCGTCCCAGCAGCAGTTCGGCGTGCCCGGTGCGCTGGGTGGAGTGGTGCTCGCCGGCGTCGCACTTGCCCTGATCGGTGCGCTGGTGCAAAAGTTCGGCGCGGGCTGGATCAACCGGCTGATGCCGCCGATCGTCACCGGCGCCATCGTGGCACTGATCGGCCTGAACCTTGCCCCCGCCGCCAAAATGAACTTCGACGCCGCACCCATCACCGCCGTCATCACACTGGCCACGATCATCCTGGTCAGTGTCCTGTTCCGCGGAATCGTCGGGCGACTCAGCATCCTGGTGGGCGTGGTGGTGGGCTACCTGGTGGCCATGCTGCGCGGTGAAGTGAACTACGAAAAGATGGATGCCGCGGCCTGGGTTGGCCTGCCGCAGTTCCAGACGCCGGAATTCCACCTGGGCGTGCTGGGCCTCTTTGTGCCCGTGGTGCTGGTACTCGTGGCCGAGAACATCGGGCACGTGAAGTCCGTGTCCGCCATGACCGGGCAGAATCTCGACGGCGTCTCCGGCCGCGCGCTGATGGCAGACGGCGCGGCTACTGTCCTGGCTGGCCTCGGCGGCGGTTCGGGCACCACTACCTACGCGGAAAACATCGGGGTTATGGCCGCCACCAAGGTCTATTCGACGGCGGCATACTGGGTGGCGGGGGCGTTCGCCATCGTGCTGAGCTTCTCGCCGAAATTCGGCGAACTGATCGCCACCGTTCCGCCTGGCGTGCTGGGCGGCGCCGCCACCATGCTGTACGGCATGATCGGCATCCTGGGCGTCAAGATCTGGGTGCAGAACAAGGTCAACTTCTCCAACCCGGTGAACCTGACCACGGCCGCCGTGGCGCTGATCATCGGCATCGCCGACTACACCTGGACCATCGGGGAACTGAAATTCACCGGCATTGCGCTGGGCTCGGCCGCCGCCCTGGTGATCTACCACGGCATGAAGGCGATCGCGAAGGCGCGGGGCACGGCCGCCGAGCCGGAGACCGAGCAGGCCGGCCTGCCACCCGCCGTGAAGGCAGCGGTCAACGCGGCCGCGAAACGGGCACCCAAGAAGCGCTGACCGGGGCGGCCCGGGTCAGGCGGCGCTGCTCCCGCCGATAAACGGTCCGGGCGGGCTGCCGATGCCAAAAACCGGGCCCGGCTCGGGCCGTTTGGCGTGCAGCAACTCGTCTTCCGCAGTGTGCTGCCGCAGCTGCCGGAGCACCCACGGGACCAGGTATTCGCGTGCCCAGATGAGGTCCTCCGCCCGGGCCTGCCGCCAGGTTCGCGGCGGCAGCTGCTTGGGCTGCAGGGGCACCAGGGTATGCGGGACACCGAGGGAATTCAGCACGGCGGTGGCGATGGTGTGGTGGCCCAGGGGCGAGAAGTGCAGCCGGTCCCGGTCCCACATGCCCGGGTTGGTCAGCTCCCGCAGGAACCACAGATCCACCATCACGGCGTCGTGGCGGGCGGCCACGGCATGGAGGTTCTCGTTGAAGATCGCCACCTTCCCGCGGATCTGGCTGAAGACCGGTGTGGCTCCCCAGTCCGGGCCGGCAAAAAGGACCACGGTGGCGCCGGACCTCGTCAGCTGACCGACGCCGTCGTCGATTTTTTCCGCCAGCCGGTCAGGGTCGCTGCGCCGGAAGACAATGTCGTTGCCGCCGGCCGACAGCGTGACCAGATCCGGCTTCAGTGCCAGCGCAGGTGCCAGTTGCTGGTCCAGGATCTGCTGCAGCATCAGGCCCCTGACGGCCAGGTTGGCGTACGCGAAGTCCTGCTGGTTCGCGCTGAGTTCTTCGGCGACGCGATCGGCCCAGCCGCGCAGCCCTCCTTCGCTGAGCGGTTCAGGGTCCCCGATTCCCTCAGTGAACGAGTCTCCGAGTGCCACCAGCCGGTGCCACGGATGCGGTGCGGGAACTGCAGAGGCATCCCGGGTTGGCCGGTCCTGCTTCCAGACGTTCATGCCGTACTCCCTGTCTTCTAGGGTCCCTTTTTGAGGGCCTGTGATTCGACTGCAATGAGTCCCGGGAAGCCCGCGCCATCCCTGCCCGGTGTTACCGGATCCCGGCGTGCGGCCGCCACTATGTTCAAGGCAGCGTCGCGGAGCCCCTGGTTGTTGTGCTTCGCGACGGTGCGGAGGTACTGGAGTGCCACCTCACGGCTGAGTCCGTAGTCCGCCATGAGTGTGCCAACGGCAAGATCCATCAGCACCATGGAGCTTTGGGCTACCGCGAGTTCGGCGCTGGCTTCTGCCCGCTCCGCCACCCGCAGCACCACACGCAGCGCCCTTCCCACCTCCAGCGCGTACGCGCGTGTCCTGACGATGTCCTCGCTGGTGAAGGCGTGCGGAGTGGAGGCGTAGAGATTAATCGCCGCACTTGATCCGGCCGTGGCGGCAATCGGCATGGACAGCAGCGACCGGACCCCATGGCCGGCGGCGGCGCTGGCGTAGCCTGGCCATCTGCGGTCACGGTCCATATCGGGGAGATGGACGAAGTCGCCTGACCGCATGGCCTCCAGCACGGGTCCGTCTTCGAACGAGCACTGCTCCCGGTCTGCGGCCCGGGCGACCTCGCTGCCTGCGGCGATAGTGTGGGCAATGGGGTGCGCGTCCGGGTGGACGTCCCCGCGGCGGTAGAACGTAGCAGCCCAGCTGATGCCGCGGTGGTGGCCGTCGATGCTCCGCATGAACTCATGGGTGACTTCGCCAAGGAAGCTCTCCACTTCCTGGCTGTCGAACACGACATCCTGGGGGGCTGGAAGTGATTCCCAGCCCGGGTCCCCTGGGGTCAACGCGGCCATGGTGCACGCCTCGCTACGATACGAGCCGGCCCACTTCAAAGCCTGTAATTAGGATACGTCCGGATCGGCCTGCGGGGGCGGTGTCCCGCCCGAAAGTACTGGGCCCAGGCAACAAAAAGGTGCCGCCCGGCGCACAGCCGGACGGCACCTTTCGTTATCGGTGCATGGCACCTGGCGTTTAGCCGGCGTCGAAGCTTTCCCCGTCGTCATCCTTGGGGGCCTTCTCAGCCGGAAGATCATTCCCGCTGCCATCCGGCAGGCCTGCGGCCTCCTGCCCGGACTCAGACGAGAACGGCTCAGCGCCCTGCTCATCAGCGTTGGATTCGTCGATTTCGGCCTCCGCGGAGGGGACGTCAGCATCGCGCGGGACCGGCAGTACCCCCGGCTCGAACCCGGGATCGTTGGTGTCAGCTTCCGCGTGGAGCTGGTCGTCCGTGCCCCCGAAGCGGCCGGCCCCGGGCTCGCCGGCACTGTCTTGGTCCTCGTCAGCCAAGTGGCCGAGGTTGGGTGAGCCGGTGGGGAAGGTTTCGCCAGTGGCGCTGTCCTGGTTCAGGCCGGCAGCGTCAAAGTCCTCCTCCTCACGGGGCTGGGCAAACTGTTTGTTGTCCGCACCGCCCATCTCCTGCTCCGCCGTCGGCGTGCCGTAGCCCCCAACTTCCTCTTCCGACTGGTTGTCCTGACTCATGGTTCCTCCTGTTGTGGATGTGGATGAATCTGACATGCAAACTTCCTGCTACAGGCCCTTGCCGCCGGTCACTGGCAGCACGGCGCCCGAAATGTAGGACCCCTGGTCAGAGGCCAGCAACACATAGGCAGCTGCAAGTTCGGCGGGCTGGCCCGCTCGCTGCAAGGGCGTGTCCTGCCCAAACTTGGGCAATTTGTCCGGCCATTCGGTCGCCGGGATCAGCGGCGTCCAGATGGGGCCCGGAGCGACGGCGTTGACGCGTATCCCGTTCGGTCCCAGTTCCTGGGCCAGTGCCTTGGTGAAAGCCACCTGCGCTGCCTTGGTCATGGCATAGTCGATCAACCCCGGCGAAGGGTTGAACGCCTGGATGGAGGCTGTGGTGATGATCGAGGCGCCGGCTTTCAAGTGCGGAACCGCGGCGCGCGCCGTCCAGAGCAGCGAATAGAGGTTGGTCCGGAAGACCCGGTCGAACTCCTCGGTGGGGAGCGACTCGAAGCTCTCCCGGTTCTTTTGGTAGGCCGCGTTGAGCACCACGACGTCCAGGCCGCCAAACTCTGCCACGGTGTCTTCCACGATCCGGGTGCTGAACTCCTCCTCCCGCCCGTCGCCGGGCAGCAGCAGCGCACGCTGGCCTGCTTTCCGGATCCAGTTGGCCGTGTCCTGGGCGTCGTCTTCCTCTTCCGGCAGGTAGGAGATGGCGACGTCGGCCCCCTCGCGGGCGAAGGCAATGGCGGCCGCCTTGCCGATTCCTGAGTCACCGCCCGTAATGAGCGCAGCCTTACCCTGCAGGACACCGTGCCCCTCATAGCTATACTCGCCGTGGTCCGGTTGGGGATCCATGGGCGCCGTCAGGCCCGGCTGCTTCTGTTCCTGCTCCGGGAACGGCCCGGAGTGGTAGCCGCCCCTGGGGTCTGTGGGCGGGTCGGTCTGTTTCTGCGTATCGCTCATAGTCCACCTACTCACGTCGAAAAGGTTTCGAGAGTCCTGCCTGCTCCGGCCCTTCGAAACTATCCCGGCGGGTGAAGCAAAGTCCACCGTTCGGGCCGAATAATCAGTAAACTTATCAAACGTTGATCTTGGCGCAACTTCGGCCTAGCTTTGGAGCACCCGGCGCTGCAGCAGGCA
This sequence comes from Arthrobacter sp. HS15c, assembly GCF_040812005.1. Classification (NCBI taxonomy): domain Bacteria; kingdom Bacillati; phylum Actinomycetota; class Actinomycetes; order Micrococcales; family Micrococcaceae; genus Arthrobacter; species Arthrobacter sp. HS15c. The sequence continues at coordinate 344,033 of NZ_JBFOHM010000004.1, forward strand.
CTCCGCGGCAGGCAGTACCCGGGCGGAGGGAGGAGATGGCATGTCGGATGTGGAGGACTACACCGGGAGCACCGGCCGCAACGAGACCCGCGAAGAACAGCTGGACCGGAACTGGGCGGAATTGCTGCAGGAACTCCGGGTGCTGCAGACCGGCGTCCAGATCCTCGCCGGCTTCCTGCTGACCTTGCCCTTCCAGGAGCGTTTCGGGCGCCTCGACGATTTCCAGGTCACCCTCTACCTCGTCAACGTGGTCATTGCCACCCTCACCACCGCCTTCATCCTGCTCCCGGTCAGCGTTCATCGGCGACTGTTCCGCCAGCGCCTCAAGGAGACGCTGGTCTCCAGCGCGGATACCATCACCAAGATCGCCCTGGCCGGGGTGGGCATGCTCAGCATTGGAACGGCGTCCCTCGTCTTTGACGTCACCGCGGGCCGCTCCGCGGGCCTGACCGCAGGGGGCATCCTGCTGGCCGTCCTGCTGGTGCTGCTGGTCTACGTCCCGCTCCGGCTGAACCACCGCGCCAAAGGTCAATAGCCGGGCGGGAGTCCGCACAAACAGCAACGGGAGCAAAGATGCGCACATGGGCCAGGGAACACGGACTGCTGCTGGCAAACGCCGGTTTATTCGTGGTGTTCTTCGGCGGGATGATCCTCTCCGGCGCTGCCGCCTACAGCGAGGAGCAGGCCGCCCACGGGCAGCAGGCCGTTTCTGTCCTTGAATACCTGTCCACGGGCGACTTCGTGGAAGCCACCTTTGAAAACTGGGAATCGGAATTCCTGCAGATGGCCATGTATGTCATCCTGACGGTTTTCCTGTTCCAGAAGGGCTCCTCCGAGTCCAAGCCAATGGGCAAGAAGGCGCCCCAGGACGAGGATCCGCGCGACGCCCCCATCAAGGCCGCCACGCCGTGGCCGGTGAAGCGCGGCGGCCTTGTGCTCAAGCTTTATGAGCACTCACTGTCCCTGGTGCTCCTGGCGCTGTTCGTCGCCTCATTCGCCCTGCATGCGCTGGGCGGCACGGCGGCGTACAACGAGGAGCAGATGAGCCATGGCCAGCCCACGGTGACACTGCTGGACTTCTTGGGAACCAGCCAGTTCTGGTTCCAGTCCTTCCAGAACTGGCAAAGCGAATTCCTTGCGGTCGCTGTCCTGGTGGGCGCGTCCGTCTACCTCCGCGAAAAGGGCTCGCCCGAGTCGAAGCCGGTGGCTGAACCGCATTACGAGACCGGGGCGTAAAACCGCCTTTTAGGCGCCTTCCAGCACCTGGGTGGTGGCCCAGGTCAGGTACTTGGCGGCGTTGGAGATCGCCTCAGCCGGGCTGGGCGCAACATCGAGCAGCTGGGCTGCGGCCACCACACCGTGCTGGGCGAGGTCCTCGGTCGTGACCAGGATCCGGCCGGCCACCACAATGACGGGGATGCCGCGTTCGCGGGCGGCGTCGGCGAGCGCGATGGGCGCCTTGCCTGTCAGCGACTGGGAATCCATGGAACCCTCGCCGGTGATCACCAGGTCCGAGTCCGCGAGCTGCTCGGCCAGCCCGGTGAGCCCCGCCACCAGCGCGAAGCCGCCTTCCAGCCGGGAGTCAGTGAAGGCAAGGAACGACGCCGGGAACCCGCCTGCTGCGCCTGCGCCCGGAATGTTGACGTCCCGGCCCGTGGCCTCCCGCAGCACTGACGCCCAGTTCCGGAGGCCGGCGTCGAGCAGTTCAACGGCGTCGGCGTCCGCACCCTTCTGCGGCCCGAAGACGTGGGCGGCTCCCTCGGGTCCGTACAGCGGGTTCCGGACGTCGACGGCGATCCGGAACTGCACGGCGGACAGCCGCGGATCCAGTTCGGTCGTATCCAGGGCCACGACGTCGGCGAGTGACCCGCCGCCCAGGGGCACCACGTTGCCGGCGGAGTCCAGCGGCTTGAGGCCGAGCGCGCGCAGGGCGCCGCTGCCGCCGTCGGTCATGGCCGAGCCGCCAAGGCCCAGCACAATTTCCGTTGCCCCGGCGTCCAGGGCCGCGGCCACGAGCTGCCCGCAGCCGTAGCTGTGGGCGCGGAGGGAATTCTCCGGGGTGGGATCCATTTCGGCCAGACCGGAGGCCTGCGCCGTCTCGATCACGGCGGTGGCGCCGCCGAACGCGGTTTTGCGGATGGCCCAGGCAGCCCCGACGGGAGCCAGGATGGGGCCGACCACCGCGTTGAGCCGTTCCTCATAGCCTGCCGAGACGGCCGCTTCCAGGGTGCCTTCGCCGCCGTCGGCCACGGGGAACTGGGTGGCGACTGCATCGGGGTAGACGCGGAGCGCCCCTTCGGCGATGGCGGCGGCCGCCTCGGCGGCGGTCAGCGAGCCCTTGAACTTGTCCGGAGCAATGAGAATGCGCATGCGCTCCATCATGCCAGCCCCCGGCCGGAAAGCGCTTGCCCAATCCGTAATACGGACACGTGAAGCTTTCGGGAGCGGGTCAGCTGGTGGAGCCGCGCACCACGAGCGAGCTCGCCAGGGTCAGCTGGGCCTGCTCGAGCGGCCGGCCCTCCATCAGCGCGCGCAGCTGCTCCCCCGCCTTCAGGCCCAGCGGGGTGGCCGGCAAGTGCACGCTGGTGAGGCCGGGATTGCTGGTGGCGGAGTAGGGGAGGTCGTCGAAGCCCGCCACGGCGAGCTGCTCCGGGATCAGCACGCCGGCCACTCGGGCTTCCTGCAGCACGCCGTAGGCGTGGGTGTCCGTTCCGCAGACGACGGCGGTGACCCCGGCCTGCTGCCACTGCGGCCACGCCTGGGTGAAGGCGGCCGCTGCCGCGCCGACGTCGATGGTGGTGCTGACGATGCAGCCGGACGGCACGGAGATCCCCCGCGCCGTGGCCTCATCCAGGAACGCGGAGCGCCGCACGTCGAAGGTGGCAGTGCCGGTCACGCTGTCAACGTAGGCCACGGTCCGGTGGCCGGCATCGGCCAGGTGCGCCGCCAGCTGGCGCGCGCCGGAGGCGACGTCTAGGTTCACCGAGGGTGCGTACGACTCCAGCCCCGGGGCGTCGAGCAGCACCAGCGGCCCCGGAGCCGAAAGGTCCTCGAGGAAGTCGGAGTTGGGTGCGTCCACGAGCAGCCCGGCCGGGCGCAGTGCAAGCAGCTTGCGGACATCGTGGGCCTGCGGGAACTCGCCGGCGTCCGTCACGGACAGCAGGAGCTGGTAATCCGCACCCAGGGATTCCCTGACCCCGGCGATCACCTTGGCAAAAAACGGGTTCGAGATGTCCGGTGCCACCAGGATCACAATGGAGCTCACGCCCTTGGCCAGCGAGCTTCCCACACTGTCCACCACGTAGCCGAGTTCGGCGATGGCGTCCCGCACGCGGGTGATGTTGTCCTCGGAGACGCGCCCCCGGGTCTTGCCGTTGGCCACCAGGGAAACAGTCGCCGTCGAGACGCCGGCCCGGGCAGCCACCATGGCCGCCGTGACCCGCGGTCCCCGGCCTGGCTGCTGCTGGGTGCGCTCCGCGGTTTCCATACCTCGATGGTAGTCGGCGCGGAGGGCCAATCGGCGCCATCAGGCAACGCAAGGCATCAAGCGCTTGACGCCTTCTACGTTAAGCGCTTGACGTAACGCCTGCGGAGATGCCATGATCTCCCTTGATTGCTTTAGCGCCCTGCCGGCACCCAGCCCGGCAGGCCCCCAATGACGTGGAGACAAACGTGGACCCCAACCCCGTAAACCGCAAGAAGATCATCCTGGACTGCGACCCCGGGCATGACGACGCCGTGGCGCTGCTGCTCGCGCACGGCAACCCTGACATCGAGCTGCTGGCCGTCACCACCGTGGTGGGCAACCAGACCCTCGAGAAGGTCACCCGCAATGCCCTGTCGGTGGGCACCATCGCCGGCATCACCGGAGTTCCGTTCGCCGCCGGCTGCGGCCGGCCGCTGGTGCGCACCATCGAAACCGCACCCGACATCCACGGCGAGTCCGGCATGGACGGCCCCGCGCAGCCCGAGTCCGCCATCGAACTGGACCCGCGCCACGCCGTCGACCTCATCATCGACACCGTCATGGCGCACGAACCCGGCACTGTGACCCTGGTCCCCACCGCCGGCCTCACCAACATCGCCATGGCGGCGCGCAAGGAACCACGCATCGTGGACCGCGTCAAGGAAGTTGTCCTGATGGGCGGCGGTTACCACGTGGGCAACTGGAGCGCCGTGGCCGAATTCAACATCATCATCGACCCCGAAGCCGCACACATCGTGTTCAACGAGAAGTGGCCCGTGGTAATGGTGGGCCTGGATCTCACCCACCAGGCACTGGCCACCCCGGAGGTCGTGGCGAAGATCGCGGCTATCGGCACCAAGCCGGCGCAGTTCGTGATGGAACTGATGGAGTTCTTCACGCAGACGTACAAGGACGCCCAGGGCTTCGACTACCCGCCGGTGCACGATCCCTGCGCCGTGGCCTACGTAATCGACCCCAGCATCGTCACCACCCGCAAGGTGCCTGTGGACATCGAACTCCAGGGCAAGCTGACCCTCGGCATGACCGTGGCCGACTTCCGCGCCCCGGCTCCCGCCGACTGCAATACCTCGGTCGCCGTGGACCTGGACCACGGACGGTTCTGGGACCTTGTCACCGATGCCCTCGTCCGGATCGGTGAGCCGTTCACCGGCGAGGCAGGCACCAACGCCAACACGGCCGACGTCGAACGCCAGGATCGTGCCGATGTCACCATCGGAGGGATCAAGTAAATGACCGCCACACTCCTTGAAACCAGGACCTCCCGCGGCAACGTCACCGCACTGATGGTTGCCCTGCTGGCAGCCTGCGTGGCGTTCCAGCTCAATGCCTCCATGCTCAGCCCGGCCCTGGTCACCATGGGCAATGAACTCAACACCGACCAGGCCGTCATCGGGCTGTCCCAGACGTGGTTCTTCACCGCCGCCGCACTGTTCTCCCTTTTCCTGCCGCGCCTGAGCGACATCATCGGCCGCAAAAAGATCCTGATCGGCATGATGCTCCTGATGGCCGTCGGCTCCGTCATCGCGGCGCTGGCCCCGGACGTCACGTGGCTCTTTGTAGGCCGCATCATCCAGGGCGTCAGCGGCCCCACCGTTCCGCTGTGCCTGATCATGCTGCGCTCCGCCGTCAGCAACCCGCGCAAGTACGGCACGCTGATGGGCCTCATCACCGCGGTCAACGGCGGCGTGGCCGGCGTGGACTCGTTCGTGGGCGGCTACTTCGCCGAGCACTTCGGCTTCCGCAGCATCTTCTGGCTCATGGTGGTCCTGGCCGTGGTGGCCACCGCCCTGATCGCCCTCCTCGCTGGCGAAAGCAAGCCCGCCGCCGGAACCACCATGGACTGGCTGGGCGTGTTCTTCATCGTGGTGGCCGTCGGCGCCCTGCTCACGGCGCTGAACGAAGGCTCCAAGCTGGTGGGCGCGTTCTCAGCCGGCACGGTGATGCTGGCCATCGGGCTGGTGGCCGTTGCCGCCGTCGCGTTTTACGCGTTCTGGACGGTGGAGAAGCGGGCGAAGGAGCCCATGGTGGAAACCATGCACCTGCGCCAGCGCTCCACCTGGGCGCCGCTGCTGACCACCACGCTGACCATGACCGGCATCTTCGCCGTCATCAACGGCATCATCCCCGCCTACGTCCAGGCGGCAGCCCCAGGGTTCGGCGTCGGCCCCACAGAAATGTCGCTGATCATCCTCACCCCGTACGCCCTGCTCGGCTGGCTGGTGGGACCCATCAGCGGCAGGCTGGCGCCAGTGCTCGGCTACACCAGGGTGCTGCGGATCGGCATGCTGGGCAGCGTCGCCGCCCTGGCCATCATCGCGTTTTTCGGTCTCAGCAGCCTGCCGCTGATGATCGCCGGAACGGTCTTGCTGGGCATCATGTACGCCGGTACGGTCAACATCATGCTCAACGGCCTTGGTGTGGTGCTCTCCCCCGCCGGAAATCCCGGCTTCCTGCCCGGCATGAATGCGGGTGCCTTCAACCTTGGTGCGGGCCTCAGCTTCCTGGTGCTGCCGGCCGTGCTGGTGGCGACGTCGGCACTCGGGGACCCGAAGGCCTCCTACCTGACCGTTGTGGTCACCGGCCTGGTCATCACCGTTGCCGCGTTCGGCGCCTCGCTGCTGATCCCGAAGCCCGTTGAGGCTGAGGTGGCCGAATGAGCACCGGAACAGCGGGCACCGCCGTCGAAAAGGGCGGCAGGATCGTCGTCGTCGGATCCCTGAACGCGGACCTGACCATCTACTGCGAGCGGCTCCCGCTGCCGGGCGAGACGGTCCACGGCACCGGATTCGCCGTCAACCCGGGCGGCAAGAGCGCCAACCAAGCCGTGGCCGCCAGCCTGCTGGGCGCGGATGTGAGCCTCATCGGCGCCGTGGGGGACGACGCCAACGGCGAGATGCTGCTGTCTTCCGCGGCCGGCGCCGGAGTGGACGTAGGCCATGTCCGGAGCGTCCCCGAGGCCACGGGGGTGGCCGTCATCGCCGTCGACGCGCACGGCGAAAACAACATCATCATCTCCGCAGGCGCCAACGGGACCCTGTCTCCTGCGGACGTCTCTGCCGCGGCGGACGCGTTCGACGGCGCCGCCGTCGTCTGCCTCTGCCTCGAGGTCAGCCCCGAAACGGTGGAGGCCGCGGCACGCGCTGGGCACAACGCCGGCGCCACCGTCCTGCTGAACCTCTCGCCGTACGCCGGGATCAGCCAGGAACTGGCGGAACTGGCGGACGTCCTGCTGGTCAACGCCCACGAGGCGTCGCTGTTCCTGGGTTCAGGAGACGTGCCGGACGCTGCGATGCCCGGTGCCGCGGCGGACGACGCCGACTGGGACCGGATCCGCGGGCGCTTTGCCGAGCGCGGGCTGGACCGGGTCCTGGTCACCCTGGGCGCGGACGGTTCGGTGGTCCTGGATTCGCAGGCGGCCGGACCGAAGGTCACGAGGATTGCGCCCACCGCGGTGAAGGCGGTGGACACCACCGGCGCGGGTGACGCGTTTACCGGTGCCGTGGCGGCCCGCCTGGCAGCGGGAGACCCCCTCGCTGCGGCTGCCGCGTTCGCCTCTGTGGCTGCCGCCCTGGCAGCGACGCGGAAGGGGACGCAGGCCGCCTACCCCGGCACGGCCGACGTCGAACGGCTGCTGGCCCGGGCTTAGTGCCGGACCTAAGCGCGGGGTTTCAGCACCGCGAAGTAACCGGGGACGAGGCTGGCAGCCGCGTCCCCGGTCATCGGGTTCGTCTCGATGGTGGTGGGGCCGTCCTCCAGCAGTTCCCAGGTCTCCGGCGGCAGGGCCCGGCTGCGTTCGGCAGGGCCGAAGTGGCCGGGCATCGGCAGTTCGCGGATGGCCCGTTCCAGCGGGGCCGGGATGGCCTCAATGGTGGCGCCCAGATGGGTGACGTACTCCACCGGGTTGCCCTGGAAGTTCGTTTCGGCCAGGAATACTGCACCGCGCCTGCCCACCAGTTGCCGCAGGTTTTCCACCAGGGCCGCCTGGTCCGCCGGTTCGAGTACGTGCAGCACGCCGCGGATAAAAACGTTGGCGTCGGTGTTCCCGGCGAGGCCCGCACCGGCACCGGGCTGGGTCATGTCGCGAATCAGGAAAGTGACATTGTCCATTCCGGCAGACCCGTTCCGGGCCCGTTCCACGGCGTGGGCGGATACATCCACGCCGACGGCCCGCGGAAACAACGGGGCAAGTGCGCGCGTGAAGCTGCCGTGGCCGCACCCGACATCAACCACCGGAAGCGTCGGATCAAAGTGGCGTCCCAGCACGTCGGCGTAACCAATGACCTCGTGGTCGCTTCCGGAGTCCCACAGGACCTCACTCTGCGCACCGGTCCTGGCTATTCCCGCCCAGTACCGGTCCCAGGCCACGTTCCTGTCCTTCGGCGCAGAGCGGGACAGCCTGATGAGCTTAGGGATCATCAGGTACTTCCGCAGCGCGGAGCGCAGTGTTTTTACTGGCGAGGACACGGTCCAAATATATGTCCCGACGGGCACCAATACGTCCGTTGGCGTCATGCCGCCGCTGCCGGCCGTCATAACCCCTGCGGCGGCCGCATCCTTCGCGCCGTCATACTCCGCCCGTCGCTACAGGAGCAGCGTCGCCGCGTCCCCCTAGAATGTACTCAATTAGGAGCGAAGGGAGCATCGTGGCAACGGACACACCCTTTGTCACAGCTATGCAACGCACAGCTGTGGTGGCCGACCCCGACGGCGGCCGGCTCGAGTCCAGTGCCGAGGCCCTCCGCGCAGCCGGCTACCTCGTCCACACGGCCCAGGATGCCGAGGCCCTGTTCTCAGTGCTCGACGGCGGCAAGCCTTCCGTTCTGGTCGTTGACAGTTCCCTCTCCCCCAGGGAAAGCCGCGTGCCCGTGCTGGTGCTGGTGGACCTGGACGACCGCGCGGAGATCGCGGCCATGGAGGGTACGGGCGTCCGCGACTGCATCGCCAAGCCGCCGGTGGCGAAGGAATTGGTGCACCGCGCCACCGCCCTGATCAACCTCGTGGAACGGCGTAGCCGGGCGCGGCAGGAGGCCGAGGCCCTGCGCGAGCAGCTCCGGCTGGTTTCGGCGGCCGTGCGTGGAACCAATGATCCACAGAAAATCGCAGACTACGTTGTGACGGGGTTCGGCGAAACGTTCGGCGCCGACCACGTCTGGCTGACCACGTTCGAGGACGAACGCGTACCTGCCATTACCGCCCAGTGGAGCCGGCAGGGGCTGGATCCGCTTCCGGTCGGCCCGCTTGAAGACGAAGCCGCCGCGCGCTCCACCGCGGACCAGCTGTGGGCCAGGGCAGAAGTGCTGACAACGGACGGCTCGGACGGCTCCATCAGGCTGCCAAAATCACTGGAGGACCTGCACGCGAAAGCGTCGGTAGTAGTGCCCATGGGGGAAGGGAATTCTTCCCTCGGTATTTTGTGGATCGCGCTGCTGGACAGCCCCCGGGCCTGGTCACGCGCCGAACTGGGACTCATCCAGCACGTGGCGGGCAATGCCGCCCACGGGCTGATCCAAAGCCACCTGATCAGCAGCCAGCTCCAGGTGGTCAAGCAGCTGCAGGAGCTGGACAAGGCCAAGACCGACTTCCTGGCCACGGTCAACCATGAACTGCGCACTCCGCTGACGTCGATCATGGCGTACCTGGACATGATCCAGGAGAGCACCGCCGATCCGGTCTCGCCGGAGGTTCACCAAATGCTGGACATCGTGGTTCGAAACACGGAACGGCTGCGGATGCTCATCGAGGACATGCTGAGCGTTTCCCGCAGCGGCGGCGGGGAAGGCCCGCTGCACCTGACGCCGATCCGGCTGGGCCGCACGCTGGAAATCGTCGCCGGCGCCCTCCGTCCGCTGGCCACGCTGCAGGATGTCACCATAGCGCTGGAACCCGCGCAGGAGGATCCTGAACTTATGGGGGATGAGGTGCAGCTGCAGCAGGTTTTCACCAACCTGGTCTCGAATGCCATCAAGTTCACGCCCGGCGGAGGAAAAATCCATGTGGGCAGCTTCGCCCACGCCGCCGCTGACGGCTCGCGCTGGGCCACCGTCCGAGTGACAGACACCGGAATGGGCATTTCCAGTGAGGAGATCGCCCACGTCTTCACCCGCTTCTACCGCGCCTCCAACGCAATGTCCGGGGCGGTCCCGGGCACCGGGCTGGGCCTGGCCATCACGAAGGACATCGTGAGCCGGCATGGCGGCCGCATTGATGTCGCCTCGGAGCTGGGAGCCGGCACCACCGTAACCGTGACTCTGCCCCTGGGCACCGACGCGTCCCCGGCAAGCTGATCGCCGGAAGGAGCAATCCAGGTGTTCGCTGACAATGACCCCAGGCTTTCGCAGCTGCTGGAGGGCATCGTCCGGCTGGCCTCCGGCGACCTGAGTTCAAGGATTGAAGTGTCCCCCGCACGGGACGAGCTCGATGCCATCATCATGGGCACCAACCTCCTTGCCGAGGACCTGCAGATCATCTACGAAGAGCTTGAACAGCGGGTGGAAGTCCGGACCAAGCTCCTGCATGAGGCGCACCTGGAAATGCAGAAAATGGCCATGCAGGACCCGCTCACCGGACTGGCCAACCGTTCGGCGCTGCTCACCGCTCTGAAGTCGGCGCAGTCCGACGGGGCGCGTGACACCCTGCCGCCTGTCATCCTCCTGCTGGACCTGGACGCGTTCAAGTCCATCAACGACACCCAGGGCCACACGGCCGGGGACAAGGTCCTGATCACGGTGGCGGACCGCATCCGGGGCGCCGTCCGGGCCACCGACGTTGTTGCCCGGCTGGGCGGCGACGAGTTCGCCATCGTCATGCCGGCCACGGGAGCCGACCAGGCCGCCGTCGTCGGGCAGCGGATCCTGGCCGCGCTCAAGGAACCCATCGAGCTTCCCGACCGGAGCATCCGCTGCGCAGCAAGTGTCGGGCTGAGCGTCGGGGATGCCGGGCAGGGGCCCGAGGAAATGCTGATGCAGGCCGACGTCGCCATGTACGCCTCCAAGGCCGAGGGCCTGAACCGGCTCCATATCTTCGAGCCCGGGCTCCTGCTCGTGCGCCGGCTCCGCAGCCAGCTGTTGGACGACCTCCGGTCCGCGCTTAAGGGCGAGGGGCTGGTGCTCAACTACCAGCCCGTGGTTGAGCTGGCCACCGGCCGGGTCGAAGGCGTAGAGGCGCTGATCCGGTGGAACCACCCCTCCCGGGGCCGGATCATGCCAGATGAATTTATCCCCCTGGCCGAAGAGGCCGGGCTGATTTCCGAGCTTGGCCGCTGGGTCCTCACAACTGCTGTGGAGCAGCTGCGCCGGTGGGTGGAGGACGACGCAGTGGACAGCGGGTTCTCTGTGCGGATCAACATCTCAGCCACTGACCTGCAGAGCCTCCAGTTCATCGAGGATGTCCGGGAGGTGCTCAAGGAGACTGGCGTCCGGCCCGAACAGGTGGTCCTGGAACTCACCGAGATGGCCATCGTGAAGGGCAACGACCTGGACCGCTATTCACTGGGCGGGTTGCGCGGCCTGGGTGTCGGGATCGAGATCGACGATTTCGGGACGGGCTATTCATCCATCAGCTACCTCCGGCGGCTCCCGGTGGACCGCGTGAAGGTGGACCGCTCCCTCATCGTCGGGCTGGGCACTGATCCCAACCAGCCCGCCCTGGTGGCCGCGGTCCTGCAGCTGGTGCGGGCGTGCGGGCTGGAAGCCGTGTGGGAGGGCGTTGAAACCGCCGAACAGGCTGAGCACTTGAGAAGCCTCGGATGCCTGAGCGCACAGGGCTATTTCTTCAGTAAACCCCTGCCGGCGGAGGATATCCCGGCACTGGTGGCCGCGGCCTTCCCAGCTGGGAATATACGGCCATAGTGGTGAAAAGGGATGTACTTTTGCCCTACCCGATATACGATCATGATGCGGTGTCAGAATTACACTGCGCGGGAGATCGGATTCAATCAGAAGTTGCTGATTCCGAAGGTTTCTGGAAATTGAACAATTACGGGGCCAACGGGTCATTACTTCGTCAACTGGGGGCGTAGTTAATGTCGGTTCGAGTGCAGGCTTGGGGAGTAATTGCGGCTGTCCTCGCGGGGTCCGACCCCGCCCAGGCAGCCACACGTCAGCGTCTTAGCGACCGCCTGGACGAAAACCCGGGAGTACCTGAACGGGCGCTCCTGGAACACCTGCTGGAAAACCGGCAACAGGACAGCCTGGAGAGCGGAACCCCGGACACTGCCCGCGCGGCGTTCCCACGGGATGCCATGCCGCCGCAGCTGATTGAACGCCTGGATGCCATCCGCAGTCTTTCGAGGATCAGCGCCCTGCTGGAGAGCCGGATGCTGATGACCGCATTCCAGCCGATCTATGGCCTGGCGAGCAAAAGCGTGGTGGGCGTCGAGGCGCTCTCGCGGTTCGTCAGTGACGACGGCGCCGGCGCCGAGCTGTGGTTTGCCGAGGCTGCATCAGTAGGGCTGGGAGCCAACCTGGAATTCTCCGCGCTGGGCTCCGCTGCGGACGCCGCCGCAAATCTCCCCCCACATCTCTACGTTTCCCTGAACGTCTCGCCGACGTCCTGCATTGATCCGCGGCTGCCCGAATTGTTCGACCACATCGATTTGCCGGTCAACCGGATTGTGCTCGAATTGACCGAGGGAATTCCGGATGACGAATACCCGCATTTCATTTCCGCAATTACTCCATTGCGCGAGCGCGGCCTGCGCATTGCCATCGACGACTCCTACTCCGGAGCCGGCGCGCTGAGCCGGATGGTGCATCTGCGCCCCGATTTCATCAAACTGGGGCGCGACATCATCAGCGGCGTGGACGTTGATCCAACCCAGCAGGCGCTGGCAGCCTGCATGGTGGACTTCGCCGAGCAGATCGGCACTGAACTGGTGGCCGAAGGCGTGGAAACGCGCGAGGAACTCCAGGTGCTGACGGATCTTGGCATCAGCGCAGGCCAGGGCTACCTGCTTGGCCGGCCGTCCGTGCGGCCCGAAGAATGGGCGGCCTGGAACACGGCAAAGGATCCGGACGGCATCATCCGGCAGCTCTCCGGTACGGAGAACGTGGCCCAGGGCGCGTCAGGCAGAGCCGACAAGCGGTGACGTCGTGGTGTTGAGCTTGCCGAAACGTGGTTCCGACAAGCTCTCACCAACACCAGCTATTCGCTGTGCCCCTGGTCCCCGCTCATTTGGTCTTCCGCCGGCGGGGTTTCCCCGGGCGGGACTCCCCCACCCGGCTCCAGACCGGTGATGTTTCCCTCGAGCGGATCAGGGTTGGCAGTATCGGCTGAATCCGTCGGCGTGCGTGCCTGATCAGTTCCGGCATCGCTTTCCCCACCGGGCTTGTCGGGATTGGCGGGATCATTTTCCGGATGGTAGCTGCTCATGGGTGCTGGTTCCTTCCTGGACAGGCTGCGGCCACTTCCTCAGCCCTGGACTAATTGTAAGCATGCTGATAATTCTGGAAGGGTAACGGGACAGCAAAACCGGCGTCCCCTGGCCAGAAGGAGCACTCACATGGGCATCGGCGACAGCATCGGCAAGGCAGCGGAAAACGCCATGGAAGACCTGGCGGGAACATCATCGCCCACGGAGAACGCACGGGTTCCGGAACCAACGGATCCAAACAGCGACGTCGAAGTCCACTCGTCCATCAGCGAAGGATCCAATGCGATGGAGGCCGAGAAGGAGAAGGCGCCTGGCCTGAAGGCCGGCCCGGCGACCGGTCCCGTGTCGTCCCCGCCGGCGGAGCCGGTCAGTACCCCGGACGTCGCAACCGACGGTGCAGCGGAAGACGCCGGCTCGGCAGCTACTGAGGAAGCCGGGGAGGTGCCCCGCGACGTTCCGGGTCCGGCCGGCCTGCCCGACGGCGATCCCGACGCCCTGCGCGCCGACCCCGGTGAGGGCGACGAGGATCCCTCCACAGCGCTGGGCCGCAGCTGACCTTGCGTTACGGAGTGGCTGGACCTAGTTTTCCGGCCACTGCCCGCGTTCCAGCAGGACCTGCTTCAGGAGGTCCGCCCGGTCGGTGACAATGCCGTCCACGCCGAGGTCCAGCAGCCTTCGCATTTCGGCCGGGTTGTTGATGGTCCACACGTGCACCGCCAGGCCCAAGGCGTGCGCCCGCCGGACATAGCCTGGGGTGACCACGCGGACCGACCCATATCTGACCGGAACCTGGAGCGCCTGGACATCATTCAATGTGGCCCGTAGCAGCAGCCTCAGCCAGGCGGTGGGCAGCGGCCGCAACAGGAAAAAGAGCGTGTTCGTGGCAATCCCGGCCGACGACGCAACCGGACGGCTGAGCAGCTTCAGCACCGCCCGGCGTCGGCGGTCTGAAAAGCTGGCCACCAGCACCCGGTCATGGAGGCCGTGCCGTTCGATGGCGGCGGCGAGGCTGCGGACCGAGTGCCAGTCCTTCACGTCCAGGTTGAGCCGGATACCAGGCAACGCGGCCACCAGCTCGTCGAACAGGGGCACGGGCTCGCGTCCGCCGATCCGCGCCGCGGCAACCTCTGCGGCGGTGAGTTCGGAGATGCGGCCAGCGCCGTCCGTCACCCGGTCCAGCGTCTCGTCATGGAAAAGCACCAGGACGCCGTCGGACGTAGTGTGCACGTCGGTTTCCAGGTACCGGTAGCCGAGGTCGACGGCGGCGCGGAATGCGGCCATGGAATTCTCCAGCCCCTCTCGCGAGAAGCCGCGGTGGGCCAGGGCCACGGAATGGCCGGCGTTGTGCAGGAACGGCGAGGGTGCAGTCACATGGTGAGCGTACCGCCTACTCTCGGAGCACAACCTCAATCCCGTCGCTGCAGTGCAGCAGCGTGCGGCCGCGGCCGCCGTCGAGGTCCACCCAGATGGCCGAGTGGTCCCACGTGATGGCGTCCACGACGCCGCCGGTTTCGAAGCCGGGCGTGAGGCGGACCAGGACACGGTCGCCCTGCTTCAGCTTCTTCCAGTGGGCCTCCGGTACCGCCGGACGCAGCGGCGCCTCGGCCGCATCGTGCTTGACGTTCCTTGCCATGATGTCCCCTTGAGCCGCGGATCGGTTGTCCACTGCCCACGGTAGGGCGGCAAGGTAAACGTCAGGTGAGCGCCAGCTGTGAATAGGCCGCCGGACTAGGAAAGCTTTACCCCGAGCGACGCGAGCCTGGCCTCGAGGACCTGGGCCACGCCGTCGTCGTCGAAGTGGGGCGCCTGCTGGCCGGCGGCGAGGATGGCCTCGGGGTGGCCGCTGGCCATGGCGTAGCCGTGGCCGGCCCAGCGGAGCATCTCGATGTCGTTGGGCATGTCCCCGAAGGCCACGACGTCGGCTGCCTTGATGCCCAGGGATTTGGCGTACTCGGCCAGGGTGACGGCCTTGTTGACGCCGGGGAGGGACAGCTCCAGCATGGATACCCCGGGCGAGGAGTGGGTGGCGGCGGCAAGGTGCTGGACGGCGGGTTTCACCTCGGCCAGGAAGCTGTCCGGGGTGCCTTCGCGGACAATGGCGAGGAACTTGACCACGGCGTCGTCCGGGGTGAGGGTGTCGGCGAGCGGCGCGGGCGTGAATTCGGCCAGCAGTTCACTGGAGCCGTTCTCGATGAAGCCGGGCTCCAGGTGGAAGCCGGTCAGGGTTTCCGCGGCGAACAGCGCGGCGGGCCGCAGGTCCTTGATGATCCGGCGGATCTCCAGGACCGCATCGATGCTGAGCGCCCGCGCGGACACCAGCCGGTTGCCCTCCAGGTCCCAGACCACGGCCCCGTTGGAGCAGATCACGGTGCCGGTGTGGCCGAGCTGTTCTTCGAGCGGGTGCAGCCAGCGCGGCGGGCGTCCGGTGACAAAAACGAGTTCGACGCCGGCCTCCCGGCAGGCGTGGAATGCCCGGACGGTGCGGTCGCTGATCTTTCCGTCGTGCCCAAGAATCGTTCCGTCAATGTCACTTGCTACGAGCCGCATCCTGCCAGTCTACGTGCGTTGGCCGGGGCCATCAGGCGCCGGACCCCGTTGTTTGAAGACGCCCCGCGACGTTTTTTGACGCCCGGCTACGTTCTGTTGAGCGTCCGCGACGTCCGGTGAACGTCCGTGTCATGACCCGTTGTGGCGCTGGGAGGCCGTCCGTAATCTCATCTCCAGTACCCGCCCCAACAAAGGAATCCCCGTGACAACACCGCAGGACAACAGTCCGCAGAACTCCACCCGCATTGTGGCCGGCCAGTCCGCCACGCCCAAGCGCCCCCTCGGCCTGAAGATCGGCATCGTGGCCGGCATCCTGGCCCTGATCGGCGGCGGCGTTGCCGTGGCATCAGCCGTCAACAGCAGCTCATCGAGCACCGCCTCGGCCGAGGCCGCCGCACCGGCCGGCAACCCCGCAGCGGAGCTGAAGCTCGGCTACTTCGGCAACGTGACCCACGCCCCCGCGCTGGTGGGTGTCAGCCAGGGCTACATCGCCAAAGAACTGGGCGATACCAAGCTCACCACGCAGGTCTTCAACGCAGGCCCCGCCGCGATCGAGGCCCTGAACGCCGGCGCCATCGATGCCACGTACATCGGCCCGAACCCGGCCATCAACTCCTTCGTCAAGAGCGGCGGTGAGTCGGTGAACATCATCGCCGGTGCCGCCGCCGGCGGTGCGCAGCTGGTGGTCCGCCCGGAAATCACCTCCGCCGCTGACCTCAAGGGCAAGACGCTTGCCTCGCCGCAGCTCGGCGGCACGCAGGACGTGGCGCTCCGCGCCTGGCTCGCCACGCAGGGCTACAAAACCAACGTTGACGGCAGCGGCGACGTGGCCATCAACCCGACCGAAAACGCGCAGACCCTGAAACTGTTCCAGGACGGAAAGCTCGACGGCGCGTGGCTGCCTGAGCCCTGGGCCTCCCGCCTGGTGCTGACCGCCGGCGCCAAGGTCCTCGTGGACGAAAAGGACCTCTGGGACGGCTCGCTCTCCGGCAAGGCCGGCGAGTTCCCCACCACCATCCTGATCGTGAGCAAGACGTTTGCGGCAGAGCACCCGGACACCGTCAAGGCCCTGCTTAAGGGGCACGTGAAGTCCGTGGAGTGGCTGAACAGCGCCGCCGCTGACGAGAAGGCCAAGGTCATCAACGCCGCACTGAAGGAAGCCGCCGGCGCCGAGCTGAAGGCCGACGTCATCGACCGGTCCCTGAAGAACATCGTGTTCACCGTGGATCCGCTGGCCGGGACCTACCCCAAACTGCTGAAGGACGGCGTTGAAGCCGGCACCACCAAGCAGGCGGACATCAACGGGATCTTCGACCTGACCGCCCTCAATGAAGTCACAGGGGAGAAGACCTCGGCTGCTGGGCTCGGCAAGGAGTAGGTCCTACCGCTCAGTCCACACGTCACCCGCGCACCCGCCCGGAACTTCACACAGTTCGGGGCGGGTGGGCGGGTTCGTGCGTTCTGGCGGTTCTAGTGGAACAGCCGCCCTGCGGATGTTCACCGGCGTCCCGCCAAAAGGCCCGCGCGGAGGGACAATGACGGTATGAGCTCCGAAGAACCGCTGCCACCCGCCGCTGTGCCGCCCGCGCCGGATTCCCGGCCCACGGTTCAGCGCACCGAACCTGCCCCTCCACCCGCGAGTAAGGCTGTTCCCACCCGCGTCACCCGGGCCGCCGTTATCTGGAGTGCCGTAGCCGTCAGCCTGGCGGTGCTGGTGCTGCTGATCATCTTCTTCATCCAGAACCAGGACATGGTGTCGGTCAAGTTCCTGGGCTGGGAGGGCCGGCTTGCCCAGGGGGTGGCCTTCTTCATCGCAGCCGTTGGGGGCGGAATCCTTGTGGCGATCGCCGGCGGCGCCCGCATCCTCCAGCTCCGCCGCACTGAACGACGGCGGCGCAGGGTTACGAACCTCTAGCGGAGCTGACCGCAGCTGCCCTCAGGCCCGTTCCTGGCCCAGCCCCTCTGCGGCTTTCCGTGCGCCGCGGACTGCGATGGCGACGCTCATCAGCGTGGGATTCATGGCCGTCGCCGTGGGAATGAGCGCGTTTCCGCCGACCACGAGGTTGCTGTAGCCCCACACCCGCGACCACGGATCGGCCACTGAGGTGCCGTCGTCGGTCTCGCCCATGCGCATGGTGCCCTGGTAATGCAGGCTGGAGCCGTTGGGCATCAGCCTGGGCTCGGCCACGAAAGCCCCAAGCGCTTTGCCGGCCCGGCGCAGCCGGTCCGTGGCGTCGGCAATCTCCGAGTTCTCCCGTTCGGTGAGCGCGTATTCGATGGTCATGTTCGGGAAGCCCCTGTAGTCCGGCTCGTTGTCGTCAAAGGTCACCGCATCCTCATAGCGGGGGTGCTTGCGCATGCCGTAGCCCATGTTGACGTAGCCCCAGCGGTTCTCCGAGTAGGGCGTTCCGGGCTCCATAGGGAACGGGGTGGACTCGGAGTACATGACCTGGACGGAGAAGGGGTGCTCCGGCTCGGAGAACGGGATGCGGTTTACCGCCGCGACGGGATCGGCAGGGTTGAGGGCGCGCCGGGCCAGTTCGGCGTCGAGGTCCGCCTCGGTGGCGAAGCGCTCCATCTTCCCGGCATCCAGTGCCACCGTCGAGATGACCACGGGGTGCTCGGTCAGGTAGTGGCCAAGGGCCTGCGGGCGGACGTCCGACGCCCACAGGAGCTGCGGCGACCGGAAGGCATCGGCAGCGACCACCACGATGTCAGCGGCCACAAATGACGTCCCGCCGGTACGGAGATCCTCCACCGTGAGCCCCGTGACGCGGTGCCCGTCCAGTTCCACACGACGGACCAACGTCAGGTCGCGCAGTTCGAACTGCTGTGAGAGCGGGCTGTCCGGATCGAGGAGCGGGCCGAGGACAACGTCCGCGCCTGCCCAGCGGATCGAGCCGTCCGGCTGCGGGTCCCCAGCCACCGGCAGGGTATCCACGCCGTACCCTTCGGGAAGCTCCGCGCCGAACTCCTCGTCGAGGAGGGACCTGATGGCTGCACCGACGGCCGAGTCGGCGAACGCCGCACCCTGCACGTGCAGCAGGCCCTTCGCGGTGCCGATCAGTTCATCCCATTCGCCGTCCGTGATGAACGGGATCTTCTCGCTGAAGGCGGGCGACGGCGTCGCGCAGGTCCAGTGCGCGCCCTGGCCACCGACGTTGGTTGCCGCAGCCGCGGCGGGAAAACCGGCGGCGTGCGCGGAGCCGGTTCCGCCGAAATCGAGCAGGTGCGTGCCCTGGCGCGCGGTGAACATGCCCTCGGTGACGGTTCCGGACGGGATGCCGAGTGACTCCCGGTAGGCGCCGGCCTGCGGTCCCTGCGACATCTCCCGGGCACGGGCCTTTTGATCAGGGTCGGCGATGTTCCGGACGCTCTCGCCCGGGCGGTCCGTGAGCTGCGGGCCCGCCTCGAACATGACAACGCGGGCGCCGGGGACCTGCTCCAGGAGCACGCGTGCATAGGTGGAACCGATGGGACCGCTGCCGACGATGGCGATGGTGGGGTTGGTGGACATGGTGTCTCCTTCGTTAAAGGGTCAGGCCGGAAGGGTCTGGGACGCCGGCTGGGTGGCGGGGACCGCTTCATCGGACAGGCGGCCTTGCGGAAGCAGGACCGCGGCGACAATTCCGACTGAGTAGGTGACCGCCAAGGCAATGAAGATGGGAACGAACACGGTGCTGTAAATCCGGGCGATGTCCGCCTGCACGGCCGGCGCAGCCCCGTGGACGAACTGGGGGGTCAGGGTGGCAGGGTCCAGGCCTGCCGGAAGGAGGGCGGCCACGCCGAAGCCGATCACGCCGCCGATGATCGCCGTGGCCACGGTTGACCCGACCTGCCGGACGAGGTTGATGGTTGCGGTGATGGTGCCGGTCTGGCTGGCCGGAGCAGCGCCCTGCACCACGGCGATGATCAGGCTCATAAACGCGCCGGTCCCCATGCCCACCGCACCCATCACGATCATCGGGACCCAGAGCGGGAGCCCGGCGGGCAGCATGGCCATCACAAAAAGACCGGCGGCTCCCAGCGACGTGCCAATGATGGGGAAGATCCGGTAACGGCCCGTCCTGCTCGCCAAATACCCGGTGAGGAGGTTGCTGACCAGCATGCCGAACACGGTGGCGATCGGCACGAGCCCGGATACGGTTGCCGTGGTCTGGTACGCCATCTGGAAATACGTAGGCAGGTAGGCGGTGATAGAGAATAGCCCGACGCCGATAATCGCCGAGAGCGCGGTGCCGGCCGCAATAGTGCGGTTGGCGAACAATTTGAGGGGCACGATGGGCTCAGGCGCCCGCCGCTCCACCATAAAGAAGGCAGCGAAACCAACAACGCTGACGGCGAGCGCCGCGATGGTGGCAGTGCCGGCGCTCCGCTCGGCCGCCCACGACACAGCCAGCACCAGGGACACCAGGGCGGCCGTGAAGACAGCGGCTCCGGCGACGTCGAAATGGCGCGGCGCCTTTCCCGGTTCAAGGTGCGGGACGGCGACGAGCGCCAGGCCGAGGGCCACTGCTCCCACCGGAATGTTGATCCAGAAGACCCACGACCAGCCCCAGTAGTCGGTGATGGCACCGCCGAGGACGGGGCCCACCAGGATCGCGATGGGGAAGGCCGCGCCGATGATGGCCATGTAGTGGGGCCGTTCCCGCTGGGTGGTCACGCGGGCAATGATGGTCTGGGACATCAGCTGCAGGCCGGCGGAGCTCATCCCCTGCAGGACGCGCGCGGCGATGAGCCAGGAGATGTCCTGGGCGAAGCCGCAGGCCAGGGAAGCAGCAAGGAACGTCACGAGCGAGACCAGAAAGACCCGGCGGGCTCCCAGGACGTCACCGAGTTTGCCAAGCACCGGCAACAGCACGGTGCTTGCGAGGGTGTACCCCACGACAACCCAGCTCATGAGTTTCAGGGCACCCAGCTCACCGGCAATGGTTGCCAGCGAAGTGGACACCACGGTGTGGTCCAGGGCTCCGAGGAAGGAGACCGTGAGCAGGGATATAACAAGGAGACGGAATCTCAAAGGCGAAAGTGGCATAGTCATCTACCCGAACGATCGGGCCATCGACGCGACGTGTTGTGCCTCCGCCGCACCATCGCGGCGGAGAACGGATCCGAGGGGACCCCGACGACACATCCATCATAACGCACTTTTGTCTGAAAGCAACAGAAGAATGACAGGATCAGACGCTGGCTTGGTCAGCCGTTCCGAATGCAGCCAGGCCCCACCCGAGCGCGCAATCGTCCAGGAAGTCTTCAAGGTCGGTCACGGCTTCGCCCGTGGAGCAAGCCTCGAAAGCCCGCCGCAGCGCCAGCCGCGCCGACGCTTCAAACCGGCGCGGAGCAACCAGCCCGCCTTCCTCCGTGCAGGTCTCAAGCCTCGTCAGACCCGCAGGCTGGTCCACCGACACCTCAGACCTCACCTCGCCCAGTGCCAGGATCCGCAGCAGGCCACCCGGGCCGTGCCCCGCCTCCACATTGCCTGCAACGGTGACGGCGGGACCGGCCCGCCTTTCCCGGGGCTCCAGGAGCGCCACCCTGGCCTGGGCCGTGGCAGCGCCGGAAAGGAGGCTCAGCGGGCCACCCGCGAAAACCCTTGCCCAGCCAAACCCGTCACGGAGAACCGGACTAAGTTCCGACGCGGGCGCGCCGCACTCGACGGCGATGATGCTGGCTGGAATACCAGCCCGACCCTGGATTGCATCGGCAACCAGATCGGGCCTCAGGCGGGGACGCTCAATAATGACGGGGATGCCCGTCAGCGTCCGGAGGACTTCCCGGGCTTCCCGCGGCAGGTCCTGCGGGTCCGCGATGACGAGGGCTGCCGCACCCTCCGCCCGGGCTGCGAGCGCACGGTCCCACCACATGCCGGCCCCGGGCACCACCACCACGGAACCCCGGGGGCTTTCCGACAAGGCCGCAGTGACAGGGAGTTCGGCGACGGCGGCCCGGTAGTCGGGAAGGACGGCGCAGACGCCCATCCGCTGGGTCTCCCCGCTCATGCGTGCACTCCCTCGAGCAGCTTCGCGGCGGCGCCGTCAGCCAGGGCAGTCGCGTAGTGGGCGTCCGCAAGCAGCTCGTCGTATTCCACGGGCACCTTTTCCTCAAGGAGCGCAGCCACCAGGCGCCACTCGGCCATATACCCGTCTTCCGGATCACGGCCGTAGTCAGTCCAGCGTCCGCCGGGGGTGCGGACGCGCGTGGCGGCGCTTCCCGCATGGACAAACGCCGGTGGAAAGTCCACCTCGATGCGGTCATGCGACGTGGAGATGCTCATCCGCCAAAGCGCATCGGGCCCCGCCGGAAGCATGGTGAGGGCAAGCTGCACAAGTACCCCGCTCGCGCGATAGCCCACTACGTAGCCGATCGGCGGAACCAGCCGCGCGTACACCACTTCCTCAATCGTGGGCGCAAGGTCCCGCAGCGCCGGGAGGTCATGGATCCCAAGGCCCGTCAGCAGTTGCCGCAGGATATCCGCCGCCACGGCGGGGTCGTTCAAGTCCGGCCTGCCCCGACGGGGAGGCTGGAAAGGCCCGCCCTCAGCGACCAGCCGGTGGTACCGGTCGTTCGGCGGCAGCGCCAACGTGACAGAGACCGCCTGCACCCGCCCTTCGAGTGCCACAAGCTGGTGCCTGGCATGCCCCCAGGCCGCATCAAACAAATGGTTCGTGCCGACCAGGAGGATGGTCCCGGCCGCACGGCAGGCGGCGACCACTACTTCAGCTTCTTCCGGGCTGGTGGCTAGCGGCTTCTCGCAAAAGATGGCCCGCTTCCCGGCAGCGACGGCGGCGAGGACCTGCCGGCCATGCTCTGCGGGTGGGCTGCACACCGCCACAAGGTCCACGTCCGGGTCGGCAAGAAGATCCGATTCTCCCTGTGACCAACGTGCACCGAGCCCCTCAGCCAGGCCTCGGGCACGGCCGCTGCCGGCATCGGCAATATGCACCACATCGAACAGCTCACTCAACCGGCCCAGCGTCGCCAGATGAAGCGCGGCAACCCCCGGCCCGGCACCCAGCACACCTACGTTCCAAGGCATCGTTGCCCTCCTTCTTATGTCTCTATTATTCATAAGTTAGGTTCGTTCTGGCTATAGTCGCGTCCCACGACACCTTAGTGGGCCCCAATGTGTGAGAATTGTGACCATGACGACAGACTCCACACTCCGCTTTGGAGCCCAAACGGATGAAGTGACGAGCCTCTTGCGGATCGTCAACCTGGTGCGCACGGGCGAAGCAACCACCCGCCCGGAAATCGGCAAGGTCACCGGCCTGGGCAGGGGCGTAGTCAGTCAACGCGTGGACCAGGCCATCCATATCGGCTTCCTGGGCGATGGCGAGTTCGGAGCCTCGTCCGGCGGTCGCGCGCCACGGACCCTTCGCTTCCGGGCGGAGCAGGGAAAGATCGTCATATGCGCCCTTGGAGCGGCTCATATGAGGGTCGGCGTTACTGCGCTCGACGGCGACATCCTGGACCACACGCACCGCGCCTGGGATATCGCGCAGGGTCCGGAGAAGACCATCGATGCGGTCATGTCCCTGGTCGACGATTTACTCAAGAAGGACCCCACGGTGCCCGTATGGGGTGTGGTGGTAGGGCTTCCCGGCCCGGTGGACTTTGCATCGGGGCAGCCCGTGGCGCCCCCGATCATGCCGGGGTGGAACGGTTACGATGTCCGCACTCCTTTTGAAGAACGCTTCAATGCCCCGGTTTGGGTGGACAACGACTCCAACCTGCTCGCCCTCGGGGAACGCGCACGGCGGCGCGACTCCCTGGCCGACTTGATTTATTGCAAGATCGGTTCGGGAATTGGTGCCGGCCTGCTGTCCAAGGGCAGGATCCACCGGGGCGCGAACGGGGCCGCCGGCGACATCGGCCATGTCCGGGTCTCCGACTCGGATGCACAGTGCCGCTGCGGCAAGATCGGCTGCCTGGAAGCCGTGGCCGGCGGCTGGGCGCTCGTCCGGGATGCCGAGCTCGCCATCAAGGAAGGCGCCACAAGCTCCCTGGCAGCGAGTGCGAAGAAGGGAGCGCTGACTCTTGAGCAGATCACCCTCGCAGCCCAGGCTGGGGATTCGCTCGCCATCACCCTCGTCCAGAAGTCGGCGAGAGTGGCAGGCGAGACCATTTCAGCCCTGGTGAACATGTTCAACCCGGGAATTATTGTGATCGGCGGCGCGATGGGCTCCGCCGGCGAGGTATTCCTGGCCGAGGTGCGCCAACGGGTCTACGAACTGTCATTGCCGCTCGCCACGCGGGACCTCACCATCACGCTCTCGGTCAACGATGAGCGAGAACCGCTGCGCGGCGGAGCCGAACTGGCACGCGAGCAGCTTTTCGACGTCACCTTCCCCCGCTGGTTCGCGGAGGGCCGGCCCTCACCGGAACGGGCAAAGGTATCGGCATAGGTTTCACCGGAGCACTTCCCCGCTTCAACTACTGGGTTGCCGCGGGCGAACCCGCCTCCCAGAAGTAGCGTCACCGCCGTCGTAATCCGGGATGCGGCCTGAATCGTCAGGCGACGTCCCTGGCGACGTCCGAAACAGCTGCCCAACCGGGTTCAAGTTGGGCTTCCAGGTGGAACGGCAGGATCAGCGGCGAGCCCGGCCGCGCCTGCAGGTACGGCACCAGAAGCTGGAAGTCTACTGATACGGCATGCGGGCCGGGCGCGAGTCGGCGGCCGCCGGTCACCATCAGGCGGTCCTGAACGAACCACCAGCCGGACTCTTGGCGCAACGCCTCAACCGCCATGTCCCGCAGCCCGAGACGCACGGCAAGATCCTCCGGACCCACCGGCACGCCGTCGACTTCCACAGCGAGGCCCGAGACGCTGGACAGCGGCATGGAGCGGATCCATGGCAGCCCGATCCGAAGTTCGAAGCCATCCGCAGTGGTGGTGAGCGCATCTTCGCGCAGGGCTGTTTGCAACAAGACTTCCATCCTTTATCCTAAAAGTGACATAAGTTTGTCATTAACACGCTTATTTGAAAAGGTGCCCATGACCACTGGAATTCCTGAAACCTGGACCCTCTGCGCAAGTGCCTTCAACTGGACATCTGACGTCACGGCGGCGCGCCGCCCGGCCCTGGACATTGTCACCGGCATCGTCGCCGACGGCGTGGCCGATACGGTCGAGCTGGAGCCCGGACAGCTGTGGCGGTCCTTTCCGGAGCCCCGGGATGCCGAGGTGGACGAGTTCCGCGATGCCCTGGACAAGGTGAGCGGAAAGGTGAGCATTGTCGGCGCGAGCCTGGACGACTTCCTCTCACCGGAACAGCGGCGGTCCACCCGGCAGCGGCTGGACTTCCTGGTTCCCCAGCTCCAGGCGGCCCGGCGGGTGGGGGCTACCGGAGTCCGGTTGCCGATCGGCCAGGCGGGCGCCGAGCTGCTGGCCCTGGTGCAGCCGTTGCTGCACGAGCTCGACCTGGTCCTTTACGAGGAAATCCAAGGGCAGCAGGCCCCCGATAGCGCCGCCATAGCCCCGGCCCTGGAGGCGATCGCAGGGCTGGCGGACGGTCATGTCCGGGTCCTCGTGGACATCAGCATGCTCATGCCCGCCCTGCCTGCCAGCTACCTGGAGGAACTGCGCCGCGGCGGCGTCCCCGCTGAGCTGGTGACCCGGCTGGCCGATGAATGGCTAAACCCTGCCACGCTCGACGCCGTGAAGGACCTGCTGCAGTCCGGTAACGTGCCGCCGCATGTCCACACGCTTTTCATGAACCTGGTCATCCGCTTCGGCCGCAGCGACGCCTCAGACCTTCGGAACATCCTTCCCCTTGTCGGCGCTTTCCACCTCAAGTTCTGGGACCTGGACGACTCTGACGGACGCGTTTCGCAGCCGCTCCGCGACCTCGGCGGGCTCCTGGACAGCAGCGGGTTTTCCGGCACGCTCACCAGTGAATGGGGCGGGCACGAGTGGCTCCAGGATGACCCCACAGACATCACCCGCCGGCACCTGGCCGTTGCCGCCACGGCACTAGCAGACGGGGCAGCCACCTGACCCAAGCCGAGCGCGAACTGGCAGCTAATGCCCTCAAAAAGTGGATTTGGGGTCATTAGCTGCCAGTTCGCGCACCCTCCGCGCGCCACGCAGAAAGAGCGGCCGGCCCGGGAAATACGGGTCGGCCGCTCTTTCGGCGGTTGCTTACTTCGTGCTGAAGGCCGCGTCGAATGCGGCCGCGGAGGGCTCGTAGCTGGACAGCCGCCGGACGAACCCGAGGGCCTCGGGCGCTCCGGCCAGCCGGTCCATGCCCGCATCCTCCCACTCGACGGACAGCGGGCCGCTGTACTCGATGGAGTTCAGCATTCGGAAGGCATCCTCCCACGGCACGTCGCCGTGCCCGGTGGAAATGAAATCCCAGCCGCGGCGCGGATCAGCCCACGGCAGGTGGGACGACAGGCGGCCGTTGCGCCCGTTGGCAAGCCGCTTCTTCGTGTCCTTGCAGTGCACATGGTAGATCCGGTCCTTGAAGTCCCACAGGAACCCCACGGGGTCGATGTCCTGCCACACCATGTGGCTCGGGTCCCAGTTCAGCCCAAAAGCCTCACGGTGCCCGATCGCCTCAAGAGCGCGCTGCGTTGTCCAGTAGTCGTAGGCGATCTCCGACGGATGCACCTCATGAGCGAACCAGACCCCCACTTCGTCAAAGACGTCGAGGATGGGGTTCCACCGGTCCGCAAAGTCCTGGTAGCCGGCGTCGACCATCTTTTCGGTGGCAGGCGGGAACATCGCCACGTACTTCCAGATGGAAGACCCGGTAAACCCGGTGACCGTCTTCACGCCGAGCCTGGCGGCGAGCCGCGCGGTATTCTTCATCTCCTCGGCAGCCCGACGGCGGACCCCTTCAGGATCGCCGTCGCCCCAGACAACGTCCGGCAGGATGCCGCGGTGCCGTTCGTCGATCGGGTCGTCACAGACGGCCTGGCCCTTGAGGTGGTTGGCGATGGTCCACACCTTCAGGCCATGGCGTTCCAGGACGTCGAGCTTGCCCTGAATGTAAGCGTCATCGTTCCAGCGCCAGGGATCCAGGTGGTCACCCCAGCAGGCGATTTCCAGGCCGTCGTACCCCCACTCTCCCGCGAGCCTGGCCACCTCCTCGAAGGGCAGGTCCGCCCACTGGCCGGTAAACAACGTAATTGGTCGGGCCATGCCTTCTCCTCCTTAGCCGGCGTGGACGCGAACGCCGGAAGCGACGCCCGTCCAGGCTGAATCGTTTGCGGAACTGCGTTCGACGGCGTCGAGCACCCGCTGCACGCGCAGCCCGTCGGCGAACGTGGGGTGCGGGTCCGTGTTGCCTACGATGCCCTCCACCAGGTCCTTGACCTGGTGCGAAAATCCGTGTTCGTACCCGAGCATGTGGCCGGCAGGCCACCACGCGGACACGTACGGATGCTCAGCTTCGGTAACCATGATCTTCCGGAAGCCCTGGCGGTCCGCCGGGACCGTGCGGTCATAGAACTGGACTCTGTTGAGGTCCTCCAGGTCGAAGGCCAACGCACCCTTGTCCCCGGAGATTTCGATCTCCAGGGCGTTCTTCCGGCCGGTGGCAAAGCGGGAGGCCTCAAACGACGCCAGCGCCCCGGACTCGAACCGGCCGGTAAAGATGGCGATGTCGTCCACGGTCACCGCGCCCTTGCCAGAACCGGCAGTGCCGGAAAGGCCTGAACCGGAAGCGGCCCCATCCAAAAGCGGCCGTTCCTTCACAATGGTGTCGATGACCCCGGACACCTTCTGCAGGTTCAGGCCGGTGACGAACTGGGCCAGGTCAATCGCGTGGGCACCGATGTCCCCCAGCGCCCCCGAACCCGCATGCTCCTTCTGCAACCGCCAGGCCAGCGGCATCTCCGGGTCCACCAGCCAGTCCTGCCGGTAGGATGCCCGCACGTGGCTGATCCTGCCAACAGCACCTTCAGCGATGAGGTCGCGCAGGAACGTGACGGCCGGAACCCGGCGGTACGTGAACCCCACCATCGCCCGGACGCCCCGGGCAGCCGCCCTTTCGGCGGCCTCGGCCATCGCTTCGGCCTCCGCCACAGTGTTGGCCAGCGGCTTTTCGCACAGGACGTGCTTCCCCGCCTCCAGTGCGGCGATCGCAATCTCGGCGTGTGAGTCACCGGGGGTGACAATGTCGACGACGTCGATATCGTCCCTGGCGATCACGTCGCGCCAGTCTGTGGCTGACTCGGCCCAGCCCCACTTTCTGGCCGCAGCTGCGGTAGCGGACGCGTTCCGGCCTACAACAACTGCCATTTCCGGCTCGGCGGGCAGGTCGAACACCCGGGGGGCTGTCCGCCAGCCCTGGGAGTGGGCGGCACCCATAAACCCGTGGCCGATCATGGCCACGCGCAGGGTTTTCATGCGAGCACCACCTTGCGTTCCACCGCCACGCGGTTGCCCACGTACCGCTGGGGCGCAATCTGCATGTAGAGCAGGCGGAGCGTGAGGATTACCTCGACGTCGATCTCTTCGCCGGCGTCGGGCACGCGGTCCAGCGGGATGATCACCTCAGGCTTGTCCGCTACGAACCACAGGGTTTCCCACTGCTCGGGAAGTTCGGCAATGGAGTAGGACTTCCCCTGCAGTTCAAAACGGAGGGACTCCTTGGGGACCTCGTCGCCGTTGACGGATGCGACGACGTCGTCAACAGCAGACAGCCAGAGGCTGCGGTACCAAGGCAGTTGCACTGACACGGCGATGCCCTCGGGGTGCCTACGGACGTCGGTGTCCTGGAACAGGGAATTGTGAGTTGCCATGACTTTCCTTACTTCGCTGTCTCGACCAGGGTGGAGTGGGAATCGGGGGCTGCGGACTCGACAGCCTCTTCGATGGCACGGCGCATGAGCGTGTGCTGCTTCTTGACGAGGTCGACCGGATCGGATTCGCCCAGGTCGGCGAAGGCGTGTCCTTCCCACTCGCTGGACAGGTAGCCCTGGTAGCCGCCCTTGACGAACTGCCGCACAATGCGGGGAATGTCCATCGCCGGCTCATTGCCGTGCTCGTCAATGTCGTAGAACTTTGCGTGGACGTGGAAGATCTGCGGCATGATGTCCAGCCATTCCTCCGGGGGAACCAGCCCGTGCATGTTGAAGGCCAGCCGGGTGAACGGGCCCAGGCGCGCGGGGTCGAAGTTGTTCGCGTTGAGGTAATCCTCGAATTCCTGGTTGCGCTCCTGCATGGGCAGCGGTTTGCGCCAGATGTCCTGCATGACGGCGAAGTGCTCCTCGGGGAGCCCCATCTGCGTCAGTGTGCGGTAAAGGGTCGGGGAGAGGCTGTGCATGGTGGAGCTGAAGTCTGCCGTGAAGCCGAGCCGGTCGCTTCCCAGCTCCGCGTACATTTCGCGGATCTGCAGGATCTTGGGATCGTTGGGGCCCTGCGGTGCGTGGATTTCGTAGCCGAGCTTCTGGTCGTATTTCTCAGCCAAGGGAAGCAGTTTCCGGAGCAGTTCCTTTCCGGCGGAGCGGATCACTACCCGGTGGAAGCCGAGCCGGTTGGCCGTGTGCAGCTGCCTGGCGAAGAAGTCGTACTCCTCGTCGGGCGTCATGTCGCGGTCCTTGCGGCGGCCCATGTCCAGGTTGGTTCCCACGGCGCTGGGCGTCAGCCCGTAGCGGTCCATGCTGTCGCGCCACAGGCGCACAAAGTCCTGGTCGACGTCGGGGTAGGTGCGGAGCATCTGCGCGATGTTGAATTCGACGCCGGGACCGAGTCCTTCATCGGCGACAGCCTTGATCAGCGTTTCGGGGGTGTAGAGCCCGGCGGCGAACTCTGAGGTAAGCGAATAGAGGGTGATGCCGAGCTCGATGCCCGAGCCTGCGATGCCTTCTGACATGTTGTGTTCCTTCTGTTTCAGCCGCGGACGGGCTGGGCGAGGTGGCTGTTGAGGATGCGGCGTGCTTCGGCGGAGTCCGTGATCATGGCCGAGCCGGCGTTGGCTGCGGCGGAACGCTGGACGGCCTGCTCGCCGCGGATGATGTCGAACGGGTCCTGCCAGTTGTTCCAGTGCCAGCCCTCGTACTCGCTGGAGATGGCGCCGGAGTAGCCGTTCTCCACGAGCTGGCGGACCAGGCCGCGGACCGGAACCGAGGGCTCCTCGCCGTTCTCGTCGATGCCAAAGAACTTGCCGTGGACGTGGCGGACCCAGGGCATGATTTCGAGCCACGTGTCCACTGGCGCGGGGCCGAAGAGCCCGGTCCCGTTGATGGCAAAGTCGATGCCGAGTTCCGGCCGGCCGTTGCGGGCTGCGAGGCCAATGAAGGCTCCGAAGCGTTCACCGTGGATCTTCTGGGTGTTGGGCGGTCCTTCCGCGTAGAAACCGTTCCACAGGTCAACAACCTGGCGGAGCAGGTCCTCGGAAGCACCCCGACGGCGGTAGGCCTCCAGCAGCGACGGCGCAAAGCCGGTGACGGTGGCTCCCCAGTCCGCGGTGAAACCGAGCAGGGGCGAATCGAGTTTCTCGTAGCGGTCGCGGAGGGCGAGGACGCGCTCGTGGGCGCCGTGCTGGTCTGCATGGACTTCCAAGGCAAGCGTGACGCCGTACTGTTCGGCCACGGGAAGCAGGCTTTCCATGGCGTCGGGAGTCAGCGAGATCTGCACGCGGGCGATCGGGAAGCCAAGCCGGGCGGCCACCTCAATCTGGCGGCGCATGTACTCAACCAGCTCGTCGTGGTTCATCAGCCGGTCACGGCGGATTCCGGTGTCCACGTTGATCGCGAGCGACGTGGGGACCAGGTCCACCTCGGTGACCAGGTCGCGGAACTGGCCCACAAACGTGTCATCGATGTGGTCCGGGAAGCCGCGCAGGCTCGAGAAGCCGATGAGTTCGAGGCCGGGTCCGAACCCATCGGCGGCCACTTTGCGGATCAGCCCGTCAAGGTCGTACTGCCGGGCGTGGGAGGCGCGGGTGAAGCTGTAAAGGGTGACGCCCTGGATCGGCGTGCCGAGGCTGGTCATCGCTGTGCCACCTTCATGGTCTTGGTGTCGTTTTCTTCGATGTGGAGCACGCCGTGGTCGGTGATGATGTAGGGGATGTAGAGCTTGAGGTCCACACGTACCTCGTGCTCGGCATCGTCATCTGTCACGGTCAGATCGCCGGACAGGACGGCCGAGTCCAGCGGGAACCACCATTCACCGGTTTCATCCACGAGCTCCTCGAAGCTGAACGTGCGGTCGTTCATGGTCCAGCGCAGTGAATCCGCCGGGGCGCTGACGCCGTCAACTGTCAATGCAGCTCCGGCGATGCATGAGCCCGGAAGGGCGCGATACCACGGGATCCGGACCTCTATGGCGGTGCGTCCGCCCTCGGTGGTAAGTGTTCCTTGCTCGATAATGCGGTCGGCAATCATCGAGACCTCCTTGTCTGTGCCTTGCGCTGAAGAGCAGCCGTCAGCCGCTTCTTCATTATTTAATCATTCTATTGTCTGATTCAGACATAAGTAAAGGGCTATTGAGGTCCTTAGCGACTTTTCGTGCGCCCCGCACGGCGAGCGCCACGGCCGTCAGCGTGGGGTTGCACGCCGTGGACGTGGGGATGACGCCATTGCCGGCCACAAAGAGGCCGGGGACGTCCCAGACCTGGCTGTCCGGCGAACAGACGCTGCCGCCGTCGTCCGCTGCTCCCATGCGCGTGGTGCCCTGATAGTGCAGCGATGCTCCCGGCGGGAGGACGAACGGACGCTCGTCGAGCGGTTCACCCACAGCCTTGCCCAGGCGGACAATTTCCTGCTTTGCACGCTCCAGCACGTCCCTGTCCCGTTCGGTCAGGCGGTAGTGGAGCCGCATGGACGGCATCCCGTAGGCGTCCAGCGATGTGTCGTCGAAGGCCACCCGGTCCTCCCGCTGAAGGTCCTTGGCGCAGAACAGCCCCAGCCCCACAATCGAGCCCGGCACCACGGGGTCGTCCTCAGCCACCGGAACCGGCGAGGCGTCCAGCTGCATGATCTGGCCGTGGAACGGCATCCCGTCCGTATAGGGAACCCAGGCCACACCGCTTTGCTCACGAAGCGCGCCGCTTGCCGCTTCAAGCCCACTGTCCGTAGAAACGTCCCGCAGCCTGCTGGCAAAGACCACCTGCGACTGGTCGTTGAGGTAGCGACCCAACGCGTCGGGCCGGATGCCGGAGGCCCACAGGAGCTGCGGAGTGCGGAGCGCATCTGCCCCGACCACCACAACACGGGCGGCCACACGATGTGTTTCTCCGGTGCGCCGGCTCCTGACCTCGACGCCCGCAGCCCGGCCGTCCTCAACCAGCACGCGGGCCACCAGTGACTCATCAAAGAGCTCGAAGTTGGGATTCTCGCGGGTTACGTCGCCAAGGACGACGTCGGCGCCGGACCACACGAGGCGGCCATCCTCGCGCCGGTGGACAGCGAGCGGCATGGGCTGGGCGCGGAAGGCCGCGTTGCGGCCCTCATCCACCGCGGCGGCGAGGCGGCCCAGGACGATGTCCGAGAAGGGCGCCCCGTCGAAGGCGTGCGTCGTGACGCCAAGCAGGCGTTCGGCGTCGTCCAGCAGGCTGTCCAGGTCCGGGAGGAAGCTGATGCGCTCCCCGGCGCCCGGGCGGGGGCACGCAGCGGTCCAGTGAGCGGCCATGCCACCCACGTTGCTGGACATGGCGGCAACAGGGAGTCCGTCCTCGCCCGGGAAGGCGAAGCCATCCTGGAGGAGGAAGGTTCCCGGACGGGCCAGCCGGTCCCCGCTCTTCACAGCCCCGGGCGAGTTCACCGTTTGCGCCCCGGCACCCGGCCCTTCCGAGGCACGCTGGGCGAGGCTGCGGCGTTCGGAATCCTCGATGTTCTTGACGTGGGCACCCGGCGGGTTGCTGACCGTGGGTCCCACTTCGAACATGGCAATGGTGGTGCCGGGCGCTTCCTCGCTGAGGATCCGTGCGTACGCCGAGGCGGTGGGGCCGCTGCCCACGATGGCGACGTCGACGGCGGCGGGGTACCTGTTTGGGCTCACCGCGCCACCAGTTCCTGGATCCACTGGACAGACTTGGCCGAGTCGATGGTGGGGTAATACTCGAGGCCGATCGGGCCGGCGTAGCCGCTGTTCTGCAGGTCTGCGAGCCGGGCGTGCCAGTCGATGGAGCCCGAGCCGGGTTCGCCGCGTCCGGGCGCATCGGCGATCTGGACGTACTTGATCAGGCTGCCGGCGTTGGCGAGTTCGGCGGCCACATCCTCGCCCTCCACGGTGGAGTGGTAGAGGTCGTAGAGGACGCCGAAGTTTTCCGAGGCTACTCCCCGGGCGATGTAGATCGCCTCGGAGGTCCGGTCGAGGAGCGCACCCGGGTGGTCAACCCTGGTGTTCACCGGCTCCAGGACAAGGGTGATGCCGGACCCGTCGATGTGTGCCACGCCGCGGGTAAAGATCTCGATGAGTTCGTCCAGCTGGTCCTGCCGCTTGCGTCCGCCGAATCCCGTGCCGCTTCCCACCACAATGCGCGGGCAGCCAAGTTCCTGGGCTACTTTGACGCCTGCGTCCAGGCCCTCATAGAACGGCTCGTGGTTGCGCGGCGGGATCATGAACTGCATGCGGGGCTCGGCGAGCTGGGAGGTGAGCTGGACGCCTGTCTCTTCCAGCGCGGCCTTGAGCGCCGGGATGTCCTTGCCTGTGGGACCCCACATTTCAACGGCGTCGAAGCCTGCTGCGGCGGCCGCGCGGACGCGATCGGCGGCACTGTCGCCTGCTTCGGCAAACAAAAGATCGATGTTGGGCGAAAGTTGGAACATGGATATCTCCTGGAAGTGTAGGGAGGGTGTTTTGAACATGGCCGTCGGCGGCGGGCGGCAGCCGGCGGCTTCCTTAGACCTGTTTTTGGGTGTGGAATATCTCCACGAGGCGTTCGTACGCCCCGCGGTTGTCTGTTTGGTGCGGTCAGCCCTTCAGGCCGCCGGAGAAGCCCTGGATGAACCTTTTCTGCGCGAACAGGAACAGCACCAGCATCGGGACCATGGACACGATCACAATCGCGAAGATGGAATTCCACTCCGAGACCAGGGAACCGATGTAGTAGTACATGGCGACCGGCAGGGTCTGGTTCGCGGAGCCGCCCAGGAAGATCAGCGAGGTAAAGAAGTCATTCCACACGATGAGCCCCGCGAAGATGACCACTGTCCCTGTGGCGGGAGCCATCATGGGAAGCACCACCTTCGAGAAGATCTGCGACCTGCTGGCGCCGTCGATGGTTGCCGCTTCCTCGTAGTCGGTACCGAGCCCGCGGAAGAAGTTTGAGTACAGGAAGATCGACAGCGGCAGGAGCATGCCGGTGTACAGGATGATCAGGCCCCACGCCGAGCCGGTGAGGCCCAGGGAACGTGCACCCATGTAAAGCGGTACTGCGCCGAGCTGGCCCGGGAGGATGATCGCGATCAGGAAGAGGTAGTACACGCCCTTGCTCCAGCGGCGCGTGCTGCGGGAGATGACGTAGCCGGTGATCGACCCGAGGGCGATCAGCCCCACGATGCTTCCGGCAGTGATGATGATGCTGTTCACGAGGCCCATGACCACGTTGGAATTGCCTTGGGCCGTCAGGACGGCCACAAAGTTGCTGAAGTCAGGGTTCTTCGGCAGCGCCAAGGGTGAGGTGGTGTACATCTCGCTGTCCGGCTTCAGGGCGGTAGTGACCAGGAAATAGAACGGGGCGAGGAAGGTCAGCGCCAGGGCCCAAAGGCCAATCTCGCGGAGCAGGGTGAGCTTGGTGTAACGGAACATTGTCAGTCCTCGGGGTTCGATCGCGTCAGCCGTTGCTGGATCACGGCGAAGAACAGGATGATGGCGGCAAGCACCAGGGCCAGGGCGGCACCGCCGCCGAAGTTGCCGAGCGCGAACGCCTGCTTGTAGACCTGGGTGGCCAGGGTTTCGGTTGCGCCGGCGGGTCCGCCGTTGGTCAGCGCCATGATGGGATCGAAGACCCGGAGCCCCTGGACGATTCCCAGGGTTGTGGCAATAGCGATAGCGGGGCGGATGGCCGGCAACGTGACGTTCCGGAAACGCTGCCACAGGTTGGCACCGTCGATGGCGGCCGCCTCCTCCACCTCCACCGGGACGCTGGCAAGTCCGGCCATAAAGATCACCATGGCAAAGCCGGTGGACCCCCAGACGAGGACTACCAGGACCGTCCAGATGGCCCATTGCGGATCGGCAAGCCATGGTTTGGCGAGGTCGCCTGCACCGATCGAGATGAGGAAGACGTTAATGGGGCCGTCGAAGTCGAAGATGTACTTCCACACGTAGGCAGTCGCGAGGGGGCTGAGCACCACGGGCATAAAAAACAGCGTGCGGAGAATGTACCGCGTCTTCAGCATCCGGTTGAGGCCGAGGGCGATGATGAGTCCGCCGACGTTGCCGAGGAAGACCGAGCCAAAGGCCAGGAACAACGTGTTCGTCAGGGCCCCGAGCTTGGTGGGGTCCTTGAAGATGGCTTCGAAGTTCTGCCAGCCCACGATTTTGAACGAGCCGATGCCTGACCAGTTGGTAAAGGCGAAGAAGCCGCCGATACCGGTTGCCACATAGTGGATGGCGACGACCAGGGCAATCCCGGGCAGCGCCCACCACCAATGCCCCAACTGCAGGCCCGTGCTCCGGGGACGGGTTTTTTCGCCCGCTCCCGGAGCGCGCCTGCCTCGCAGGGGTGCTTTAGCTGCTTCGCTTTTCGGTTGCATCGTCGCAGTCATGGTAATCCTTGCTTGTCCCTTTGAGTCGTCAGAACTGTGGTGATCTGAAACCGTCACTGGCCCCAGGCTGTATCCATGGCCTGGAGTACCTGATCGGCGGTCTTCTGTCCGGTGATAAGGCCCTGGACGCCGGTGGCGAGGGCGTCATACACAGCGGAGTTGGGCCACTGGCTGTTCGGCAGCGGGCCGTACTTTCCGTCCTTGATGAGATCGCCGACGTTCTTGTAGGCGCTGGCGTCGAAGTTGTAGCTGTCCAGCCCGGTAACCGGAAGGGCGCCGTCGATTTCGGCGAAGGCCTTGGTCTGCTCAGGCTCCGCCGCCCAGTCGAGGAACGCCTGGGCGGCGTCCTTATTCTTGGACGCTGCGTTGATGGAAAACGCGTAGTTCGCGCTGGCGTAGACGAAGGCCCTGCCTGAGCTCTTCTCTGCCGGGAGTGCACGCACATTGAAATCCGAGTCGGCAGCCGCGGTCCTCAGCTGCTTCCAGCTGGGACCCGGGATAAAGCCGGCAACCGATGTTCCGCTGGCAAGGCCCTTGGTGATGGCATCGAACCCGGCACCTGCAGCGCCCTTCTGGAAGCAGCCGGCGTCATTGAGCGTGGCGACTGCCTCAAGGGATGCCTTCCAGCCATCCGAGCCAGCGAAGGTGACTTCCTTGGCGGCACGCTTTTCGTTCCACGTGGGGTCCTCCGCGTAGACGCGGGACGCAGCCAGGGACATCGCCATCAGGCCGGTGTTTGGAGCTGCGGAGCCGGCCAGCGCGATAAACGACTTGCCCGACGATGCGAGCGACTTGCACTGGTCCTCGAGGGAGGCGAAGTCCGACGGGAAATCGGAAATGCCGGCCGCCTTGGCGGCAGTCTCGTTGGCGACCAAACCAACCACGGTGATCTCCGGCGCCTGGCCGTAGACTTTTCCGTCCGTCCCGAACAGGGCTTCGCTGCCCTCAGGCACGAGCGCCTTGGCGGCCCCGTCCAGTGGCTCGAGGAATCCTGCCTGCACGAGGGGCAGGATGCTGCGGCCGGTGCCGGAACCCGGGGAGGTGACGACGACGTCGGACGCGTTTCCGGCCTGAAGCTGGGTCCGAAGCGTCTGGTCGTAGGAGTCGTTGGGCTGCGGGTTGAAGGTAATCTTTACGTCGGGGTGCGTTTCCATGTACTTCTCGCCCAGCGTCTGGAACGGGCTCTCGATGGTGTTCGAGGTGGAAAAGCTGAGGGAAAATTCCTGGGCTCCGCCCGTGGCGGTGCTGCTTCCGGGGGAACCGGAGCATCCGGTGAGGATAAGGGCTGCGGCGGTGGGGAGGGCGAGGGCGCCGACCTTCAGGCCCGAAAAGCGACTGTGCTGTGTCATGTCCAGCCTTTCTGACTTCGTTGTCGAAAAAATCCGGGAGCCGTGACCCCGGTCACTCATCAGTATGCAGGAGATGTGCAGAAAAAGCACATAAGTATTCCCGATACTCGACATAAGTTGTACGGGGGCCTGCAGAAGGCCTATCGGGAGGGTGTCGTGTCCATGGCGGCCTGCAGCCAAAGTGTCGCGCTTCCATCGAAGAATATGATGGAGGCCGCGGAAGTTATTGATGCCGCTGATACACTGGCCGGACTGAATCCCTCCCCGAAGGATCGCCGCGCCGTGACAAACTCTGCCCTGCTTTCCCGGCTTGACCTCAACCTGCTCATTTCCCTGGATGCCCTCATCACGGAGCGAAGCGTCACCAGGGCGGCGGAGCGGCTTCATCTCAGCCAGCCGGCGCTCAGCGCCTCACTCGCGAGGCTCAGATCGCACTTCGGCGACCCCATCCTGGCCCGGCGCGGCAACGCCTACGAGCTCACGCCCTTTGCGCTGCGCCTGGCTGAGCACACGACCACAGCGCTTGAGGCCGCGCGCCGCGTCTTCGAGAGCCAGGCCACGTGGGAGCCCGCGGAGTCCGAACGTGAGTTTTCCATTTACGGATCGGATTACGGCTTTACCACCATAGGCCGCGTCGCCTCGGAGCTTGCGGCCGAGCGTGCCCCGGGCGTCCGGTTCAGATTCATGCTCCACAATCCGATGGTGGTGGAAGACGCCGCCAACCGCCTGCGCTCGGTGGACGGCATGGTGCTGCCCCACGGGTTCCTCACCGGGCTCCCCTACCTGGACCTCTGGAGGGACGGCTGGGTGGCCGTTGTGTCATCCTCCAACGACGCCGTCGGTGATCAGGTCACCATGGAAAACGTGGCCGAACTTCCGTGGGTGATGTCCTACCAGTCACGCTCGGCATTCACCTCGGCGGAACGCCAGATCCAGCAGCTCGGCATAGAGCCCCGGGTTGAAGTGGTGGTGGAGAGCTTCCTCTCTTTGCCCCACTTCGTCGTCGGAACACAGCGGATCGGACTCATCCAGGCGGCACTTGCCCCCTTCGCCCTTCAACTGGGCGGAATTCGCGTGCTGCCGCTGCCGTTCGATGCGACGCCGCTGGTCAACGCGCTGTGGTGGCACCCGGTGCACAACCGGGATTCGGAACATGAGTGGATGCGCGGCCTCTTTGAGGAAGCAGCCGGCATCGTGGCTGCCGCCGCGCTAAAGAACGTGCCTTAAGACGCTGATGCCCGGCCGATTTCACCGGCCGGGCATCATCGCTTCAGGAGCCTGGCTCCACTAAACCAGGCTGGCGCTCAGGCAGGGGCGAGAGCAGCCCGCATGCTGCGGCGGATGAGGTCATGCTGCTTCCGGACCAGCAGCAACGGATCCACTTCACCAAGCTCGGCGAAGGCATGCCCCTCCCACTCGCTGGACCAATAGCCCCGGTAGCCGCCTTCGACAAACACCCGGACCAGTTCCGGGTAATCAATCGCCGGCTCATTGCCCTGCTCGTCGATGTCGTAGAACTTCGCGTGTACATGCATGATCTGGGGCATGATGTCGGCCCATTCCTTCGGGCTGACGTGGCCATGCATGTTGAAGGCCAAGTGGGCGAAGGAACCAAGGCGGGCGGGATCAAAGTCACGTCCGCGGAGATAACCGATGAACTCCTCCTGCCGCGCCCGCATCGGCGCGTCAGTGGCCCAGATCGCCTGCAGCGTCTGGACGGCGCCGTCGTCGAGGCCGGCCCGACGGACAGCACGCAGGAGCGTGGGAGACATGCTGTGCATAGTGGACGAAAAATCAGCCACGAATCCCAACAGCGGCGAGTCGAGGTCGGCGTAAACATCACGGACCTTCATGATCTCCGGCGAGTTGGGCCCCAGCGGTGCATGGATCTCATAGGCCAGCTTGAGCTCAAGGTCCTCGGCGAGCGGCAGCAGCCGGCGGAGCAGGTCAGGCTTGGCGCTCTGGATGCGGACCAGGGGGAAGCCCAGCTTTTTGGCGCCGTGGAAGAGCGTCCGTGTGAACTCGTATTCCTCATCCGGCGTCATGTCGCGGTCGCGGCGGCGGCCCATGTCCAGGTTGGCGCCGAAGGAACTGGCCACGAAGCCGTGCTTGTCGAAGGCTTCCTGCCAGGACCGGGCGAAGTCGTCCGTGACGTTGGGGTACGTGGGCAGGACCTGGGATGCGACGATCTCGATCCCGGGACCGATGCCAAGCTCACCAACACGGTTGAGCAGGCCGTCTAAGTCGTACCAGCCGGCCCGGAATTCGGCGCTTGCCGAGTAGAGAGTGAGCCCCAGCGAGAAAGGATCATCCTCGGCCTTCGGCGGAGGCGGCGTGAGCGCCGCCGTGAGTTCCGGCGCCGGCGCTGCGCTGTCCGTCACTGTCAGCTCCAGCGTCTGGTTCACGAAGTTCGGCACGTACATGCCGGGACCGCCGTCCTGTCCCGGCGCAATCTGCATGTACGGCAGCCGCAGTTCCCCGATGAGTTGAACCTGGTGCCGCTCGCCGAGGGACACCGGGGTGTCCCTCGGCGCGATGAGCAGCGGATGCTCCTGGAGGTACCAGAGCGTGTCGCTTTGGGCCGGAAGGTCCGCGAGCGCATAGCGGACACCGCCGAGGTCAAGGGAAAGCTCCCCAACGGGAATCTCCTCGCCGTCCACGGTGAGCCGCAGCGTGGATACCGAGGAGAGCCAGAGGCTCCGGTACCACGGGAGGGTCAGCGCCAGGGCGAAGCCTTCGGGGTGTGTGCGCAGGCTTGCGTCGTCAATGAGTCCGTTTGGCATGGTGTCTCTCTTTGCAGGTGGAGAGGTGGGATGGGTCAGGAAAGCCCGCCGGCGATGCGGCGGATCAGTGCATGTTGGCGCCGCACCTGTTCGATGGCGCGCCACGGCGTACGTTCGCCTTCGTATTCGCTGGAGAGGTAGCCGGTATAGCCGGAGTCCTTGAGGCTTTGGAGCACTGGCTGCCAGGGGATCTGCTGGTCTTCCAACTGTTCGTTGATGTCATGGAATTTCGCCTGAATGAACACCACGTACTGGGCGATGTCGGCGAAATCGGCCGGATCGACGCCGATGCCGTCAAGGAATGCGGGCCGGGTTTCGCGGGACTCCCCTTCGCGCAGCGGAATCGGGCGGTCCTGGAAAATGCCGGTATCGATGAGCAGGCCAAAGTTCTTGGTGCCGGTCCGTTCGATCAGGCCGATGTAGTCCTCCACGACGGGGTGTTTGATGGGCGTGGGCGAGTGGATCTCAGGGCAGATGACGACCCCAAGCTCGTGCGCCAGATCGAGCGAGCGTTCCACCGATTCCGTCCAGATGGGATCCGGGACCAGGTCCCCGGACACCACTCCGATCTTCGGACGCACGAAGCCGAAGCCCAGCCGGTGGGCGAGCCGCATGTCGCGCTGCAGGGCTTCGGCACCTTCTCCAGCGGTCATGGTCCTTCCGTGGTGGAGCCGGGTGTCGATCCAGGAACCGTAGTTGGTGGGCTCCAGGGAGTACTTCTCCAGGAGCCGGAACCAGGTGTCCGTCCAGGCCGTGGATGGCTCAGGGTAGCCGGGAATGTGTCCCTCGCCGAGGATTTCGACGCCGGTGGCGCCTACGTCAGCGACGGCGGCGAGCGCCGTTTCCAGGTCCATGACGGTTCCGTAGTCGCCCATGAAGCTGTAGAGGGAGACGCCGTAGCGGAATGTGCCGTCGCCGCCTTCGGGTGCGAGCGTCACGGTCCGGCTGGCGCGGTGGATAGTGGGCTGGTGTTCAACCGGTATATAGGACATGCGCAGGCGCAGATCGATGGAAAGCTCATGGACGCCCTGCGGCAGACCGCCGTCGAACGGTACGGTGACCAGCGCCGCTTCCTCCAGCGGCCACCGGACACCGTCGCTATCCCAGAGCTGCTGCAGTGTGTAGGTCTGCCCGCCGAAGGTCCAGTGCGGAACGTCCGGGCCGACGTCGACGACGTTGCCCACGCGGACCGCGATGCCGTCAATGAGAGACGCGGCCATGCCCCGGTAGGACGGCATGCGGACACGGAACTGGAAGCCGGTCACGCGTCCACCCTCGGTGACGTTACGGAATCCGACGGACTGGATGAGGTCTCTTTCGAGAAGCATCATTGCTCACTCTCTGTAGGTGCGGGTACAGCGTACACCATTATGTCGCTTTCGTACCTAAGTTTGTTGAGATTCCACGAAACAACTAGCCCGGAAGAACCGCAGACCAGCCGCCGTCCACCATCAGGTTGGCGCCCGTTACGTACGAGGCGTCATCGGAAGCCAGGAACAGTGCACATCTGGCGACTTCCTCAGGTGAACCGATCCGGCCCAGCGGGATGCTGCCGGCGATGGTTCGCATGGGATGGTCCGGGGCCAGGAGGTTGCCTTCGGTGGCCGCCGTGCGGATCATTCCGGGGCTGACGGCATTTACGCGCAGTCCGTGCGGAGCCCCTTCGGCCGCGAGCTGCCTTGTCATGGCGACCACGGCCCCCTTCGTGGCAGTGTGGGCCAGCCGGCCGTTGGTCATGGAACCGGTGACTCCTGCGGTGGAGCCCACCAGCACAATGGCGGCACCCTGCGTCCGGATCAGCTGGGGCCAGAAGTATTTGACCGGCAGGAACACCACATCCATCTCATGCTCCACGTTCCACTTCCAGTCAGCGAACGTAAGCTGCTCCACCGGGGCGAACCGGGTGACCGCGGCGTTGGCATACAGGATATGGACCTGTCCGCAGGTCGCGGCCACGTCCTGGGCCCAGGAAGCGACGGCGGCCTCGTCCGTGAGGTCCACGCGGCTGCTGCTCATCCGGCCACCTGAAGCGGTGACCGCCGCGACGGTGCCCGCTGCGCCGTCGTCGTCCATGTCGCAGCCCACGACCAGGGCGCCCGCGGCGGCGAAGGCAAGCGCCGCGGCCCTGCCCTGGCCGCTGGCCGTTCCGGTGATGACGGCAGTCTTGCCGGCGAGGCGCTGGCTGGAAACAGGCATAGGGGGTCCTTTCGACAGGTACATTTCCTCGACTTTCCCAGGAGAGATCCGGACGGGGAACGGCGCTGCGGCAGTAGTTGGTATCAGCCGCGTGGATGGTCAGGATGGGTACGCGGGGTATCTGCCAGACAAATGCCAGTTATCAGTAGATCCCTCTTCACCAAATACATGAGCTGGTTCACAGTGGTTACAGGACCTGCACCAATCCGACCGCAGCCAAAACTCAGAAGGAATTCAACGTGGAAACTCCCCTCTCCCACCTCGCCCACCTCGAGATCACCACACCCGACGTCGAAGCGTCGGCGCGGTTCTACGAGGAAAAGTTCGGCATGCGCATCATCGACCGCGTGGACGGCAACGTCTACCTCCGCTGCTGGGGCGACTACTACCGCTACAGCCTGGTCATCACCGAAGGACCCGAAGCATCCCTCGGCCGGATGGCATGGCGCACAAACTCCCAGGCAGCCCTCGAAGCCGCGGCCGCCCGGGTTGAGGCAACCGGCGTACAGGGTACCTGGACCGTTGGTGGCCACGGCTACGGCAAGTCCTACGAATTCACCGGCCCCTACGGCCACCGGATGCGCCTCTTCTATGACGTGGAGAAGTTCGTGGCCGAACCCGGCTTCGAGTCCACCTACCCGGACCGTCCGGAGCGCCGGAGCAGCCACGCCGCAGCACCCCGCTTCCTGGACCACGTCACCGTGGCATGCTCCGACGTCCGCGGCTTCGCCAAGTGGTACAACGAGGCCCTGGGCTTCCGCGTGA
Source organism: Arthrobacter sp. HS15c (assembly GCF_040812005.1). NCBI lineage: Bacteria > Bacillati > Actinomycetota > Actinomycetes > Micrococcales > Micrococcaceae > Arthrobacter > Arthrobacter sp. HS15c. Next base: position 386,195 of record NZ_JBFOHM010000004.1, read on the forward strand.
TGGCGTTTGTTGACCTGGACGAAGCACCCATCACCGTCTTCTCCGTCCTGACCACCAACGAGAAGTCCCATGACCTGGGCGTCGTACTGGACACCTCCAGCCGCGCAGGCCGCGTCAACCACATCGCCTTCTGGGTGGACGCCACCGAAGACCTGCTCCGCACCGCGGACGTCATGATGGAAAACGGCACCGCCATGGAATACGGCCCCTCCATCCACGGCGTGGGCGAGCAGAACTTCCTGTACTTCCGCGATCCGTCAGGCCTGCGCGTGGAACTGAACTCCGGTGGCTACCGCAATTACGTCCCGGACTGGGAAGCCAACACCTGGAAGCCGTCCGAGGGTTCCAACAACTTCTACAAGAACGGCGCCATGCCGCACTCCATGACCGAATCCTTCCCCCCGGCCGAAGGCTTCACTGCCACCGAAGAAGGCGCCTCCCCCGAAATGAAGGAAGCCCTCCTGAACCCGTACGCCAAGCAGGGACGGGGCTAAGCGAATATGCCTGAAACGACATATTCCCTGATCCGGTTCCAGGAGGCCGGTGACGGCAAGGCCCGCGTGGGCCTGCTTGTCGGCCAGCGGGTCCTGCCGCTGGACGGCGAAATCAACTCCCTGATCCAGCACTGGGACACCATGGAAAGCCAGCTTGATGCCCTGGCAGCCTCAACCGGTGAACAATCTGGCCTGGCGCTGGCCGACGTCGAGGTCCTTGCCCCGGTGGAGCCGGTCCAGGTCCTGCAGACCGGCGCCAACTACCGGAAACACGTGATCGATCTCGCCGCAGCGCACCGCGAACCTGGCCAGGACGAAGAGGAAGTCCGCGCCAAGACCGCCGCCATGATGGACAAGCGCGCCGGCCAGGGCACACCGTACTTCTTCATCGGGCTCCCGACGGCGATCGCGTCAGCCACGGACGACCTCACCCTGCCTGCCTACTCCACATCCCACGACTGGGAACTGGAACTGGCAGCCGTCATTGGCAAGACGGCGTTCCGGGTCACCCCCGAGGAAGCCCTGGATTACGTCTTCGGCTACACCATGGTGAACGACATCACCACCCGTGAGTACGTCTTCCGCAAGGACATGCCCGCGATCGGCTCGGACTGGTATCGCGCCAAGAACGCCCCCGGCTTCCTTCCCACAGGTCCGCTGCTGGTGCCCGCGAAGTACTTCGGCGACCCGCAGGATGTCCAGGTGACGCTGAAGCTCAACGGCAAGGCCATGCAGGACGAGTCAACCTCCGACATGATCTTCGGGGTGGCCAAACTGGTCAGCGAAGCCTCACAGATCATGCCGCTGCGCCCGGGCGACCTGGTCCTGACCGGCAGCCCCGCCGGCAACGGCCAGCACTGGGGGCGGCTGCTGCAGGACGGCGACGTGATGGAGGGCACCATCACCGGCCTCGGCACCCAGTTGATCCTTTGCAAGGACGAGGTCCAGCCGTGACCACGCAGGAAACTGCACCGAACACCGTCACCGGGGAAGCAGCAGCCGATGCTTTCCCGGTGATCCGGCGTGAGGACCCGCTGGGCAGCATCCGGGCCATGGCGGCTGCCCACAACAACTGGGGCCGCTGGGGTGCCGATGACGTACTGGGAACGCTGAACTTCATCGACGCTGCCAAGCGCGTCGAGGCCGCCGGCCTGGTACGCACAGGCGAGGCGTTCTCGCTCTCCCAGCCGTTCGACACCAACGGCCCGCAGAAGGGCTGGCGCCGCCGCACCAACCCTGTGCACACCATGACGGACACCGGCGTGGACGCCGAACGCGGCAACCAGGGCTTCCCGCACGGTTTCGGCGGTGCGGACGACGTCATTGCGATGCCGCTGCAGTGCTCCACCCAGTGGGACGGACTGGGCCACATCTTCGACCAGGGGAAGGCCTGGAACGGCCGGGCTGCAGGCGACGTGGTTACGTCCGAAGGCGACCTGGTCACAGGCATCGAAACGGCCGCAGCCAAGATCGTCACCCGCGGTGTACTGCTGGACGTTGGCCGCGCGCTCGGCCCGGAACTGGGCAGGACCGACGGCGAACTGCCGGACGGCTTCGCCATCACCCCGGAACACCTCGAGCGGACCATCGAACTGCAGGGACCCACCTCCACGGTGGGCCGCGGCGACATCGTCGTGGTCCGCACCGGGCAGCACACCCGCGTCCGCCGTGACGGCTGGGGCGACTACGCCGGAGGCGCGGCACCGGGACTGTCCTTCAGCACCGCGCCGTGGCTGCACCGCAGCGAAATCGCCGGAATCGCCACCGACACCTGGGGCTTCGAAGTCCGGCCCAACGAGTTCGACGGCGCCTTCCAGCCCCTCCACCAGATCGCCATCCCCAACCTCGGGCTGTTCCTCGGTGAAATGTGGGACCCGGACGGCTTGGCGGAAGCGTGCGCGGCGGACGGCAGATACGACTTCCTGCTCACTGCCGCACCGCTCCCGATCACCGGCGCCGTCGGCTCACCGGTCAACCCGATCGCCCTCCGGTAGCTTTCAGGTAGCAGCAACAAACACCCACCAGCAGTAACGCCGTCAACACAAAGGAGTCAGCGATGGCAGCAGTACAGAACGTCGGAATCGTCGGAGCGGGAGCCGCGGGACTGACCGCAGCCATCCTCCTGGCCGACGCCGGAATCAACGTGGAAGTCCTGGAGAAGGCGGACGCCCCGCAGGCCCTTGGATCCGGCATCACGCTGCAGGGCAACGCCCTGCGGATCTTCCGCCAGCTCGGCGTCTGGGAGCAGATCGAGGCGAAGGGCTACCCGTTCAGCACCCTCGGCCTGCGCGCGCCGAATCCCGACGGCACCGTCATCGCGGTCCTCGAGGACATCCGCACCGGCGGCGAGGACCTCCCCGCCACCCTGGGCATGTACCGCCCCGACCTCACGGCCATCCTTCGCGAACGGGCCGAACAGGCCGGCGCCCGGATCAGCTACGGCAAGACCGTCACCGGGATAACGGACGACGGCGGTTCGGTCACCGTCAGCACCGCCGACGGCGCCACCGCAAGCTTCGACCTCCTGATCGGCGCCGACGGACTGCACTCCGCGGTCCGCAAGGCGATCGGCATCGACGTCGAGCCCCAGCCCACCGGCATGGGCATCTGGCGTGCCTTCGTGGAACGGCCCGCGGACGTGGTCCGCACCGACCTGACTTACGGCGGACCCTGCTTCATCGCGGGCTACTGCCCCACCGGCCCCGACACCATCTACGCCTACCTCGTGGAAAAGGCCCAGGAGCGCAGGCACGAGGACGGCCCGCGCATCATGGCCGAACTCGCCGCCGCCTATGGCGGGCCCTGGAACGAGATCCGCGCCAATCTGGACCACAGCGCCCGCATCAACTACACCTGGTTCACCACTCATCTGGTGGACGGGCCTTGGAACCGCGGCCGCACCGTCATCATCGGCGACGCCGCCCACAGCTGCCCGCCCACGGTGGCCCAGGGCGCTGCCATGGCCCTGGAAGACGCGGCCGTCCTGGCCGAACTGCTCATCAACGCCGACCACGTCACCGAGACGCTGTGGAAGGAATTCACCGACCGGCGCCTGGACCGGGCAAAGGCAGTGGTCAACGCCTCCGTCCAACTGGGCCAGTGGATGCTCGACGGCGTCCGCGACGCCGATGTGCCCGGCCTCATGCACTCGCTGTCCACCTTGCTGAAGGAACCCGCATGAGCACCGGCGCCCAGGAAACACCCACCGTCGACGTTCACGCCCACATCCTGCTTCCTGCCCTGCAGCAGCTGGTGGCCGAAGCCGATCCCGAAGGCCTCGGCGCGCAGCAGGCGCTGGAAGCCCGCCGGAACGGGCCGGAATCCATGGCAGCTTCCGGCCGGATGATCAAGGAGCGCTGGCCACAACTGACGGACCTGGACCGCCGGCTCGCGGACATGGACGCGCAGGGCGTGGACGTGCAGCTGGTCTCGCCGTCGCCGTCACACTTCTACTACTTCGCCGCCGAGGAGCTGTCCCTGCAGCTCTCGAAGCAGGCCAACCAGGCGGTCCGGAATTTCGTGGACCGTGCCCCGGAACGCCTCCACGGGCTGGGCCTGGTCCCGTTGCAGCACCCGGCCCTGATGGTGGAAGCCCTCGAGCACGCTGTATTGGAGTGCGGACTGCTCGGGGTGGAGATCGGCTCGTTCGCCGCCACGCCCGGCGATCCGCAGCGGAGCACGGTTGAGCTTTCCGATGCCAGGCTGGAACCGTTTTGGAGCCGGGCGGCGGAGCTGGGCGCCCTGGTGTTCCTGCACCCGTTCGGCTGCTCGCTGGATGAGCGGCTGGACCGCTTCTACCTGGCCAACACCGTTTCCCAGCCGGCCGAAAACGCGGTGGCCCTGTCCCACCTGATCTTCAGTGGAGTCCTGGACCGCCACCCGGACCTGAAAGTGCTGGCCGCGCATGGCGGCGGCTACCTTCCCACCAGCCTGGGCCGCTCGGACCATGCCTGGAAGGTGCGGCCGGAGGCACGCACGTGCGCAGCGCCGCCGTCGTCGTACCTGAAAAGGCTTTACTTCGACTCCCTGGTCCACAGCGCCGCCGAACTTCGGGCGCTGGTCGCGGCCGCCGGCCCGGAACAGGTCCTCCTGGGATCCGACTACCCGTTCGACATGGGCTCTGACCTGCCTGTGGACGAGGTCCAGGCGGCCGGACTCTCTGCCGACGACGAGGCTCAGGTTTTGGGCGGCAACGCACGCACGCTGGGCATCACAGCGGCGGCCGCCCTGACCGCCCGGCCCAACGCTTAAGGAACACTCAAATGGTCAAAATTGCACGCTGGAACCACGACGGCGGGACGCAGTCCGGCTTCGTGGACAACGGAAACTGCTATGGTCTGCCCGTCGGGCAGACCGTCCAGACCCTGCTGGACGCCGGACTCGAAGCAACGCTGAATCTTGCCCGGGAAACCGTCGGTTCGGGGCCCGCCGTGCCGCTGGCTGACGTGCAGCTGCTGGCACCGCTGGTGCCTGCCACCATCCGGGACTTCGTGGCGTTTGAGGAACATGTCGAAGGCGTGCGGAAAAGCATCGACGGCGTGGCCGGCGTGGTGCCCGAATGGTACGAAGCGCCCACGTTCTACTTCACCAATCCGCATACGGTGACGGGCACCGGAGAGGTGATCGGGATTCCGGCGGGCTGTGCGGACCTGGACTTTGAAACGGAGGTTGCCGCCGTCGTCGGACGCGTTCCCGGGAGCGAGGGCAGGAACCTGACCGCGGCCGCGGCGCACCGGCACATCTTCGGCTATACGGTCCTCAACGACTGGTCGGCCCGGGACCTGCAGCGCCGCGAGATGAAAGTCAGCCTGGGCCCGTGCAAGGGCAAGGACTTTGCCAACACGCTGGGGCCGTGGATTGTCACCGCGGATGAGTTCGAGGACCTCCACGACGCCGAGGGTTTCCTGCCGATCTCCATGGCCGTGGAAGTGAACGGCGAAGCCATCGGGCAGGACCTGCTCTCCAACATGGGCTGGCCATTCGCCGAGCTCGTGGCCTACGCCTCCCAGGATTCCGTAGTGCGGCCCGGGGATGTCCTGGGTTCCGGCACCTGCGGCAGCGGCTGCCTGGCGGAACTCTGGGGACGCAACGGCTCACAGACTCCCCCGCCGCTGAAGACCGGCGATGTTGTGCGGATGACCGTGGAGGGCATCGGGACCATCGAGAACACCGTGGGCAAGCGGCGCGAAGCCGTGACCCGGGTGGCTGCCCGGGTCCGTCCGCGGAACCGGGTCCGGGTCCCTTCAGCTGCCGTTCCCGGGCTGTAGTGATTTCCCTTCAGCTTTCGGGCCGGACGGTGGTGGTTACCGGCGCCGGCCAGGGACAGGGTGCTGCGGAAGCGCGGCTGCTGGCCGAAGCCGGGGCTCGTGTCATCGCCACGGACCTGGCATCGGAGATTCCGGAGCAGCTGGCCGCCATTTCTTCGCCCTCAGTCGGCGAACTGGTGTACCGGCAGCTGGATGTGTCCGACGCCGACGGCTGGCAGCGTCTCGCTGACTGGATCCGATCCCGGGGCTGGCAGGTGGACGGGCTGGTCAACAACGCGGGCATCACCCAGCGCAGCAGGCTGTTGGACGCCTCGGTGACTGACCTGCAGCGTGTTTATGAGGTGAACGTCGCCGGAGTCCTGCTGGGAATCCAGGCCCTCTCGCCCCTGATGGGCAATGGCTCGGCGATTGTGAACGTGGGCTCCGTGGCTGGCCTGACAGCGCACTATCCGGTGGCGTACACCGCGAGCAAGTGGGCCCTGCGGGGCCTGTCGCAGGTTGCGGCCATGGAACTTGGACCGCGCGGGATCCGGGTGAACACTGTCCATCCCGGCTTTATCGAAACGCCCATGACGGCGAGCGCCAGGCCGGAATTCAGGCAGGCCACCCTTGCCGAGACCCCGCTGGGCCGCACCGGGACGGTGGACGAGGTGGCCGGCGTCGTGCTGTTCCTCCTCAGCACGTTGTCCTCATTCGTGACGGGCGCCGAGATCCCTGTGGACGGCGGCCAGTCAGGCCACGGCGGAGCCAAGTCGGTCTCCGACGCGATGCGTTGACGCCCCCAACTCCTGCGCCCCCCAAACCCCCAAGTAGGTCGCAGCAGATGTCGGTATGAGCGCTCATAACGACATCTGCTGCTACTCAGTTGGGGATGTGATGGGCACCGGGTGGGCAGTGGCCGGGAAGAGTTCGTGCAGCCGGGAGCAGGCCCGCTGCACCACCGAGCGCAGCCAGACACTGGCCGGGTCCTCCGTCTGGGAGGGATGCCAGTACATGGCTTCCACCAGGGACGCTTCGGTGCCCTCGGAGAACTCCAGGACAGCAATGTCCGCGCCTCGTTGGGCCCGTGCCGCCAGCATGCGCGGGACCAGCGCCGCCAGGTCCGTCCCCTCAACGAGCAGCGGCAGGGACAGGAACCCGGCCACCACCGCCGCTACCCGACGCTGGATACCGCGGGACTCAAACAGCTTGTCCGCCGGGGTACTGATTCCCTCCCCGAAATAGCCGACGGCGTGCGGAACCGTTGCCAGATCCTCAAGTGTCAGGCGAGGCTGCTGGAGTAGGGGACTTCCGGCGTCAGTCACGGCCACGAAGCTGTCGCGGAAAAGCTGCTTGCTGGTGCCCTGCATGTGATAGCCCGTCGGGCCCACGAGCAGGTCGATTTTCGAATAGTCGGCCATCTGGCCCTGGATTCCGGAACCGGCCGTGGGGACAAAGTCCACGGACACGGAGGGAGCCTCCTCGCGCAGGATGCCCCGCAGCGGCCCAACGATCAGCGCTGCCGCATAGTCCGACGCCGCAATGACAAATTCCCGCTCGCTTGTTCCTGCCTCGAATCCGGACCGGACGCGCGTGGCCCGCTGGACGTGAAGCATTGCTTCATCAACCAGCGGGACCAAAGACTGTGCGAAGGGCGTGAGGTCATACGTGCGGCCATTGCGGACCAGGAGTTCGTCGTCGAAATGCCGCCGGAGCCTGGCCATGGCGGCACTGGTGGCCGGCTGGCTGAGCTGGAGCCGCTCAGCAGCCCGGGAAACGTTCCGAAGCTCCAGCAGTACCTGCAGCTGGGGCAGCAGGTTCAGGTCCAGGTTCTTCATACCCACAGGTTATCCGTCCCCGGACTTGTGTCCTTTCTAATGGTCGACGGGCGCCGGCCGCGGTCCCCGGACCAGGACGGCCAGCAGCGCCACCGCACACGCAATTCCCAATGCGCCCAGGGCGAAGCCCAAGCTGCCCAGTGCCGCGGCGGCCATCCCGAGGACGATGGGGGTCAGGAATTGGCCGATGAACAGCGTTCCGGTCCAGATGCCCGTGCCGCGGCCGCGCTGCTGGAATTCAAGGCCATTCACGGCCCACGTCAGCAAGGTGGGCAGCAACACGCCGGTGCCAGCGCTGGCGATGACAGCTCCCGCGATAGCCAGCGGTACCGTCCCAGCGACGGAGACCAGGGAAAGTCCGACGGCGGCCAGCCCGAAAGCGAGCGCCAGCAGGTTCCGCGTGCCCAGCTTCGCCAGGTAGCGGAAGGAGATGGCTCCCGCCGCCGTCGCGAGGGACGCGATGGCCGCGGCGAGACCGATGAGTGCTGCGTCCCCGACACCCAGGCCGGTGATGACGTAGGGCAGGTGGACGATGAGTGCGTAAAACACAATGCCGCCGAAGAGCGTCACCGCGGCCGGGGCGCCGATCTGCCGCCATGGCACCGGCGTTTTGGCCGCCGTCGTGCGCTGGCTCTTTGCAGGCTCCCAGAGCTTGAAGACCATGGGGATGACGATGACGGCACTGACGGCGTAGAGCCAGAATGGGGTCCGCCAGCTGATGCTGCCCAGGGCACCGCCGAGGGCGAAGAATGCGGTGGCTGCGAGGGCGCTGACCATGGTCTGAAGGCCAAGGTACTTGTTCCGCTGTTCGCCGGCGTAGTAGTCCGTGATGAGGGTGGTGCAGCAGGTCATGATGGCGGCTTCCGCGATTCCGACGCCGACCCGCGACAGCGCGATGGATTCGAGGCTGTCCAGCCAGAGCGGCGCGGTCCCGAAGGCGGCGTATGCCAGCATGGCAACAACAAGTAGCTGCTTTCGGCCCACCCGGTCGGCAAGGTAGCCGGCCAGCGGCGAGAAAAGCGCCACAAACAGCGCCGGCAGGGTCAGCGTAAGCGGAACCAGGATGGCAACGCCGGGGTTGTCTGCGAACGCTTGGTTCAGGGTGGGAAGGATGGGTGCAAGAAGTACGGCCCCCAGCACCGGCATGCAACTGCCGGCAACGAGGAGGGTCGCCTGAAGCCGCCCGGCCGTACGCGTGGTCGCGGGAACGGTCGTCCCGTTCCTGGACTGAGTATCCGTGAGCTGAATATTCTCCATTGAATGTCCTTAGCCTCTTGGTGGTCACTAAGGGACGGCGCTGATACGGGCGCCAAGTGACTGCCTACACTGTGGCAAGGCTTGGGCTATCGGGGAACCAAGCATTTGGGATAGCTGGTATCCACGCGACGGATGGGAGGGGATGGCTGCCCAGTGCCCTCGGGCAATCGGCCCTACTCCCCAGGCACCGCGTTCAGTTCGGCGCGCGTCGGCGGGTTGGCGCCGGGGCGCGAGACCGTGACGGCGGCCGCGCGGGACGCATGTGCCAGCAGTTCAGCCAAGCCTTCGGCCGGAAGCTCGCGCAGGTCCTTCCGGTTCTGCGCGCCGTCCAGGCCCTTGTCCACAATCCCGGACAGCAGCGCCGCCATAAACGAATCCCCCGCGCCGACGGTGTCGGCAACGTCCACGCGAGGCGCCGGATACTCAGCCTCGCCCGCGGCCGTAATCCCCCAGGGACCCGCCGCACCGCGGGTGACCACCACCATCGCCGGCCCCTCCGCCCCGCCCCGGGACAGCCAGCGGCGGGCCGAGTCCAGCGGGTCAACCCCGGGGTAGAGCCACTCCAGGTCCTCGTCGGAGGCCTTGACCACATCCGCGAGCGAGGCGAACTTCTCCGCCTGCCGCCGCGCGTAGTCAACGTCGGTGATGATGCTGGGCCGGCAGTTGGGATCGAAACTGATGGTGGCGCGCGGGTGGGCGTATTCGACGGCGGCGAGCACCGCCGTCGCGCCCGGCGCCAGCATAGTGGCAATGGAGCCGGTGTGCAGCAGGGTGGTGCCCTGCAGGATAAAGGCGAGCCGGTCCGCCAGGCCGGGGAGCTCCCAGGTGAGGTCGAACGTGTAGGTGGCGGCGCCGTCGTCGTCGATCAGGGCGGTGGCCACGCTGGTGGGCAACTCGTCCGGGCCCTGCGGCAGCATTACGGAGCTCGCACGAAGGTGCGCGGCCACGGAATCCCCGTACGCGTCACGGCCGTAGCGGCCAATGAACTGCACCGGGTGGTCCAGGCGAGCCAGCCCCACCGCTACATTGAGGGGGCTGCCGCCCACGTGGGCTTCGATTCCGGAGGCGCGCTGGACAACGTCAACAAGGCCCTCGCCGATAACAGTGAGCATGGTCATACTCTGCCAGAGAAACCGGCCGCCCACACGGCCCGTGGCGCATCGCCTACCATGGAGATATGACATCCTATGTCCTTCGGCCAATGACGGCTGCCATGCCCGACATCGAACACGTGCTGGCGGTCCGCGGCACCGGCGGCTACCGGCAATACCGGATCCCCGCCCTCGCCGTCTCGCGGGAGGGCACACTGCTGGCCGGCTACGACGGCCGCCCCAACCTCGATGACCTGCCTAACCCGATCGACCTCCTGCTGCGGCGCAGCACGGACAACGGCCGCACCTGGGGCGAACAGCAGGTAGTGAGGACGGGTGGCGGCCTCAACGGCTACGGCGATCCGAGCCTCCTGGTTGACGTTGAGACCGGCCGGATCTTTATGTTCCACGCCGCCGGAACGCGCGCAGGATTCTTCGAAGCGGCGACCGGGCTGGAGCCCGATGACGGTGTCCAGCACTGTGACCTCAGCTTTTCGGACGACGACGGCCTGACCTGGCGGCACCGCAGGATCACCGCCCAGCTCAAGGCGCGCCCGCCCGAACACTCTGCCGGAAACCCTCCCGGCCCGGCCATCACCGGCATCTTTGCGGCGGCGGGACAGGGCATCCAGGTCCACACCGGCCCTTACCGCGGCCGGCTGGTGCAGCAATATGTGGTCCTGGCGGGCGGTGAGATCATGGCCGCCTCCGCCTACAGCGACGACCACGGCGAAAACTGGGCCCTAGGCGAGCTCATTGGCGCCCGGACACACGGCCATGCGCCCAACGAAAACAAGGTGGCGGCCCTCCAAGACGGCCGGCTCCTGCTGCACAGCCGCGGCACACCGCGCCGCCTTGCCGCACTGTCCGACGACGGCGGGACCACCTGGAGTGCCCTGCGTCCGGTCGAGGACCTCCCGGACCCGGGCGACAACGGCTCACTGGCCCGCTTCGACGGCCTTCCCGCCCTGGCCGCCGCGGCGGACGACACCACAGGCGCCTGGCTGCTGGCCACCAACAACCATGACACGTCGCTGCGGCGGAACACGGTGCTCAGCCTCTCCACCGACAACGGGCTCACCTGGCCCGCGAAGCTGGTCCTGTGCCCGGGAAGCTCGGCGTATTCGACGGCGGCGCGGCTTCCCGACGGCAACATCGGCGTCCTGTACGAGCGCCAGGGGTACCGGGAAATCGTGTTTGCCTCGATCCCGGCGGAACAGCTCACGTCCTGCCTCCCCGCTGGCGCTCTTCCCGGGTCCGAGGGCGGCGGGAGCTCCCTGCGTTCCGGGCCGGAGCCGCACGGCGGCGCTGGCGGCCGCCTCGAACCCGGCGACGGACTGGTGTTCGACATGGTACTGCGTTCCATCACTCCCGGCCGCCCGCCGGTCTGGCGGAATGTGGGGGAGTTTCATGTGATGGCGCCCGGCGGCGATGGCTGGGGCGTCCACACATGGAAGGAAATCGGGCAAGGTTACTCGGCCGAGGCGGCGCAGGTGATCGGCACCCGGGAGGCGCAGGACCTGAACTACGGCCCGATCATTCCTGGCTACAAGGCCGGGGACATCCTCGCCTTCACCGGCAGGGCACGCAACGGCGGATCGACGCCCCTCGCCGGGGTCCGATTGTCCGGGCCCGGCTCCGAGGCCTTCCCCGTGGCGGACCTTGGCGCCGGCGAGGAGGTCCTTTATTTCACACCCACGTACACCGTCACCGGCGCGGATGCCGCCCGCGGCTTCACGGACGTCGCCTACGAGGTGGCCGCCGAGCGCGTCGGCACTGCCGAGCGCCGCCGTCGGACCTTCAGGTTCAACACGGCCACCGGCGACGTCACCGTGCGGTAACGGGGAGAGCATCCGGCCAAAAACCCGCAGGAAGTGAGAGGGCGCGGGGAGGGGGATCGGGGGATTGGCGCTTGACACTTGACGCGGGGATGTGATGGCCCTTACAGTCGTTCTACGAGCATCGGACGTCCTACATCCGATAAACACCCTGGAATGGCGAGGCATCTCATGAACACAACCCTTAAGAACCTGCCGCTGGCTACTGACGCCAGCCGCCGTGGCTTCCTCAAGCTGACCGGCGCTCTGGGCGCGGCAGCGGCTTTCACCACCTCCCTTGCCGCCTGCGGAGCCCCCGCCACCACAACGGCCGGCGCCACCTCCAATACGGCTCCGGTCAACAAGGACCTCATCATCGAGGCGGGCATCTCCTATGCCCTCTCCACCGGGTTCGACCCCATCTCCTCCTCCGGCGCCACCCCGCTGGCCGCCAACCTGCACATCTACGAGGGCCTCGTGGAACTGCATCCCGCCACCCGCGAGCCGTACAACGCCCTGGCCGCCGCCGACCCCAAGATGGTCAGCCCCACCACCTACCAGGTGGCCCTCCGGGACGGCGCCGTCTTCCACGACGGCACCCCCGTCACGGCCGAGGACGTGGTCTTCTCCTTCACCCGCGTGCTGGATCCGGCCAACAAGTCACTCTTCTCCCAGTTCATCCCGTTCATCCAGGAGGTCAAGGCGCTGGACGCCAAGACCGTGGAGTTCACCCTCAAGTACGCGTTCCCCGGTTTCGCGGCCCGCATCTCCGTGGTGAAGGTGGTGCCCAAGGCGCTGGCCAACTTCCCGCTGGGCTCCGAGCAGCTCAAGGCGTTCGACGCCAAGCCCGTGGGCACCGGCCCCTACAAGCTGGTCTCCGCGGTCAAGGACGACAAGATCGTGTTCGAGGCCAACCCGGCCTACAACGGCCCGATGCCGGCCCTGGCCAAGGGCATGACCTGGCTGCTGCTTTCCGACGCCGCCGCCCGCGTCACCGCCATGCAGTCCGGCCGCGTCCAGGCCATCGAGGATGTCCCCTACCTGGACATCGACGGCCTGAAGTCCAAGGCCACGGTGGAGTCCGTGCAGTCCTTCGGCCTGCTGTTCCTGATGTTCAACTGCGCCAAGGCTCCGTTCGACAACAAGCTGGTCCGGCAGGCCCTGCACTACGGCCTGGACAAGGAATCCATCATCAAGAAGGCGCTGTTCGGCAACGCCAAGGCCGCCAGCTCCTACTTCCAGGAAGGCCACCCGGACTACGTCAAGGCCAAGAACGTGTACGGCTACGACGCCAAGAAGGCCGAGGAACTCCTCAAGGAAGCCGGCGTCACCAGCCTCGAATTCGAGCTCCTCACCACGGACACCGCCTGGGTCAAGGACGTGGCTCCGCTGATGCTCGAATCCTGGAACAAGATCCCCGGCGTCAAGGTAACCCTAAAGAACCTGCAGTCAGGTGCCTTGTACACGGACCGCGTGGGCAAGGGTGACTACACGGTGGTCGCCGCCCCCGGTGATCCATCCGTGTTCGGCAACGACGCCGACCTGCTGCTGAGCTGGTTCTACGCCGGCGACACCTGGATGAAAGGCCGCGCCTACTGGGCCTCCACCCCCGAGCGCGCCAAGCTGATTGACCTGATGGCCAAGGCCGGCCAGTCCGCCAAGGACGAGGCCAAGAAGCTGACCGGTGAAATTGTGGACCTCGTGTCCGAGGAACTGCCGCTCTACCCGGTCTTCCACCGCCAGCTCCCCAGCGCTTGGGACTCCAAAAAGCTCAGCGGCTTCAAGCCGCTGCCCACTACCGGGGTTTCCTTCGTTGGCGTCGGCCGCACGGCCTGACGCACACCCCTAGCCACACCACCCCCAGCCACTCAACCGGAGATTACATTGGTCACGATATTGCGCCTTCTGGGCCGCAGGCTCGCAGCACTGCCCCTGATGGTCCTGGGCATCACGCTGCTGGTCTTCCTGGTCCTGCAGGCCGCCCCGGGCGACCAGGCCAGCAGCGCCCTGGGCGACGGCGCCAGCGAGGAAGCCAAGGAACAGTACCGGCAGGACAACGGCCTGAACGATCCGCTGTTCCTCCAGTACTTCCGTTTCCTGGGCAAGCTGCTCCAGCTGGACCTCGGCGTCACCACTCCGCCGGCGAAGTCGGTGGCCAGCATGATCGGCACCGCGTTCCCGCTGACCCTGCAGCTGACCTTCCTGGGCGTGCTGATCGCCGTGGTCCTGTCGCTGGCCTTCGGCATCCTGGGCGCACTGTACCGGGATAAGTGGCAGGACCAGGTGGTGCGCGTCTTCTCGATCGCCGCCGTGGCCACGCCGTCGTTCTGGCTGGGCATCCTGCTGATCCAGTGGTTCGCCCTCGGCTCCAGCCCCTTGTTCCCCTCCGGGGGAATCGCGACGCCGGAATCCGGCTTCGGCGGCTGGCTCAACTCGATGGCGCTTCCGGCCCTCGCGCTCGGCATCCCGGTCTCGGCCTCGCTCATCCGGGTGGTCCGCACCTCGATGGTGGAGGAACTGGACCGGGACTACGTCCGCACCGCCATCGGCAACGGCGTGCCCTACCGCGAGGTGGTGTCCAAGAACGTGCTCCGGAACGCACTCGTGACTCCGGTGACCGTGCTGGGACTGCGGATCGGCTACCTGCTGGGCGGCGCCGTCGTCATTGAAATGATCTTTGCGCTGCCCGGCATGGGCCAGCTGATCCTCAACGGCATCACCAACCTGGACGTGAACCTGGTCCAGGGCGTGGTCCTGATCATCTCGGTCACCTTCGTCCTGGTGAACATCGCCGTTGACCTCCTGTACTTGCTCATCAACCCCCGAATCAGGACGGTCTGACCCATGCGCAGCAAACTCGCTGAACGCCTGAGCGCCCCGGGAATCCGTTTCAAGGCCCTGCCCTGGAGTTCCCGCCTGGCCCTTGTTTTCCTCACGGTGATCGCCGTTGCCGCGATCTTCGCTCCGGTCATCGCCCCGCACGATCCGCTGGAATCCTTCATTCCGGCCACCCCGCCGGGCGCCGAGCACTTCTTCGGCACCGACCGGCTGGGCCGCGACATCTTCTCGCGCCTGCTCTACGGCTCACAGTCTTCGCTGCTGATCGGCCTCGGCGCTGTGGGCCTGGCCGTGGTGGTCGGAGCCCTGCTGGGATCGCTCGCCGCCACGTCCAGCAAGGCCGTGAACGAGCTGATCATGCGCCTGATGGACATCCTGATGGCGTTCCCCGGCATCGCCCTGGCAGCCGTCCTCCTGGCCGCCTTCGGCAACACCGTGCCCACCATCATCGTGGCCATCGCCGTCATCTACACCCCGCAGCTGGCCCGCGTGGTCCGCGCCAACGTGCTCTCCCAGTACGGCGAGGACTACGTACGGGCGGAACGGGTGATCGGCGCCGGCCGCTTCTACATCCTGCTCAAGCACATCGTCCGCAACACCGCCGCGCCCGTGCTGGTGTTCGCCACAGTCATGGTGGCCGACGCCATCATCCTCGAGGCCTCGCTGTCCTTCCTCGGCGCCGGCGTCCAGGACCCCGCCCCGTCCTGGGGCAACGTCATCTCCTACGGCCGCAACCTGGTCCTGTCCGGCGGCTGGTGGGCCACCACGTTCGCCGGCCTCACCATCCTGCTCACCGTGCTGGCCCTGAACATCCTGGCCGAAGGCCTCACAGACGCCATGGTCAACCCGAAGCTGCGCCGGGCGCCGGCAGTGAAGGACGACGACGGTTCCTCCGCTGCGGTCCCCGCCACCGCCGTCGACACCGAGATCGGGACGTCCGTGGCGCAGGGATCCGTCGTGGAACAGCACGAGCTCGACGGCGTCCGCGCCGCCTCGGGTGATGCGGCCCCGTTTGCCGGTGGTGCCGGAGGTTCCGGCGGTTTTGGTGCCGGTGTCCTGCACGACCCGCGCACTGCCATTGCCAACCCGCACGCCCTGCTGGACCAGGAGTTGAAGCTGCTCGCCGC
This sequence comes from Arthrobacter sp. HS15c, assembly GCF_040812005.1. Classification (NCBI taxonomy): domain Bacteria; kingdom Bacillati; phylum Actinomycetota; class Actinomycetes; order Micrococcales; family Micrococcaceae; genus Arthrobacter; species Arthrobacter sp. HS15c. The sequence goes on from NZ_JBFOHM010000004.1 coordinate 401,903, forward strand.
CGTCGAGCACGGCCGCGCTGACCGGCTCCCGCAGGTGCCGGCCACCGCCCGCACCGTCCTGGAAGTCCGGAACCTGTCCATCCGTTTCCCGGGCCGCTTCGGCGACACGGCGATTGTGGACAACGTCTCCTTCACCGTCCGAGAGGGCGAAACCATGGGCCTGGTGGGCGAGTCCGGCTGCGGCAAGTCCATCACGTCGCTGGCCATCATGGGCCTGCTGCCCAAGACCGCCAAGATCTCCGGCTCCATCACATTCGACGGCAAGGAACTGCTGGACCCGGCAACGGGAAACAGCAGCGCCAAGGCCTACCAGGGGCTCCGCGGCGAACAGATCGCCATGGTCTACCAGGATGCGCTCAGCTCGCTGAACCCGTCCATGAAGATCAAGGACCAGATGCTGCAGCTGACCCGCCGCGGCGGCCGCAAGACCCCCACCGAGCTGCTGGAAATGGTGAAGCTGGATCCGGTCCGCACCCTGGCGAGCTACCCGCATGAGCTCTCCGGCGGCCAGCGCCAGCGCGTCCTGATTGCGATGGCGCTGTCCCGCTCGCCCAGGATCGTGGTGGCCGACGAGCCCACCACAGCCCTGGACGTCACAGTGCAGAAGCAGGTGGTGGACCTGCTGAACGAACTGCGCGAGCAGCTCGGCTTCGCCATGGTTTTCGTCAGCCACGACCTCGCCCTGGTGGCATCGCTCGCGCACCGCATCACCGTGATGTACGCAGGCCAGGTGGTGGAATCCGCGCAGGCGTCCGAGCTCCTGCAGAACCCCAGGCACGAATACACCCGCGGCCTGCTGGGCGCCGTGCTCTCCATCGAGGCCGACGCCGTCCGCCTGCACCAGATCCCCGGCACCGTGCCTGCGCCGCAGGACTTCGCAGCCGGCGACCGTTTTGCGGCCCGGTCCCTGCGGGCCGACGCCGACCCCAACCAGCACCTGGTCCTCACCTCCGTCAGCGGCGATTCCGACCACTACTGGGCCAGCCACCTGAAGGAGGACGCACAGTGAGCGTTTCCACCGGCAAACCGGTCATCGAACTGAAGGACGTCAAGGTCCATCACCGGGCACGTACGGGCAGCCTCTTCCGCCCCAACATCGTCAAGGCCGTCAACGGCGTGGACTTCACCATCAGCCGCGGCGAAACCGTGGGCATCGTGGGCGAGTCCGGCTGCGGCAAGTCAACACTGGCGTCCGTGCTGGTGGGACTGCAGGCCCCGACTTCCGGCGAAGTCCTGTTCCACGGCAAACCCGCCATCAAGCGGAACGCCGCCATGCGCAAAGAATTCGGCCGCGCCGTCTCGGTGGTTTTCCAGGACCCGGCCACCGCGCTGAACCCGCGCATGACCATCCAGGACATCCTCACCGACCCGCTCCAGGTCCACGGCATCGGCAACGCGGCCAGCCGCGCCGCCAAGGTCAAGGAACTGCTGGCGCTCGTGGGCCTGCCGCACTCCGCCGCGGGAGTCACGCCGTCGCAGGTTTCAGGCGGACAGCGCCAGCGCGTGGCCATCGCCCGGGCCTTGGCGCTGGACCCGGACATCATCGTGGCGGACGAGCCGACGTCGGCCCTGGACGTCTCCGTCCGGGCCCAGGTGCTGAACCTGCTCTCGGACCTGAAGACGCAGCTCAACCTGGGGATGGTGTTCATTTCGCACGACATCCAGACCGTCCGCTACGTGTCCGACCGCATCTGCGTGATGTATTTCGGCGAAATCGTGGAGGAAGGTCCCGCCGCGCAGGTGTTCGACCACCCCCGCAACGACTACACCAAGAAGCTCCTCGGCGCCGCGCCCAGCCTGCTGCACACCTGATTTCCCCACCCTTTCAACACCCTTTTACCCACCCCCATCATTGGAGTTTTTCCGTGTCTTCCCAGTTCCAGGGCGTTATCCCGCCGGTTGTCACCCCCCGCCACGCTGACGGCAGCATCGACACCGCGTCGCTGCAGAACCTCACCAAACACCTGCTCGACGGCGGCGTGTCCGGACTGTTCGTCCTGGGCTCCTCCGCCGAGGTGCCGTACATGACCAACGCCGAGCGTGAGCTGGTGGTCTCCACCATCGCCGAGGCCAACGCGGGGGCTGTCCCCCTCATCGTGGGCGCCAACGAGCAGACCACCAACCGCGTGATCGAGGAAGCCCGCAAGGTTATCGACCTTGGGGCCGACGCCATCGTGGTCACCTCCATGTACTACGCCATCGGCAACGCGGAGGAAACCGAAACCCACTTCCGCACCATCCACGCCGCCGTCAGCAAGCCGATCTTCGCGTACGACGTCCCGGTCCGCACGCACTTCAAGCTCCCTACCGACCTGCTGGTCCGGCTCGGCCGGGACGGCGTGATCGCCGGCGTCAAGGACTCCTCCGGCGACGACGTGTCCTTCCGCCAGCTGCTCCTGGCGGCCCGCGGCATCGACAACTTCGACATCTTCACCGGCCACGAGGTAGTGGTGGACGGCGCCCTCCTCGGCGGCGCCCAGGGCGTGGTGCCCGGCCTCGGCAACGTGGACCCGCGCGGCTACCGCAACCTGTTCGATGCCGCCCAAGCCGGCGACTGGGCCAAGGCCGCCGCCGAACAGGACCGCTTGGCCGACCTCTTCGAGATCGTCTACACGCCCAACGGCCGCGTCTCCGGCGGAGCTGCCGGCCTCGGCGCCTTCAAGACCGCCCTGCAGATCATGGGCGTCATCGAATCCAACACCATGAGTGTTCCGATGCCGGCACTCAACGAAGACGAAACAACGGCGATCAAGGTCATCCTCGAACGCAACGGGCTGGTCTAGGTTCGCGCTGGCCGGGGCGCGTCTGAGGGGTCATTTTGCCGTCCCTTAGACACCTCCCGGCGCACCTCTTCGGTCGCTGGGCGACCTACGCGATGCTTTGGTCGGCGATGCGGGACTACGCAAAACAACCCTCAAACGCTTGGTGGGCATGTCACCTTGGCCGTCCGGTGATCGAGCCTGTCGAGATCCCCTGTTAGGAAGAAAATGATGTACGCGATTGGTGTTGACCTGGGTGGCACCAAAACAGCTGCCGGGGTTGTTTCCGGGGATGGGGAGGTCCTGTTTTCGGAGACCATTCCTACTCTCAACCGCGACGGCGGGACCGCAATTCTCGACGCTACGGCTGCGCTGGTTTCGGGGCTGATTTCCCGGGCAGCCGCTGCTGGGATCGCCGTCGATCGTGTTGGGGTTGGTTCTGCCGGGGTCATTGACGCCGGCCGAGGGGTGGTGGTTTCGGCGACCGACGCGATCCTTGGCTGGGCCGGGACGGAACTGACTGCCGGGATGGCCTCGCGGCTGGGGTTGCCGCCGTCGTCCGTGCAGGCCGTGAACGACGTCCACGCCCATGCCCTCGGCGAGGCCCGGGCCGGCGCCGCCGCCGGGACGGCGAGTTCGCTCCTGGTGGCCTTCGGCACCGGCGTCGGAGGCAGTTTTGTCCTTCACGGCGAACCTGTTCTGGGCCACCGCTTTGTGGGCGGGCACGTGGGGCACTTCACTTCCCCGTACGCGTTCGACGGCGGCACCCCGCTCCCCTGCGTCTGCGGCGGTTCCGGCCACGTGGAGGCCATCGCCTCCGGCCCCGCCGTGCACGGGTCGTACCTTCGCTTCGGCGGGCGGGCACCGGCAACCGACGCCCGGGCCGTCTTTGCCCTCGCCGCAAACGGCGATGCTGCTGCTGTCAGGGCGATCCAAGTTGGAGCTGCAGCGGCCGGGCAGGCCGTGGGCGGGCTCGCCAACGTCCTCGACCCGGAAGTCGTGGTGGTCTCCGGCGGCCTGGCCGGCGCCGGCCCGTCGTGGTGGGAGCCGATGGAACGATCCCTGCGTGCCGAGCTGCTCCCCTCACTCGCTGATTTGCCCGTGCTTCCTGCCGACCTCGGCAACGCCGCCGCCCTGGTGGGCGCCGCGAGCCTCGTCCTCACCTCCACCCCTGCGCTCCAAAGGAACTAACCCTGATGCTGACCCCCGATGCCCTCGAATCCCTCCGCGGCCGGCTGATTGTGTCCTGCCAGGCGTACCCGGGCGAACCCATGCGGGACCCGCGTACCACGGGCCAGGTGGCGGCGTCGGCCGTCATCGGCGGGGCTGCGGCGGTCCGCGTCCAGGGGCTGGCCGACGTGCAGTCCACACGCACCGCCGTCGAGGTCCCCGTAATCGGGCTGTGGAAAGACGGGCACGACGGCGTTTTCATCACTCCCACACTCCGCCACGCCCTGGCCGTGGCCAACGCCGGCGCCCACGTAGTGGCCGTGGACGGCACGCGCCGGGTCCGCCCGGACGGCCTGACCCTGGCCCAGACGGTGCACGGGCTCCACACCGAATCGCACGCCCTGGTGATGGCTGACTGCGGCTCGTTTGAGGATGCCGCTGCGGCCGTCGATGCCGGGGCGGACCTGATCGGAACCACCCTGGCCGGTTACTCCGGCGAGCGCCCCAAGACGCAGGGTCCGGACCTGGCGCTGTTGGAGGAAATCGCTGCCGCCGGGTTCGGCGTGCCGCTGATCGCAGAAGGCCGCATCCACACCCCCGCGCAGGCGCGGCAAGCCCTCGACGCCGGGGCATTCGCCATCGTGGTGGGCACCGCCATCACGCATCCGGCCACCATCACGGGCTGGTTCGCGGCGGCGCTGGAGTCCTGAGCTAGCCCCTTCAGCCGATATAGGAGACGAGGTCTTCGCAGAAGTCGCGTTCCAGCGTGTCCATCTGCCCATGTACCGCCGTCTCTCCGAGGAACTTGATGAACTCGTCGTCGGTCGGGTCAGATGGCGTGCCGCCGTGATCAATAAGGACCTCGGCCCTGAACAGGCCCGTATCCATGAACAGAAGCTCGCCATCAGGGCCGTAGACCTTTTGGACGCCAGAGTTAGCGAACTCGAGCGTCAGCGTGCCGTCGCCGTTGTCGGTAATCTTGTGGTCCCGGCCCTGGCCAACCCGGGTGACTGTCAAAGTCTCCCCGTTCAGCGTGTTCGTCCACATATCGGTGGCCCGTGTCGGACCCCCTCCGTAGGCGAAGCCGTCGCCGTGATGAACGAAGAGGAATTGCCCCTCGGCATTCCATTCGTGCAGCACCGGGAAATCAACGACGCCCGCGCAGAACTCGGGGTCCGCAACCTGCGCGATTTCGCTGCCGGAATCCACGAAATGGTCGTGTTCGAGTGGCTTCGCCGCCGCGGGTACAGCGGATGCGACCGCGATTCCGACCGTGGAGATGAGTGCTCCCAGGGCTGCGAGTACCTTGTGCTTCATTGCATCCTCCTCAATTGGTGGCCCGCAGCAGCGAGCCAGAGATCATCTGTTCGTTGCTTGCATCCATCTTGGCCGTGACCCGCACACGCCATGACTTGCTAGGCGGGTGGATGTGATGTGCCCCGTTAAGGGAAGGGGCATCTTGGGCTCCGCGCTGCCACTGTTCACAAGGGGCACCTCCACGCACAAGAGATGTGTCCGTAGCCCAGTCAGCGGAGTCTTCTGATGGGAAAAACGGTACTCTCAGGAGGCACCTGGCACCAGAGTTGAAAGGGCGCTAAGAGGGGCGCCGCGCCTTAGAGTCATAGGGATCCGATACCGACCCGGGAGACTTGTGGCCCTGGACTGGACCAGGCTAATCCAACGAGCCGCGAAGCAGGGGCTGACGGCCTTTATGGAACGCCGGGGCGCGCCGGGCGAGACAGGGCGGCCCGGCGTCCACAACGCCGAAGGCTGCTAACGTTCGAATCAGCTTGGAACCCGACCAGGCCGGTGGCCTCGGGCGGAGGGCACCGGCAGTTTGACGGGGAGCATTCAGTGCGGATTATGTCCCCGACCTGCGTGTGAATTCGGTTGGGCTTGGGTTGCGGCCTTCTTGCCTCAGGGGTCCCTCGATGGAGCCGTAGTTGGTTCAAAAGCCCGAGGTTGCCGGTCAGATCATGTGTGCTGCTTATTGTTTGGCCATTCCAGTAATGCAGTTCCTGAAATATGGTGATAGGCACCACCCGATACGCGAGTGGGTCTTCGGTCCGGGTCACAAACTTTAATGGTTACCCCGGCTGACGAATAGATACCGCATTGGTCCATGGGAGCAAGAGGTAGGAACTATGATCCTTGCCGGCATCGGCCCGGGAGCCACCTCCCTGGCTGAGATGTCATTCTTGCCTCCCACCCAACTAGGCGGGGCCGTGGGGATGAAGAATCAGCATTACCGTCCGTAAACGCACGAAGGAGATTCTCATGTTGCTTTGGATAGCCATCGTCATTGCAGTTCTCTGGCTTCTGGGCCTGCTCACTAATATTGGCGGCGGGCTTATACACATACTTTTGGTTGTCGCCGTGGTCGTCTTGGTCTTCCATTTCCTCCGTGGCAGGTCCCGCGTCTGAATACCGAGCCATATTCCGCCCACTGCAGACGCCGAAGTGTGAGCCGCAGGCGGGTTCTCGCGGAGAGAGGGTGCGGCCCCAAATCGCTCACCGTTGTGCGTATTTTGAGCGCGGAACCCGACAGCTGGCCGCATTCTGCTGGGGGCTCTTCGCAAGGCTTGCCGCTAGTTCTCAAGGGAGGCATTTGAATGCGAGGGGTGCCCCACGTCGCCGCCTCGCCCGGGCTGGATTTTAGTGCGCCGCTTCGTATTTCTCGACGATGTCCGACTGGATACGGCCGCGCGTATTTACCTTGAGACCGTATTCGATTGCCCACAGCCGAACCGCTTTTGCGTCCGGAGCACCAGTGGATGAGAGGTGGAGCGTAGGCCGCGATAACCCGATGGAGACGCCTTTTTGGTCGCAGGCTGACATGACCACGTTTATCGGCCAAAAGTGAGGCTAGTGACTAGCCGGATTTCAGGCTGTATCTAAGCAATGAGAACGGTACCGCTGAGCGAAGCCAGGGACAAGCTTTCCGCGCTTGTAGAGGAAGCCGACAAGACGCATGAGATCATCCAGATCACCCGTCATGGGCACCCCTCAGCCGTGTTGATGTCCGCCGACGACCGGGAGTCCCTGCAGGAAACGATCCACTGGCTCTCGCAGCCTAGAATCCGCGAAGACCTGTACCAGGCCCGGCGCGACATCGCCGAAGGCAATACGGTCAGCGGCGATGACCTGCGCCGTGAATTTGGACTACCTCCGAAGTGACCGAGCAACCATCCAACGAGCACGGGCCATGGAAAGTCGAAGTCACCAGCCTCGCTGAAGGGATTTCGCCGGCCGTCAGAGAAGGCTGCCGCCGCTATCGTCTAATTCGTCACCGGTGTCCTGGCCGATATTCCCTACCGGCTCAGCAAGCCCCTCACCAACGAACTTATTGCCCCGCGCACCGCACGCCGTGGTGACTATCGAGTGTTGTTCACCCTCGATATCGAAGCGTCACCCTGTACGTCCATCGCATCGAACACCGGTCTGACGTCTACAAACCGCGTTCGAAATCTTCCAAGTTGTGCCATTTGGGCGCCTCTCACCCGGCTCAGGCAGACGAAACGCCGATAACCCACGTTACGTCAAGTAGTTTAGTTGAACATTCAACTAAACTCTTTTTAGCATATCATTCACCGGCCTTGCGGGCAGCTTGACCGAGCCATCAGGAGCGCGCCCTTGCTCGGTCCACCTATCCAACCTAGTCCTTCAAGCCACGGGAAACTTGAGCCAATACTGAGAGAATAGAGCCCGGTTATTGATAATCGTTCGCAATGATGAAGACCTGCTGCGGCAGGACTCCAGCTCACCTTCCTGAGCGTTTACGTTGGCCAAGCCGGTTCAGCAATGCACAGGGAGCCCGACAGAACGGACGAAACATTTGGCAGCCCGACGCCGACCGACTTCCACCCCGACTACGCTCTACCGCCTCACAGACGTTACCGAGTTTCGCAGCGCCATCCGTGCGAAGTACCTGGATATGGAGGGGTTCAACGTCCAGGAATGCGCCGTTGGCGATCGCCCAGCCTTGCTCGTCCAAGGACACGTTGAAACGGAGCGCGCCAAATGGGCCGGACGCGTAAGTGAGCTCATCGACGACGAGGTGAATGCCCGAAACACGACGGCCGCGGCGGTGCTGCTTATCGAAACGGCGGATGGCGTCACATGGGCGCTGTCATACGGCATGGGCTTCTTCCTACTAGACCAGGCGTTCATCGATCCGGGATTCGGACAGCGAATCGCCGTCCGCGTAGCCGATACGGAAAATCTCAACTCCCTGACACGCAAGACAATGGATGACCGGGCCAAAGTGGATCGCTCATCCATCCCATCCGGGGCCCAACTGCGTGGCTTTGGCATCGGGGGGTTCGGCGAGCTCGTGACCCGCCTCGTGGCAACAGCTGAGATTCCTGGACTGAGCATCGGCAAGTCTTTCAAACTGCGTGGAGCAGATGCCCTCAGCGTGCCCCTTGCACAGAATCCAAGAGGACTCTTGTCGGACCTGGCGGCAATCGAGGCCGTTCTAGCCAAGCCCGCACTCAAAGAACTTGAGGTCCTAGAACAGTTGGTGGCCATCAAGAAAACGAGTGATGTTGCCGTCAGGCTTGATGGGTTGTTGGCTGCAGCCCTGGTAGATCCTGCCAACAACAAAGTGGCGGTCGCGTGGCCGCACGAGAATGTCGACGAAAACGGAACCCCGGAGTCTTTCGTTATCAAGGGCCGGGGCTCCAGGACGGTGCGCGCCGGCATTCCAAGCCTGGAGGACATTATCGGGGCACTCGCACCGAAGAGCATCCTCGGTTCACTCGAGCGCGTAAAGATTCAACTCTTCAGCGACACTGATGGCGAATCCGCCATCAGTACCGACATTGCTCTCCGCAAATGGGTGGCGTTCGAAACATCTCTTGATGACAAGCGATACTTCCTGCATGACGGCGTCTGGTACCTCATGGACGCTGCCTACGCAGACCAACTCGAAAAGCGTGTCCAAGAAATTTTTGATCGCCAGTGGACCACGAAACTTCCTGCCTGGCCTGAAGACGCTGCTGGAAACGAGTGCAAGGAAAAGGACTACAACGTCATCGCTACCGAAGCCTGTGGCGGTATCCTCTTAGACCGGAAACTCATATATACGAAACAGAGCCGGCGAGGCTTTGAAACATGCGACATCCTGACACCCGACGGAACACTCGTGCATGTGAAAAACATCGACTCATCCGCCCCCGCGAGCCATCTCTTTGCGCAGGGGCACAACTCGGCTCACACGCTTATGTCTGACAGCGATGCACGAGAAAAGTTCAGGGCACGAATCGTGACAGCCGGCGGGGACCCAGCACTCGTCAAATTGAAGCCGCCGGCTGTCGTCTTCGGAATCGCAAGACGCCACGGCAAACCATTGACTGCTCGATCCCTATACAGCTTCAGTCAGGTCACGCTCGTCCGAACCGTTGACGAATTGGATGCGCGAGGTATTGACGTTTTCGTTGCCCCCATCGAAAACGGCCCCCCGGGCATCTAGCCATTTCCTTCATGCAATCCCCTTTGCCGGGGAGTCTTGGCACACCAGGACTCCCCGGCAACAGGCGGGGAAGTCTGTCACGACGGAGTCTTTCAGTCCTCCGTCGCGGACCGAGCCTAGTATGAACTTGATTACCGGCCCAAAAGAATGCGATTGAACAGGTAGAGGGGTGCAAGATGATCTGGAAGCCAGAACGTGAGACACACGAGCCTGCGGATCCTGTTGATTGGCCGCACGGACACGTCGCCGTCACACGCGTGGACGTAGTAGGACACAAGCGCCAACAGCTGACAACAGAAGATGTCAACGTTTCACTCACCGAAGCAACGGAAAGCGAATGCATCGCCATCGACCTCGCCGGCACCAGGCATTTCCTCCATTCGACCACCGCGCGTGAACTCAGCAATATGCTGCAGGATCTCAACGGGCTGCCCGTCGCCATCACGATCCATGGCGTCGAACACAGCGCCGGCGGCGCAACAGCCCGCGTATTGAGCAAGGCCCTGCTCGCTCGGATCAACGAGTGGAACCGAACCGCTATAGCCGGAGGAGCCCTGCCGGTCTGAACCTGAAACCAGGCGGCCTCCCACGGGTTGCCGCCGACCCAAAGGCACAGTGATGAATCAGAACGAAATCGACGGCCTGGCGCCCGACATGGAAATGTCGACCAAAGAGGCCGCCGCCTACCTCAGCGGTCCAGTGGGCTATGCCCTGAGCACCAAGGCCATGTACGGATTGAAGTCGCTGGGCCGGGGCCCCGTGACCGAGAAGCGAGGTCGGAACCTGGTCTACCGCAAGTCCGCACTTGATGCGTTCCTCGTCGAGAATGGCACGAACCCATTGGCGTGGACGGCCGGTGTGTGGCGGGACGTTGCAGACCAGTACGAGGCCGCTACTGCCGGTCACCCAGACCTTCAGTCCGAGGAACTCCTGGAAACACTGAGAAGCCGGGACAAAGACGACTGGGACCCTGACGCGGCAAGGTAACGGCTCAGCTAGGCCCACTCCCCCTGCTGCCTACCCGACAACCCTCTTGACAATCATTGCCCATGAGCCCCTAACCAAATTGACGAGCGGATCCGGCGGTCTTGACTTTCTTCTGGGACAGGCCTAGAACTCAACCTGACAGGACGAGAGTCGGAGGCGCCGGTGACGGGACAACGGATCGGGTACGTGCGGGTGAGCACGCTGGACCAGAACGAGAAACGCCAGCTCGAAGGCCAGGTTCTGGACCGGGTCTTCACAGACAAAGCCTCCGGCAGGGACACCGCCAGACCAGAGCTCACGGAACTAATGCGGTTCGCCCGCGATGGGGATACCGTGGTTGTGCACAGCATGGACCGGCTCGCCCGGAACCTCGACGACCTGCGCGCTCTCGTCCAAGGACTGACCCGCAAGGGCGTGCGGGTGGAGTTCGTCAAAGAGAGCCTGGTCTTCACCGGCGAGGACTCCCCCATGGCCAACCTCATGCTCTCCGTCATGGGTGCCTTCGCAGAATTCGAACGCTCCCTCATCAGGGAGCGCCAGCGGGACGGCATCGCCCTGGCCAAGCAGCGGGGCGCCTACAAAGGCCGGAAAAAGACCCTCACACCGGAACGGGCAGCCGAATTGGTCCAGCGTGCCGGCAGCGGTGTCCCGAAAGCCGTTCTTGCCCGGGACTACGGGATCAGCCGGGAGACCGTCTACCAGTACCTGCGGCACGCCAAGCTGGGGTGACCTCTTCCCTGCGGGCGCCCCCGTTACCCTGTGGCCGAAAGACGGAAACCTGACGGAACGCTCATTATCGGCATTCGATCAGGGCAGCCATCAAACGAAAGAATCGCTCATCTGATTGCCGCCCTGCTGCCGCGTAAGCGGGCCGATCGTTCAGCTTGTCAACGACGCTTGCCCTTCTTCTTTAACCGTTTCGTTGCCCGACGCGCCGAAGGCGGAATGGGCGGGATTCGCTGACCCACTGGCTTGAGTCTCATGTCCGCGATGAGGCCATCGAGCTCGGAATCACTCTGTGGAACCGCATTGAGGTAGAAGGTGTCTCGCAAGGAGCCCTGCTCGTCGAAGACCCAGCCATAGGCGCGATCTGCTTGCAACTGGTACTGCTTGACCTTCGCGTAGAGTTGCAGCCGTTTCTTGACGTCGATAATCGGGGCGCCAGAGGGTCCCGTGGCCATGAATAGCGTCGAGAAACCCCACATGCCTGCAAATCCGGTCATCGCGTCGTGGTATATGCCGTCCTCGCGGGTAGCTCGCGCGCAAGTCTTGATCATTGACAAGACGCGCGTCTGCCCTTCGCCGGCTAATGCGAGAAGGTCCGCTCCACAGCGGAACCAACCGGGTTTGCCTGCCAAGTTAAGTTGGTCGATCAGTTCGAGGATTTCAACCGGCGCGTTCATAGAAGGCTTGGCAGGGTGTTCATCATGCGGCAGCTTGTCGCGGTTCATCCAGGCTGTCAGGTCGGCACAGTTGTCGCTGACCATGGTGCCCACGGCCGAGCGCGTGTGCCGACGGCGTTCGGCCTTCGTGACCGCTGGCAACGTTGGATGCGTGGCCTTGACCTCCTCGGGATCCGCCTCGATATAGAGATCGGCAGAGAGGAACAGCATGTAGAGGTCGAGTTCGTCCAGAGCGCGGTAGTAGGTGGTCACGGGGCTGTCGGTGCGTCGCCTCAAGTAGAGCAAGAACTCTGACGGACGTTCGCCGATCTCGGCTATGACGGCGAGATCGTGGAGCGATAGAACCAGCGGCGGCCTGTCCTTGGGTAGGATCCCCGCGTGCTGGAGATCCGCGAGGTTAGTGCCGAGCGGGCCGATGTCGTCGAGCACTACAACAAGAGTCCGTACCTCGCGAATGTTCGATAGGTCCAGCCAAGTGGTGGGGCTCTCCCAGATTCCGTGATTGGTTTCGAGGAGGTCGCGAATGCGGGTGGCTTGGCGCGCGCCGTCCCCTAGCGTGGCCTTGAGGTCGTTCGTCAGGCGTCGCACATCGCCGCGTCGAGCCTGGTCGGCGATCGACTTCCCCTTCACTTCTACGACGATTGCGACGTCGTCTATTACGAAGAGCACGTCGCCTTCAACATCGTCGCCGGATTTGCGAGGGGTCGTATTGTGGGCTCCGAGCTCGTATGCAGAGACACCCGTCTTGGGGGCAAGGTAGTGGTAGCCTTCCCGAAAGGCCCGGGCGCCGAGAACAGTCTCCAGATAGTTCTTGGCGAGTTCCTCACTGACGGGCTGCCGGGCCTTCTGGTCATACCTGCGCACATCGGGGGAATTGGGAGGAAGTGCGCGCTCGAATATCCGTCGGAGGACGTCTAGCCCGATCTCATTAGATGTGAGTGCAAAGTTGTCGTGTCCGTCAGACATCAACGGTCGCACCAAGAACGGATTATTGCCCATCAGGAGATCGAAGACTCGCTCCCCTGGGCTTGCCGAGTCGTCGAACTGCTGAGCAAACGAGGTGAGGACCTTCCTCGCTGTCACGACATCCAATCCCGAGGCGATTGCGACGTCGGACGACGTAATGATGGACCGATCGGCGGGGAGGAACATGAAGGGGATCATCCCGGCCATGAACTGTTCCATAACCTCGCGAGGAACGTCCTTGGGGTCGAGGTGCTGGTGCGCCATCAGAAGATTACCGGTCTCGTCCCGGAGGCGTGTCATGCGTTCAGCAGAGATGTCATTCATCGCCGATCGCACTGCCACTAACTCGCGATACCCGTAGCCAAGGTGCGTCTGCATGAGGCTGTTCGAAACTGTCGTCTCGAACAGCGTGCGGTCATGTCGGTCGCGGATGTGGTCGTATTGAAGGTTCCGAATGTTCAGCACAGCGCCCTGGTACTCGCTGGCCAGCCGACCAAGCGGGTCAAGGTGGAGTCCGCCCTCAACCAGCTGACGGTAGCTAGCTATCCGGGCAAGCCTGACGCAACGCTCGTGCAGGTTCGAGATCACCTCGTGCGGCCTCGTGTCTCCCCGGGGGATGGGATGTGGTTTGCGCGATGGCCTCGCCAGTAGGACAGCGGCGATGATCTCCACCGGCAGGGACGCGCCGCCGGGCGGGGCGACGCGGGGATCGGGGACGATGGAGAACTCCCTAATCCGCATTAACTCAACGACATCAAAGGCGTCAGCGTCCGCGATCAGATCAACAATTGCGGCCACCTCCTTCTCGATGCACTCCCGCATGATCGCCCGTGCATCCGAGGGGGTCCTGCAGTTGCGGAAAGAAAGGAGCTCATTGACGGAGTCATCAAATGACTCCGGATCGAAATCGCCTATTACTCTTCCCAGCGAGTGAAAGGTAGACATGCCACGCTCCTGACCTAGGGATTACGAGCATAAGTTGGGCCGGCGACAATCGTAGGCGCGCCGAGCCGGTAGTCGCTCCATTCGGCGTCTACGTGCCTCCTCTGACACGCCTATAGTGAAGGGCCCTAGCGGGATCTACTCACCAGCGCACACATGGGCCCGAGCTGACAATAGCTTTACAGAATCACGGTTATCGGCTGTGCAGCTTCGCAGGGACTTAGGGAGGCTGACTAGCAGTGAGGCTCAGGCTGCCGGACGAGGGACTGCAGCGCCCGTTGATCCGCGGAGAACAAACTCAGCGAGGAGGGGTTCGCCGGACGCCATGTGGTCTGCGGCGTCTGTTGCGGTCAATAGCAGAACTGCTTCCTCTCCCGCTAAGGCGAGTGGCGTACGAATCGTCGTGAGTGGCGGGGAAGTGAAGCGTGACCCAAATATGTCGTCAAAGCCTATGATGCTCAGTCCTCCGGGGACAGGAACGTTTCCCTCGCCGCAAGCAAGAAGCAGGCCGATGGCCATCAGGTCGTTGTAGGCGACAACCGCAGTCGCGCCCGTTTCCAGGATGTCGTGCAAACTCTGGCGGCCTCCTTCTACGGTAGGTTCGGCGGGACTTGTGGCTACCACGGAGATCCCTGCCCGCGTTGCCTCCTCCTCTAGCAGCCTGAGACGATGGCGACTCATCCAAAGGTTTATGGGCCCTGCGAGAAAGGCTACGGATACGTGACCGAGCGCTCCGAGGTGGTTCACGGCATCCCGGATGCCCGGTTGCAATTGTGGGACGACCGAGGGGACGCCTGCCAAAGTCCGATTCACGAGGACTACATTTTTGTGTTCACTAATGGCACGAATCTGGTCCTGCTCTAGCCTGGAGGATGCGAGGATGATGCCATCCACCGTTGGCAGCAACCTCCCGACTGCTTCTTGCTCAATGCTGCTCGATCCGTGAGTTTCAGCGATCACGAGCGTTTGCCCTTCGCGGGCAGCTCTCCGCTCTGCTCCGCGGACAAGGTCAAAGAAGACCGGGTTTGTGATGTCAGATAAGACCAGAGCAAGGGTGCCGGTTCGACCCGTTGTGACGAAGCGAGCCATCGGGTTGATGCGGTAGCCCAAGGATTCGGCAGCAGCGCGGATGGCCTTTTCGGTCGCCGGCTTTACCCGACCCGGTTTGTGAAGAGCACGCGAGATGGTCGAGGGGCTGAACCCGGTCGTGCGGGCGATGTCGTAGATTGTTACGGCTGGTTTCCCCCCTGGGGCGGATGCAGGCACATGCTCCGGGGACACGAGAGTCACCTTTCCCGACTGTGAACGTGAACGTAGAACATGCTCCATGATTTCACAGGCAGTGGTGCATACAACGAAACCAACTCGCATTACCGGCAACCTGTTTCAGTCAAGACCACGGTCTGAAACTCTTGCGGTCAACGACCTGCCCGCAAGAAGGCTGGAACCGCATTTCATCGGATCCACCTCCGTCAGTAAGCACGGGGCGGCCTGTAATCTGGAGAAATTGCAACCGGTTGAAAGCAGGCTGTGCTGCCTAAAGCATTAATTTGGGCCACGGGATCCATGAAGGGGAATAGTGAGCGAAGAGGACGCGGACTCAGGAGTCTTGCTGCCCCATAACCGAAAGCAACCAGTATCAATCTATGACATCGCCAAGGAGGCTGGAGTCAGCCCGTCGACTGTCTCCAGGGCGCTGAGCAAACCCGGGCGAGTCAGCGCGAAAACGGAAAAACATATCCGTGATGCAGCTGCGGCCCTGGGCTACAGCATCAATCCGCTGGCGCGGGCGTTGCTGACCGGACGGACAGGCACATTGGGCCTCCTCCTGTCGGATATCACAAATCCGGTCTACTTTGATTTGGTTCGTGGAGCAGGGCGCGTTGTCTCCGCTGAGGGGTACACGCTCGTGCTGGCCGAGTCCCAGGAATTGCCGGGTTTGGAAGCTCAGACTGCCGAACGGCTTCTGAGTTTAGTTGAGGGGCTTGTGCTGGTTGGAACACGATTAAAAGAGGAAGAGATCCTCCGACTCGCAGAGCGCAAACCCGTGGTGCTGGTTAACAGGGAGGTCCCCTCCCTTCCGCACGTGGTTCCCGACATAACTCCTGGAATAAGGGATGCAATAGCTCACCTTGCCAGTTCCGGCCACCAGTCAGTTGCTTTCCTTTCGGGGCCAGCAACGTCGTGGATGAGTGCGTGGAGATGGGAGACTGTGATGACTGAAGCCCTGCAACGCGGAATGAACGTGGTCGAAATCGGACCGGGCAGCCCCACCCATGAAGGCGGAGCAGAGGGTCTCAGACGTGTACTCGCGTCCGGCGTCACTGCTGTGCTTACCTACAATGACTTAATGGCGATTGGGCTACTGACAGCATGTCAGGAGGCAGGCATTGCCGTACCTGAGGACTTGAGCGTCGTCGGCTTTGACGACATTTTCGCATGTGATTTCACTTCGCCGCCATTGACGACTATTCGAACTCCGCTGGGATCGGCTGGGGAGGATGCCTTCCGCCGCCTCATAGCAACCGTGAAAGGGCTTGAGGAGCAGGGGCCGTCTGACCTCACCACGGAGCTAGTCATCCGAAAGTCCACAAGCTATCGTCGCCAGATTGGGCAACTCGGCCCGCATTCACCCTGAGCCTCTTGGATGGCTAGTTCTCAGGTGAGGCCGAGAAAGTCCTCAAGCAGCACGACCTGCAGTCCAGCGGCGATTTGAGCACTCCTGAAAGCGGCCAAATCAGCTGCGAACTCTGGTCGGAAATGCATCAGAACGATGTCGCCAGGCCGCAGTGAATCGCCCACCTGATAGTCCATCCGCCCAGCGTTGGCTTTTGCCTCCCACGTAATGATTGCCCTGAGTCCGGCGTCGGCTACGGCCGTTCTCATGACGTCAGAGTAGGCGCCCCCGGGTGGGCGGAAGAGCGTGGGGCTGCGGCCATAGTGTTCCAACGCAAACTTTTGCATCCCGAGGATTTCGATCATGTGTCCGTCGTAGTTCAATTCTTTGACCATGTTCACGTTGTGGCTGACCGTGTGATTCTCTATCCGACTCCCCTGCGCGGCGAAAGCCTTGAAAAATGCAGGATCGTCCTGAATGAACGTCTGAGCCAGGAAAATTGATGCCGGATACTCGTACCGGGCCATCAGGAGAGCCATATCCTGTGTCTTTGTACCACCATCATCGATGGTCAGGAAGACGATGGGATGCTTTGTCGGAATGCGGCTCAGCACAGGAGCCAGACCGTTTTCCATAGGGGGAACTTCGAAGTCCGGAGTGAAGGTTTTCCTTTGAATTTTTGCTGCTGCGGCAGCGTCTATGGCCGCATCAGACTCAGGGGCATATGTAACCATTGCCCCGGCCGGGGGTTCCCCGGCAGCCACAGACGGAGTGATGGCGGCTGCTTCCGGCCGCCGGTGTCCATCGGAGCATGCTCCTAAGGCCGCCATGAGGGCCGTCCCCAGAGCAACCAGGGTACTTCTCCTTGTTGACTCACTTTGCATCAAAAACACCTTGATCATTCGCGTGGAATTCCATGGGAAAACCATGGTGAGGAGGCGACACAATCGTTCCTGTGATCGCCCCGGATGGGTAGTGACAAATCCAAGTGGAATACGTTCATTCCCCCTCGACGTTTGCGCGCCGTGGAATACGATCACGCAATTCTTGGAATTCAGCACAGGGAACGCCCGACCTTGGTCGGCTGCTCGTCTGCGCAACCTTCCCTGCACATTCAACGTCAAGATTAATTTTCGGTAGCCCCAGAGAAGGGCCCTGGCACCCCTGCGGTCTTTTCCAGCGACTCAGTGAGCCGTTGAAGTGCTTTCCTTGCGCTGACGGCGTCGTCCTCACTCCAGTCCCGTAGAGACTTCTGGAAGACCGCGAACCGTCGTCCTTCCATGTGCTGCAGCTTGTCCGCACCGGACGGCGTGAGGGCAACAAGCTGGGCTCGGCCGTCATCCGGATCCTTCCTGCGGACTACCAGACCCTGCTCTACCAACTCCGCGATTTGCCGGCTAAGGACCGGAGCACCCACCCCAAGTCGCTGCGCGAGCCGAGTGGCCCGGCACTCCCCCTCAGCGATGAGCCGAAGCACAAGGTGAAGGGCAGTGCTGGTTGCTTCGCCATGCAGAGTCACGGCAGCGACGCAACGCACTGCGCGCTGGAGGTCGAATATCTCGTGCACGAGACTCGCTGCCGTTTCCGGGGTTAATGGCATATTGGGCTCCGGGGTGAGGCCGGGTAGAACCGACCGGGTCGTTGTTTCCGAAGTTACTCGCGGCCGCTGAGCTTGAGGACCTGCTTGAAGAGTCCCGAGTGGTCGAGGCCGCCGTCGCCCTGGTTGACGGTGGCGGCGACGAGCTGTGCGACGATGGCGCCGAGGGGGACGGCGACGTTGGCTTCGCGGGCGGCGGAGGTGACGATGCCGAGGTCCTTGTGGTGGAGGGCGAGGCGGAAGCCGGGGTCGAAGTTGCGGTCGAGCATCTTCTGGCCCTTCTGGTCTAGGACCTTGGAGCCGGCCAGGCCGCCGCCGAGGACCTTGAGGGCGGCGTCGGTGTCTACGCCATAGGCCTCGAGGAAGGCGATCGCCTCGCCGAGGACCTGGATGTTGACGGCCACGATCAGCTGGTTGGCTGCCTTGACGGTCTGGCCGGAGCCGGAGGGGCCGACGTGGACGATGGTTTTTCCGACGGCGTTCAGGACGTCCTGGGCTGCCTCGAAGTCTGCCTTTTCGCCGCCGACCATGATGGACAGGACGGCATCGATGGCGCCCTGCTCACCGCCGGAGACCGGGGCGTCAAGCGGGCGGAGGCCGGCTTCGCGGGCCTCGTCGGAAAGGCGCTTGGCGACATCCGGGCGGATGCTCGAAGCGTCGATCCACAAGGTGCCCTTCTTCGCGTTGGCGAAGACGCCGTCCTTGCCGCTCACTACGCCCTCGACATCCGGGGAGTCCGGGACCATGGTGATGACGACGTCGGCATCCTTCACGGCGTCGGCGATGCTCGTGGCACCCTGGCCGCCCTCAGTGACGAGCTTGTCGATCTTGTCCTGGCTGCGGTTGAAGCCGGTGACCGTGTAGCCGGCCTTCACGAGGTTGATGGCCATGGGCAGGCCCATGATTCCGAGTCCGATAACTGCAACGTTGCTCAATGGAATCTCCTTAATGCATTCTCTGGTTAGGTGGCAGTTTCCGAAATCTTTTCGTCTGCCGATGTGTCGGTTGGGATCGAAGCCGAGGCGCTCTGGCTACTGTGGGTTCCTGTTCACCCGAGGATGGGTCAGGGTCACGGACGGCGGGAGTCTGACGGTACTTCCCTTGCGGGGTCCGGTTCGCTGTCAGCAATTGTTCGGGCCTCTCCCCCGGCCAGGTCCACTGCAATCCCGGCTTCCGTTTCCGCGAGTTGTTCAAGGCCGGTCTGTCGCTTCAAGGGCACGTTGGGGAGGAAAGCGATGGCTATAACGCTTAGGAGTGCAAGCGGCGTGGAGAGTAGAAATACCTCGGCCACTCCCTGGGCGTAGGCTTCCGCTACCACGGCACGGAGTGGATCGGTTAGGGAGCCTATGTCGGGAAGACGTTTAGTGCTGATTACCGATGGGTCAATTCCCTGTGCCCTCAAGGACTCGGCGTTTTCAGCTATGACGTGCGCTGCCCTTGAGGAAAGGGCAGCACCAAGCACTGTGACGCCAATGGTTCCGCCCAGAGTCCGGAAGAAGGCTACTCCTGCGCTTGCTACACCCAGTTGCGCCACGTCGGCTGTGTTCTGGGTGACGAGGACGAGGTTTTGCATAACCATTCCGATGCCCAGTCCGACGAAAGCCATGTACGTCCATAAGAGGGGTATCGGCGTAGCCACGCCTATCGTTGCCAAGCATCCCAACCCTAGGGTGAGGAGGCTGGATCCCAGAACCATCCAGAACTTCCACTTGCCCGAGCGGCTGATGAGAGCACCAACCACTGTTGACGCCACCACCACTGCGATGACCTGAGGCATGGCAATGAGGCCCGAGTCAGTGGCAGTGGCCGCACGGCTCAGCTGCAAGTACTGGCTCATGAACACAGCAGTACCGTAGACCGCCACGCCCACCGAGATGCTGGCGATAACAGTGAGCGAGAACGAAAGATTCCGGAACAGAGTCAGCGGGATGATCGGTTCTGCGGCCTTCCTCTCTACCAGGACGGCCGTGACGAGCAGGACGACGGATGCGGCCAGCAATATTAGAGATTGAAGTGAGAGCCATTCAAACTGCGAGCCGCCCAAAGATATCCAAACCAGCAGAGCTGACACGCCTGCGGTTATGAGGATGGCCCCGGCATAGTCAATGGTCACGGTTCGGCGCTTCCGGGGCAGGTCGAGAGTAAATTGAATCAGGACGAGCGAGGCTAAGGCGATGGGAACCGAGGCGAAGAAGTTCCAGCGCCATCCTGCCAAATCCGTGATGACTCCACCGAGAAGAGGACCACCCACGGAGCCCGCCGTCATGACCGCGCCCGACAAGCCCATGTACTTTCCACGTTCCCGCGGGCTGATGATATCGGCCATGATGACCTGCACCAGAGTCAGCAAGCCGCCCGCACCCAGTCCTTGAATGACGCGTCCCGCGATCAAAGCGCCTGATTCCGGTGCGGCGCCAGCCAATAGGGAACCCACGATGAAGACCACAAGGGCTGCCTGAACCAACGCCTTCCGGTCAAGTAGGTCGGCCAGCTTGCCCCAAATTGGCGTGCTCACGGTGATCGCCAGCAAAGTGGCAGTTACGATCCATGTGAAGGTGGCCTGGGACCCGGCAAGATCGTTAACAATGCGGGGAATTGATGTGGAAACAATTGAGCTCGCAAGGAGCGCCACCAGGAGGCCCGTCAGCAAACCAGTCAATTGTTTGAGGACCGAGCCGCCGGAGGAAGTCCTCGTGAGCTTCCTTCCGTGTACCGCTCTTCTCTGAGGCCTGCTGTTGCTTATCTTGAAATTAGCGGGTCTCAATGACTTGTCCTGAAAGTTCCAGGTCACTCAGAAGAGCTTCGACTCTGGCCCTCGCGCGGGCGAGAACGTCATGCCCGGGGGCCACATGCACCCTGTCCTGCTCCACGGCGGCGATCGCTGCCTCGGCTACCCCCAAGGGCGTGAGGATACCTCCGGATGCGGCAGCGATGCTCCGCATCGCTCCTTCGGCGCCGGCCGGAAGTTTGATGGCGCCGAGCGTTGCCGAGTTTTGTCCGAGGGCTGTATCGACGAGCCCCGGACATAGAACGGTTGCACCGAGCGCGGGCGCCGCTGCTCTAAGTTCGATGTCGAGTGTCTCTGTCAGGCCCACGACTGCGTGCATGGTGGCCGTATAGGGGGTGCGGTTTGGCAAGGGAGCCAGCCCGCCGGACGATGCCGTGTTAAGAAAATGCCCGGTACCTTGTTTGATCAGGATGGGGGCGAAGGCCTGCACTCCATGGATGACTCCCATGATCTTCACCGCGATCATCCGGTCCCAAGTTTGCATGTCCTGTTCCCATAAGGGTGCACCCTGGCATATGAGTCCAGCATTGTTGCAGACGAGGTCAACCCGCCCGAACAGCTCCAAGGTGCGGTTCGCAAGCTCTCCTACCGAAGCCCGGTCGCTCACGTCAGTTAGCACGGTCGCAACCTCGGCACCTATTGCCCGGAGCGCATCAGCAGCCGGTTCAAGGGCTCCCTCACGGACGTCGGCTAAGACCAGGTGGACACCTCTTGCGGCCAGGGCTTCTGCGAGACCAAAACCAATACCGCTCGCACCTCCCGTAATAACGGCGACTTGGCCGGAAGTTATCTTCATTGTTTTCCACTTTCGTTAGGCACAGGGGTTGGCGTCATTATCATCAGTTGGCGTCTTGGCGTCTTGGCGTCTTGGCGTCTTGGCGTCTTGGCGGGGTGCCGCGGAAAGCCCTACATGTGCTTCCACCACCGTCAAACCCGCGGACACCACCTCCTGAACGGGCGCCTCAATGTCGACGACGATGCCGGCTTCGTCGTCGTCGAGCGGTTCCAGGGTGGCGAGCTGGGAGTCGAGCAGGGCGGGCGGCATGAAGTGCCCGGTTCGCCCTTCGGTCCGTGCCCGCAGGACCTCTTTGCTGCCGTGCAGGTGCAGGAAAACGGTGTCCGGGGCCTGGGCGCGGATGGCGTCGCGGTAGCTGCGGCGCAGCGCCGAACAGGCGAGTACCAGTCCGCCGTTTCCGGCGGCCGCGAGTTCGCTGCCCACCGTGGCGAGCCAGGGCCAGCGGTCCTCGTCGGTCAGCGGCGTTCCGGCAGCCATCTTTGCGACGTTGTCCACCGGGTGGAGGGAGTCGCCGTCGAGGAACGGTACGCCCAGTTCGCGGGCCACCAGGTCCCCGATGGTGGTCTTGCCGCAGCCCGAGACGCCCATGACGACGATGCGGTGCCGTTGGGGTTGGGTCGTCAAAGCCCCTGCCTCACCAGTCATGGACGGTGCCGTCGACGAGCCGGTTGTAGGGCAGGTACGCCTGCTGGTACGGGTAGGCGGCTGCGGCTTCGGCGTTGAATTCGACGCCGATGCCGGGCTTGTCGCCGGGGTGCAGGTAGCCGTCCACGAAGGTCATGGACTGTTCGAAGACTTCGTTGGTCTTGTCCGAGTGCTGCATGTATTCCTGGATGCCGTAGTTGTGGATGGCCAGGCCCACGTGCAGCTGCGCCGCGAAGCCCACCGGGGAAATATCGGTGGGGCCGTGGAAGCCGGACTTGATCTGGTACTGCGCGGCGAAGTCCATGACCTTCTTCAGCGGGGAAATCCCGCCGAAGTGGGTGGAGGCGGCGCGGACGTAGTCGATCAGCTGTTCCTTGATCAGGGTCTGGTAGTCGAAGACGGTGTTGAAGATTTCGCCGATGGCCAGCGGGGTGGTGGTGTGCTGGCGGACCAGGCGGAGGGCTTCCTGGTTTTCGGCCGGGGTGCAGTCCTCGAGCCAGAACAGGTCGTACGGTTCCAGGGCCTTGCCCAGCTTGGCAGCCTGGATCGGTGTCATCCGGTGGTGGCCGTCGTGCAGCAGCGGGAGCTCGGGGCCGAATTCGTTCCGGACAGCTTCGAACACGGTGGGCAGGTGGCGCAGGTAGGCCCGCGTGTCCCAGTCCTCCTCCACGGGGAACGCG